>UGSS01000002.1:1298336-1947504 GCA_900454475.1 [Pasteurella] mairii
GCTGGTCGGCATTATGTTCGATAGTGAATATTTTAATGCTATTCCACAACGTAACTATGAGATTAGGGGGATTAAACTTCGCGTGCCGAGTAACTACGATCCGGTAACTCGTCAATATGACGGGTTGTGGGATGGGACATTTAAAATTGCTTGGTCTGATAATCCGGCGTGGGTGTTGCTTGATATTTTGACCAATAAACGCTATGGCTTAGGGCAACGGTTGGGCGAAATCCATATGGATAAATGGGCGCTGTATAATGTGGCGCAATATTGTGATCAACTTGTTCCGGATGGTTTTGGCAATAAAGAACCGCGCTTTACGTGTAATGCGTGGCTGACCGAGCAAAAATCGGCTTATGAGTTAATTAATGATATTTGTTCGATCTTTCGCGCTATTCCTGTTTGGACGGGAACCGAATTAACGGTTATTCAAGATAGACCCGCCGATCCGGTTTGGATTTATACCAACGCGAACGTGGTGAATGGCGAATTTACGCGTCAATATTCGGCGTTAAAATCCCGTCATAATGCGGTCCATGTGGAATATTTGGATAAATCCGATTTTTATCAGAAGAAAATTGAATATGTGTCAGATGACGAATTAATTCGTAAACATGGTTTAAATGTGAAAAAGGTCACTGCTTTTGGTTGTACTTCAAGAGGACAGGCTTATCGTACCGGACGCTGGATTTTAGAGACGGAAAAACGGGAAAGAGAAACCATTACGTTTCGTGTCGGGCGTGAGGGATTGATGCATATTCCGGGCGATATTTTTGAGGTAGCGGATAATCATTATGCGGGAACCGATATTGGCGGTCGTGTATTTAAGTCTGAAAAAACAGCTCAAGAATGGTACGAAAAAAAACGGCGGTTTAAATGATCGTGGAACACTTGCAAACGTGAATGAAGTTCGTTACAACAACGATAATAGGATTATTTCAGTAGATGGTTATGATTTTGATGATTTTATTGAGTCCATTTCTGATGAAATGGGGAGTGATGAATTTAATCAAACAAAAACAGTCTTTTCTGAAAAATGGGCTTTAAAACGATTACAAATGATTAAAGTTATTTATCAAATGGGCTTTATCTCGCTTGTATGGCGCGCATTTTGTTGAAATTTAGAAAATGCTGATAGGGATTATAAAAAAATAATAAATCGCCTATTCGTTGTTTAGTTGTTTAGTTGTTTAGTTGTTTAGTTGTTTAGTTGTTTAGTTGTTTAGTTGTTTATAGGGCGATTTTAAAGGCGTATAATCAAGAGAAATCTAATTATGTTCTTTATTACTATGGATAAAAATACAATTTTTGCAAAGTTATTTCGGCTTACGCCTTTCTCTCATGATATTCCGGCATTTGTTGATTTTATGGCGGAATATGGTCATACTATAACTCCATCTCAAGTAAATTGTTGGCAGAGAAAAAAAGGCAATAATAAATCTCGTCCTGTCCCCGATTTTGTTTTTGAAGTCATGTTTGATTATTTCTATAAACGAAAAGAAGAAATAGAAGATGTTTTTCTTACAAAAAAATAAATATTTTTACAAATATTTATTTTAGTTTTTAATGTTATTTAATATACTATATATCAAATATATAGGAGAATACTTATGTATGCGATTACTTTTGATTTTAATACCAAGGAGCTTGAAAAGAACTACTCGCCATCTTCATGGCGCAATGCTTATGAAGATGTCGCTAGTTTTTTGTCTGACTATGGTTTTTCTCGTCAGCAAGGCGCTGTTTATTTCGGTGATAGTACAGTGGATGCTGTAGTTTGTGTTACTGTTGTGCAAGATATGTCTCAAGAATTTTCATGGTTTGAGCCATCTGTAAGAGATATTAGAATGCTTAGAATTGAAGAATTTAATGATCTTATGCCTGCAATAAAATCTAATCTTAGGGAAAAAAAACGAACGAAAAAACTAAGCATTTTAAAAGCCGCATAAAGAATAACAATCCGCCCGTAAAACGGGCGGTTTTTAGGCTACCCTATAAGGGCCTAGGACTTCACATGCCCCTCAAGGGGCATGTGAAAAGACCGACAACCGCACAATGACTCTATGGCTTACCCCTTAAAGGGGTCTACATATTCTTTCTTCGATAAATTATCCTGAATCATATCTTCTTTTTCTTGATTCCTGATGTATTCTTCCACTACTTTTGTGTTTAAGCCTACCGTACTCACATAGTAGCCTTTCGCCCAAAAGTGCCTATTTCCGTATTTGTATTTTAAATTCCCATGTCGTTCAAATATCATCAATGAAGATTTACCTTTAAGATATCCCATAAAACTCGACACTGCCAATTTCGGCGGTATCTTTAATAGCATATGAATATGCTCTTTCATTGCATGAGCTTCTATGATTTCTACATTTTTGTAGTCACATAATTGCCTTAATATCCCTCCTATATCAACTCGCAATTTCCCATAAATTGCCTTTCTTCGATATTTCGGAATAAACACAATATGATACTTACTGTTCCATCTCGTGTGTGATAGACTTGAATCGTCATTGGATTTACTTGCCATAACTTATCCTCCTATATTTTGAATTTTGGTTGTCAGCCTTATTCATTATATAGCGAGGATTTTTCATTTCTGCTCAACGCTTAAGCTTTTTGATTCCATACGCATAGCGTATGGTTTTTATAGGCAGACTTTGTCTGCCTATAATAAAAAATCCCCTTTTAAAGGGGATTTTTAAATGAACGCCTTAAACGATAGGCGGTTGTCTTTGATATATCATATTTTTGAGCAAGTAAAGCTAGCGAAAGACCTTTATTCATATCGCGTTTAAAGGTGGTTTCTTGCGCTTCTGTAATCGCTTTCGGTCGTCCGCCTTTTCCTCTTTCACCTTTAATTGTGCGTTCTCGAATTAAATTGTGCTCCATCTCAGCCAATGCTGCCATAAACACAAATTTAACCATTATCAAATGGATCTGCGCGTTTTTCTGTATCAATTACGCCATCAAGACTTTTTAGCCCAATCCCACGTCTTTCAAGCTCTTCATAAAGGTTTAAAATTTGGCTTGTGCTACGTCCTAGACGGTCTAATTTAGTTACTACAATAGTATCGCTCTCGCACACAAAATTCAGCAACTCATCAAGCCTTGCTCAATTTTTATTTTTTTCACCGGTGTTCTTTCCGGTGAAAATTTTAAAGCAGCCCACATCTTGAAGTTGCTTTACTTATTCTTCGTAACTTTGCCCCAAAGTACTTACCCGGGCAAATCCTATTAATGCCATAAGTATTTCTCTATGCACATTATTTTAGAGATTACTATCACTAGTATATGTGGATAATAAATGAAATACCCCTGATATGAATGTTAATGCTATTAGTATAGCTTTTAGACTAAAGCTCTCAAATAGGGTTTGAACTAAAAATCCAGCAGTAACTAATTGAGCAACTCCCAGTAATAGATAAATGATGGATAAAAATAACATTCGATTTTTCCTTTTCAAAAGCTAACATAATGAAACAAACATATTGATTAATCACCGACACCGCAAAATCTTTAAACCCCGCTTTGCCGGTCAAAACAAAACGAGTTAGTGCATCCGTCATCCCATCAAAGGCGCGTAATGTCATGTCAGATACATTCTCTATCACATTTGTCGCTTCATCTTTAAAGTGATTAAACCCCTCATTTAGCCCCGCCAAGGGATCAGATTTTTTTACCTCTTTCATCCCCTGGAGCTCATTTCTGATTTTTTTGATTTGCTCTCCTTCTTCATGCAACTTACGGATAACCCTGCCACGCGTTCAGGCTGCATTTTACGCACATTCCAATCCTCTAACCAATCGCTCGCCACCTCGTCCGCTTTACACAAACCAGCTTGCTTACCGCTGCGCTCATAGCCTGCAATTTGGCTCATCATTTTTGAAATTGCATCTAAGCGATCTTCCGTACTCAAATTTGATTTATCCAAAAGTGCGGTCGTACAATCTTGAATTTTTGCCAAGGCAAAACGCTTAATCGCATTATCACGAACCACATCCGCATAAGCGTTCGTATTCGCCACCATCGGTGTATTTTTAGAAAGTTCGGCAAGGTAAGCAAAACCGTCCATCTCGTTGATAATCCCAAGCGCGTTTAATCGCGTATCTTCATCGTCTAAATAGTAGAAATAGCGAGGATCTTGAGTGCATTGATCGTGCAATTGAAGATATGCGAGGAATGCAGAAAGTATTTTGGGTTTTGGAAGAAACTGAAATTTATGCCGGGCGCACCATTGAAGAAATTCTTCATAAGTTTTATCCCAAAGAAGAAAAGGAAATTTTAAGTGATAATCTTTATGGAACGGTTGATTTAAACCAAAAATACGCCATCAAGGCAGATATAGGCTCTATTGCAATAGAAAAGCGCATTAAAGAACTACTTGATGAAATAGTCGTGTTCCCTGACTTAGTATTAAGCTTGTATTCATAACATCAACTTGCCTTTCGTTATTTGGTTTTGGCATAAATCAACCAAATACGACACCTATGTAGTCGATAACATGGGATTGCTTGAACAGTGGCAAGTATAAAATCACTTTTCATTCAAAACAGCATTTAGTGTTCCGCCAAGGTCTGGGTAATAGTACGGTTACCATTTAAGGATAGCTAAGCCAGAACTGAATGCTGTTCTGAATAATTTTGCTACTACTAGTACTCCTTTGCCCTCCTTGTGAGGGCTTTTTACAGGATTCATTGACAGACTTCACTATTTCAGATTAGTATGATGATATTCTCAAGACTCTTTTCAACCGATGTTTATAAGGAAAAATAATGAAAACCAATAACCAACCTGTCAAATTTGAGCTTAAAGGTGAAGCTGGAAAACGTGTGGCATTAGTCGCAGCAAAACGAGTCATCAGAACCCACAACAAAGAAATTAAAGCATTAGCATTTAAATGATTACCGCTGAACTCGTTATTGCTATTCATGACACAATTTTGCAAGCGAACCGGGACTCAAAGGCATACTGAATCTAGGTAAGCTTGAAAGTGCGTTGGCAAGAATTGATCATTGGATGTTATATGAAAACACTGACAATATTTTTGATATTGCCGCGCTTTATGCGGTCGCTATTGCTAAAGCTCATGCATTTCCTGATGGAAATAAACGTACAGCCCTTGTCGCAATGTTAACCTCTCTTGATCTACAAGGGATCGAAATTGAACCAAACCATGGATTAGATGATACAATGGTTGAAGTCGCAAGCAGTACGATAGATTTTAAACAACTCTCCATGCACTTACAAAATCTAATTTGACAACCTTCCCACTCCAAACTACTTTAACCGTAAAATGAAATGGGCGGATGGATTTTTGATAGGCTCTCTACTTGCTACTGCGGGTATCTCCTACTGGGGTTTTCACACCAGTTTTAATTCCGAAAACCTATTTTTGTGAGGACAATTTATCACTAAAGCGGCTATTTCACTACCATTTTTAATTGTGGCGTGGATAAAAGCCTATTTATTCAGAATGCGTGAAGATTACGCCTATAAATATTCCGCAGCAATGGCATTTGAAGGTTACAAAAAACAAATTCAAGAACAAGATCCGGAGTTACATGTAAGCGCGCGAAATGTTTTGCATAGGTTTTAAAGTCTAATTTATACAAAATATTTCGATTATTTTAGTAGTCGCCCATTGTTGCCACCCACAAACCTCTTATAATTTTCAAATACTCGCCAGTTGTTCCATTTATCCCCAATCATGGTATCAACAAACCGCACAAACTCCGATTTCGTTGAGCTGAAAAACATGAATGGCGGGCGAGTTAGTTTAATTAGTCGGAGAAAATCAATTAAATCAAAGTAGTTTTCTTGGTTGTAATTCGCTTGCTGCATGCATAAATAAGGTGGATCGAGCACGAATAAGGCTTTCGGGTCATTTTTATATTTAGGCAGTAGCGTGAAAAAACTTTCGCAGACCACGTCAATACCCTCTAAATACCCCTCGGCGCTTGGGTAATCTGTTTGCCGAATGCAATTCCAAAAATCCTCCTTAAATAGCTCATCAAGTGTTTTGACTGACTTTAAGTGTTTAGCAGTATGTGAAAGTAAACCGGAGCCGCCGAACGCATCTACAATCGTCCAGCCTTCGCCATCATTGGGGATATTGTCTGATAACACTTGGCTAAAATGCTTTAAAAAAACATGCATTTTTGCCCGACAAAAGGCAACGGTGCCGCTTTAAATACTTTTTGCAAAACAATTCTCCTTGACTATCTTTGCTAAATCATTCGGGCTAAACCGCCAACCATTTTCACTGTAGAAAATCGCATTGAAACACCATTCTGAACAAAAATATTTGCTGCGTTTTTGCTTTACCCCTAAAACTAAGCCAAGCACACCAAGCCAGTCATATTTTTTGCCTTGGGTTTTGGCAAAATATGACTGCACTTGGCTTTCGCTCACGTTTGGCAGCGGGATGAAATCCCAGTTGCCATTCTGGATATTAATTGATTTGCGACGCACCCCGCCATCACGTGGACTAGAAGAATAGGCGTTGTGCCGCCACTATCGCCAGTATGAACATGGCTAACAAGGGATTTTCCGTTTGCGACCACATCGCTATCGGTGGTAAAACCTCCGCCGGTTTGTGTAATGCTACCGCTAAAGGCGGCACCATTGCCACCCTGTACCGCCATGCCCCCATTGCCATTAATTTTCCCTTGCGCGGTCAGTATAGAGGACGTTTCTAATTTCGGCGTGGTAAAATCGGCGCCCGCGCTTGCAGTGACGTGATAGGTTTTACAGTTAATTTTAAAAGTATCGCAATCAATTTCAATTAACCGCCCATTGCGCAAAATCACCGTGCTGCCACTTTGATCATAAATCGCTACCTCGCCATTTTTTAAATTTTTTACCCGAAAACTCCCGTTTTCGGTGGCAACCACAATCCCATGTGTGGTTTTTCCTCCAACAGGAATAATTAAGGCTTCAGTTCCTGCCGGAGGAACAGACGTTAAGCCAAATTGCTGCATCAACTCTACATCTTGTAATGTTTCATCCGATAACGCCGACACTTGCGTTTTCTGAATATCATCCGCGCTATTGATCAACGTTAAGGTTCCACGAAAGGCTTGGCGAATGCCATCGCTGATTTGTTGCGCCCCTTGACGCACTTGCTGCATAAAATGGCGCATTTATCCTCCTAACGCAATCAGTTCTCGGCTACTTTTACCACGTTTTTTGCCTTTACGTTTTTTCGCTTTTTCCGCTTTTTCAAAATAGGCATCCGGTACCCAAATACCATCTTGTTTAAAGCGCAATTGTGTCTGCGTTCCCCCTTGGCGAGATAACATAAAGCGACGTCCCATTAAAAAGAAAATCGCATCAATATCGTACTCCTCACAAATGACATGCACCCGTTGTCCGGGTGTCCATAGCTCGCCTTGTTGCGTTTTGTGATCAGGCACGGTAATCGTTAACGTAAAGCCCGAGAGTTGGCTGTCACTTATCCATTTTTTCGCCCATTTTTTTAAGGCTTCCAAATTTTCCACATCAGGAACAAGCACGGTTTTAGGTTTATAAAATGTCACATTCGGATCTTGATATACCCATTTCAAATCGTTTTTATTATTATCTTGTGACCGCCCGTGGCGTTGTGCTAAAAAAGTCACTTCGCTAAATTGTTGCGACACGTCAAAAAGTAATTCTGCTTGGCTAAAATTATTCTTCTCGCCAGCTTTAACGCAACATAACGTTGCCACCGGCGGGGTAGAATAATCCGCACCACCAACAATTAACACGCCTTGCGCATCAAACCAACAATGTAACCCCGCTGAATTGGCGCAGCGCATAATCGCATTCCAAGCAATTTCACCAATATCAATATCGACTTTATCTAACACCGGGTTATTTTCCGCTCGCAATTCCACCTTGTGAATTCCCAGAGGCGACACAATCTTTTTAATCGCCTCTAATACAGTCAACCCCTTAACATTGGTGATAGGTGCTGAGCAATCCACTAAAATGGCTGCTTTATCCCGTCCATTAAGGCTAAAGGTGCGGTTGGTTTTATTAATGCTATGTCTTGTAGTATCGACAATGCCGCTTAACACCGTTTGCCCGTTAATCATCACTTCTACTTCTTGTCCGCTAAAATCCGGAATAATGGTGCTATCAGAGGGCGTACCGATTTCAAAATTAAAGGCATCCGCGGGAATTAAAAAGTCGCTGTCAATCTCATAACTTTTCCAACGGTTATGTACATATCCACCGATTTTTACCGTAACGTCATTAAAAAATGGATAATTCTCATTTTGCATAGCTTTTTAACACCTCGTTTTTATCAATAAAATTCGGGTAACGGATTTGCGGATTAAGTCGCAATAATTCCTCCGCGCGGCGATAATCCCCATAAAAATGATGCGCTACTTGTTGTATTGTTCCGTTAATTTCCGCTAATCGAATAATAAGCGGCGGTTTTTGATTAATCGCTTGTTGGCATATCCGCCAATTAGAATTTCTGCAGATGAAGCCCAAAACCTACAAATAATTGGACAAGTTGTTCACGTAGGGCATAGCTTAATTTAAAATTTTAAAATGGGTTCGAAATTCTTTTAAACCCATTTTAAAAACCGATCATACTTATGCAAAAAATAGCGCATTTCCCACCTATTTTTGCTCATTTTCAAAAATCTAACGCTAACTCATTGTCTTATCTAAACTTATTCCAAAAATTAACGCCAAATTTTTTCTTTCAACCTATGCAAAAATAGTTACTCCCCCACATTAGATAAAAACCTTTACATTAAAATGATAATTATTTACACTTCCAATTATTTACCTTAATTACGATAATCATGCACAATAAATTTGTTAAATTGACTACCTCATACATCACTATATTGCTTTCATCTGCATTTTATACAAGCAAATTAGTCGCTCAACAATACGACAATCTTCCTGTCATCTTAGTTCAAGATGAACAGTATGATATCGGACGTTCAACACTATTAACAAAAAATATTGACCGACAGCAAGCCGACAATGCCGCAGCCTTAGTTAATGTTTTGCCCGGTGTCAATATGTCCGGTTCACCTAGACCAGGAGGTCAGAATATCAATATTTGGGGGTTTGGTGATAGTGAAGATGTCCGTATTGAATTAGACGGTATACAAAAAAATTTTGAAAGATATCGTCAAGGATCTGTATTTATAGAACCGGAATTACTACGTCGGGTGGAGGTAGATAAAGGCAGCTTTTCTGCAAAATATGGGAATGGCGGATTTGGCGGGACCTTAAAATTTATGACTAAAAATCCGAGCGACTTTCTCAATGAAAATCAAAATATTGGTGGATTTGCTAAATATAGTTACCATACAAATGATAAACAGAATATTTGGAGCGGTGCAATTTTTCTACGTAATCAAGCAAAAAATCTGGAAGGCTTATTTTATACGACTGTTCGTAATAGCCAGAACATAAAACGTCCCGACGGATCTCGTTTCTTATATTCTGAAAATGACAATAGGAGCTATCTATTAAAAGTCAATTTTTATCCTTCAGATAAGCAACAATTGACGCTTTCAGCTGTACGTTCCAATAACTCTAGTTGGACACCATTTGCCTCTATGCGTGATAATTTACCCTCACCAAGTATATCCGAGATAAAAAAATGGGGAGAAGATATTGCTTGGAAAAGGAAACTAGTATATCGCAAACTAACTGATGAAAGTGTCTCTCTAGACTGGACTTACATATCAGATCATCCTTTAATTAATCTAGAAGCAAAGATTGGATGGGCAAGAACAAAACAAGCGGATAAACGTCATAAAGAGGCTGCCAAGTCCTTTGTTGCTAGTATGGGAAATTCAAGCAACACAGTATATCAAGATACCCAATTTGAATTAAATAATACGTCACAGTTTGCCACCGGTATTATGCAACATACCTTACAGACGGGAGTGCAGTGTCATCGAGGTAAACGAGATATCATGATGTGGGATCCCTCAAAATCGGAACGTGCAGATTATAATTTTGGTTGGTATCAGCCTTATTATATGCCATCTGGAGTACAATATAGACGCAGTATATTTGTTGAAGATAATATAGAATTAAGTAATTTCATCATCAAATTAGGTCTGCGTTATGACCATGTTCGTAATGTAGGTAAAGAAAATGCTGCTCCAATATATAATAATTTGCTGGCAGGGCACGATTATACAGCAAAAACCTATACCGGATGGTCGCCATATATAGGTTTGCAATGGCAAATTTCAGATCGTTTGCATTTCTTCGGTGATTTTGGGCGCTCATGGCGTGCTCCTGTAATTGATGAGCAATATGAAGTACAATATGCCAAAGCCAAAATTACCGGTACAAGCCGTAATCTGGATAAAGAAAAATTAAATGCCTTAAGGTTTGGAGCAATCCTGAATTTTACAAATCTACTAATTGACAATGACCATTTACAGTTTAGAGCTACAGCATTTAATAACCATGGTCAAAACGAAATATTCAAGACAAGAGGTATGGTTCATGATACCAAACCTATCAGTAATTATCGTAATTTACCTGGTTATGACATTTATGGTTTAGATTTGGAAGCTTACTATGAGTCTAAATATTTATTTGGTAGCATATCTTATTCGCACATTAAAGGTAAACGAGAGGCATCCCCTCGAGATCCCGAATTTGCCAGTAAAACTTGGATAGCAGAGATCCCTCCTCGTAAAGCAATAATTACATTAGGGACAAACCTGCCCCAATGGAGTATATCAATCGGTTGGCAAGGTGAGTTTTTCCGGCGCCAAGATAGATCACCTATTGATAACGATCCGGATGCGGGGTATTGGTCACTTCCTAAATCCAGAGGCTACTCATTACATAATCTATTTGCCATATGGGAACCTAAGAAAATACCAGGAATGAAGCTTTCTCTAAGCATAGACAATCTCTTTAATCGCAAGTACAACCCTTATCTAGGTGAGAAGGTTTCAGGTGCTGGACGTAATGTTAAGATGAGTATTTCAATGAAATTTTAATGCCTACTTATTTTAATAATAGGATATATGCCCAATTTTACAGGCTACACCTAAAAGTCGGGTGAAAATCTAACGGATTAAGGCGATACCTTTTCAACGAACTAAAAAATGTATCGCCCCTACTAAACTTTCAATAGTATTACATATTCAATTTCAGATCTACATTATCTAAATAAAAAAACAACAATTACAGAAAGTTACAACAAATATAGTTGAATAAAACTAAAAGGACTAGGTTTGTTTAACATACAAAACCCAGTCCTTTAATTAATCTAATAGGCGTACTCCGATTACAACGCTTTGTTTCTCTAAGTGCCTTTTTTATTTAATGATCTTTACCGAAAGAATTATTCAATTCTGGCGAATTTTCTACCGCACTTTACGCGCTTGGTGACGCATCTGGTGTCACGCTTGGTTCTGCCGGCGCATTAGATTTTGGTGTATCATCTGATTGCTCGCGATCATCCCAACCAGATGGAGGCGTGACCGGCTCACGATTCATCAATTGCTTAATTTGAAGCTCCTCAATAGTTTCATATTTAACCAAGGCATCTTTCATTGCGTGCAAAATATCCATATTATCCACTAACAATTGTCTTGCTCGCGCATAGTTACGGTTGACAATAGCACGCACTTCTTCATCAATAGTATGAGCAGTTTCATCCGACATATGTTTCGCTTTCGCCATAGAACGTCCTAAGAAAACCTCACCCTCATCTTCGGAATATAAAATCGGTCCTAATTTATCGGAGAAGCCCCATTGGGTTACCATGTTGCGCGCAATATTGGTTGCTACTTTAATATCATTCGACGCACCGGTAGAAATATTTTCTTCGCCATAAATTAAATCTTCCGCCAAACGTCCCGCATATAGCGTGGAAAGTTTACTTTCCAATTGCTTTTGACTAATACTGATCTGATCTCCTTCTGGCAAAAAGAACGTTACCCCCAACGCACGTCCACGCGGAATAATTGTCACTTTATGCACAGGATCATGTTCCGGCACTAAATAGCCCACGATGGCATGGCCCGCTTCATGATAAGCGGTGGATTCTTTTTGCTTATCAGTCATGATCATCGTGCGACGTTCCGGTCCCATATTGATCTTATCTTTCGCTTTTTCAAATTCCAACATCGTCACTAAACGTTTATTGGTTCGCGCTGCAAATAAGGCGGCTTCGTTTACCAAATTCGCCAAATCCGCACCGGAATACCCTGGTGTACCGCGCGCAAGCGTCATGGCATCCACATCTGGCGCCACAGGCACTTTACGCATATGCACTTTCAAAATTTGCTCGCGTCCGCGCACATCTGGCAACCCGACCACTACTTGACGGTCAAAACGTCCCGGACGAGTTAATGCGGGATCCAATACATCTGGACGGTTTGTTGCCGCAATCACAATCACGCCTTCGTTCCCCTCAAAACCGTCCATTTCCACCAACATTTGGTTTAAGGTTTGTTCACGTTCATCATGACCGCCACCAAGACCGGCACCACGTTGACGACCGACCGCATCAATTTCATCAATAAAAATCAAACAAGGTGCATTTTTCTTCGCTTGTTCAAACATATCGCGCACACGAGATGCCCCAACCCCAACGAACATTTCCACGAAATCCGAACCGGAAATCGTAAAGAAAGGCACTTTCGCTTCACCGGCAATCGCTTTCGCCAATAAGGTTTTACCCGTTCCCGGAGGACCGACCATCAAAATCCCTTTTGGAATTTTACCGCCTAATTTTTGGAATTTACTCGGATCGCGTAAGAAATCAACAATCTCGCCCACTTCTTCTTTCGCCTCATCACAACCGGCAACATCAGCAAAAGTTGTTTTAATTTGTTCTTTCGTTAGCATTTTAGCGCGACTTTTACCAAAGCTCATTGCCTTGCCACCACCGCCTTGCATCTGACGCATAAAGAAAAACCATACGCCAATTAACAGCAACATTGGGAACCACGAAATGAAAATTTGTGATAAAAAACTACGCTGTTCTGGCAAGGCACCGTCAATTTTGACTTTTGCATTAAGCAAATCATCTAATAATTTACGATCTTCTAACGGTGTCGGTAATACCGTTGTATATTTAGAACCGTCTTTTTTGGTGACCGTAATTTCGCCCACTTCATTAAATTTGGTTGCAGCAACCTGATTGTTGCCCACATCACTGATAAACGTGGTATAGTCCACCGCATTACCGGAGGAACTGCCACTAAATCCTTGGTACGCAGTCATCATCACTACCGCTACCACAATCCAAAGGACTAAATTTTTTACCATATCGTTCAAGGTCTGACCCCACCTTTTGTTAAGTTAATGATTTGTTACAAGTTTACTACAGTCCACATTAAATTTGAAGTTATCAAATCAATCGCTAATATCTGTAACCCGTTGCAACGATATACACCTCACGGGAACGATCCCTTGAGGCTTCCGGTTTACGTACTTTCACCACATTAAACAGGGAACGAATTTCACGCAAATAGTCATCAAAACCTTCTCCCTGAAACACTTTGACCACAAAACTGCCTTTATTCGCCAACACCTGCTTACACATATCTAATGCCAGCTCAACCAAATACATTGCGCGCGGAATATCAACGGACGACATGCCACTAAAATTCGGCGCCATATCCGACATCACCACGTCAACCTTGCCCTCGCCGACACGTTCCAGCAAGGTATTTAAAACCTTTTCATCACGAAAATCGCCTTGCAAAAAATCCACGCCGACAATGGGATCCATCTCCAAAATATCACAAGCAATCACGCGCCCGTTGCCGCCAATTTGGCTCACCACATATTGCGACCAACCGCCTGGCGCGGCGCCCAAATCGACCACCGTCATCCCCGATTTAAACAAACGATCCGATTGTTGAATTTCATCTAATTTAAAATACGCACGCGAACGCAATTTTTGTTTATGCGCTTTTTGCACAAAAGGATCTTTAAAATGCTCATTCAACCAACGAGTCGAACTTGCTGAACGTTTCTTTTTTCCCATAATTTCTTTATTTTTCCGACAATACCACCAATATGTGGATAGAATATTTTTTTTCAAGCGTCATATCGATAAATATGACCCGTCATTTTACAATTTATCACAAAATAAGCCACCATTTCTCACACAAATACACAATACCTCTTTCTCTCTCGCACATTTCAGAGTAAAATTCACCAATTCAAGTCAATAACATGTTCAAATTATTGACCGCACTTTTATAGGATTAAAAACGAATGACATTATCAACCAAACAAAAACAATTTCTCAAAAGCCTGGCTCATCATCTCAACCCCGTTGTGATGCTAGGTGGCAACGGATTAACCGAAGGCGTATTGGCGGAAATTGAAATTGCGCTCAATCATCACGAGCTAATTAAAGTGAAAATCACTGGCGCCGATCGTGAAACCAAACAATTAATTATTGATGCCATTGTACGCGAAACCCACGCGGAAGCGGTACAAACCATTGGACATATTTTGGTGTTATACCGTCCAAGTGAAGAACAAAAAATCCAATTACCGCGCAAATAAGTCGATCTTTAAGGTGCGCCAAATGCACCTTAAAATCGTACAAAAAAACAACCGCACTTTATTCACCATGTTAAAACCTCCTACCAGCCAAAAATGCCAAGATTTTTTATGCAAAAACGCATACAATGCATTTCAATTTGCGCCTTGCCGAAAATCTTGCTAAAGTGCGGTACAATTTGGTGCGAATTTAATATTAGGAAGAAAAAATGAGCCAAGAATACTTAGATTTTGAATTACCTATTGCAGAACTGGAAGCCAAAATTGAATCGCTGCGTTCCGTTACCGAACAAGACGACAAAATTAATCTTGATGATGAAATTGCGCGCTTGCAAAAGAAAAGCGTGGAATTAACGCAAAAAACCTTTGCTAATTTAGACGCTTGGCAAGTTTCTCGCATGGCGCGCCATCCAAACCGCCCTTATACACTAGATTACATTGAACATATTTTCACCGATTTCGAAGAACTTGCCGGCGATCGAGCCTTTGCTGATGATAAAGCGATTGTGGGGGGATTGGCACGTTTAGACGGAAAACCGGTGATGATTATCGGACATCAAAAAGGACGTTCGGTGAAAGAAAAGGTAAAACGCAATTTTGGGATGCCGGCACCGGAAGGTTATCGTAAAGCATTGCGTTTAATGCAAATGGCTGAACGCTTTAAATTACCCATTATCACCTTTATTGACACCCCAGGCGCTTATCCGGGCGTGGGAGCTGAAGAACGCGGTCAATCGGAAGCCATTGCACGTAATTTACGCGAAATGTCCACCTTAAAAGTCCCAGTGATTTGTACCGTTATCGGCGAAGGCGGCTCCGGTGGCGCGTTAGCCATTGGCGTGGGCGACAAAGTTAATATGTTGCAATACAGCACTTATTCCGTAATTTCGCCGGAAGGTTGTGCTTCTATTTTATGGAAAAGCGCAGACAAAGCCTCTACCGCCGCGGAAGTCATGGGTTTAACCGCCAACCGTTTGCACGAATTAAAATTAATTGACAATATCGTGCCGGAACCTTTGGGCGGTGCGCATCGCAATTATGCCGAAATGGCAAGCCATTTAAAACAACGTTTATTGGACGATTTAGCCGATCTTGAAGTGCTTGATCAAGAAACCTTATTGGATCGTCGCTACCAACGTTTGATGAGCTACGGTTATTGTTAAGCTAATGATTTGTTAAAAAGAGCGGTTATTTTGACCGCTCTTTTGACGTTATAAAAAAGATATTTATTCTTAAAGAGGAGTTCATATGAAAAACCTGATTTCTATTCAATCTCACGTCGTATATGGTTACGCGGGTAATAAATCCGCGACCTTTCCAATGCAACTGCTCGGGGTGGATGTATGGGCTTTGAATACCGTCCAATTCTCCAACCATACGCAATACGCTAAATGGACCGGCATGGTGCTACCCAAAGAACAAATCGGCGAAATCGTGCGTGGTATTGATGAAATTGGTGAACTGCACCGCTGTGATGCGATCATTTCCGGCTATATCGGTTCCGCTGAACAAGTCGAAGAGATTATCAACGCGGTTAACTATGTTAAACAACGTAATCCTCACGCGGTTTATCTTTGCGATCCCGTCATGGGACATCCGGATAAAGGTTGTATCGTAGCAGATGGCGTAAAAGAAGGTTTAGTCAATATCGCCATGAAAGCCGCGGATATTATCACGCCAAACCTCGTGGAATTACGCGAATTAAGCGGTTTACGCGTGGAAAATTTTGCGCAAGCCATCGACGCGGTCAAAGCCATTTTAGCTAAAGGTCCGAAAAAAGTGTTAGTCAAACATTTAAGCAAAGTCGGACAAGATCCGAACCAATTTGAGATGTTACTGGCTAACCAAGAAGGCATTTGGCACATCAGCCGCCCATTGCATACCTTTACCAAAGATCCCGTTGGCGTGGGCGATTTAACCGCCGGATTGTTTATGGCAAATTTGTTAAATGGAAAATCCGATATTGAAGCCTTTGAACATACTGCCAATGCGGTGAATGAAGTAATGCAAATGACGCATGATTCCGGGCTTTATGAGCTACAAATTATCGCGGCGAGAGAATTTATCGTTAACCCGCGCAGCCATTATCAAGCGGTAAAAATTGCTTAATTTAGCATGGATATTTTTGCAAAATTTGAGCATATCGTTAGCCAACATCAACCGACACAAACCCATTTTCTCGTCGGTTTTAGCGGTGGACTTGATTCCACCGCGCTGCTCTCGTTATTGACAAAATTCTGTCAAAAACGACCGCACTTTTCCCTTAGCGCCATCCATATTCATCACGGTTTAAGCCCAAACGCCGATCATTGGGCGGCACATTGCCAACGCCTTTGTCGCCAATTATCCGTTCCGCTGATCGTGGAAAAAGTCCAAGTCGATCGACGTTTAGGTGTTGAAGCGGGCGCCCGCGAAGCCCGTTACCAAGCCATTCGGCGTTATATGAGCGCCGATCATATTTTGACGACCGCCCACCATCAGCAAGATCAAACAGAAACCTTTCTCCTTGCGCTAAAACGTGGCAGTGGCGTACAAGGCTTGTCCGCCATGCCAATACAAAGTGCGGTCTTTTCTGTGCCGATTTTTCGCCCACTGCTCCAATTCACGCGCGCCGAGCTAGAAGAATATGTTCATAGTGAAAATCTGCCTTGGATTGAAGATGAAAGCAATCAAGATAACCGCTATGACCGCAACTTCTTGCGCCATCAAATTTTGCCATCCTTGCGACAACGCTGGGCGCATTTTGACCAAGCGGTCCAACGCAGCGCACAACATTGCTTAGAACAGCAGCAATTGTTAAATGAATTACTGGCACAAGAATTACAAAAATATCAAAAAAATGACCGCACTTTTGACATTAACCAATTTGCGCATTTTTCTGCGCCAAAACAAAAAGCATTACTACGTTTGTGGCTAGCCAATTGCCATTTACCCATGCCATCCAGCAAACAATTGGCGCAAATTATTCAAGATGTGATTTTCGCCCAAGCAGATCGTTATCCTGAATTTAAATTGGGTGACAAGCTGATTCGTCGCTATCGCCAACACTTACACATCACGCCAATTTATCAAGATGTTAGCCAGCTTGTGTTGCCGGTAACCTTAAACCAACCTATTGATTTACCGGATAATTTAGGCAAATTTATCATTAAAGCACAACCTAATGAATGGATGGCGCAATGGCAAGATCACGTGATGCTCCTTCCGCCGACACAAAAGCCTATCCATCTTGCTTTTCGTTATTCGGGGATGGTCCTTCATCATGGTATCCATCAAGATATCAAAAAACTATGGCAACAACATAACATCCCTTATTGGTTACGCCAACGCACGCCTTTAATTTTCTATGGCGATCAACTGCAATGTGCCATGGGAGCGTTTCGGATCCAACAGTAAATTTGGCATCGTTTATGGCATAAAAAAAGAGTTGATTTCATCGAAACCAACTCTTTATTCTACCGATTTTAATTACAACGCTTCAATCGCCTGATATTGCGCTTTCAACTTCTCAAGCCCATCTTGATACGCTTGCATTTTCTCACGCTCTTTGGCAATCACTGCTTCCGGTGCTTTTGCCACAAAGGCTTCGTTGCTGAGTTTGCCTTCAATACGTTTGATTTCATTGAGCATTTTGTCAATCTCTTTATTCAAACGAGCAAGTTCAGCTTCTTTGTTGATAAAGCCCGCCATTGGCACTAATACTTCCACATTGCCGACCAATTTCGCGACCGAAAGCGGGGCTTCTTCGCCTTGTGCTAAGACTTGCACGCTGTCAAGTTTTGCCATGGCTTTTAACAAACGGTCATTTTCCGCAAGAATGTGACGTTGTTCATCTAAAACGTTACGCACTAAGAAATCTAAACCTTTGCTTGGAGCAATGTTACTTTCTGCACGAATGTTACGCACCGCCACGATCAACTCTTTTAACCAGTTGCTCTGTATTTCTGCCACTTCGTCAATTTGGTTCGCTTCAACAGTTGGGAACGGTTGTAGCATAATGGTATCGCCTGAAACATTTGCGAAGCCTTTCACTTTCTGCCAGATTTCTTCCGTGATGAACGGAATGATCGGGTGAGCTAAACGCAATAATTTTTCTAACACAAGCACCAAAGTTTGGCTTGCCGCACGTTTTTGTGCGTCCGTGCCATTAGCGAAGACCGGTTTGGTTAATTCTAAGTACCAGTCGCAGAATTGGTTCCATGTGAACTCGTAAATCGTATTGGCTGCCAAATCGAAGCGATATTGACCTAATGCATCACGGAACTCACCAACAGTGCGGTTGAAGCTCGATTGGATCCAACGATCGGCAAGGCTATATTCCACATCGCCTACGGATAAATCTAATTTCTCGTTGGTCAAAACGAAACGACTTGCATTCCATAATTTATTACAGAAGTTGCGGTAACCTTCGAGACGTTTCATATCCCAATTGATATCACGCCCGTTGCTTGCAAGCGCTGCCAAGGTGAAACGCAATGCGTCTGTACCATGTGCTGCAATGCCCTCTGCAAATTCTTTACGAGTGGCTTTGGCAATTTTCTCGGCAAGTTGCGGTTGCATCATGTTGCCCGTGCGTTTTTCAAGCAAATCTTCAAGGCTGATGCCATCAATCATATCAATCGGGTCTAACACGTTCCCTTTCGATTTCGACATTTTTTGCCCTTGTTCATCACGGATTAAACCTGTGACATACACAGTTTTGAATGGTACTTGTGGTTTGCCATTTTCATCTTTGATGAAGTGCATCGTAAACATAATCATACGCGCCACCCAGAAGAAAATGATGTCGAAACCGGTGATTAACACATCGGTTGGGTGGAACATTTTGAGCTCTTTCGTTTGCTCTGGCCAGCCAAGAGTTGAGAACGTCCACAAGCCTGATGAAAACCATGTATCCAACACATCTTCATCTTGTTTCAACACAACATCAGCATTTAACTGATATTTTGACCGCACTTCCGCTTCATCACGCGCCACATATACATTACCCGCTTCGTCATACCATGCTGGAATGCGGTGTCCCCACCATAATTGGCGCGAAATACACCAATCCTGAATATCACGCATCCAAGAGAAATAGAGGTTTTCGTACTGTTTTGGCACGAATTGAATTTCGCCATCTTCCACTGCTTTGGTTGCGACTTCCGCAAGCGGTTTCACGCTCACATACCATTGGTCAGTCAACATTGGCTCAATCGGCACGCCACCGCGGTCACCATAAGGCACTTTTAGATCATGGGGTTTGATTTCTTCTAATAAACCAAGCGCGTCAAAGTCCGCTACAATTTTCTTACGCGCCGCAAAACGCGCTAAGCCTTGATAATCCGCTGGGATTTTCGCTTCATAAGTCGCTAACGGCTTGCCGTCCGTACCGATAATTTCCGCTTCATCACGAATATCAGCATTTAACGTCATCACGTTTACCATAGGCAACTGATGGCGTTTACCCACTTCATAGTCGTTGAAGTCATGTGCAGGGGTGATTTTTACCACGCCAGTACCAAACTCACGATCCACATAATCGTCCGCAATAATTGGAATTTCACGGTTAGCAAGCGGTAACATCACGGTTTTGCCAATCAACGATTGATAACGCTCATCTTCAGGGTGAACTGCCACTGCAGTATCGCCCAACATCGTTTCAGGACGGGTCGTCGCTACCACTAAGTAATCTTTACCATCTGCGGTTTTCGCTCCATTGGCTAATGGATAGCGGAAATGCCAAAGCGAGCCTTTGCTCTCTTTATTTTCTACTTCAAGGTCAGAAATCGCGGTGTGAAGTTTTGGATCCCAGTTGACTAGGCGTTTGCCGCGATAAATCAAGCCCTCTTCGTGTAAACGAACAAACACTTCTTTTACCGCATTCGATAAACCCTCGTCCATGGTAAAACGCTCACGATCCCAGTCGATTGAGTTACCGAGACGACGCATTTGCTGGCTGATGGTACCGCCTGAATAGGCTTTCCAATCCCAGATTTTATTGATAAAAGCCTCACGTCCATAATCATGGCGAGTTTTGCTCTCTTCCGCCGCAATTTTACGCTCCACCACCATTTGGGTCGCAATCCCAGCGTGGTCAGTCCCCGCTTGCCATAAGGTGTTATTGCCCTCCATACGGTTAAAACGGATAAGCGTATCCATCAAAGTTTGCTGGAACGCGTGTCCCATATGCAACGAGCCGGTCACATTTGGCGGCGGAATTGCAATACAGTAACTTGGAACATTCGGGTTTTCAGTCGGCTTAAAATAGCCCTGTTCTTCCCAGTGTTTATAAAGTGCTTGTTCGACTGCTGAGGAGTCGAAACGATCTGCCATTTCAAATTTTTGGGTCATTATTTTTTCTCTTTGGTAAGGTGCGATTTAACGCACCGTTATGTCTAATTTAAAATGAAATGGTGCGCTAAAACGCACCCTACAAAACTTCTTTACTCTCTATTTTATTTTTTACAAACGGTCAGTTTTTATGACTTTTTAAAAATTTTGCTTAAATCTTACCGATTATTCCCCAATCCCACCCTCATTTTACGTTAATCAATATCGGGTAATACAGCATACGCTTTTTAATTACAAAGTAACGTGTTCAGGGCTACGCAATGAAAAAAATGAAACTGCCCATCGTTTCTCGACTTGTAATTGCTTTTTGCCTTAAGCGAAGGTGATATTCGCCTTAACGTAAAACTACCCAAACAGGGTTTAGAGTTCGTTTAGCCAGTTAGCTTGTTGAATTTGCGTGTCTAATTCACGGTGCTGCTTTGCAATCTCATCCGCTTGTTTACGAATTTCTCTCACATTAACTGCCGCAAGCATTTTGATTTCACTACGACTGTAACGAGATTGCTCAGGAGTCGCTGCATCGGCGAGATTGATGAGCATCGCGTGTTTAGTTTTGAGTAAATCACGTAATGCAAGCGCTTCAATCATTGATGTGCCATTTTCAAGTTGAATACGGTTATTCGCTTGATTGATTTCCACCACCATTTTTTGCCATTGTTCTGCAGTGCGATGATATTCGGCTAATAACTCAACGGGATTTTCCGCTGGTTCTTCCCCTTCTTGATATTGAGCATTTTGTCGTAATCGTTGATTTAATTGTTCCAAACGACGTTGTAAATCCGCTCGTTCAATTAAAGCTTCTGCTAATTTCATCATATTCTCCTTTATCGCGAATTTTGGCAAAAATTTGCTTAAATCTTACCGCTTATACCCCACACGAACTGTGTGAGGTTACATATAGTTGAGCCACACTGTGGTTCTTGTCTTGCCAGCTCGCTCAACTTATATTCACTCACCAACTCAACCAAACTATCAATATCCTGTTGATTTTTATGAAAATCATCAAACCATTGATAGTATTTTGCACGGTTGGTAAATTTAATATCAATGGGTAAATCACCTTGCATTGGAATTATAACTGCTTTCAATAATAAATTCTTCGCGCAAATGTTGCTATACGAGAGAATTTATTCATTACGCTTTCTCCGTACTCAACTGCCAGCCTAACTGACGGTATTGTTTATAACGTTCGCGCGCTTGAGCTTTTTCGGTTTCATCTTGAGGAACAAAATCAATCACTTGATTAAAACCCGCGACAAAATCCGGTACGTTGGTTTGCAAATTGATCAATAAATCACGACGTTGTGCATTGCGTTTTCCTAGCCACGAAATTTCAATCGGCGTAGCAAACTGTGTGATTTCACCGGATAAATTATGCGGGACAAACTCATCAGGATCTCGTTGCCATAAAGCTTCATCAAGATTTAGCGCCTGCTGTTCGGTTTCACAAGCAATCAATACTTTTTTCCCCACACGCCACGCAGAAGCCGCTAAATTGCACGCCAAATTTTCGCTTGCCGATAATAATTCCGTCGGCTGCATATTCTCAATAATATAAAATTGGGCGTTTTTACTCATAACACATATCACCAGTAGATGAAACTCTGTATAAATTACTTCGGGTTAAAACTTACAGATTTTATCGGAAAATGCCTCGAAGATAAAACATTAATTTTTTAAGTACGTAAATTTTATGGCATCATGAAAAACAAAAGAAAAAATACAAAAAAAATTCACCGCACTTTTATGATCTAAGTCACAAAACATCATTTTCACGCGTTTCATTTCATTCCATTCATACCTGCAAAGTGTTACACTCCAAACTACCTTATCGGTTTTTAATTAATATTTTTTAAGAGGTAATCACTATGACATTCCGTATTGAGAAAGACACCATGGGCGAAGTGCAAGTTCCAGCAGACAAATACTGGGCAGCACAAACTGAACGTTCACGCAACAACTTCAAAATTGGTCCAGAAGCCTCAATGCCTAAAGAAATTATCGAAGCTTTCGGTTATTTGAAAAAAGCTGCCGCGTATGCTAACCACGATCTTGGAGTTTTACCGGCTGAAAAACGTGATTTAATCGCACAAGCCTGTGATGAAATTTTGGCGAATAAATTAGATGATCAATTCCCTCTCGTTATTTGGCAAACCGGTTCGGGTACACAATCCAATATGAACGTAAACGAAGTGATCGCCAACCGTGCGCACGTCATCAACGGCGGAAAATTAGGTGAGAAATCGATTATTCACCCAAATGATGACGTAAACAAATCACAATCTTCAAACGATACTTATCCAACTGCTATGCACATTGCGGCATACAAAAAAGTGGTTGAAGCAACTATTCCTGCGGTTGAACGTTTACAAAAAACTTTCGCAGCCAAATCTGAAGCATTCAAAGATGTAGTGAAAATCGGTCGTACGCACTTAATGGACGCAACACCGCTAACATTAGGTCAAGAATTCTCTGCTTATGCAGCGCAATTACACTTCGGTTTAATCGCACTGAAAAATACCTTACCACATTTACGCCAAATGGCATTAGGTGGTACAGCGGTAGGCACAGGCTTGAACACGCCTAAAGGTTACGATGTGAAAGTGGCAGAATACATTGCGAAATTCACCGGTTTACCGTTCATCACGGCGGAAAATAAATTTGAAGCATTAGCAACTCATGACGCTATCGTTGAAACTCACGGTGCATTAAAACAAATCGCAATGTCATTATTCAAAATCGCAAATGACATTCGTTTATTGGCTTCTGGTCCACGTTCCGGTATCGGTGAAATCTTAATTCCGGAAAATGAACCGGGTTCATCAATCATGCCGGGCAAAGTCAACCCAACGCAATGTGAAGCAATGACCATGGTTTGCGCGCAAGTGTTAGGTAACGATACCACAATTTCCTTCGCGGGCTCACAAGGTCACTTCCAATTAAACGTGTTCAAACCAGTAATGGCAGCAAACTTCTTACAATCTGCCCAACTTTTAGCCGACGTTTGTATCTCATTTGATGAACACTGTGCAACAGGTATCGAACCGAACTATCCACGCATTAAACAACAATTAGATAACTCTCTAATGTTGGTAACTGCGTTAAATACCCATATCGGTTACGAAAATGCAGCGAAAATCGCGAAAACCGCACACAAAAATGGCACAACCTTAAAAGAAGAAGCCATCAATCTTGGTCTTGTATCAGCGGAAGATTTCGATAAATGGGTTCGTCCAGAAGATATGGTAGGTAGTTTAAAATAAACCCTATAGCAAAATTTGTACAAAAGGCGAGGTTGATTCTCGCCTTTTTTTAGTTTATTGATATAATCAACAGAGGATTTTTATTCTAGGTAAAATATGAAATTTAAAGCTATTTTATTGAGTATTTCTTGCTTATTTTCGACCGCACTTTTTGCGCAATGGAAAAGTGTGGGAAATGGTGATTATAATTGGGGACCTTTTCAGGTTTATACGCTTAGCCTTTACAGCGAAAACGGTACATATCAAGAAAATATGCGTCCGTTAATGTTAACCTTCAAATATGCTAAACCGATTGAAGGGAAAAGTTTTGCGATTAATTTAGTTAAAGAAATCAATGCATTAAATTTCAATAAAGATAGCTCGACAGCGTGGCTGAAAAAAATGCAAGAAATTTTTCCCGATTTCTCGCCAAATGATGTATTAAGCTATATTGCCTTGGAAAACAAAGGGTATTTTGTATTGAATGATACGATTTTAAACCACGAATTTGATGCCTCTTTTAATCAAGCGCTGTTAGCGATTTGGCTGTCACCACAAAGTAATTTTAAGCAATTGCAAAATCAATTAATTGGTAAAGAAAAAAGCACCTATCCTGATGGAGATTTTTTACCTCATCCCGAAGTGCAGCAGTTAGATGAAGAAGATGCTAATCCGCAAATGCCGCCCACATTTGAGCATCAACAAAAAACCGAAATAGAATCATAATCCAATTTGGATTTAAATAAATACACAAAAGTGCGGTGAAAAAATCAAAAATTTTCACCGCACTTTTTCATTAAAAACAAAAAATCGGACAGCGCTCAACCTTGTCCGATTTTTTTATACCCTTACGCTTGGATTATTTTTTATCCAATTGTGGCAACATTGATTCTGCTCCGACGGTTAATAATCCCGTATTGGTGTAAATACCTAATTTACTGCGTGTATCGGTAATATCTAAGTTACGCATGGTTAACTGACCAATACGATCTACCGGATCAAATGGCGCATTTTCCACTTTTTCCATACTTAAACGTTCCGGCGCATAAGTTAAATTTGGCGATTCTGTATTTAAGATAGAATAATCGTTACCACGACGTAATTCTAAGGTCACTTCACCGGTCACCGCTTTCGCCACCCAGCGTTGTGCAGTTTCGCGCAACATTAATGCTTGTGGATCGAACCAACGACCTTGATACAATAAACGACCTAAACGCAATCCGTTAATACGATATTGTTCAATAGTATCTTCGTTATGAATACCGGTCACCAAACGCTCATACGCAATATGTAACAACGCCATTCCCGGTGCTTCATAAATTCCGCGACTTTTCGCTTCAATAATACGGTTTTCGATTTGATCCGACATTCCCAATCCGTGACGTCCGCCGATACGGTTAGCTTCCATAAATAAATCCACCGCGTTATCAAAGGTTTTACCATTTAACGCCACAGGAACGCCTTCCTCAAAACGCACGGTCACTTCTTCTGCCTTAACTTGTACGTCTTCTTTCCAGAATGCTACGCCCATAATTGGATTCACAATGCGAATACCGCTGTTTAAAAATTCCAAATCTTTCGCTTCGTGCGTCGCACCTAACATATTAGAATCGGTAGAATAGGCTTTTTCAACCGACATTTTGTATTCAAATCCGTTAGCGATTAAGAATTGTGACATCTCATGGCGACCGCCCAATTCTTCGATAAATTGATTATCTAACCAAGGTTTATAAATTTTTAAATTTGGGTTTGTTAACAAACCATAACGATAAAAACGCTCAATATCGTTGCCTTTAAAGGTACTACCGTCACCCCAAATATTCACATCATCTTCTTTCATGGCTGAAACTAACATGGTTCCAGTCACTGCGCGACCCAATGGCGTGGTATTAAAATACGTCACACCGCCGGTAGAAATATGGAAAGCGCCACATTGAATCGCCGCGATCCCTTCGTGCGCCAATTGACTACGACAGTCAATTAAACGCGCTTTTTCTGCACCGTATTCCATCGCTTTGCGCGGAATCGCATTATAATCATCCTCATCAGGCTGCCCTAAATTCGCGGTATAAGCATAAGGCACCGCACCTTTTTGGCGCATCCAAAGTAGCGCCGCGCTGGTATCTAAGCCGCCGGAAAAAGCAATCCCCACTTTTTGACCTTGAGGAATCGTTTGTAAAATCGTGTTTGACATAGTTAAGACCTTTTGTTCACTGAAACATTAAACAGCTGTATTATGATTAAAAATTCAAAATTTGTAAATAAAAATTCAATTTATTTTGACTGCACTTTTAGCAACACGCCTCATCTTGTTGTGGCAAAATCGCATAAAGATCCGGATATTGATAAACAAAATCCAGTTCTCGACAAATTTTATCGCCCACAATAATACGCTGCGGATCTTGTGGCGATACAATAAAGTGCGGTGAATTTAGCGACAATTTTTCCGCCATTTTACCATAATAATCCGCGCGAGTCGGGTGATGGGGCGCGGCAAGGTGGTATAAGCGCTGATAACTTGGGGTTTCCAACAGCAATTGAATTGCGCGGGCGCAATCGTCCACGTGAACTAAATTTACCGGCATATTGCCCTTGTCCACTTGTTCACGTTCAACCAGATGAAACACCGGATGGCGATCATTGCCCACCAGCCCTGTAAAACGGATAATATCGCAATCGATATCTTGCAATTGGAACAGCCAATTTTCGATTTCCAACAACGCTCTACCCATATCCGAATTCGGCTGCGCTGGAGTGTCTTCGTCAAATTGCCCAGAAATATCCGGAAAGACTGAACTTGAGCTGATAAAAATGATGTGCTGAATATTATGCAACAATGCTTCGCTGACTAAATTTTTGATCCCTTGCACGTATTGTTGCAAATCAAAAAAATACTGGCTGGGCGGAATATTAATAATGAGGCTATCAACCGATAACAACTCGGTTAAATCATCCGGATCCACATTCAATTCAGGCGTTAATTCAAGGTGATAAGCCTCCAAACGGATCAAACGCATCTGCTCCACGCCTTCATGTGTACGCTTGCTGCCTTTCACTTCCCAACCTAAATTTTTTAAATGGCGAGCAAGAGGCAAACCTAGCCATCCCAACCCCACAATCGCAACCGATCTCATATCACCTCAATAAATAGAATAAAGTGCGGTTAAATTTAACAAAATTTCACCGCACTTCCAATTATTTCGTTAATAAATCTAATGCTTCTTGATATTTATCAACAGTTTTTTGAATTACCTCTGCCGGCACTTTCGGCGCGGGAGGTTCTTTATTCCAACCGCTTTGCTCCAACCAATCGCGAATAAATTGTTTATCAAAAGACGGTGGATTGATTCCCTCTTGATAGGTTTCCAGTGACCAAAAACGGCTGGAATCCGGCGTTAATACTTCATCCATCAAAGTCAATACGCCATTTTCATCTAAACCAAATTCAAATTTGGTATCGCAAATAATAATACCTTTTGTCAAGGCATATTCTGCGGCAGCGGTATAAAGCGCAATAGCTTTTTCTCTCACTTGACGCGCCAATTCTGCACCGATTAATTTTTCACATTCCGCATAACTAATATTAATATCATGGTTACCCACTTCTTCTTTGCTTGACGGCGTAAAAATCGGCTCTGGCAATTTGCTCGCTTCCACTAAACCTTGCGGCAATTGCAATCCGCAAATGGTGCCGGTTTGTTTATAATCTTTCAAACCGCTACCGGTCAAATAACCGCGCACAATCGACTCAATTTTAATCGGTTTCAAACGCTTACATACCACCGCGCGATCTTTGACTAAATCCGCTTCAGCTTTAGGTAAAACATCATACACCGTGTCGCCGGTAAAATGATTTGGCATAATCGGCGCCAATTTGTTAAACCAAAAGTTCGAAATTTGGGTGAGAATTTCGCCTTTACGCGGAATTGGATCCTCTAAAATAACATCAAACGCCGACAAACGATCCGTCGCTACCATCAACATCCGTTTATCGTCAATTTCATAAAGATCGCGTACTTTTCCCGAATAGATTTTTTTAAGACTAAGTTGTGTCATGCTTATTTCCTGTTTCTCAATCAAAAACTGCACCATATTGTACCGCACTTTTGACGCAATCGTTTGCTATTTTTTATAAATTTTCAATCCATCTGGCGAAAAAGAGAAAAATATTGAGAATTCCCTCAATTTCAGCGAAAATATAGCCCATTTTTTGTAGAATTATTGAATAAAACAAATGTCCTTAAACGATTATCCACAACAAGTAAATAAAAGACGCACCTTTGCGATTATCTCCCACCCCGATGCCGGTAAAACCACAATCACGGAAAAAGTGTTACTTTATGGCAATGCCATTCAAACTGCCGGTTCGGTCAAAGGTAAAGGATCGCAAGCACACGCCAAATCCGACTGGATGGAAATGGAAAAACAACGGGGAATTTCCATCACCACCTCCGTCATGCAATTTCCTTATAATGATTGTTTGGTGAATTTATTAGATACCCCGGGACACGAAGACTTCTCGGAAGATACTTACCGTACATTAACCGCGGTGGATAGCTGCTTGATGGTGATCGACAGCGCTAAAGGGGTGGAAGAACGGACCATCAAATTGATGGAAGTTACCCGTTTGCGCGACACGCCAATTATCACCTTTATGAATAAACTCGACCGCGATATTCGCGATCCGATGGAATTATTGGATGAAGTGGAAAATGTGCTAAATATTCATTGCGCGCCGATCACTTGGCCGATTGGGTGCGGAAAATTATTTAAAGGCGTTTACCATTTGTATAAAGATGAAACCTATTTATATCAATCTGGTCAAGGACATACCATCCAAGAGGTGCGCATTGTCAAAGGCTTAACCAATCCAGAATTAGATGCTGCGGTGGGTGAAGATTTGGCGCAACAATTGCGCGACGAATTAGAATTGGTACAAGGTGCTTCCAATGAATTTGAGCTTGATGCTTTTTTAAGCGGGGATTTAACGCCAGTCTTTTTCGGTACTGCTCTTGGTAACTTTGGCGTGGATCATTTCCTTGATGGCTTAACCCAATGGGCGCCCGCGCCACAAGCGCGCCAAGCGGATACCCGTTTAGTGGAAAGTGCGGAAGAAAAATTAACCGGCTTTGTGTTTAAAATTCAAGCAAATATGGATCCAAAACACCGTGACCGCGTTGCCTTTATGCGCGTCGTCTCGGGTAAATATGAAAAAGGTATGAAATTACGTCACGTGCGTATCGGCAAAGATGTGGTCATTTCTGATGCTTTGACCTTTATGGCGGGCGATCGCACTCATGCGGAAGAAGCCTACGCCGGCGATATTATCGGTTTGCATAACCATGGCACGATCCAAATTGGTGATACCTTTACCCAAGGGGAAGAACTGAAATTTACCGGTATTCCAAATTTCGCGCCGGAATTATTCCGTCGTATTCGCCTAAAAGATCCGTTGAAACAAAAACAATTGCTCAAAGGCTTAGTACAATTATCGGAAGAAGGTGCGGTACAGGTGTTCCGCCCGATTAGCAATAACGATCTGATTGTCGGCGCGGTTGGGGTGTTGCAGTTTGATGTGGTTGTTTCACGTTTAAAATCGGAATATAACGTTGAAGCGATTTACGAAAATGTCAATGTCGCCACAGCGCGCTGGGTCGAATGCGCTGATGGCAAAAAATTTGAAGAATTTAAGCGTAAAAACGAGCAGCATTTGGCATTAGATGGCGGCGATAATTTAGCCTATATCGCACCAACAATGGTCAATTTAAATCTCACGCAAGAACGTTATCCGGACGTGACCTTCTTTAAAACACGCGAACATTAAAAATGAAAAACGGGCAAATCGCCCGTTTTTTAACCGCACATTTAAGAAGTAGCAACTATTTTACCGCTTGTGCCACTTCATCTAACATTAAAAACATACCTTGTAAACCGCCGAATGTTAAATACCAATTCGCTGCATTCAAATAAACAATATGATTATTTTTATAAGCATCGGTTTGCTTAATCAATTTATTATCTAAAACTTTCTGTGCATTTTGTGCTTTATCAGTTAGTGCGGCAGTGCGATCAACCACTAGCAAATAATCCGGATTTTTTTCTAAAATGTACTCAAATCCTACACTCATACCATGTGTAGAAGATTTAATATTCAAATCAATTGGTGTAAATCCGTAGTTTTTGTAAACTAAAGCATAACGAGATGTATCGCCAAATGCACTCATTTTACTTTCATTAACTAAGAGTAAAAGTGCGGTCTTTTTTGCTGTTTTTTTCGCGAGATCGGAGATTTTTTCTGATAATTCCGTCAATTTATCTTCAACTAACTGCTGACGATCAAAAATCTTAGCAAACGCTCTCATATTTTGCTGAAAACCGGTATAGTAATTTTCGTAGTCAGTTTGAACATAAAATACCGGTGCAATTTCTTTTAATTTATCGAGAATTTTTTGCTGGCGACCGGTAGCAATAATCAGATCTGGATTTAATTCATTAATTTTTTCAAATGCCGGTTCTGGTGGTGTGCCAACATTGGTATATTTCTCTGTATTGAACTCTGAAAGATAATCAGGCACTTTGGTACTACGCGGAATACCGACTATTTTATCCTGTACGCCTAAAGCACGCAGCGTATCCACGGCGGAAAAATCCAAGACGACTACTCTTTGTGGATTATGTGGAACCACCTGTTCTCCCACTGCATTCGTAACAGTAATATCTTCAGCATGTATCGTTGCACTCGCCAAGCTACATAACATAATAGCACTAATAAACCATGATTTTTTCATATTTTACTCCTTAAACTAATTTCTAAAATAAAGGGCGATTTGTTGATGATTAATTTGTTCAATTGGAATTTTCATCTCATAAATATCTTCCAAAATTGATGAAGACATCATTTCTTTAACCTTACCTTGATAAAGTAATTTTCCTGCTTTCATTGCGACGATATAATCGGAATAACAAGAAGCAAAATTAATATCATGTATAACGATAACAATTGTTTTATTTAATTCTGTCGCTAATTTCCTTAACACATTCATAATTTGTACAGAATGTTTCATATCTAAATTATTCAACGGTTCATCTAATAAAATATAATCCGTATTTTGTGCAAGCGTCATCGCAATATACGCTCTTTGTTGCTGCCCCCCACTTAGTTGACTAACATATTGTTTTTTTAACAAAGTTAGATCCATATATTCAATGGCTTCATCAATAATGGCATGATCGTTTTGTGTTAAATGTCCTTTTGAATAAGGAAAACGTCCAAATGCAACTAATTCTTCAACAGTTAAACGCAAATTAATATGATTAGATTGCTTTAAAATAGATAATTGTTTAGCAATTTCCTCATTTTTTTGCGCTGATAACAATTTATTTTTTAAATAAATCTCACCTTTATCTGCCGTTAATAAGCGTCCTATGATACTAATAATTGTGCTTTTTCCTGCGCCATTGGGACCAATAAAAGAAGTAATTTTTCCTTCCGGAATGGTAACGGAAACATCATCAACTACTTTTTTATCCCCGTAATATTTAGTAACATTCTTAATTTCTATTGCCATTTCTTATTTTCTCTTAATAACAAATACATAAAATAAAGTCCACCGATAAAATTAATAATTATGCTTAATGGTGTTTTAAACAAAAACACCCTAGATACGAGTAATTGACCACATACTAATGTAATAATTGAAATTAACATTGCGACTAAAATTAATATATTATGTCTATATGTACGCATAAACTCAAAAGTAATATTCATAACCAATAAACCTAAAAAAGTTATCGGTCCAACAAGAGCGGTTGATACTGAAGTTAAAATAGCGACGATAATCAAAAGATGGCGACAAATTTTATGATAATCCAATCCTAAATTAACAGCATGTTCACGCCCTAATGCTAATACATCTAAATAAGGTAAATAACGTAGTCCGTATAAAATAGTTAAAATTAAAATGACGAGAGAAATCCATAAGATATTCAGATTAATTCGATTAAAACTAGCAAAGCCAATATCTTGTGCAATTTGAAACTCATTTGGATCAATCAATACCTCCATAAAAGTTGTCAAGCTTTGAAACAGGGTTCCAAATACAATCCCTACTAATAATAAGAAAAAAATATTTTGCTTTTCTTTTTGAAATAAATAAAAATAAAGCAATAGAGAAAATAAAATCATTATTCCACTACAAATGAAGAATAATAAAATAGAGTTAAGTGAAATTAGTGCATAAGATCCAAATAAGAATAAAATACTTACTTGAACACATAAATATAAACTATCCAACCCTAGAATAGCTGGAGTTAAAATTCTATTATTAACTATTGCCTGAAAAACCATTGTAGATAATGCAACTGCAGCGCCAGTTATAACAATAGCAACCAAGCTTAAGCTACGATGACGTAAGGCATATTCCCAACGATTAGGCAATTGATAAAATAAATATAAAACACAAGCCAATATTGCTAAAAAAACTAATATTATTAACGGTTTAAAATATGATGAATTGAATTTATACATGACGATACTGTTTTAATAATAAATAAAGAAAAATCATACTACCTAATACACCGACTACTGCATTAATCGATATTTCATAAGGATAAATAATGATCCGTCCTAAAATATCACATATTAGGATAAATACAGCTCCCAAAAGCGCAGTATGTGAAAGTATTTTTTTCAAATTATCTCCTAAATAAAGCGTAACAATATTAGGAATAATCAATCCTAAAAATGGGATAACTCCTACTGATACGATAACAATTGAAGACACTGTTGCAACAATAAAAAGTCCTACATAAAGAATTTTTTTATAATTTAAACCTAAATTAAGGGCAAAATCTTTACCTATACCAATAATAGAAAAATATTGTGCAAATAAATAAACTAAAATTAACATGGGTAGGCTGAAATATAGAATTTCATAATTACCCGCAATAATTAACGAGAAATCACCTTGTAGCCAACCGGATAAGTTTTGTAATAAATCATATTGATATGCAATAAATGCGGTAACTGCACTAACAATATTACCGAACATGATACCTACTAATGCAACAAATATCGTATCTTGAAATTTCAAGCGCGATATCATTAGCATAAAAACTAAAGTCCCTATAAATGAAACCCCAATTGCAATCAATGTTTTCACCCACATGGCAGCAGATGGAAATAATAAAATCGAAATTAAAATACCCAATCTAGCACTGTCCATTGTACCGGCTGTCGTCGGAGATACGAATCGATTACGACTAAGTTGCTGCATCACTAAGCCACAAATACTCAATGCTGCGCCGGAAATAATAATGCTGATAAGGCGTGGAATTCGGCTAGTTACAAAAATATCCCATTGCGCCGAATCAAGGCTAAGCAATCCTTGTAAATTTACTGTACTCACGCCAACAAATAGCGAAATAAGAGAAAAAAAAACCAAGAAAAACAAAAGATAACGTCGCTTAATCATGAAAACTCATATAAATAAAAATAATTAGCATTTATAATACATTAATTATTTGATGAAATGCAAGTAAAGAAAAGTGTGGTGGAAACTTGATGATTTTTTGCCCTTACCTTATCAAGGCATGACGTTTAAAAATCCCCCTTAATTTCGTCTACTATCTACTAAATTAAACGAGTTAATTCTTAGAATACTGCTTTCAGCCATCACTAATGTCGCTTTAGCTTACTTAAATTTAGCTGCTTCAATGATAAGCTACGGATTTTTGACCGCACTTTTTAATCGTACAGACTCGGTTCTTCCCGATTTGGGCGGGTTTTGAATCGTCGGTGCAGCCACATATATTGGTCAATACCACGCAAGATTTCTTGTTCTACAATGTGATTCATTCTTTTGGCAATTTCCACATCACTGTCTAAATCGCTAAAATCTACCGGTGGGGAAATTTTCACTGTATAACCACTTCCATCTGCATGGCGTAAAGGCGCAAATGGTATAACGCGACTGTTTGGCGCTGATTTGAGTAAATAATAGCTTCCGGTGGTCGTCGCCGCGTCTTTTACCGCAAAAAATGGCACAAACACCGCATTTTTTCGCCCATAATCATGATCCGGCGCATACCAAATAATCTCGCCTTGGCGTAACGCTTTGATCATGCCGCGTAAATCCTTGCGCTCCAGCATATCTTTGTTTGAGCGCAGGCGTCCATAGGTTTGTAACCAGTCCATCAGCGGATTATCATTTGGGCGATAAACCCCAATCCCCGGCTGATCAATGCCGACAATTCTGGCACCCAATTCGAGGGTTAAAAAATGCACACCGACAAAAATAACCCCATCTTTACCATGATGAGATAAATTTTCCAAACCTTCAATTTTGCACCATTTTCTAATCCGTTTATCCGACCAAAACCACGCCATTCCCGTTTCGATAATCGCCATCCCAGTCGATTGCAAATTACGGTGTAAAATTTCGTCAATTTGTGATTCACTGTATTGAGGGAAACACAGTTGCAAATTTCGACGCACAATTTTGGCACGACGTTTACCAACAGAGAGTTTTGCAAACAACCAACCGAAGCCATGTCCAATTTTCAATAACATTGGATAAGGTAATAATAATATTAATCGCCAAATGGCGAGTCCAAGCCAAAATCCCCAATATTTAGGTTTTAAAAATGCAAACTGAAAAGTTGGAAGTGATGCTTTTGCCATAATCAAACTACAATTTATTACAAAGATGGGGTAGTTTAACGGAATTTTGATCAAATAGCATTTCTCCTATGATAAAATCAGCAAAATTTTTTAGTCAACATAGGATAAAACAACATGGCTCAATATTCAGCACAATTTCAACAAGCCAAAGTCTTAGTGTTAGGTGATGTGATGCTTGATCGCTATTGGTTTGGCGCTACTAACCGAATTTCGCCCGAAGCGCCAGTGCCGGTGGTGCGGGTGCAAGGCAATGAAGAACGTGCGGGCGGCGCGGCAAACGTAGCCATGAATATTGCCGCCCTGAATGTGCCGGTGGAATTGTTGGGATTAACCGGTAAAGACGAAGCCGGAAACGCTTTAAGCCACCTGTTGCAACAACATAAAATTCAATGCAATTTTGTGCAATTGGAAACCCATCCAACCATTACAAAATTGCGCATTTTATCCCGTCATCAACAATTATTGCGCTTAGATTTTGAAGAAGATTTTCATCAGGTAACCTCCGAGCAATTGCTGGAAAAATTAAAAAGTGCGGTCAAAAATTACGGTGTTTTAGTATTATCCGATTATGGAAAAGGAACACTAAATCAAGTACAAGCAATGATTCAAGTCGCACGCGCAGCGAATGTGCCGGTTCTTATCGATCCTAAAGGTACCGATTTTGAACGTTACCGCGGCGCCACCTTGTTAACCCCAAATATGTCGGAGTTTGAGGCGGTTGTTGGACATTGTAATAGCGAAGAAGATATTGTCGAAAAAGGGCTAAATCTGATTTCTACACTAGAATTAACCGCACTTTTAGTGACGCGTTCGGAAAAAGGCATGACGCTATTACGTCCTGGGCAGGCGCCATTTCATTTGCCAACGGAAGCGCGTGAAGTCTTTGATGTGACCGGTGCTGGCGATACGGTAATTAGTGTGCTGGCAACCGCCTTGGCGGACGGACGCTCCTTTGAAGAAGCCTGTTATCTGGCGAATGTGGCTGCGGGTATTGTGGTGGGTAAATTGGGGACCTCAACGGTTTCTACTATTGAGCTGGAAAATGCCATTAATGGACGCGGCGAGAATGGTTTTGGCATTATGACGGAAGAGGCGCTGAAAAGTGCGGTCAAATTAGCCAAAGATCGCGGTGAAAAAGTGGTGATGACTAATGGTTGCTTTGATATTTTACATCCCGGTCATGTATCTTATTTGGAGCATGCACGCAAATTGGGCGATCGTTTGATTGTGGCGGTAAACAGTGACGACTCGGTCAAACGTCTTAAAGGAGAAAATCGTCCGATTAATGCTTTGCACGCTAGAATGGCTGTGCTCGCAGGGTTATCCTCTGTAGACTGGCTGGTCGCATTTGCGGAAGATACGCCACAACGTTTAATTGGTGAAATTTTGCCAGATTTATTAGTAAAAGGCGGAGATTATAAAGCTGAGGATATTGTCGGCAGTCAAGAAGTATGGGCAAATGGCGGCGAAGTGAAAGTCTTGAACTTTGAAGAGGGTTTTTCTACTAGCAATGTTATCAAAAGGATTCGTGAAACGGAAAAATAAAACTGTCGCTTATGTCACATAAATGTACAAATTATTAAATAAAACCGTGAGTTATATCACATTTTTGTAAATGCCCATTTGCCTTGTAGGCAAATTTTTTATATTCTACGTCCAACAAAAAACAAGTGCTATGGTAAGTAGCCAACATATTTTGCTTTCCGAGTAGTGCCTCAGCCGAGGCACTTTTTTTTGCCTAATTTTGATAAATTTCAGTAAAAAATTTGAATTAGATCTCACAATTGAATTTCTCTATTTGAAATTCCCTACGTAACAACATATCATTTAGCCAAGATCAATCAATGATGTTAATCATAAACATATAAAAGGAGTATTTAAATGAAAGTAGCTGTTTTAGGCGCCGCTGGCGGTATCGGTCAAGCATTAGCGTTATTATTAAAATTGCAATTACCTGCAGGTTCGGAATTATCACTTTATGATATTGCACCAGTAACTCCAGGGGTTGCCGCTGATGTTAGCCATATTCCAACAGCAGTTAAAGTACAAGGATTTGCTGGAGATGATCCAACACCTGCATTACAAGGCGCAAATGTAGTGTTAATTTCTGCCGGTGTGGCACGTAAACCAGGCATGGATCGTTCCGATTTATTTAATATCAATGCGGGGATCGTGCGTAATTTGGTGGAAAAAGTCGCAGCAACTTGCCCAAAAGCCTGCGTCGGTATTATCACTAACCCTGTAAATACGACGGTTGCAATTGCCGCGGAAGTATTGAAAAAAGCCGGTGTTTATGACAAACGTAAACTTTTTGGCGTGACTACGTTAGATATTTTGCGCTCTGAAACCTTTGTATCCGAATTAAAAGGGTTAGATGTTTCCCGCGTGACCGTACCGGTTATCGGTGGACACTCTGGCGTGACAATTTTGCCATTGTTATCTCAAGTACAATATGCAAAATGGAAAGAGGAAGAAATTGCGCCATTAACTAAACGTATCCAAAACGCGGGTACTGAAGTGGTTGAAGCGAAAGCCGGTGGCGGTTCAGCAACCCTTTCTATGGCGCAAGCTGCCGCACGTTTTGCTCGTTCATTAGTGAAAGGATTGAGCGGTGAAACCGTTGTCGAATGTACTTATGTAGAAGGTGACGGTCAATATGCGCGCTTCTTCTCTCAACCGGTGCGTTTAGGTACAGAAGGTGTGGAAGAAATTCTGCCAATCGGTCAATTAAGCGCATTTGAACAAAAAGCCTTAGAAGATATGCTACCAACTTTACGTGCCGATATTGAATTAGGTGAAAAATTTATCACCGGCTAATGTTACAGTCTAAATGTTGTATTCGTTACTTATCGGGCATCAAATGATGCCCTTTTTATGCAAGCCAAATGGAGATATAAGTAAAAATATAACCAACAAAAGCAAATTCCTCTTACACCATTTGTACTGACTTAGAATTTCAGCTGTTTTTCCACCGCTTTTGCTCGTACCAAGAATTGTTTACGTTCTGCGCTCGACATTCCACTGCTGGTACCCGGTAATTTCACGGTCAGCGGATTCACTGGGCGACTGTTAATATGGAATTCATAGTGCAAATGCGGACCGGTAGAACGCCCCGTATTGCCGGATAACGCAATACGTTCACCGCGTTTCACCGATTGACCGGCTTTTACTAATACTTTACTTAAATGCATATATACGGTTTGATATTCTCTACCATGACGAAGCATTAAATAGCGACCAGCTCCACTCGCTTGATAAGCGACTTTTTCAACAATACCATCTGCTGGAGCAATAATAGGTGAACCAATTGGCAATGCAAAGTCCACACCTTTATGTGGCATAATTCGCCCAGTGATAGGGTGACGTCGCGCAAGATTAAAAGGAGATGACACTCTTGCTTGACGCAACATTGGATAACGCGAAAATCCTTTACCTAAGGTCTCCCCTTGTCGATTATAATAACGACCGTTTTTTGCTTGAATAGCATAATAACTTTTCCCGCCCGTACGGATATGAATTGCCTCCACATTCCCTTGTCCGGTTAGTTTACCTCCCAAATATTCTCGCGAAATCCAGATCGCAAATTTATCACCTTTTTTTAATTTTTTAAGCGTCACTTGCCACTGAAGCGCTGTTGTGAGTTGAGAAATTTGCTTACTGTTTAGTCCCAGCTTAATTAAGCTGGTGGAGAATGCCCCGTTGATTTCTCCTTTCAACACCTCTTTTTTCCAAACGCTTTTTTTAACTAAAATCTGACGCTTAAATTTACCTCCATTTACTCGCTCGTAAATCTGTTCCTCTTTCTCCGACACTAACCAGTTCAAATATTCTAAATTACCATCATTATCTAAAATCCAATAAAATTGTTGCCCAGCTTTAAGATTTTTTAATTCCGGATAATCTGCGATTAATTTTTCATAGGTATTATCTTCTAACCCAGATTGATCCAAAACATCTTTTAAAGTATCACCACGTACCACCGTGTGGCTAAATTGCTCTTTAATACGAATAGCTTGATCAGCAATATCCAATAAATTATTTAATGCATCTTGTGCATCTTGCGGCAATTGTAACATGCCATCTTCATCAAGCTTTACCTGATCAACCTCATCATCCTTTGCAGTTAAATCATCATAGTAAGAGGTATTTTTTTCCTCTCCTGACGGCGACGTCTTCGGATTAAAATTGGCAATATCACCTTGTTCCATTTCTTTTTTTGCAACAGCATCATCTGTTGGTGTTATCGTTGACATTGCCGCAGAACGCCCCTGATTGGAAGATGCTGCTGCGTTAGCGGTTGTAAATTCAGATAAATTTGGCACCGCACTTTCATGTTGATTTAAAGATTTATATTGAGTTCCGTCCCCAGAAACCGTGGCAATATTCGTTTCAGCAGTATCTTTTAAGCTCAACACGACCCCAACTAAAATAGACAATACTGCCAAAAAGAAAACCATCACTTTAGTACGCGATTTTCTTTTGCGTCTATCTCGAGCTAACTTTACGTGCTGCACCTGTTTTCCTTCTTAAGTTTAACCGAATGCGTCTTACCACGACATTGCGATAATTCCTGCTTAAAATTTTACCCTAATCGCTTTCTAGCAAAAACAACCTATTAAATAACCTTTTACTAAAAGGAAATTATCTGTTTCCAAATAGAATAAAATTGTCTTTCAACTCCATTTTAATGAGACCCTCAAGATCACAAAAAATTCCCACCCAAAAAGAAAAAAATATCAAATGTGTAAATTCTCGCCACAATAGAAGATGCAACTTGTTAAATGCTAAAAAATAAGTTATTTTTACACCACTTTTTGTCAGTCGTCTTCAAGTTAAATTATAAACACCATGCAAATCCACCCAATTGATATACCTCTCGTTGAATTACAAGATATCAACGTACAATTTGGACAACAAAGTGCATTACAAGAGATTAATTTATCGATTTATCCCAATTCAGTAATGACCATTGTCGGTCCTAATGGCGGTGGTAAATCCACGCTACTTAAAGTGTTGCTTAAATTGGTAGCGCCAACCTCTGGCAAAGTCATTCACAACAAAAACCTACGCATTGGTTATGTACCGCAAAAAATTCATTTGGATCACAGTTTACCGCTAACCGTGGAAAAATTCCTCGCACTTAAACGCGAGATTTCCGCCCAAGAAATTGCACAAGCACTCGCACTGTTTTCCATCACACATTTAGCCAAAAACCAAATGCACAAACTCTCTGGTGGTGAAATGCAACGCGTACTTTTAGCGCGTGCGATTTTGAATAAACCGAATTTATTAGTGTTGGATGAAGCAACGCAAGGGGTAGACATTAACGGGCAAATTGAACTTTACCAATTAATTCATGAAACCCAAAAAAAATTAAATTGCGCGATTTTGATGGTGTCGCACGATTTGCATATTGTCATGGCGAGTACCAACGAGGTGCTTTGCATTAACCAGCATATTTGTTGTGCTGGTACGCCGGAAAAAGTCTCTAATGATCCGAAATTTATCCAATTTTTTGGCGATCAATTTGCAAAAAATATTGCCTTTTATACTCATCATCACAACCATAAACACGATATTCACGGTGATGTTTGTTGCGATCGGGCGCTTCATTCCGTGCAATGTTCGCATCAACAATAAAATCCCATAATCGCGAGTTACTTATGTTTGATATTTTATTTCCCGCTTGGCTAACTGGTATTTTGCTTTCTTTAATTACTGCTCCGCTCGGTGCTTTCGTTGTATGGCGAAAAATGGCATATTTCGGCGACACCCTGTCCCATTCCGCCTTACTCGGCGTCGCACTAGGCATTTTTTTACAAATCAATCCCTACGTCGCCATTTTAATCTTAACCTTATTATTAGCAATTATGATGGTATGGCTAGAAGAAAACACCGCCTTTTCTGCCGATACACTGCTTGGTATTATTGCCCACAGCTGCCTCTCTCTTGGTGTGGTAACCGTTGGCTTACTGCAAAATGTACGCGTCGATTTAATGAGCTATTTATTCGGCGATTTGCTCGCCATTGGCTACCAAGATCTGTATTTTATCGGCACCGGTGTTGTGGTCGTTTTAAGCGCCTTGCTATATTTTTGGAACCCCCTCCTCTCCACCACTGTCAGCCCGGAATTGGCACAAGTAGAAGGCGTAAATATCCGCAAAATGCGTTTTATCTTAATGATCTTAACCGCGTTAACAATCGCCTTGAGCATGAAATTTGTCGGCGCCTTAATTATTACTTCATTATTAATTATCCCCGCCGCCACTGCCAGACGCTTTGCCAGGACGCCGGAAAGCATGGTGATCATTGCGGTATTATTGAGCATGACCGCCATTTCATTAGGCTTATTATTATCCGCCTTTTACGATACCGCCGCCGGTCCGTCTGTGGTGATTGCTTCTGCATTTTTGTTTGTCGTCTCACTTGCCCGCAAAGCGCAATAAACGACGTTCAAGCATTGCCAAAACAAGCGAAAAAAGACCGCACTTTAAAGTGCGGTCAAAATCGAGCCATTTTTTTATTATTATTCAATTCGTTCGCCATGCAATACCAAGTCTAAACCTTGACGTTCTTCCTCGTAGGCAACACGTAACCCAATGGTTTTATCGATAATTTTCAATAAAATGAAACTGCCGATAGCGCTGAATGCAATGGTGATCAAGACACTTTCAATTTGGATCCACAAAGTCGTATCCGTACCGGAAATATCCGAAGAGACAAACACCCCGGTCAATACCGCACCGACAATACCGCCGACACCATGGATACCGAAAACGTCCAAGGTATCATCATATTTCAACCAATATTTCATTTTCGTTGCTGTCACAAAACAGATCGCACTGGTAACGACACCGATAATTAACGCACTTTGTACCGATACAAATCCTGCTGCCGGAGTAATCCCCACTAAGCCGGCAATGGCGCCTGATGCCAATCCTAAGGCTGAAGGCTTATGTTTGCACAATACTTCCACCAAACACCAGGTCAAAGCGCCTGCGGTTGCAGCAATTTGTGTGGTCGCCAGCGCCATTCCCGCACGTCCATCGGCAGCCAAGGCGGAACCCGCATTAAAACCGAACCAGCCAATCCACAACATTGCGGTTCCAATTAAGGTTAATACTAAGTTGTGTGGAGCCATCACTTCACGACCATATCCAACCCGTTTTCCGATCATAATCGCGGCAACTAAGCCTGCAACCCCCGCGTTAATATGAATAACCGTACCGCCGGCATAGTCCAATACGCCATCACTTGCTAACCAGCCATCCATGCCCCATACCCAATGAGCAGTTGGTACGTAAATCAATAAAGACCACAACCCAACAAAGCATAATAATGCCGAAAATTTCATTCTTTCCGCAAAGGCGCCAGTAATAATCGCGCCGGCAATGATAGCAAATGCCATTTGGAATACCATGAAGACCGGTTCAGGAATCGTCCCCGCGCCCGGATAAACCGTCAGCATTTCTTTTTCTGTGAAAACGTTCATACCGGATAAGAAAAAGCGTTCAGTACCGCCAATAAAAGCGCCATTTGGCGCGAAAGCTAAACTATAACCGAAACACATCCACAAAATCGCAATCAAACAACAGACTGCAAAACTTTGCATCATCGTGGACAGTGCATTTTTCTTACGCACCATCCCCGCATAAAACAACGCCAAACCGGGAATGGTCATAAATAACACCAAAATCGCCGACACCATCACCCATGTCGTATCGCCCGCTTTTAATGTCGACATCGGTTGTACCCAATCGGATAAATCTGCCATTGCCATGGGCGAAATGCCCAGCAGCCCAAGTAATACCACCTTTTTCATACATTGCCTCCCAAGTAAAATCACATCCTAGTTATACCGCTTCGTCGTCCGTTTCACCGGTACGAATGCGGATAATCCGTTCTATCGGTTTAACAAAAATTTTGCCATCCCCAATATGTCCCGTTCTTGCTACGCTACAAATCGCCTCAACTACTTCATCCACACGATCATCGCTCACCGCAATGTCCACTTGGACCTTAGGTAAAAAATCCACCATATACTCGGCGCCACGATACAACTCGGTATGCCCTTTTTGGCGTCCAAAACCTTTCACCTCTGTCACCGTAATCCCTTGGATACCAATGTCAGACAGCGCATCACGCACATCATCCAAACGAAACGGTTTGATAATTGCAGTCACTAATTTCATAAGCACCTCACATTCAATTTTTGGTTATTAATCCGTATCAAGGAAAATCGGCGTTTTGCCTTGTTCCTGTACTGTGAAAACAAAATATCACCAAATAAAATTTAAGTAAACATCTTTTTTATTAAATTTTATATATTTTTTATATCTAATTTATAAAACTTATATATCAATACAACAAAATACATAGATTTAAACTAATTTAATACAACTTCATCTTTTGTGGACAAAAATAATACAACGGGAAAATAGACATTGGGATATAAAAAATGGAAAAATGGCAGAAAAAAAAGATAAAAAAACCACCGCACTTGGGCTGTACTACCGAAAGTGCGGTGGTTTTTTAGCAAATTTTTAAATTACAAATTCGGACGCACACCTAAAATATGGCAAATAGCATAGGTCAATTCGCTGCGGTTTAAGGTGTAAAAATGGAAATCATTTACGCCTTCACGCGATAACACGCGTACCATATCAATCGCCACGCTAGCCGCCACTAAATTCCGCGTAGTTTGATCCTGATCCAACCCATCATACATTTTCGCAAGCCAGCTTGGAATCTTCACATTGGTCAATGCTGCCATTTTGAGCAATTGTTTAAAATTCGTCACCGGCAAAATCCCCGGTACGATTTCCGCATCAATTCCGATAGAAGCACAACGATCACGAAAACGCAAATAACTGTTAATATCAAAGAAAAATTGCGTAATCACATGGTTTGCGCCTGCGTCAATTTTGCGTTTCAAATTAATTAAATCCGCCTGCGCCGATTTTGCCTCCGGATGGACTTCCGGATAAGCAGCGACAGAAATATCGAAATCCGCCACAGAACGCAATAATTCCACTAAATCCGACGCATAAAACGGTTTTTTATCATAGCCCGGCGGCTCATCTCCGCGCAGTGCCACAATGCGACGAATTCCGCTATCCCAATAATCTTTCGCGATAACGCGCAATTCCTCCGGTGTTGCATCAATACCAGTTAAGTGCGGCGCGGCAATAATACCCGTTTCTTGTTGAATACGTTTGACGATACCATGCGTACGTCCACGCTATCCGGAATTTGCCCCATAAGTGACCGATACAAATTTAGGTTCAAGAGATTTTAAACGGTGGATAGACTCCCACAATATCGTTTCCATTTTTTCATTTTTGGGTGGGAAAAACTCGAATGACACATTAATATCGCCTTTTAAATCAACAAGATGTTGATTTAAGGTATCCATTTCCTTTGCATAACTCATTTCTTTCAACTCCTAAATCCATTGACATTATTTTAACCACCATAGTAAATTTAAAGCGAATATGTGTCAATTTCAAAAAATTAATTATTTAAATGAATGTAATTCATGACAAAATAAAAAAGTGCGTTTGTGCTGATTTGCTGAATTCGCTATACTTGCGCGCAATATTATGCTGAATTACTTTCTTTTTTGAGGATCATCATGAGCAAAAAAACAAAAATAACATTTACATTATCCGCCATTGCTCTTGCCTTAGCTGTAGGCGCTCAATTTTATACTAACTATAAAATTGATCAGGAATTACAAAAATTCCCTTATTCCCTACGCGATCAGCTCACACTCAATGTCACGCAAATTAAAAGCAACTTTTTTAGTCGCGAATTAATGTTAAGTATCAGTGATGCCACCTCACATAAAACGAATATTATTCACACAAATCTTACCGCACTTCCTTTCGCCATTACTGCTGAATCAGAATTGCCACCGGAATTAATCAAAGATTTGAATAAAAAATGGCAAGTCACTATTGATAAAAGTGTGATTAACAGTAAATTTTCTGTTATCGGCGATTATTTGCAATCGGATATTGTTACGCAATTCCGAGATCTCACCAATAAACCGCAAGAATTGGAGGTTAATTTAAATTTCGCTTCTAAAACGAAATTTATGGAAATCAAAAGTCGTTTGAGTGGTTTTTATTACGATACCAATTCTAATATTAAAGATCTCAATGCGAAGTTAACCTTAATTCCTATTGGACAAAATCAATATGATTTATCCGATTTAGATATCAAATTATCCAATGCGGATATTTATTTATTAAATGGTGATAATACACATATCGAACTGGAGAAAATAAATTATCAATTAAATAAATCAGTCTCCGCTGATACTTATGATTTAAATACGAAATTAAATACAGAAAAATTATCTCTTTCTAATAAAAATAATCCGCAAGATAAAATGCAATTTAATGGATTACAACTTGCGTTAGCGCAAATCGGCGTACCCAATCATTTATTATTTAGTAATATTTGGGAAACCGTAAATAAAGATAAAATTGATTATCAAAAAGCCTTTCAATTATTATTAGATTTAATTTATAACAGCAAAAAATTAAAATTTAATATTGCAACGCAAACCGCCACCTTACCAGATGGTCAAGAGAAATTAAATTTAAACAATGTTTCCATTGCGACAAAAGCAAACTTTGAAAATCCACAAAATGCCGAAATGGAACTTGATGTTACAGCGGATAACATCACACAACAAAATGGCGAAAAGGCGGATCCGATTTCTATTTCAGGGCTGGAATTTAGTAATGAATTAACGCAAATTGATATTAGCAAACGAGTCGATCTGACTAAATATGTGCTCAATTCTATGCTGAAGTTTTCCCAAGAGGAAAAAAGTCACGCTAAATTAATAGATTTACTCCACAATATCAGTCAACATTTTCAAGAAAAAACGCAATCAAAGTTAAAAATAAACTCCTTTGTTTATCCACATGTCTTTAATATAGAAGGACTTGATCTTAACTATATAGAGGAACCAACAAATGAACAAGAATATTCGGTGAATATTAGCGGAAACTTGGATAAGTTAATTGATAAAGAGCAAGCTTATCAATTAAATAATATTAAAGTAGAATTCCCTTTTAAATTGACGCAAGCCAATTATTTAATTCCATTTTATTTTTGCGAAAATTCGCTTTTCTCTTTCGCTTGTTCAACTAATTTATCTAACGAAGATTACAATAAATTGCGTTTAGATATTTTTAAATATGTTACACTACAAACAGAAAATATGACGCTTAATTTCAATATGGATACTTATCCAAACACCCGTGGGGAAGATGTCAGTATCAATGGGAATTTAACCCTACCGGCGTTAAATAGCGCGCGTAGTCAATCTATCCATAATGAAACTGACGCCTTGGACGAAAGAATTAATGCCATGACTGCAACGCTTAATTTAACGTTCCCAGCAACATTAGTAGAGATTAACGATAAAAACGCGAAACAAAAAACTGCCAGCCCATTTTGGCAAGAATTGGTGTTAACCATCAAACCGAATGGTATTAATGGTGCCGATAATCCGCTTTTCCTTCTTGGGGAGGGGAATTATTCGTTCAAATATGAACAACAACCGGAACAACAGATTTTGATTAATGGAAAACCGTTAAGCCAAATCCTTGATGCATCACCGGATGAAACGCCACAAGAAATGTTAGATGCGCCCGAAAATGTACCCGCAGTACCGGAGTTGAAACAATAAAAATTAAAAAAACAACCGCACTTTTATTTATTAAGGCTAGTGCGAGCGAGAAGCGCGTACTAGCTATATTCTTTTTCTACTCACCTCAAAAAAGTCCGAAAAAATCCACCGCACTTTTATTTCCCCGCTTTACAAATTCCAAAATCTGCCTAAAATACCCGTTTTTAAATAACCTGCTTGTTAGGTTCCTGACTTGTAATCAGAAAGAGACAATTTATGACCACATCCTTTAAACCCGAACTCCTCTCTCCGGCGGGTTCATTAAAAAATATGCGTTATGCGTTCGCTTATGGCGCTGATGCAGTTTACGCCGGACAACCGCGTTATAGTTTACGTGTGCGCAACAATGAATTTAATCATGCTAATTTAAAAATCGGTATTGATGAAGCCCATGCATTAGGTAAAAAATTCTATGTGGTAGTGAATATCGCGCCACATAATTCTAAATTAAAAACCTTTATCAAAGACTTACAACCCGTTGTGGATATGAATCCCGATGCCTTAATCATGTCCGATCCGGGATTGATTATGTTGGTGCGTGAACACTTTCCGCATATCGCCATTCACCTTTCCGTGCAAGCCAACGCGGTGAACTGGGCGACGGTAAAATTTTGGAAACAAATGGGATTAACTCGCGTGATTTTATCGCGCGAACTTTCATTAGAAGAAATTGCAGAAATTCGCCAGCAAGTACCGGATATTGAAATTGAAATTTTTGTCCATGGTGCACTTTGTATGGCATATTCAGGGCGCTGTTTATTATCCGGCTATATCAACAAACGCGATCCGAACCAGGGTACTTGCACCAACGCTTGTCGTTGGGAGTATCAGTTGCAAGAAGGAACAACCGATGAGGTCGGGAATATTGTGCCGAAATTTGATCCAAGCCAACAAATTGAAGTAACAAATGTGGCGCCAACCTTAGGAGAAGGTAACACCACAGAAAAAGTCTTTCTTTATACTGAGCCACAAAGACCGGATGAACAAATGACCGCCTTTGAAGACGAACATGGCACCTATTTTATGAATTCCAAAGATCTGCGTGCAGTGCAACACGTGGAAAAATTAACGCAACTAGGCGTGCATTCGTTAAAAATTGAGGGGCGTACAAAATCCTTCTATTACTGCGCCAGAACCGCTCAAGTATATCGCAAAGCCATTGATGATGCCGCTGCCGGTAAACCATTTGATGAAAGTTTAATGGATACCTTGGAAAGTTTGGCACACCGTGGCTATACCGAAGGTTTTTTACGTCGTCATACCCATGATGAATATCAAAATTATGACTATGGCTATTCCATTTCCGAACGCCAACAATTTGTCGGTGAATTTACGGGTAAACGTAATGCACAAGGCATGGTGGAAGTCGCGGTAAAAAATAAATTTTTATTAGGTGACGAAGTGGAGATGATGACACCCAAAGGCAATATTTTGTTTAAAATCCAGCAAATGATCAATCGCAAAGGCGAGAAAGTGGACGCTGCACTCGGTGATGGGCATTTTGTTTTCCTTGACGTTCCGCAGGATATTAGCTTGGATTATGCGTTATTAATGCGAAATTTGGTCGACACGAATACACGTAATCCCCATGAAAAAAAAGCTTAATTAACTTCATGACATTTTTGTTAAAAAAATGTTGCCGCTGTAAAATTTTTGTGTATAATATAGCGCATACCCTAAAAAAGTATGACTCCAAATATATTTCGCCCTTTCTTGATGAAAGGGCTTTTTTTTATTCTTTTTTCTCACTCCACTCAATTTATTAAAAAACCTTTAAAAAATAATCACTTTTACTTTACTAATTTCACAAAAGTGCGGTAGGATTTCTAAAAGTTTGTCCTTAATTAAAGGAATAGCCTATGATCCGCGCAGAGGACCTTTCCCAAAATTTGTTGTTACAAATAAGCAATTTAATTGATGGTAATCAAGTCAGTGCAAAAGAGTTGCGCAGTGGCGGATTTCGTGCGGAAAATGTGCAAGTGGCAGCGACAGTAAGCTGGCAATTCCAAGGTGAATATAAAGAAATTCGCGAAGTTGGTGATAAACAAGTCAAAAACCATTTTTCCCACGATCTCCAACAATTTTCTGCCCACCAGCAACATTTATTGCAACTTGCCATGTACGAACAGACATTACGTGCAGAATTTTTAGCCAATTTAGCCCAATACCAAGAACGTGGATTAGAAAAATCAGATAAACCCTATTGCATTCATCGCTTCGAGGCCTTTTCGGTTTTGGAAGATTGTCTTAGCTGTAAAGGGCGCGGCAAAATCATTTGTTCAAGTTGTCATGGCAGAGGCAATCACAGCTGCGGTGCTTGTAGCGGTTCCGGTCAACAAGCGCATTTTGTTAACCAATACAACAGCCAAGGGCAAGCTGTCGGCACACATACCGAATATCGCAGCTGTAGCGCTTGTGGCGGTAGCGGAGCGGCCACCTGTTCATCATGCTCTGGACGTGGCGAAGTACGCTGCAAAGATTGCCAAGGTCATGGAAAATTTACGATTACCGGCAATGTACAAGCCTTTGCCTACCCAACTTATCAAGTCAGCACCAACGCCACCTTTGCCAAAACCCCGTTAGAGCATCTACTAAATCAATCCGGCGTGATTTTTTGCCAAGAAAAAATCGCATTTGATCAAGTAAAAAGCGAAACCATTAACGACATTAACTATTTTATTTATTATGGCGAAGTCGCATTATTGGAACAACATTTCCAATTGCAAGGCAAAAATTATACTTGCTACGCCTTTTCTAACCCGCCCTACCCTTTTGTTAAACCAGCAATTTTTGATGATCTTTTTGCTGATGAAGTCACTTTTTTAGAACAAACCTTGCCGAATACAAACAAAATCGACAAAAAGAAAGCCTTCATGTTTTTTATACGCTACGCCAATCAGCCAGTTTTAGAAAGAACCATGCGTGAGATTGCGCAATATCGTAGTCATGAAAATGAAAACCTAGGGCAACGTTTAGAAAATATCTGTTTAGGCTTTATTTCGCCGACAATGGCGACCAAATTAACCCATTATCTCAACCACATTATGGATAAAGTTTCTCCTGTGTATTCTCAAATTACCTGGCAGATTTTTACCTTTTTCATTTTGTTGGCAACCGTGTTGACGACGGAACATACACTGGAAACCTCCTTTAAAACCCATCCAATTTCCTCTATTTTTGTTGGATTAGGCGCCACATTGCTAGCCACATCGCTTTTGTCCGCGCTAGCGTGGCTCATCAGTTCCGTAATCATCTTCTGGCAGCGACGCAAAATTCCTGCCGAATATCGACAAAAAATGCGTAACCGCGAACCGTTTCGACGTTTACTGAAAATCGTCCTGCCCGTTTTTCTCGGCGCCGGCATTTATGGCGCGGTTGCCACTTATGGTTTTTTGCCAAAATGGAACGGATTTCCGCAACCGCAAATCAAACAACTTGCGACATGGTATTGTTCAACCAATAACGCAGCAAATTGGTGTCAAACTATCTCTAAAATCAACACCAAAACAACGTCCGTGACACCACCGGCAATAGTTTACAGCGCTGAAGAAAAAACGCGTATTATTCAACAAACCTTAACCGAACAAGGCTACAGCCTGAAAGTGGACGGAAAATTCGGCGCACAAACTCGCGGCGCCGCAGTCAATTATCTCGCCACCAAAGGCATCCAAGTCGCTAACGACATCGCCTTAGATCCGTTGTTTGAATATTTTAAACCCCGTGTAAAAACGCCCTAAGGCTAGGGTGTAATACACAAATTCCCCTTGTGCAATCCCGTATTTGCGACTAGACTACGCCCTTATATTTTTTATTATGATTTTACGAAGTTATGCATTTATCTGATTTCTATTTTGATTTACCTGATGAGTTAATTGCCCGTTATCCCAAAGTTGAGCGCACGTCCAGTCGTCTGTTGCAATTAAACGGGCAAAATGGAGAATTATTTCACCGCACTTTTAGCGACGTTGTGGATCTTATCAATGAGGGCGATTTGCTTATTTTTAACAACACCCGCGTTATTCCGGCACGGATTTTTGGGCGTAAGGCTAGCGGTGGGAAAATTGAAGTGTTAATTGAACGCATTTTGACGGAAAACCGCTTTTTAGCGCATATTCGAGCCTCAAAAGCGCCTAAAGACGGCGCCGAGTTAATCTTGGGCGAAGACAAGTTGGGCGAGGGAAAAGGTATTAAAGCGCGCATGATTTCTCGTCATGAGGCGTTATTTGAAGTGGAAATCGTGGAAAAAAACACCGCACTTTTAGAGATTTTGCCACAAATTGGTCATATGCCATTGCCACCTTATATTGACCGTCCTGACGAAGAAGCGGATAAAGAACGTTATCAAACGGTTTATAACAAAGTTCCGGGCGCGGTTGCCGCGCCGACAGCTGGCTTACATTTTGATCAACCGTTGCTGGACAAATTAAAAGCCAAAGGGGTTAATTTTGCCTTTGTTACTTTGCATGTAGGCGCGGGAACCTTTCAGCCGGTGCGTGTCGAACAGATTGAAGATCATAAAATGCACGCTGAATATGTAGAAGTACCACAAGAAGTGGTTGAGGCAATTTTAGCGACGAAAGCCAATGGCAAACGAGTGATTGCGGTAGGAACCACGTCGGTGCGTTCCATTGAAAGTGCGGCGCTTTTTGCGGAAGAAAATCAATTAAATACACCAATTGCTCCGTTTTTTTCTGATACTTCTATTTTTATTTATCCGGGCAAAAAATTTCGTGTCACCGACGCACTAATTACCAATTTCCATTTGCCAGAAAGTACGCTGATTATGTTAGTTTCCGCCTTTGCCGGTTATCAACATACCATGAATGCTTATAAAAGTGCGGTCGAAAATCGCTATCGTTTTTTTAGTTATGGTGATGCGATGTTTATCAGCAAAAATCCGAATGTGAAAGGATTGGAATAATTTGCTATAATTTTTCTATCGGCATTCCTGCGTTGCCTCAAAAAGGGAGCAAAGTCGGATTGCCTTTCTTTTAGTTGCCCGATTTGATCGTTTCAATAAGGCAAAATATCTTCGAACTGTTTATTCGAAAAGGAAAAAAATGAAATTTAAATTACACAAAACCAATGGCGTGGCGCGTCGCGGCACCATGACCTTTTCTCGTCCGCAGGGCGAATTTACGGTGGAAACGCCGGCGTTTATGCCGGTCGGAACCTATGGCACGGTGAAAGGCATGACGCCGGAAGAAGTTCGCGCGACTGGCGCAGAAATTTTACTGGGTAATACCTTTCATCTTTGGTTGCGCCCTGGTCAAGAAGTGATGCGTAAACATGGTGATTTACATGATTTTATGCAATGGCACCGTCCGATTTTGACCGACAGCGGTGGTTTTCAGGTTTTCAGTTTAGGGAAATTGCGTAAAATCACCGAAGAAGGCGTCAAATTCCAAAATCCAATTAATGGCGAACATATTTTCCTTTCACCGGAAAAATCCATGGAAATTCAATATGATTTAGGTTCGGATATTGTGATGATTTTTGATGAATGCGCCCCCTATCCATCAACCTTTGATTACACCAAAAAATCCATGGAAATGTCCTTACGTTGGGCGCAACGCAGTCGTCAGCGTTTTGATGAATTAGGCAATAAAAATGCCCTATTTGGTATTGTGCAAGGTGGCGTTTTTGAAGAATTGCGCCAAGTTTCACTGGAAGGCTTAGTCAACATCGGGTTTGACGGTTACGCCGTCGGCGGTTTGGCGGTTGGCGAACCGAAAGAAGATATGCACCGCATTTTGGAATATGTTTGCCCGCAATTACCAACGGATAAACCGCGTTATTTGATGGGCGTCGGTAAACCGGAGGATTTAGTGGAGGGCGTGCGTCGCGGGATTGATATGTTTGACTGCGTTATGCCGACCCGTAACGCACGTAACGGTCATTTATTCGTCAGCGACGGAATTGTCAAAATTCGTAATGCGAAATACCGTGATGATACTTCGCCATTAGATCCGGAATGCGATTGTTACACCTGTAAACATTACACCAAATCCTATCTTTATCATTTGGATAAGTGCGGTGAAATTTTGGGTGCAAGATTAAATACGATCCATAATTTACGTTATTATCAACGGTTAATGGCACAAATTCGCCAAGCCATTGAAGAAGATCGTTTTGAGCAATTTGTTGTGGACTTTTATGCCAAAATCGGCAAGCCAGTTCCGCCGCTGCAATCCGAAACAACCAAAGCTGAATTTCAGGAGTAATTACTATGCAAATTCTTGAGCCGCAACAATTTGCCAGCTGGGACGATCCCGTTGCTATGCTGTTTGCCTGCCATAGTCGTGTGAAAAAATTTTGTCATCAACTGCAAATTTTACCGGATTATGTAGCCAAAAACGGTTACAATCAGGCGGTGAACAATGACGTGCAACAAATTATTCAGTATTTTACGCAAGCGGCACCGTTGCACCATGACGACGAGGAAAAAGATTTTTTTCCCGCGCTAGTCAATTATGCGCCGCAAGCGCAAAAAGATATTGATGAATTAGAACGCCAACACGTCATTTTGCACCAAAACTGGGCAAATTTATGTGTGCAGTTGCAAGAATTACTCCGTGAACAACGCGCTAATGTGGAGAGGGAGCTGATTAAACAATTCGTCGCCGGTTATGATGTGCATATTGCGATCGAAGAAGCGCTTTTTAAATTAGGCAGAAAACATATTCCGGCGCCAGAGTTGCAAGCGATGGGCAAAATCATGGCGGCGCGGCGCCAAGCCTAAGACGGGAGCAAGTAAATGGCGATATATTCATTAGATTTAAGCGGATTTACTTGCCCCTTACCACTGCTAAGCGCGAAAAAAGCCTTGGCGAGTTTACACAAAGGCGATCGCCTGTGTTTACAGCTTAATCAATACAGTGCAATTGAAGACTTTCGTTTATTGTGCCAAACCGAGAACTACCGTTTTATTTCCCTACAAGAAAGCGGAGAACAACGAACAGTAGTGATTGAAAAATAAAGTGCGGTCAAAATTAAAGAAGTTTTCACTTTGCCATCATTTTGTGGTATTTTAAGCACCTTATTTTTTATGCTTATTTTTAACTTACTTAAAAGGATAACACTATGGAAGCTCAACAAAGTAGCCCTATGTCAATGTTGTTTATTTTCGTCATTTTTGGTTTGATTTTCTACTTTATGATTTATCGCCCGCAAGCGAAACGCAATAAAGCGCATAAACAATTAATGTCTGAATTAGCGAAAGGTACCGAAGTGTTAACTTCCGGCGGTATTATCGGTAAAATCAGCAAAATTGGTAGCGAAAGCGACTATGTTGTGCTTGCCTTAAATGATACGACTGAAATTACTATCAAACGTGATTTTATTGTGGCAGTCTTACCAAAAGGCTCATTAAAATCGCTATAATTTTGACTTTATTCCGCAAGGGAACAGGAAATCTATGTTAAATCGTTACCCTTTATGGAAGAATCTAATGGTGATCTTTGTGGTCGCCATTGGTCTTTTATATTCTCTTCCAAATATTTACGGTGAGGATCCTGCTGTGCAAATTTCAGGAACTCGCGGACAAGAAGCCAATGCCAGCGTATTGGGCAATGTCCAAAAATTACTTGATGAAAATCAATTAGCAACCAAATCCGTGCTACTAGAAAACGGTTCCATTCTTATTCGTTTCAATAATACCGATACCCAACTTTTAGCCAAAGATAAAATTAGTGAAGCCTTAGGTAATGGCTATTCGGTAGCATTAAACTTAGCGCCCGCTACACCAAAATGGTTAAGCGATATTGGCGGTAGCCCGATGAAATGGGGCTTGGACTTGCGTGGCGGGGTACGTTTCTTGATGGAAGTGGACATGAATGCCACATTACAAAAACGTCAAGAACAACTTATTGATGGCTTAAAAACTGAGCTGCGTAAAGAAAAATACCAATATACGTCGATTAAAGCGGGCGAGAATTACGCCTCACTAGTCACGCTAGCGAAAGCTGAACAACTTTCCGCAGCAGAACGTTATTTACGTCAACAACATCCAACACTGGATATTAAAAAAATCTCTGACAACACCCTTTCTTTAGGCATTTCCGAAGCAGCATTAAACGAATCTCGTGATCGCGCTATTGAACAAAACTTGACTATTTTACGTAAACGGGTTGCTGAATTAGGTGTTTCTGAACCGGTCATCCAACGCCAAGGTGCGGAACGTATCGTGGTGGAATTGCCGGGGGTTCAGGATACCGCACGAGCAAAAGAAATTTTAGGCGCCACCGCAACCTTAGAATTCCGTTTGGTTAACCAAAATGCCAATTTAGATGCAGCAGCGCGCGGAATGGTTCCGTCGGATTCCGAAGTGAAATACGATCGTAACGGAAACCCAGTGGTGCTATATAAACGCACTATTCTTGGCGGTGATCATATTACTAATTCGACTTCCGGTGTCGATCAAAATACCGCTATGCCGCAGGTTAGCGTAACCTTAGACTCTGAAGGTGGCGAAATTATGTCGCAAACCACTAAAATGAATTTGAGCAAACCTATGGCAACCTTGTATGTGGAATATAAAGATGGTGGCAAAAAAGATGAAAACGGTAAAATGATTTTGGAAAAACATGAAGAAGTCATTAATGTTGCTACCATCCAAGGTCGTTTCGGCAGCCAATTCCAAATTACTGGTATTGATAGCCCAGCGGAAGCGCAAAACCTTTCCATGTTATTGCGTTCCGGTGCCTTAACTGCGCCAATTCAAATTGTTGAAGAACGCACTATCGGTCCGTCACTGGGCGCCCAAAACGTAGAGCAAGGGTTGCAATCCGGACTTTGGGGCTTGGGTATTGTAATCGTATTTATGTTGATTTATTACAAATTATTCGGGCTATTCGCCAATATTGCCTTAATGGCAAATATGATCTTATTGGTCGGCTTAATGTCGCTGTTACCGGGTGCGACGTTAACCATGCCGGGAATTGCCGGGATTATTCTTTCCGTGGGGATGTCGGTTGATGCCAACGTCTTGATCTTTGAGCGGATAAAAGAAGAAATTCGTAACGGTCGTTCTGTACAGCAGGCGATTAATGAAGGGTATAACGGAGCGTTTACCAGTATTTTTGATGCCAACTTGACAACGATTTTGACCGCCGTGGTGTTATATGCGGTTGGTACTGGTCCAGTCAAAGGCTTCGCGATCACGCTATCGTTAGGGGTTGCCATTTCCATGTTCACCGCCATCACCGGTACACGTATGCTGGTCAACTGGATTTACGGTGGTAAACGTGTTGAAAAATTATCCATTTAGCCTGAGGTTAATATTGTGAGTGCATTAAATACAAACAAAAAAGTTCACGAGTTCCAAGGGGTTAAATTACCGTTTAAACTCATTGAATTTATGAAGTTCCGCAAATGGGGTTACTTGTTTTCCGTCATTGTGATTGTGGCATGCTTCTTTTTTATCTTTACCAAAGGCTTTAACTGGGGGCTGGATTTTACCGGCGGTACCATTATTGATACCCATTTCTCCCAACCGGCAGATTTGGATAAAGTCCGTTCAACCCTAAAAGAAAACGGGATTGAAAGTGCCTTAGTACAAACCACTGGCGGCGTACGTGATGTGATGATTCGTGTGTCGGCGACTGCCAGTGATGCGCAAATTGGTAACCATATTCAAACCATGCTTAGCAAATTAGATAACGATATTCAAATTCGCAGCGTGGAATTTGTGGGTCCAAATGTTGGTGAAGAATTAACGCAAGGCGCAATTTATGCCACTTTAGCCACGTTATTGATGTTATTGGTATATGTTGGATTTCGTTTTGAATGGCGTTTAGGTACCGGCGGTATTTTAGCGCTTGCCCACGACGTGATCGTTACCTTAGGGGTTTTCTCGTATTTGCAAATCGAAATGGATTTAACCTTTGTAGCGGCGATTTTGTCCGTGGTCGGTTATTCTTTAAACGACAGTATCGTAGTATTTGACCGTGTGCGTGAAAACTTCCGCAAGATCCGTCGCATTGGTACCATGGATGTCATTGATATTTCGTTGACGCAAACGTTATCAAGAACATTAATGACCTCGATCACCACTTTATTCGTGGTTATCGCGTTATACTTCTTCGGCGGTCCAAGTATTCACAGCTTTTCACTTGCCCTCTTGATCGGGATTGGATTTGGGACATACTCCTCCATTTTCATTGCTATCGCCTTGGCGTTTGATCTTGGCTTAAAACGTGAACACATGATCATCCAAAAAGTTAACAAAGATGACATTGAAGAAATGCCTTAAAAATTGACCGCACTTTTCGCCCAAAGATGGTCTAAGTTAACGAATTAAATAAAAAACCCGAGCTATTCGGGTTTTGTTTTATCGCGATTAGGTTAAAAGGAACATGATGAATATTAAGCCAATGCTTCTCGGGATGACACTTTCCCTCTCTTATGCGCTTTATGCAGCAGATGTGACCAAGGCAACATCTCCCGCTTCTCCTATAATGCAAACTATGCGTAATGAAGCCGAAATGCTGATCAAAGCGCAACAGGCAGAAATTACCCGTTTGCAGGAACAATTAAAACAGACACAAACCCTCGCACAACAGCGCGAAACTTACAGCAAAATCCAGCAACTGTTGCAACGTTCATCTAGTGAAGTGACTTTATCAGTTAGCGCGGAACTGCTCAAATCCTTACAAGGTTATCCCTTATTACCTTATGCAGAATATCAATGGCTAAGTGCTAATAAAACGCAACTGGATTTTGCCGCTATTCAGGCATTTCAACAACGTTATCCCGATTTTCCTAACAGCAATGAATTAAAAAAAGTCTGGTTACAACAACAAATAGAACGACAACATTGGCAAGCGATTATTGATCATACAGCGCAATTGCCAACGGATATCGCCTCCCGTTGTAGCCTTTGGTTAGCACAACAAGAAAACGCCAAAACAACGCCAAATTTGACCGCACTTTCTACGCCCAAATCAGCGCAAAAAGAAGTCGCGTTCAGCGCGGAGTTAACAAAACTTTGGCTCACTGGCGACAGCTTGCCGAAACAATGTGATCCACTCCTTGATCAATGGCGCTTGAGCGGCGGATTAACACCAGAATTAATTCAACAACGCGCATTGTTGGCCTTTGCCAAACATAACCGTGGGTTGCTGACTTACTTGGAAAAGCAAGAAACGAATGCAGAAAATAAAAAATGGTTGAGCGATCTAAATCAATTATTGCAAGCGCCAAAAAACTTGCAAAATGCACAAAATCAATTCAGCATTATGCAATTGAACCCAGAAAATCCGCAGCATCAACAAATTTTACAACAGATTTTTCCGGCATTTGTGAAAACCCTGAAAGAAAGCGACATCAAAATGGACGCGCCTTTTGCGGAATTTGCCGATTGGGCATTGCGCTTTTCCCTTACGCCAAGCCAAGTTGCGCAATGGAAACAAGCGGTGGTCAGCCAATTTTTTGACAGCGAAAATCCGCAATTACAACAATGGCGTGATCAAAGCCTGCTTGAATTGAAAAACGACAGCTTATCAGAACGCCGAATTCGCACTGCTATTCGAGAAAAACAAAATCTTGCACCATGGCTAGATTTACTTTCTACCAAGGCAAAAAATAAAGAGGAATGGCGTTATTGGCAAGCGAAAGTGTGGCAACAACAAGGGAAAACTGCCCAAGCAAAACGACAATGGCAAGCCATGCAAAATGCTCCACGCGGATTTTACCCAATGCTTGCAGCGCAAGAACTTGGCATTGCGTATCAACCGCAAATGTTAAATTTTAACGCCACAGCGGAACAACAAACCTTATTGCAAAAATCATCGCCAACCTTGGCAAAAATCGCCGAATTGCGTTATCACCATGATCAACTAAATACCAATCGGGAATGGCGCAATTTATTAAATTCTGTTAGCAATGAACAAAAATTGGTTTTCGCGCAATATGCTGCCGAACAGCAATGGTATGATTTACAAGTTGAAGCGACCATTCAAGCCAAAGCCTGGGATTATCTAGCATTACGCTTACCAAACGCCTATCAAACGTGGTTTGATTTATGGCTAAACAAGCGAAATATTGACCGCACTTTTGCCATGGCAATTGCTCGTCAAGAAAGCGCTTGGCGCGCCGATGTCTCCTCCTCCGCCGATGCGCGCGGATTGATGCAATTGCTGCCAGCGACTGCTAAACTAACCGCACAAAAATTTCGTCTACCTTATAATAATGAAAAGCAACTGTTTGATCCGATTGATAATATTATGCTAGGTACCACACACTTACAGGAATTATATGATAAATACGGTAACAACCGTATTTTAATCGCCGCCGCCTACAATGCGGGTGCGCGCCGCGTGGATAGCTGGTTGGAAAAATCCCAAGGTCGCTTATCCATGGCGGAATTTGTCGCCTCGATTCCCTTTTATGAAACGCGCGGTTACGTGCAAAATGTGTTGGCTTATGCCTATTATTATCAAATTTTGCAACACAAACCCTTGCAAAAATTTACCCAAGAGGAAAATAATAGATTATACTAGTTCAGTAGTATTTTAGTTTAATAATGAGGTAAATATGTATATTAGTCGCAATATGGATCAATGGAATGCGTTTATTTCAATGTTACGCACTGCGTTTGAGCAGGAAAAAGAGCAAGAATTGCTTACATTATTATTAACGGCGGATGAACGCGATGCAGTTGGATTGCGTTTGCAAATTGTGGCGCAACTATTGGATAAAAACCTCCCGCAACGGGAAATTCAACAAAATTTAAATACCAGTGCGGCAACCATCACCAGAGGCTCCAATATGATCAAAACCATGCCACCAGAATTTATGTGCTGGATTAAAGAGCAACTCAATGAGCAAAGCAAAAATCAGTAAAATCGTTTCGTTGATCAAAAAACGCAGTTGGGTTTGGCTGGGACAGATTATTTTATTTTTTATCGGTACTACCCTTTTTTTTCGCTTTGTTCCGCTACCCTTTTCTGCTTACATGGCGCAACAAAAAATTGGACATCTGCTACAAGGCAATTTTACCTATGATATTAATTATCAATGGGTTAGCTTGGATAATATCGCCTGGACAATACAACTTGCCGTCATTGCCGCCGAGGATCAACATTTTCCAAGCCATTACGGGTTTGATTGGGATGCCATTAAAAGCGCCTTAAAATACAATCAAAAAAGCAAAAAAGTACGCGGCGGTTCTACCATTTCCCAGCAAACCGCGAAAAATCTGTATTTATGGCATGGGCAAAGTTGGCTGCGCAAAGGATTGGAGGTACCAATGACCTTGAATTTGGAATTGTTATGGTCAAAAAAACGCATTTTAGAGGTATATTTAAATATCGCCGAATTTGGCAATGGAATTTTCGGCGTAGAAGCGGCAAGCCAGCGATTTTTCAAAAAATCGGCAAAAAATCTCTCGCGAGAAGAAGCGGCGCTATTAGCGGCTGTTTTACCTAACCCACTGATATTTAAGGCGAATAAACCTAGTGCTTATGTCAAGAAAAAACAGCATTGGATTTTGCGCCAAATGAATTCATTAGGCAAAAATTATTTGCAACAATTATGAGGAGGATAATATGAATATTTTAGTGACCGGTGCATCTTCTGGTTTTGGCAAAGCCACTTGCATTGTCTTGGTTAAGGCGGGGTATCGCGTAATCGGCGCCGCCCGTCGCGCAGATAAATTGACGCAATTGCAACAACAATTAGGCGAAAACTTTTATCCCTTAGTCATGGATATTTCCGTGCCAAGCCAAATTGATCAAGCGCTTTCTCAATTGCCAGAAAATTGGCAACACATTGATTTATTAGTAAATAATGCCGGATTGGCACTTGGATTGGAACCGGCACACAAAGCGAAATTTGCCGATTGGAAAACCATGATCGACACCAATATTCTCGGGCTGACATATTTAACACACAAACTGCTGCCGGCAATGGTTGAGCGTAATCAAGGGCATATTATCAATCTCGGTTCTATCGCCGGAACCTATCCTTACCCGGGCGGCAATGTTTATGGCGCTACCAAAGCCTACGTGGAGCAATTCAGCCTAAATTTACGCGCCGATTTAGCTGGCACGAAAGTGCGCGTCACCAACGTCGAACCCGGATTATGTGGTGGTACGGAATTTTCCAACGTACGTTTCAAAGGTGATGACCAAAAAGCGGCAACTGTGTATCAAGGTGTAGAATATATTCAGCCGGAAGATATTGCCAATACCATTTTATGGATTTATCAACAACCGGCGCACGTCAATATCAACCGTATTGAAATCATGCCGGTTGCGCAAAGTTTCTCTCCATTACAAGTAACACGTGAGAAATAAAACTTGCTAAAAATTAACCGCACTTTGATTGCCAAATTGCTCAAAGTGCGGTCATTTCTTATTGGATTTTATGCCCAAAAGATCAATCTAATAGCGGTAATAACGCCAAAATCATTTCTGAGGATTTTTTCGCTGCTAACGGTAAAAATTCTTCAAACGACATGGTTGCCGCCCCGTCACCTGCATCAGAAATAGCGCGCACGACCACAAAAGGCACTGCAAAGCAGTGACACACTTGGGCAATCGCCGCCGCTTCCATTTCAACCGCGATCACTTGCGGAAAATCTTGTTTAATCTGTGTCAGTTTATCGGCACTATTGATAAAACTATCGCCGGAACAAATCAAACCGAATTTCACCGCCTGCCCTTGCTCCGCTGCCGCTTTAGCGACAAGTGCGGTCAATTTTTCATCAGAAATAAATGCCGGCGGACAAGCCGGTAACTGTCCTTTTTCATAACCAAACGCGGTGACATCCGCATCATGGTAACGCGTTTCAGTAGAAATCACTACATCCCCCACGGACAATCCCGCCGCCACGCCGCCTGCTGATCCCGTATTGATCACCACATCTGGCTTCGTCATCTGCAACAAGGCGGTTGTTCCAATTGCTGCCGCCACTTTTCCGATACCAGATTGCACTAACGCTACAGATTTTCCCGCAATTTTGCCTTCATAAAGGGTAAAATTGGCTAATTTTACTTCTGTTTTTTCCGTCATCAATTGCGACAACATTTCCACTTCTTGTGCCATCGCACCGACAATACCAATTTTCATTATTTTTTCTCTTGTTGTAGTTTATTTAATAAAAAATCCAGCACCGCAAAGCTGTAATCGTCGCTGTATAATGTACTCGCGGTCAGCACATAACGCCCGTCAATAATCACATAAGGAAAGGTAAAAACGCCATATTCTTCGGTTAATTCAATTGCATAGTTAACTTGATTTTTCACGCTATCCGAATGAAATAATTGAGTAAATTGTTCCACATTTAAATGCTGTTCGCTCACCCATTGCCTCAATTGATTAAAATCCATTAATTTTATATAACGCTGCTTTTCCGATGTTTCAAATAATAATGCTTCAGAGGCATTCTCGGCTTGCATAGCATTAAAGGTAAAAAATATTGTCGCACTCAACGACGTTTTTTTGGTTGCCACTGGGATTTCGTTTAATACCACTTTATCTGCATTAATTTGGCTGTATAGCGTTAAGGTATCCAGCGCGGCAGAACATACACGGCAATCATAATCAAAGAAAAATTGAATAAGAATTTTCTTATCTGAACGATAAGGAATACGTTGCTGCTCCGAATAGGAAAAATAGTCTTTTCCATCCTCAAAACCGCCGATTTTTGCCGGTAATTGTGCGGAATTTGCCGAGCTACCGAAAGTCTCCGCCAACGCGAACGATGAAAAAACCAACATGCCTAGTAAAAAGCAACGTTTCCACATACTTTATTCATTCAATGGTTCAATATAGTCAATTAATAATTGCATTCTACGATTGCCACGAAACTCGTTGACGTCTAATTTATACGCCAATCTCGCTCGTTTAATGGAAAGATCCGGATAATAACGCCGATCTACATTAAACGCGATCGCATCTAACAGCGGTCCGCCATGAACGGATTCCACCATCATTTTTAAATGTTTTTCCGCTAACAAATTTTGCTGCAACACGCGAAACTCCCCGTCAAACAGCGGTTCAGGAAAGGCTTGTCCCCAAGGTCCCGCATTGCGTAGCAATTCCGCAGTTTCTAAATTCAGAGATTGTACATCCAATTCCCCATCTGTCCACACCACGCCTTGCAACTTATCTTGATCCAACATCTCGCGCACCGTTTGGCTGAACACTTGCTGAAATTGCTCAAATTGACTTTCCGCAATGCTTAAGCCCGCCGCCATGGCATGACCGCCAAATTTTAGGATCAATTGCGGGTAACGGGAGTGGATACGCTCCAACACATCACGAATATGCAACCCTTCAATAGAACGCGCCGAACCTTTGAGAATACCTAGTTGATCTTGAGCAAAAGCAATGACCGGGCGATGAAATTGTTCTTTAATTCTGGACGCCAAAATACCCAAAACCCCCTGATGCCAATCCGCTTGATATAACGTAATCGCGATCGGCACACTTTGTTGAAGTGCGGTCAAATTTCGACAAATTTCTAAGGCTTCCAGTTTCATACCTTGCTCAATTTCTTTACGGGTCTGATTTAACCCATCCAGCTCCAACGCTAAGGCGCGCGCACTTGGCATATCTTCCGCCAACAATAATTCAACACCAACGGACATATTATCCAAACGCCCTGCGGCATTTAAACGCGGACCGATGGCAAAGCCTAAATCAGCAGCGGTAAAACGCGACAATTCGCGATTTGCCACTTCTGCCAACGCGCGAATACCGCAGCGACAACGCTCGGCACGAATTCTGGCTAATCCTTGATACGCTAAAATACGATTATTTTGATCCAACGGAACCACATCAGCGATGGTACCTAATGCGACCAAATCCAACAGATCGGCAAAGTTGGGTTGACTTTGTTGGGTAAAAAAGCCCAATTCCCGTAGTTTGGCGCGTAACGCTAGCATCACGTAAAACGCCACGCCCACACCAGATAATGATTTTGACGGAAAATCGCATTGCGACAAATTCGGGTTAACGATAGCATCCGCCGCCGGCAATGTTTCTGCCGGTAAATGGTGATCAGTAATCAGCACCTCAACTTGATGCTGTTTTAGGAAATCCACGCCCTCAAATGAGGAAATGCCATTGTCCACCGTAATCAACAACTTGACGCCTTTTTCCAGCGCCAATTTTGCCACCTCAACGCTTAGCCCATAGCCTTGCTCAAAACGGTTTGGCACCAAAAAATCCACATAAGGAAAGCCCAATTGTTGCAAGGCTTGCACCATCAAGGCGGTGCTGGTCGCGCCATCTGCATCAAAATCGCCGACCACCACGATTTGTCCGCCATTTTGCCGACATTTAACCAATAAATTTACCGCACTTTCCATACCACGTAATAAATTGGGCGCCAGCATTGCCGATAAAGTGCGGTCTAATTGTTGCGCGTTTTGAATTTTTCTTGCGCGATACAGACGATCCAGCAGCGGATGTTCCGCGACCGGCTCGCTGCCTACTACAACTCTGCGCTGAATGGTTTTGTTCATTGTAACAAGATTATTTTGCCTACATTATTTGTGAATATTATTCTTTGATTATATTATTCTTTATTGCTCTTCTATTATTCTTCTAAGGCAGCTAACAAGGCTTTCGGTTCTAAATACCCGCCAAATACCTCCCCTTTTTCGGTCACAATACTCGGCGTGCCACGCACGTCAAATTGCAATCCCAATTCATAATGTTTTTTGACGATATTTGGCGTTTTTAACTGCGATTGTGCATTGCCTTTTTCATATTCATTAAACGCAAATGCCGGATCTTTTGCGCTCCAAATCGCTTCCATTTGTTTGGCGGTATTGTTATTTAACCCCGCGCGAGGAAAGGCTAAGTAACGAACAGTAATGCCCAAATCGTTATATTCTTTCATTTGTTGGTGTAATTTTTGGCAATATGGGCAAGTAATATCGGTAAAAATGGTTACCACGTGTTTTTCATTTTTCGCCGGATAAACAATCATCTCATCTTTATGGCTATTTAATTTATCCATCAGCAGCACATTAGAAATATCCACCGGTCCTTTGTCGGTTAGCTCAAATAATTTGCCTTGTAAAATATATTTTCCGTCTTGCGAGGCATAAAAAATTCCATTATCCGTGACGACCGTTTTTAAATTCGCAATCGGCGACGGTTTAACTTCTACTGAACTCGCCCCTAATTTTTTAAATTGCGCACTGATCGCCGCCTCATTCGCGAGAGCGGAAATTGACATCACCGCCAGTGAAAGTGCGGTCATTATTTTCTTCATGTTTTATTCCTACATTTTTTGCTGACAAAATAATGGCAGAATTCTATCACAAGCGGATAAAACAAGCTAATATTCCCCCTCAATTTACACAAAGAAAATCCGCTAATCTCGGCTTTTCACTACCAAATCCAATAAAACTCACGTATAATTAAAGGTTTAAAAAACCACTTAATTTTTAGATGTATGATGTTTGAAATTAATCCAATAAAAAATAAAATCGCTGATATTGATGCCCGTACCAAGGTACTTCGGGGGTATCTTTGACGTTGATGTCAAAGTTGAACGGTTAGAAGAAGTCAATGCCGAATTGGAACAGCCGGATATTTGGAATGAACCAGAAAAAGCACAAGCGCTCGGCAAAGAACGTTCCTCGCTGGAAGTGATTGTCAATACTATTTGCCAATTGGAACAAGGCTTGGAAGATGTGGAAGGTTTATTGGAACTGGCAGTGGAAGCTGACGATGAAGAAACCTTTCACGAAGCTGTTGCCGAACTTGATGATCTTGAACAAAAACTCGCTACTCTAGAATTTCGTCGTATGTTTAGCGGTCCGCATGATGCCGCGGATTGTTATGTGGATCTACAAGCAGGATCCGGCGGAACCGAAGCGCAAGATTGGACGGAAATGCTGTTGCGGATGTATTTGCGCTGGGCTGAAAGCAAAGGCTTTAAAACCGAATTGGTGGAAGTTTCTGACGGAGATGTCGCTGGGATAAAATCCGCCACGATTCGTGTTTGTGGTGAATATGCTTTTGGTTGGTTACGTACCGAAACCGGTATTCACCGTTTAGTGCGCAAAAGCCCGTTTGACTCCAATAATCGACGTCATACTTCATTTAGCGCCGCCTTCGTTTATCCGGAAATTGATGAGGATATCGATATTGAAATCAATCCGGCAGATTTACGTATTGATGTTTATCGCGCCTCCGGTGCCGGCGGTCAGCACGTTAATAAAACCGAAAGTGCGGTCAGAATTACGCATATTCCAAGCGGTATTGTCGTGCAATGCCAAAACGGGCGTTCACAACACCAAAATAAAGATCAAGCCATGAAACAATTAAAAGCGAAATTGTATGAAATGGAAATGATGAAGAAAAACGCGGAAAAACAAGCGTTGGAAGCATCCAAATCCGATATCGGTTGGGGCAGCCAAATTCGCTCTTATGTACTGGATGACTCTAGAATTAAAGACTTACGCACCGGCGTTGAAAATCGTAATACACAGGCGGTATTAGATGGTGACTTAGATCGTTTTATCGAAGCGAGTTTAAAAGCCGGATTATAATCAACCCGATCTAATATAAATTTACAATAAATTAAGGTAACAAAAATGTCAGAACAACACACTCCAGAACTTGATTTTCACGGTGAAATGGCGGTACGTCGCGAAAAATTAGCGACGTTGCGTGAAAAAGGAAATCCATTTCCGAATAACTTCCGTCGCGATGCGCTTGCGCAAGATTTACATCAGCAATATGACACGTTAGACGGTGAAAACCTTAAAGCGCAGAATATTGAAGTCAAAGTGGCTGGTCGTATTATGACCCGTCGCGCAATGGGAAAAGCGACGTTTATCACCTTACAAGATATGAGCGGTCGTATTCAACTTTATGTAGCGCGCGATAATTTGCCGGAAGGTGTGTATGCTGAAGATGTCGGCAACTGGGATCTTGGCGATATTGTTGGCGTAAAAGGTACCTTATTTAAAACTAAAACCAACGAATTGACCGTGAAAGCGCATGACGTTCAATTATTGACCAAAGCCTTGCGCCCATTACCGGATAAATTCCACGGACTAAGTGACCAAGAAACTCGTTATCGTCAACGTTATTTAGATTTAATTGCTAATGAAGAATCGCGTCGTACCTTTGTAATCCGTTCTAAAGTCATTGCCGGTATCCGTGAATATTTTATTTCGAAAGGCTTTATGGAAGTGGAAACGCCAATGTTGCAAGTCATTCCGGGCGGAGCCGCTGCGCGTCCGTTTGTCACACATCACAATGCGTTGGATATTGATATGTATCTGCGTATTGCGCCGGAATTATTCTTAAAACGCTTGGTCGTTGGCGGATTTGAACGCGTATTTGAGCTTAACCGTAACTTCCGTAACGAAGGGGTTTCCGTGCGTCATAATCCGGAATTTACTATGCTGGAATATTATCAAGCCTATGCGGATTACCACGATTTAATGGATAACACCGAGGAATTATTGCGCAAATTAGCGTTAGATATTTTAGGCACAACCATTGTCCCTTATGGCGAATATGAATTTGATTTCGGCAAACCGTTTGAGCGTATTACGATGCATGATGCTGTATTGAAATATGGTACGGATAAAGGCATTGTCAAAGCGGATTTATATGACGTTGATCGTGCTAAAGCCTTAGCGGAAAAATTGGGTATTGAAGTCCAAAAATCATGGGGATTAGGCAGCCTTGTTAATGCTATTTTTGAAGAAGTGGCAGAACATCACTTAATTCAACCGACTTTCTTGATGGCGCATCCTGCGGAAATTTCTCCGCTTGCTCGTCGTAATGACGACAATCCGGAAGTCACCGATCGCTTTGAATTATTTATCGGCGGACGCGAAATCGGTAACGGTTTCTCTGAATTAAATGATGCCGAAGATCAAGCAGAACGTTTTGATGCGCAAGTGGCGGCAAAAGAAGCGGGTGATGATGAAGCCATGTTCAAAGATGACGATTTTGTGACCGCACTTGAACACGGTTTACCGCCAACTGCCGGCGAAGGATTGGGGATTGACCGTTTAGCCATGTTATTCGCTAATGCGGCGTCTATTCGTGATGTGATTTTATTCCCAGCAATGAAACAAAAAGCGTAATAATAGATTGGCACCTTTATCGGTGCCAATTTTATATAAGGATAGGATTATGCATGAAATGTCGCTGTGTCAAAATATGATGGAAATTATTGAGCAACAACGCCAAAAACATCATATCAATGAAGTCACTGATATTTGGTTGGAGCTGGGTGCGCTGTCTTGTGTGGAGCAAAGTGCGGTGGAATTTTGCTTTGAAATTATCCGCAAAGGGACCATTGCAAAACATTGCAAATTACATTTTATCCATCTTCCAGCAAAAGCCTGGTGTTGGCAATGCCAAAAAGAGGTAGAAGTTAAAGCTTACCAAGATTGTTGCCCGCTTTGCCAAAGTGTGCATTTGCAACGCCAAAGCGGGAATGAATTTCGCATTAAAGAAATGGCAGTAAAATAACCTAAACAATAAAAGATTCTCGGTTCTTCTACGCATGTAATAAAATACTGACTCTTAGCCCTTTTTGCTGCGACGTATTTATACAATTTTCTAACCGCACTTGATAGTGGTGCAACTCGGCAATGCGTCGCACAATTGACAATCCCAGCCCACTGCCCTTTTCATTTTGACCAGCTGGTCGATAAAAACGTTGTCCTAATTTTTGCAAATCCTCATCGTTCACACCGCCGCCATTGTCTTCCACTACAATGCGATCTTGATATAAACTGACTTTAATCAACGAATTATCCGGACAATAGCGAATGGCATTATCAATAATATTGCGCAACATTAACGATAATAACAAAGGCTGCCCCTGTTGCTCCGGCGGTGTGGCATAATGCTCAAATTGCAATTCGGTTTGGTGTTTTTGTGCTTGAAAATAAAGCTCGCCCAATAAAGACGGAATTAATTTCTTCCAATGCACCACTTGCAAATTTTCCAAGGCTTTCAAATTATCCAAACGAGAAAGAGTCAATAATTGCTCTACCAATTGCGTTGCACGATCAATGCCTTGCGTTAAATTTTTCAACGCCTGTTCGCGCATTGCGCGATCATCTTCCGCCATTTGTGCCACCTCCGTTTGAATACGCAATGCCGCCAGCGGGCTGCGTAATTCATGTGCGGCATCAGAGGTAAAACGACGTTCGCGTAGCAAAGAATTTGAGGTTCGTTCAAAAAAACTGTTCAGACTTTCCACCAAGGGCAAAATCTCATTTGGCACATGATGTGCCGGCAATTTGCTATTATCCTCTGGTTTACGCTGCCGCACTAATTGCCCGACATAGCGCAAACGCTGCATTTCACGGTGAATAATCCAGATAATGACACCCAGTAAAAAAGGCAAACTGGCAAACCAAATCCACATTTGCCCGAACACCATGCCATACACCAAATCTTCGCGATAATCCAACTCTTGCCCAACCGCTACTATAAAAGATCCGCCACGCATTGGCATCCAAAAAACCCGCCATTTATCGTCATCATTTAACAATTTCATGGATGAAAATCCAACTTTCGGCTCAAATATAAAATTATCGCCATTTTTTCCATCGCTCAATAAAAGCTCGCCATTACGGGCAAAAATCGCAAAGGCTAAAGCATCATCATCAAATTCCACTTTTTTCAGCATATGCATACGACGTTTATGCCCTTTCGCCAATTCCGACCTTCTGTTCTCGGTTAAAATCAAGCGCAAATCAGAATTCGCCAAGCGTTTGGCAAATAAAATTTGTTGAGCATCAAATACTTCGTTCACTTCTTTACGCACTTGCAGCCACGCCACTGAGGTTGAAATTAACCAAATAACGACCGCACTTAATGATAAGATGATGATCAAACGAAAGCGTAAACTATTATTTTTCCTCAATTTCATCATTTTTTCCTAATGCATAGCCCACACCATGTACCGTGCGAATAAACTGCTTGCCTAATTTTTGACGCAAATTATAAATATGCACTTCCAAAGCATTGCTGCTCACTTCATCATCCCAAGTATATAATTTTTCCTCGATAAAACTGCGGGATAATACACGCGCTTTATTCAGCATAAAAAGTTCTAATAAGTGGTATTCTCTGGTGGTCAAATTGATTTCTTGTTCCTGCAAATAGATTTTTCTTGAGTTCGGATCTAATTTAACTAAACTGTGCGACAAAATTGGGGTAATTTGCCCATAACGACGCCGAATTAACGCTTGTAAACGCGCGACCACTTCGGCTAAGGCAAAGGGTTTGCATAAATAATCATCCGCTCCGCATTGCAAACCGGTTACGCGCTCATCCAAAGTATCGCGTGCGGTTAAAATCAATACGGGTACATCTTCATTATTTTTACGCCATATTTGCAAAATATCCAATCCGTCCATTTTCGGCAAGGTCAGATCCAACACCACCGCATCATAAGGCGCTGATTTAATCGCCTCCAAGCCGGTTTGCCCATCATCAAACCAATCCACACTAAAACCGGATTTAGTTAATCCGATTTTTAGTCCATCCCCAATCATGGAATCATCTTCAATTAATAAAATTCGCATTTTACCCACTTTTATATCGACTACGTTAGAACAAATACAAATAATCCTGTCTCAGATAATACTAAAAACAGGATTTACAATGCATCTTATGGGTTAAGTTTAACTGAAAATCAGGAAGTTGCGATAAAAAAATTAGCGCACTTTTTCTACGCGATGAATTTCTACTTCGGTCTTATTCCAAGATTTATCCACTTCACCATATAATTTCACTTCATCATTTGGGGAAACATCTTGTCCGCGCCAAGCGCCACGTTCGATCTCAACCACCATTTCGCCACTGGCATCTTTGATGCGATAATCATCTTTGCCTACTTGTTCGACAATTTTACCTTGTAAAACAATATATTGATCATCTTTCCAAGTATTTTCCTGTGCAATAGTCGTCACCGGTTGATTGGCGTTGATAAACCCTCCAGAACGCATCATTTCGTGACGGGATCTGTCAGAATTCCCATTTTGAAACCCTCCAGCAGCGGTTACGGTAATACTAACTGTTGATAATACTAAAATTGTTGCTAAACTAATTTTCTTCATCATAAATCTCCTTACTAAATTTGGGGTTTATCCAAAGCGATCCTCATTCGCTTTGATGAGGATATTTAAACAAATAAAGATTAAGAAAATCTTAAGAAACAAAAAAAGATCAAAAAAAGGAAAAAATTATGCGCTGTGACAATATGTCGGCTTTTATCGTCATGGATATCGTGCGTGAAGCGGCAAAATACCCGAATGCCATCCACTTTGAAATCGGTCAGCCCGATCTCGCCCCCTCGCCTAAAGTAACACAAGCCCTGCTGCAAGCCGTCGAAGCCCAACAATTCAGCTATACCGAAAGTTTAGGACTGGCGGCGTTGCGCGATAAAATCTGCCAATATTATGACCGCACTTATGGTGTGAAAATTACGTCCAACCGCGTATTATTAACGCCCGGAACCAGTGGTGCGTTTTTAGTGGCATACGCGCTCACTTTAAATAAAGGCGATAAACTCGGCTTAACGGATCCGGCATATCCTTGCTACAAAAACTTCGCTTATATGATGGATATTGAACCCGAATTTATGCCGGTGGATAAACAAGATTATTATCAATTATCACCGGAACAATTACAGGGACGCGAAATTCAAGCGCTACAAATTTCCTCGCCGGCAAATCCAACCGGCAATATTTACCGCGCCGAACGTTTGAAAGCCTTAAATGACTATTGCATGGCGCATCAAATCGCTTTTATTTCTGACGAACTTTATCATGGCTTGGTGTATGACGAACAAGCTGCCAGCGCCTTGCAATTTAACCCGAATGCCTATGTTATCAACGGATTTTCCAAATATTTTTGTATGCCGGGAATGCGATTAGGTTGGATTATCGTGCCGGAAAATAAGGTTCGAGAAGCCGAAATTATTGCACAAAATATCTTTATTTCTGCCCCAACGTTAAGTCAATATGCCGCGCTGGAAGCCTTTGACCAAGCCTATTTAGACGAGGTAAAAGAAAAATTCCGCCAACGTCGTGACTTTTTATATCAGCAGCTAAGCGATATTTTTACCATTGAATTTAAACCGCAAGGCGCCTTTTATTTATGGGCAGATGTGTCAAAATATACTAACAATTGTTATGAATTTGCACAAGAAATGCTGCGCGAAATTCAAGTTGCTGCCACGCCGGATATTGATTTTGGACGTAATGGAACGCAGCATTATCTCCGTTTTGCTTATACTCGCGATATTGAACATTTACGCGAAGGCGTTGAACGTATGAAAGGTTGGCTTGCCACAAGAAAACCTTAAATGATTACGTAAAAAACACCAAAAAAAAGACCGCACTTTTCTTCTACATATTGCGTGATATGGCTGAAAGTGCGGTCGTTTTTTATTCTTTTTAATATGGTAATACCACCAAGGCAATATCACTATCCACAAAATCGCGCTCAAACTCACGATAAGTTTAAAACTTATATGTTGCGTTTTATGACGAAAATGTTTCATTGCCAAATGTACGCCGATAAAACTGCCGCACAACGACAACAAAAACAAACTTTTTCCGGAATGCGCCCCTACTGTTTTATTGCCTTTAGCTTGTCACGATACATCAAAAAATAAGCGGCGATATTCACCGCCGTTAAATATAAAATAAAAGCAAAATTAAGCATATACCGGAAGACGTTTACAAATGTCCAACACTTTTGCTTTTATCTCGGCAATCACTTGCTCATGGTTTTCTTTGCCAATGCTATCTAATATATCACACATCCAACCAGCTAACCTTTTCACATCATCTTCGTTAAACCCTCGACGTGTTACTGCCGGCGTACCTACACGAATACCGGAAGTCACAAATGGTTTTTGTGGATCATTTGGCACTGAGTTTTTGTTTACCGTAATGTTTGCTCGACCTAACGCCGCATCCGCTGCTTTACCAGTTAACCCGTGACTAACCAAATCTACTAAGAATAAATGGTTTTCGGTACCATTTGATACCACGTTATATCCACGTTGTTTAAATACCTCCACCATTGCTTTGGCATTTCTCAATACGTTAACTTGGTATTCTTTGAAGGCTGGCTCTAAGGCTTCCTTGAAACATACCGCTTTTGCTGCGATAATGTGAACTAATGGACCACCTTGATTTGCTGGAAACACAGATGATTGCAATTTTTTGTAGATTTCTTCATCACCACAAGCAGACAAAATTAAACCGCCACGTGGACCACCTAAGGTTTTGTGTGTCGTGGTTGTTACAACGTGAGCGTATGGTAATGGGCTAGGGTAAATACCTGCTGCGATCAAACCTGCTACGTGTGCCATATCTACGAATAAATATGCGCCTACTGTATCAGCAATTTCACGCATTTTCGCCCAGTCCACCACTTGAGAATACGCGGAAAAACCTGCTACGATAATTTTCGGTTGGCATTCCTTCGCTTTTGCTAATACATCATTGTAGTCAATTAAGCCATCCGCAGTGATACCGTAAAGTACTGAGTTATAGATTTTACCCGAGAAACTTACTTTCGCACCATGTGTTAAATGACCACCGTGCGCCAAATCCATACCTAAAATTGTATCGCCTGCATTGATTAACGCACCATAAACAGCAGCGTTGGCTTGTGAACCAGAGTGTGGTTGCACGTTAGCGTAATCACAGTTAAATAATTCTTTTGCACGATCAATCGCCAATTGCTCAACGATATCCGCATACTCACAACCACTGTAATACCGTTTGCCCGGATAACCTTCCGCGTATTTATTGGTAAACTGAGAACCTTGCGCTTCCATAACACGCGGGCTAGCATAATTCTCAGATGCTATCAACTCAATATGTTCTTCTTGACGACGATTTTCATCTTGGATGGCTTGCCATAGAACCGGATCGTAATCTGCAATATTCATTGATTTTTTAAACATGGTCAGTTCCTTCTTAGTAAAAAAGTTAAGTAATCGGTTGCGCTACTTATTCTACCCTATTTTTAGAAAAAAGATTAGCGAAAATTTTTCCTATTCTACATTATATTGTGATCAAACCTAAATATATTAAGGTTGGTTTTATGACAATGCTAGTATGCTCATGATGTAAAAAAGGACAGATATAAAGCCTGTCCCTATAAAATCATCAATTTTTAACCGCACTTTACTTCATAATCTTTACTTTGTGTTATTTTATCAATCATAATAATTTAGGTCTAAAATGAGTAAATTCCGATATTTCGCTTCCAAAATTTATGCTTTATTGGCAAGGCTTCGCACATCATCTAGGATTTTCTTTCTAACAACGAAATAATTTTATTCAAGTTCTGAATTTCTTTTTCTTTTTGAATAAGTAACTCATTTTTATGAGCTAACTGTAACTTCAATTTTTCAATTTCAAGAGCCAAACCTTCAGTATTACCATTATAATTTGTATAAATATAATCACTGTTGTCATTCATACAAAAAATAACACCATTCTCAGTATCTACCAAATCAGTCACTTTCATATTAAAGATTTGAGCAATTTGTACTAATTTATCGTATTGTAATTTCGTATCACCGCACTCAATTTTGGCATACCCACTTGGCGACATATTCATTTTTTCTGCCATGTCTTCTTGTGAAAATTGGTGTAATTCTCGCATCAAACGAATTTTATCGTATACCGCCATTTTAATATTCCAAATTGAGTAGAGATTGTCTGAATAAGACGTTGATTGTCCCATCCATGGCTGTCTTAATATTCCCTAATTTCTTAATATTACCTTGCAATCACATTTCAAGATAAGATTGTAAATAATGCTATTTTTACATATTTAGAGGTTTTAATCTATGAAAAAGTTAACTAAATTCGGGAAAGTTGCAGCATTAATTGTCACTGCAGGACTTGCTACCGGTTGTGCAACTATTGTAAGTAAAAGTGATTACCCAGTTTCCATCACATCAACGCCGAGCCAAGTACCTTTCGAAATCAAAAACCGTGCAGGAGAGATCGTTACTCGTGGTACAACACCACAAAGTGTAATATTAAAAGCGGGCGCAGGCTATTTCAAAGGCGAGAAGTATCAAGTTACATTTAGACCAACTGGTAAAAATAGACAACCACAAACATTTGTATTAGATACAACGCTAGATGGTTGGTATTTAGGCGGTAATTTACTATTTGGTGGATTGATCGGTTATTTAATCGTAGATCCAATGACTGGTGCAATGTATAAACTTCCTGAAAAATTCGCTGTAAATTTAGACACAAATAAAACAGAAACTGCTGGATTACATATCATCTCTATTGATAAACTGAATGACGAGCAACGCGCTAAATTACAACAAATCAAACTATAAAAAAAGGGCGAAAAATATTTCGCCCCACAAAAGTAAGTCCATTAAAAAATCACGCATTTTGCTCTCTCGCCACCGCACGATAACCAATGTCACGACGATAAAAACGCCCTTGCCATTGAATTTGCTCCGCCAATTTTAATGCTTTTTGCTGCGCCTCAAAAACCGAATTCCCCAACGCTGTAGCGCAAAGTACACGCCCGCCACTAGTCACTAGTTTGCCCGCTTGCTCGGCAACACCGGCTAGGAACACTTTTTCATCCTGACTTGCTTGGCTTGGCAATCCGTGAATTTCATCACCTTTGCGATAATCATTCGGATACCCCTCGGCAGCAAGCACAATACCCAACGCGGCTTGTTCGTGCCATTCTGATTTCACTTTATTCAATTTTCCGGCACAGGCTTGCAAACAAAGCTCCACCAAATCCGATTTCATACGCATCATGATCGGCTGCGTTTCTGGGTCGCCAAAACGACAGTTAAACTCAATTACTTTCGGCTGCCCTTGTTTATCAATCATCAACCCAGCATACAAAAAGCCTTTATACACATTATTTTCCGCAGCCATGCCACGAACAGTCGGATAAATAATTTGTTCCATCACTCGCTGATGAATTTCAGGCGTCACCACCGGCGCCGGAGAATACGCCCCCATACCTCCGGTATTCAAGCCCTTATCTTGCTCGCCAACACGTTTATGATCTTGACTGGTTGCCATTGGTTCAACGTGTTCACCATCCACCATCACGATAAAACTGGCTTCTTCACCATCTAAAAATTCCTCAATGACCACTCGGCTTCCTGCTTCACCAAAGGCATTGCCCGATAGCATATCGTTAATTGCCGCTTCAGCTTCCTGCAATGTCATTGCCACAATCACGCCTTTACCCGCCGCCAAACCGTCCGCTTTGATCACAATCGGCGCGCCCTTTTCACGTACGTAAGCCAACGCCGGTACAATCTCGGTAAAATTACGGTATTCCGCCGTCGGAATATGGTGACGGGCTAAAAAATCTTTAGTAAACGCTTTCGATCCTTCCAACTGCGCCGCTGATTGACGTGGACCAAAAATTGTCAACCCCGCTTGCTCAAAAGCATCTACCACACCGACGACCAGCGGGGCTTCCGGTCCAACGATCGTCAAACCGATTTGCTTTTCTTGCGCAAATTTCACCAGCGCCGGCACATCAGTTGCCGAAATCGCCACATTTTCCACCGCACTTTCAAGCGCTGTGCCTGCATTACCAGGTGCCACGAATACTTTTGTAGCGAAAGGTGATTGCGCAGCTTTCCAAGCTAAAGCGTGTTCACGACCGCCGTTTCCGATGATTAAGATATTCATGTTGTATTCCTTGTTATTCTTTCTGTTCTTTCTTCGAAATATGTTTCGAGCTTTTATATAAATCGGGTTTCGCCCGTTGGGCGAGTTTCTTTTCTTTGTTTCGCCAAAGAAAAGAAACCAAAAGAAAAGCGAGCCTGCTTTGCCTTGTTTCTGAAAAATGGTTAAATTTGTACTTTTTGAGCATAGCGAGTTTACGATTTAGCGTTAAAAAAATTTCAACAAAGCGAAGAAAGCAGTGAAGTCGGGGTGTGTTCTTTGGTTACTTTCTTGCACAAGCAAGAAAGTAACAACACCATTAATGACGGAAATGGCGCATTTTCGTCAATACCATCACCATATTATGCTCATTTGCCGCATCAATCACTTCTTGATCACGCATTGAACCGCCCGGGTGGATAACACATTCAATACCCACTTTTGCAGCAGCATCAATTCCATCACGGAATGGGAAGAAAGCATCAGATGCCATGACGCAACCCTTGACTTCCAATCCTTCGTCTTGCGCTTTAATACCCGCAATTTTTGCCGAATAAACGCGACTCATTTGACCGGCGCCAATACCAATGGTTTGATTATTTTTTGCATAGACAATAGCATTAGATTTTACAAATTTCGCCACTTTCCAGCAAAATAATAAATCTTTTAACTCCTGTTCCGTTGGTTGGCGTTTGCTGACCACTTCTAAGTCCTCAATGCCCACCATGCCTAAATCCGCTTCTTGCACCAATAACCCGCCATTTACGCGTTTGAAATCCAAACGAGCTTGCGCCCCATCCCACTCACCACAGGCTAATAAACGTACATTTTTCTTCGCTTTAACGACTTCTTGCGCCCCTTGGCTGACACTCGGCGCAATAATCACCTCAACAAATTGACGTTCAACAATCGCTTTCGCGGTGGCTTCATCCAATTCGCGATTAAACGCAATGATGCCACCAAATGCAGAAGTTGGATCCGTTTGATAAGCACGATTGTAAGCATCTAAAATATCTTCACCTAAGGCAACGCCACAAGGGTTGGCGTGTTTTACGATAACACAAGCCGGTTCAGCAAAACTTTTCACACATTCTAACGCCGCATCAGTATCAGCGATATTATTGTAAGATAATGCCTTACCTTGCAATTGTTGAGCAGTAGAAACGGAGGCTTCTTTCACTTCTTGCTCAATATAAAATGCCGCTTTTTGATGTCCGTTTTCACCATAACGCATGGTTTGTTTGCGAATAAAATTCAAATTCAAAGTCCGCGGAAATTGACCGCACTTCGCATTTGGATCTTCTTCATCCGCCACAAAATATGGTTTGACTAATTGACCAAAATAATTCGCGATCATTGAATCATATTGCGCGGTATGCTCGAAGGCTTTAATCGCAAGATCGAAACGTGTTTCTAGGGTTAGGCTGTTTTGATGTTGATCCATTTCAGATAAAATTGCATCAAAATCTGCATTATTAACAACGATCGCCACATCTTTATGATTTTTTGCCGCAGAACGCACCATTGTCGGACCGCCAATATCAATATTCTCTATGGCATCTTCTAATGTGCAATTCGGTTTTGCCACAGTTTCCGCAAAAGGATAAAGGTTGACAACAACCATATCAATACCTTCAATACCATGCTGATACATCACTTCATCATCCGTTCCTCGACGACCTAAAATACCGCCATGCACTTTCGGATGTAAGGTTTTTACCCGACCATCCATCATTTCAGGAAAACCGGTATAATCGGAAACTTCCACCACCGGCAATCCTTTGTTAGCCAACAATTTTGCAGTCCCCCCAGTAGAAAGTAACTTAACGCCACGTTGTACTAAACCTTGCGCAAATTCTACGATACCGGTTTTATTGGAAACACTTAATAATGCTTGACGAATTGGACGATTTATTTGCATTGAAATACCTTTTTAATGTATGAAATAAAAAACGGAAAGTATTATAACGCAAACGTTTGCTTTTATGTAGAAATAAATCGCCTAAATCAGGCGAAAAAAAAGCCCATAACAGATATGGGCTAAAATGTAAGATTTTGGGATTTATGAATAAAATATCTAAAGCACGTAAATAGTAGCTTATCTATTTCTATTAAGCAATCCCCATAGCAGAAAATAACTTTTAACTAAAAATTAACAATTAAAGTACGCTTTTCAGCGCATCCCCAATTTCTGCTAAGCTACGTACGGTTTTCACACCAGCGGCTTCAAGGGCTGCAAATTTTTCATCCGCTGTCCCTTTTCCACCACTAATAATAGCGCCGGCATGTCCCATACGTTTACCTTTCGGCGCCGTTACACCAGCGATATAACTCACCACCGGTTTGGTCACATTCGCTTTAATAAAGGCTGCAGCTTCTTCTTCAGCAGAACCACCAATTTCACCGATCATCACAATGGCTTCGGTTTCAGGATCTTCTTGGAACAATTTGAGAATATCGATGAAATTTGAACCTGGAATTGGGTCGCCACCTATACCCACACAAGTGGATTGACCAAAACCGTAATCCGTTGTTTGTTTTACTGCTTCATAAGTTAAAGTACCGGAGCGGGAAACAATCCCGATTTTTCCTTTTTTATGAATGTTACCCGGCATAATACCGATTTTACACTCATCCGGCGTAATTACACCAGGGCAATTCGGACCAATCATACGAACGCCAGTTTGGTTAAGGCGTTGTTTGACTTGAAGCATATCTAGGGTCGGAATTCCCTCTGTAATACAGATAATCAATTGAATACCCGCATCAATTGCTTCTAAAATCGCATCTTTACAACCCGGTGCGGGTACATAAATAACACTTGCTGTTGCGCCAGTTTGTTCTACTGCTTCACGTACCGTATTAAATACTGGTAAACCTAAATGTGTGGTACCGCCTTTATTCGGAGAAACACCACCAACAAGTTGCGTACCATAATCTAAAGCTTGTTGAGAGTGAAATGTACCTTGTCCACCAGTAAAACCTTGACAGATTACCTTTGTATCTTTGTTAATTAAAATAGACATTATTTACCCTCCGCCGCTTTAACGACTTGTACTGCAGCATCAGTTAAACTGGTTGCTGCAATGATGTTTAATCCACTTTTTGCTAAAATGTCACGACCAAGTTCAGCATTATTCCCTTCTAAACGAACAATAACCGGAACACTTACGCCCACCTCGTTTACCGCAGCAATAATACCGTTCGCGATTAAATCGCAACGCACAATACCACCGAAGATATTCACCAATACCGCTTTCACTGCTTTATCTGATAAGATAATTTTAAATGCTTCCGCAACACGTTCTTTCGTCGCACCGCCGCCCACATCAAGAAAGTTTGCCGGAGAACCGCCATGTAACTTCACGATATCCATGGTTCCCATGGCAAGCCCTGCACCGTTTACCATACAACCAATATTACCGTCTAATGCGACGTAATTTAATTGGTGAGATTCGGCAAGCGCTTCGCGCGGATCTTCTTGGCTTGGATCTTGCATCGCCGCTAATTCCGGTTGACGATATAAGGCATTACCGTCCACCACCATTTTCGCATCTAAGCAAAGCAAGTTGCCCTCAGTTGTCACTACCAACGGGTTAATTTCAAGTAGAGAAAGATCTTTTTCAACAAAAAGTTTTGCTAGTTGAGTAAAGATAAAGGCGAATTGTTTAATTTGCTCACCTTCCAAACCAAGTTTAAATGCCAATTCGCGACCTTGATAAGGCATTCCGCCGGTTAATGGATCAATCGGTAATTTATGCAACAATTCTGGTGTTTTTTCTGCGACTTCTTCAATATTCATCCCGCCAGCACTTGATGCCATAAAAACGACTTTTTGTGAAGAACGATCGACGACTGCCCCTAAATACAGTTCACGAGCAATACCAGCGGTTTCTTCTACATAAAGTGTATTTACTGGCTGACCATTGGCATCCGTTTGGAAAGTAACCAAACGGTTGCCAAGCCATTTATCAGCAAATTCACGTACTTCAGCTTCATTGCGAACCAGTTTTACCCCACCGGCTTTACCACGTCCACCGGCGTGTACTTGACATTTAATTGCCCAAGCATCCCCCTTAAGTTGTTTAATTGCAGCAACCGCTTCATCTGCGGTTTTACAGGCAATACCTTGACTGACAGGGAGTTTATATTTGGCAAAAATCTGTTTGCCTTGATATTCATGTAAGTTCATCTATCTCGTCCTATTTTTGCATGGTTAAGGGATTAAATTTCTAATAACAAGCGTGTCGGATCTTCTAATAACTCTTTGATTGTTACTAAGAAACCAACACTTTCACGTCCGTCAATTAAACGGTGATCATAAGAAAGTGCCAAATACATCATAGGACGAATAACGACTTGCCCGTTTACTGCTACTGGGCGCTCTTTAATCGCGTGCATCCCTAAAATCGCACTTTGCGGAGGATTGATAATCGGTGTTGACATTAATGAACCGAATACCCCGCCATTAGTAATGGTGAAATTACCGCCGGTAAGATCTTCTACCGTTAATTTTCCGTCACGACCTTTTTCGGCAAGCGCTTTAATTTCTTTCTCAATATCTGCCATACTTAATGTATCGCAATTACGCAATACCGGTGTGACTAAACCGCGCGGTGTAGAAACCGCAATACTCACATCAAAATAGTTGTGATACACAATATCGTCTCCGTCGATAGAGGCGTTCACTTCCGGATAACGTTTTAACGCTTCCACGACCGCTTTAATATAAAACGACATGAAACCCAATCTTACACCATGTTGTTTTTCAAATTTTTCACCGTATTGTTTACGCAAGCTCATAATTGGTTGCATATCCACTTCATTGAAGGTGGTCAACATAGCGGTATTATTTTTCGCTTCTAATAAACGTTCAGCAATACGTTTACGTAAACGCGTCATTGGTACACGTTTTTCTTCACGATGACCTAAATTCATTTCCACTTTAGGTTGTGCCGGCGCAGCTGCTTTTGCCGCTTTTTGCGCTAATACACGTTCCACATCCTCACGTGTAATTCTGCCACCTACGCCAGTACCTTTGATGTCCTCGGCATTTAAATCATGTTCTGCCAATAAACGACGCACGCCAGGGCTTACGCTATCGCTATTAGACTCATCCGAAGTCAATGCTGCTGAATGACGAGCCGCCGGAGTACTTTCACTTGTTTGTACACTTTCTTTGGTCACCGCGCCAGCAACGACTTGCGCACTTACTTTACCTAATAATTGTTTACTCACCACTGTCGCACCTTCCGGCTCAACAATACTTTCCAATACGCCATCAGCAATGGCTGGTACTTCTAAAACGACTTTATCCGTTTCAATTTCCACTAAAATATCATCACGTTTAACCGCATCACCAACTTGTTTATGCCAAGTGACCACTGTTGCATCTGCAACGGATTCGGGTAAATCTGGGGTTATAATCTCAAAATCGCTCATATCATTTTTCCTTTTCTCGTTGGTGTTTTCATCAAAAGTGCGGTAATTCTCACCGCACTTTTTCCCCTTAATCATTAAGCTAATGCTTGTGTAATTAATTCTCGTTGTTGCTCATTATGTAAAGCAGCGTAACCGACTGCCGGAGAAGCCGAAGCCGGACGACCCACATAACTTAATTTCGCATTTTCCGGTAAGGAACTTCTAAAGTTATGTTGGCTACAATACCAAGCACCTTGGTTTAACGGTTCTTCTTGGCACCACACATAATCGGTAACATGGCTGTAAGGTGCGAGAATTTCTTTCATTTCCTCATGCGGATATGGATACAACTGCTCAATACGAATAATGGCAACATCCGTTTGTTCATTTTTACGACGTTGTTCAAGCAAGTCATAATAAACTTTACCCGCACATAAAACGACACGTCTAACTTTTTTCGGATCCAGTGTATCCACTTCGCCAATCGCATTTTGATATTTCCCGTTAATTAATTCCTCCGCGGAAGAAACCGCTAACGGGTGACGTAGCAATGATTTTGGTGTGATCACGATCAATGGACGACGGATTTGACGTAACATTTGACGACGCAATAAATGATAAATTTGTGCTGGCGTTGAAGGCACACAAACTTGCATATTTTGTTGCGCACAAAGTTGCAAATAACGTTCTAAACGTGCAGAAGAATGCTCTGGACCTTGTCCTTCATAACCATGTGGTAATAACATAACCAATCCGCACATTCTGCCCCATTTTTGTTCACCAGAACTGATAAATTGGTCAATAACCACTTGAGCCACATTGGCAAAATCACCAAATTGCGCCTCCCAAATCGTCAGTGTTTTTGGTGTAGTAGTTGCATAACCGTATTCGTATGCCAACACCCCTTCTTCCGATAAAACAGAGTCCCAGACTTCAAAGCGACCTTGTTGTCTGTGCAATTGAGTTAATGGAATATAAATCGTTGCATCTTTCTGATTGTGCAATACGGAATGACGGTGGAAGAAGGTTCCACGACCAGCATCCTCCCCAGAAAGACGAATATGATGCCCCTCATCCAACAAAGTAGCATACGCCATGGTTTCCGCCATTCCCCAGTCAAATAATTTTTCTCTATTCGCCATCGCTAAGCGATCATCATAGATTTTTTTCACTCTTGGATGTAACTGATGATTTTCCGGATACTCACAAACTTTTTTCGCCAAACCGTCAAAACGTTCTGCCTCAAAGGTACTATCGTAATCCGACCATTCTTGGGTTAAGAATTTCGCCCAATCAGTAGCTTCACGATCCATTTCGCGCCATTGAGGTACCACACAGTCTCCATTATCCAACGCATCACGATATTTATTCACTAACTCGGTAGCATATTCATCTTTAATCACTTGCGTATTCACCAAATGATCCGCATAAACTTTACGTGGTGTTGGATGGCGTTTGATACGCTCATACATTAACGGTTGAGTGACTGAAGGCTCATCAGCTTCATTATGCCCGTGACGACGATAAGAAACTAAATCAATAAAAATATCACGCTTAAATTTCTCACGGAATTCCACTGCCATTCTCGCCACATAAGCCACTGCTTCGGCATCATCCCCATTAACATGAATAACCGGCACCTCAATCATTTTAGCAATATCGGTACAATATTCCGTAGAGCGCGTATCGTTTGGATTAGATGTGGTAAATCCGATTTGGTTATTAATCACAATACGAATGGTTCCGCCCACGCTGTAACCGCGTGTTGATGACATATTTAATGATTCTTGCACAATCCCTTGTCCTGCAACCGCAGAGTCACCATGTACCGTAATTGGTAATACTTGAGAACGTTCCGTATCATTTAAACGGGTTTGTCTTGCTCTCACCGACCCTAAAACAACTGGGCTGACAATTTCCAAATGCGACGGATTAAATGCTAATGCTAAATGCACAATACCATTTTCCGTCATAAAATCAGAAGAAAAACCTTGGTGGTATTTTACGTCCCCCGTACCATTGCCATGATGTTTTCCGGCAAACTCATCAAATAAATCCGCTGGTTTTTTACCTAATACATTGACCAACATATTCAAACGCCCACGGTGTGCCATCCCCATGACGATCTCTTTCACCCCATGACGTCCGCCATGGCGAATAATTTCTTTCATTAACAATACAAACGCATCACTGCCCTCTAATGAAAAACGTTTTGCGCCCGGGAATTTAGCCCCTAAATAACGTTCTAAACCGTCGGCAGCGGTCAATTCTTGCAAGAAAGAAAGTTGCTCTTCTTTATTAAACAAGGGTTTATTTAGCAAATTTTCTACTTTATTTTGCAACCAGGTACGCGCTTCTAAATCATTGACGTGCATAAATTCAAGCCCGATCGTACTGCAATAAGTTTCTTTCAAGGCTTTGGATAATTCTCTTAAACTAATTTTCTCTTTGTTGTAAACATAGCCGCCAACATCAAACACTTCATCTAAATCATCATCGCTAAAACCATAAAATTTATAATCTAGCGTCGGTGCTTCCATCCGTTGCCATAATTTCAATGGATCCAAATCAGCATGTAAATGACCACGATTTCTATGTGCATTTACCCATTGCAGTAAATTAATCAATCTTGCGCTGACATTTGGATCGATAACGCCAGCACCGACTTTTGAGTTATCGCGGGCTAAACGTTTAAAATAATCGCGAACTTGGGAGTGTGGCTGCTCAAGTGCGGTTGATTTCGGGAGAGAATTGAAAATTTGTTGCCAACTCTCGCCGACAGAATCAGGATCACGAAGATAATCTTCGTAAAGTTCTTCTATGTAAGTTTGATTCGCTCCACCTAGCGCACTAGAGGCTAACCATTCACTGATAGGAGTATTTTTTTGCATTGCGACCACCTAATTTGGGTTTGATAGATAGTTAAGGTCTAATTACTAAAATCCGTATATTGCTACATACGAACCGCTCTATTTACCGTTTTGAACTGAATTCAAAGACAACGTTAATCGATTACTTTATTGTCTCATTTGCTCCAGCCTTGTAACAATATAAAATCAAATATGTTACCAAAGAGAAACCTGCTGTAATAAAATTTAATCTCCCCAGGTTATATCTCGTATTTACTGTCCATTACTTAATCAACGCCTCTTCAAAAAAGCATTTACACTTTTTCGAATTATCATTCATCAAACCACTACGTTGGTTACGTTGGTTAATAAGAATATAAACAGCAGAAAAGAAGTATTGAAAAATATAGCCACACAAATGGCTATGAATTTTATTGCCATCTGCGCGGATAACGTGGGAATTAAGATCAAGACTGTGTTGAAAATAAACAACAGTATCGATACGCATTGTTCTCTCCTTTGAAGCGAAGTTTGATAAAAAATTAACTTGCTATCGTTACATAGCCTAAGCATTCGGATAATCCCGAAAGGCATTAATTTTTACTCAAACTATTTTTTCTAATTAGAAAACAAATTACCTATTTAATCAAGTTTATTGTTTAACATCATATTAACATTTTATCATTTTTTTGATCTTGATCGCATTTTTGAAAATTAACATTTTTTTTACAAATAAAAATTTAAATTTATAAAGACAGCTAGCAAATAACAGGTTATATTGAAATATAGCCTATAAACACAACACTAAAATAAGAGAGGAATATCTATGTCTGAATTAACTGCAAAATTAACATTATCTGATGGACGCGAACTGGAACTCCCTGTACACAAGGGTACCCTAGGTTATGATGCTGTAGATGTACAATCCTTAGTGAAAAATAAACTTTTCACTTTTGACCCTGGATTTATGTCAACCGCATCTTGTGTATCAGAAATCACATACATTGACGGTGATAACGGTGTTTTGTTACATCGGGGTTATCCAATAGCGGATTTAGCTGAAAATGCCGACTATCTTGAAGTTTCTTACCTGCTCTTATTCGGCGAGCGTCCTAGCAAAGAAGAATACCAAAAATTCCGTCAACTCGTCACCCGCCACTCTCTTGTCCATGAACAAATTGCGCGATTCTTCCACGGTTTTCGTCGAGACTCTCATCCAATGGCAATTATGTGCGGGGTAAGTGGCGCATTAGCAGCGTTCTATCACGATTCTTTAGATATTAACAATATCACTCACCGTGAAATTACTGCCATTCGCCTGTTAGCTAAAATGCCAACCTTGGCGGCAATGTGTTATAAATATTCAATGGGTCAACCGTTTATGTACCCGCAAAATCATCTTTCTTATGCGGGCAACTTCTTACACATGATGTTTGCCACTCCGTGTGAACCCTATGTCGTCAATCCGGTATTAGAACGTGCAATGGATATTATTTTCACACTTCATGCTGACCATGAACAAAATGCTTCTACTTCCACTGTTCGTACAGCCGCTTCCTCCGGCGCTAACCCATTTGCTTGTATTGCGGCGGGTATCGCCTCATTATGGGGACCTTCACATGGTGGTGCAAACGAAGCCTGTATCAATATGTTAGAAGAAATCGGCAGCGTCGATCGTATCCCTGAATTTATCGCTCGCGCTAAAGATAAAAACGATCCGTTCCGCTTGATGGGCTTCGGTCACCGTGTCTATAAAAATTATGATCCGCGCGCTAAAGTGATGCGTAAGACCTGCCATAGCGTACTTAAAGAGCTTAATATTCAAAATCCTCTCTTTGAAGTCGCCATGGAGCTTGAACGTATTGCACTTGAAGATCAATACTTTATCGATCATAAACTCTATCCGAATGTGGACTTCTATTCCGGTATTATCCTTAAAGCAATCGGTATTCCAACATCTATGTTTACCGTCATTTTCGCTTTAGCGAGAACCGTTGGTTGGATCTCCCATTGGAAAGAAATGTTCAAACCTGGCAATATGAAAATCGTGCGTCCACGCCAACTTTATCGTGGTGAAAAACAACGCCCGTTTGATGCTATGGATAAAGATTAATTTTTATCAGCATACCTAAAAAGCGCGGTCAAAAATGACCGCACTTTTGCTTTCTTATGTCCTATTTCCTTTCTCTGTGATCAATTATATTTCCATTGATTTCTTCTAAACGCCTATTTGCACAATTATTTTTACCTTCAAAATAATTTCTTAAATAACTATCCACGCGTATCATGTAAAAATTTTGTTAAATAGCTCATAAATTTAAAAGAAAACGATTGCATAAAAATAAATTCTACTGTATATCTTCATATTGTCTATTTATTGTAAAAGACACAACATCAATAAATACCTATCTACAGGAGCTATATAATGAAAAAACTGTTTAAACTTTCTCTTATCGCCGGTATTGCAGCAACTTCCTTTGCAGTACAGGCTGAAGATCAATTCGTCACAATCGGTACCGGCGGTCAAACCGGCGTTTATTACGTGGTAGGTCAATCTATTTGCCAATTAGTCAACCGTGATACCGCAAAAACCAATATTAAATGTAATGCACCTTCAACCGGTGCGTCTGTTGCGAATTTAAATTCCATTGCCGCACATCAAATGGAAATGGGGATTGCACAATCTGACTGGCAATACCATGCTTACAATGGTTCAAGCTCTTTTGAAGGTAAGAAAAACGACAAATTACGTGCGGTTTTCTCACTCCATCCGGAACCATTCACATTAATGGCACGTGATGATGCGAATATTCAAAGTTTTGACGATTTAAAAGGCAAACGTGTGAATGTGGGCGATCCGGGTTCTGGTACTCGTGCCACAATGAACGTTATCCTTGCAGCGAAAGGCTGGACAGATAAAGAATTTAAAGTTGCTTCCGAATTAAAACCAGCAGAAATGGCATCTGTTATGTGCGATAACAACTTAGATGCGATTACTTATAACGTTGGTCACCCAAATGGCGCGTTAAAAGAAGCGGCAGCCTCTTGTAATACCCACTTAGTACCAATTACTGGTCCTGAAATTGATAAATTAGTCGCAGATAACCCGTACTATGCGAAAGCAACAATTCCGGGCGGTTTATATAAAGGTACCGATAACCCTGTTGAGACTTTCGGGGTTTATGCTACTTTAGTGACATCTGCTGATGTTGATGCTGATCGTGTTTACGCCGTAGTCAAAGCCGTTTTTGATAATTTTGATCGTTTCAAACGCTTACACCCAGCATTTGAACACTTAAAAGAAGATGAAATGATTAAAAATGCACTTTCCGCACCATTACACGAAGGCGCCATTCGTTACTATAAAGAACGTGGTTGGCTGTAATCCTCACGGATAAAAAAGAGGCAGACTTCAGTGTTCTGCCTTTTTCCGTTTAATAAAAATAATATCATAATCACGTTTACTATTATTTAGGAGATTTTATGTCTGTAAAATCGGAAGCTATGGGGTATGATGATCTTCAGGATATGGTCGCCTCTAACGATTCAGGCGGTCGTAATCCGGCAGGGTTTACCAAAAACTTGATCATCGTCACCGCTATTTTGTGGTCTTTATTTCAACTTTATTACACCTCCCCTTTCTCATTTTGGTTACAAGAAGTCATTCGTAGCTGGGGGTGGGATTTAAATGTCGTCATTGACGATACCAAAGCGCGTTCTATTCACTTGGCATTTGCTTTATTTCTTGCCTATTTATCTTTCCCAGCATTTGCTAGCTCGCCGAAACACCGCGTACCTTATCAAGATTGGCTATTTGCCACCTTGGGTGCATTTTTAGGCGCCTATTATATTTTCTTCTATGAAGGATTAGTTACCCGTTTCGGCGCACCAAATATGCAAGATATTATCGCCGGCTGTTTAGGAATTATCCTATTACTCGAAGCCTGTCGGCGTAGCCTTGGTTTACCGTTGGTCATTATCGCCACGGTATTTTTATTATATAACTACTTTGGACAATACTTGCCGACAAACTGGATTATCAGTCACCGTTCCGGCTCATTATCACAAATTATCAATCAACAATGGGTCACCACCGAAGGCGTCTTTGGCGTCGCCCTTGGCGTATCTACCAAATATGTCTTCTTATTCGTACTTTTCGGCGCACTATTAGATAAAGCCGGTGCCGGTAACTATTTTATTAAAACTGCTTTTGCTTATTTAGGGCATTTACGTGGCGGTCCGGCGAAAGCCGCGGTTGTTTCGTCCGGATTAACGGGCTTAATTTCCGGCTCCTCGATCGCCAACGTGGTCACCACTGGTACCTTTACCATCCCCATGATGAAACGCGTAGGTTTTTCTGCAGAAAAAGCAGGAGCAGTTGAGGTTGCCTCTTCGGTAAACGGGCAAATTATGCCTCCGGTCATGGGAGCCGCGGCATTCTTGATGATTGAATATGTCAATATGCCATACAGTCAATTAATCGTACACGCCGCTTTACCGGCGCTAATTTCTTATATCGCCTTAGTTTATATCGTACATTTAGAAGCCCTAAAATTAAACTTACACGGATTGCCGAGAACCGATCCGCCAAATCCGCTGTTAGTGACCTTATTAAGAATTGTTACCACAATTTTAGTGGTCATCGGTTTAGTTATCACGGTGAATTTTTCCTTAGGCTGGATCAAAGTTGTCGCACCAGATTATGCATTTGTCATTGTTTGTGCATTATTAGCAGTTATTTATTTGCTATTAATCCGTCGCGTTGCCAAATTCCCAGATCTTGAAATTGATGATCCGAATGCTCCGGTAGTCAAATTGCCATCAGCAAAACCAACCGTCAACGCCGGTTTACATTTCTTAATTCCGGTGGTCATTTTAATTTGGTGTTTGATGGTAGAAATGCTTTCTCCAGGGCTTTCCGCATTCTGGGGAACCGTTGCCCTTGCGGTCATTTTAATTACACAACGTCCACTTTTAAATCTGTTTCGCAAACAACCTGTTAGCAAAAAAGATTTCACTGACGGAGTGAAAAACCTAGTGGACGGATTAGAAGCCGGCGCTAGAAATATGATCGGTATCGGGATTGCAACAGCCACCGCAGGGATTATCGTCGGTGTCGTTTCGCTTACCGGCTTTGGTGTACAACTTTCCGGTATTATCGAAATGCTCTCCATGGGTAACATTTTATTAATGTTAATCTTGGTAGCCATTTTCAGCTTAATTTTAGGCATGGGCTTGCCGACAACTGCCAACTATATTGTAGTTTCCTCCTTAATGGCATTGGTTATCGTCGAAGTCGGCAAACAAAACGGATTAATCGTTCCGCTGATTGCGGTACATTTATTCGTCTTCTACTTCGGTATTATGGCAGATGTTACCCCGCCTGTTGGCTTAGCTTCCTTTGCCGCGGCAGCGGTATCTGGTGGTAATCCGATCAAAACGGGTATGGTCGCTTTCTTCTATAGTTTAAGAACAGCGATTTTGCCATTCTTATTTATCTTTAATACGGATTTATTGCTGATTGATGTCGGTTGGGCAAAAGGAACGCTGGTCGCTGTCATTTCAACTATTGGTATATTAGCCTTTACCGCCGCTACAATGAACCATCTGTTTATCAAAAATAAATGGTGGGAGACCGCACTTTTGGTCCTCGGTGCCTTTATCATTTTCCGTCCGGGCTTTTTCATGGAATATGTTTCACCAACATCACGCCATATTGAGCCAACGCACATAACCGAAGCGTTAAGTGAAACGCCTGTCGGCAAAAATATTATGCTTAAAGTTTCCGGCATCAACCAATATGGTAAAGAAGTGGAATTTTATTCCCAATTAACCGTCCCGAACGGTGATAGCGGCGAAGAACGCTTGAAAAACTTAGGATTAACCTTGTTAGATACAGGAGATAAAATTGAAGTTGATGGTAATGAAATCCATAAAGTGATTATTGATATGGTAGAAATTGATTCTCCGGCAGCGAAAGCGGGATTAAACTGGGATCAAACCTTATTAGAGGTCGCTTTACCATTGGAATCCTTGCCGAAAGAATGGATGTTTATACCGGGATTATGCATCATTTTTGCTACCGGTTGGAACCAACGCCGTAGGGCAAAAAAAGTAGAACAACACTAATATCATAAAAAGAGGCTATCCAACAGATAGCCTCGTTTATGCCGAAAAAAGGATTATTTATGTATAAAAAACTCTTAATCGCCATTGATCTTAATCATCTCGATAGCGCTAAATTTGTTGTGGATACAGCGCTTAACCTAACCAATCACAATCCAGATGCGATTTATCGTGTTGTATCGATTATCGAACCGGTGGATGATAGCTTTATTTCTGCCTTTTTACCGAAAAACTTCGATAAATCGGTAATTGAAGAAGCCAATAAAGCACTGCATCATTTTACGCAAACCCATTTTCCAGCGGGGGCGAAAGTACAACATATCGTTGCTCATGGTACAATTTATGAAGAAATTAATCGTATCGCAGATGAAAAAGCGGTAGATTTGATCATTATGTTGGCGAGCAGTAAACCGAATGCCAAAGGGCTGAGCAGCAATACGGTTAAGGTAGCACGTAACGGTACTAAACCAATTTTAATTTTAAAATAAAGTAAAAGTGCGGTGAAAATTTTGCTTTTTTTTCACCGCACTTTATCAGTTTAGTTGTTAATTCACATCAATTTCCACTTCAACTGACATCCCCGGAATAATACGTTCTAATTCATCCTGATTTGGCTCAAATTCGATTTTTATCGGAATGCGTTGTGCAATTTTCACAAAGTTTCCCGTGCCGCTATCTGCTTTAATCAAACTAAATTCAGAAGCGGTTGCTGGCGAAATATCTGTTACCCGACCAATAAATTTTTTACCACCTAACGCATCAACAAAAATAGACACTTTTTGCCCTAAACGAATTCGTTCGGTATCCGCCTCTCGAAAATTTGCAATAATCCAATTACGATTAGGAACTAAGTATAGCAATTGTGCACCTACTGATACATATTGCCCTACTCTTACGCTCACTTGGCTTAAACGCCCATTTTCCGGTGCAGAAATTACCGTATGCTTAAGATCTTGTTGTGCTAAAGCTAATGCAGCTTTTGCATTATCGACCGCTGCAATCAAGTTTTTTTCTGTAATATCAACATTTAACAGATCTTGTTGGGCAATATGAAACTGTTCTTTTGCTTGTAATAACGCCAAATTAGTCTGTTTATAATTATTGTTCGCTTGATCCAATTCCCGTTTTGAAATGGACTTAGTGTGGTATAACGTACTGACTCGTTTTTGCTCAATCGCTGCTAAATTAAATTGTGCTTTTGCGCTATCAATTGCCGCTTGACGTAAACTCAATGTCGCTTGGGCTGCAACACGTGTTTGCGGAATTCGCTCCAATGCTGCCTGCTGCGCCTTCAAATTCGCTTCTGCCTGCGCGACCTTAGCTAAGTAGGTTTCCGGATCAATAGTAACTAATGTCTGATCTTTTTTTACCTGCTCAAAATCCTGTACGGGAACTGCTTTTATATATCCTGAAACTTTAGGGCTGATTAAAGTAATTTGCCCCCTAACATAAGCATTATTGGTATAAACAGAATTTAACGAAAAAGGAGGTAACCGCCAAAGATAAAAGACGGTAGACAGCCCCAAAAGCACAGTAACAATAAAAATTACCATGCTAAGATGATGTTTTTTAGGCGACCATCTTTCTGGTTGTGAAGGAGATTGTTGCAATTTTTGGTCTGTGTTATTTTGCGCAGGTTGTGAAGAAGATATCGTTTGTTTTTCCATAATATTTTCTCTTATTTTTTATTTCTTGCATTCGCTAATGCAGCTAATTCTTTACCTAAAAAAACCTTTCCCGTCAAATGATAATATAATCGATTAACAGAGGTATAAACAAACCCAACGGTTGCACCCATCCCTATTAACATAAATAAATCATTATACGCATGTACTGTTGCTTCTTTAGCGGATTGCGCAATAAGCTCTTGTAATGCAAAATTCGTTACACTTTGCGTACTCATGCCACTGTATAAAAATTGGTTAGTTATCTGGCTGAATGAGGCATTGAAAATAGGATAAGTAAAGCTGAAATATTGCGTCATATCGGCTAAATGAATGTTGGTTCGATACGTAATAAAAGCACTAAAAATAGCCGCACCCCCTAACCCACCAACGGTTTGTGATACGCCGAAGACTGCTGAATAACTCATAACATGTAAGGGACTTGTCGACAACGCCCGAACCATTCCCTCAATCATCATTGGACCTAAAAAATAAAGCGTAGAAAAAGCAATAATTGCTTGACTAAGATAAATTTGCTCTGGTCGCGTTTGCACACCAATATGTGTATCCATAAAAGCACCGACCGCAATGCCAAATAACGCAATAGATATCGAACGTCGTAAATCAGTCATCTTTAGCGTAAGAATACTGGCAATAATCCCTAATGCAGATGCCAAAATAACAATTAAGTAAAGTGTTGTCATTTGTTCGTTTTGCATGCCCAGTGTTTCCATCAAACCTGCCGCACCAACGGTCTGCTCTGAGGTTAAAACCCGAGTAAACGCCCCCAAAAAGCCAAACATCAAAATTTGTGGTCGAGCAATCCAATACCAATCAAGCATAGGGTTTGAACGTTTTGATTCTAACCAAAGTGCCAAACTAACCATTACTATGCTTATTGCTAATATCCAACCTAACCAATTTTCTGATGTCCACCAAATAATTCGCCCTTGCACTAAAAAACTGCATAATAAAGCAATTCCACCCGCAAATAAGGAAAAACTCACTAAATCATTTTTATTCAAATTACGTGAAATCAATCCAGGAGGAAGAGGTAATGCCATTACACTGCCAATACAAAGTAACGTTATTACACTTTGGAAAATCAAGATATGCGTTATCTCACCATCAGCAAACAAGGAAGGCATCAACACTCTAGCAAGAGGAATACCAAACTGCATTAATCCCCCACCCAATACCATTCCAATTATCTTTGATTTACCCGTTAATCCTTGTGTAAAATACAAAATAGACGTCACCATCATACCACTGGATCCCATTCCGGATATAGCTCTGGAAATCAATTCAATAGAATAATGATTAATTCCTATTTGCAATAAATTACTAATCAACAACAAAGATAGTGAAAGTTTTACAAAACGCGAAATACCGAAAGATTGACGAATTTTAAAATACATAATGCTCATACAAGCATATGTCATATAATAACTGACTTGGATCCAGCCACCTTGCTCCATAGTCAAGCCCAATTCGCCACGTAATTGAGGTAAATAAGCAAGCAATAACCCGTTTTGTAATCCGGCATTCAAGGATAGCAGCAGCCCGATCAACATATACCGAATACGACGTGAGCGGTTATGCACTGGTGATGCCGGCGACCCCGCCATATAAGGCATTTCATGTGGTTTAAAAACATAGCCATTTGATTCTAACAATGCCATAGTCTTTCCATATTACAACTCAAAGGTGCTCATAAAAGCAATCGTCGCAAACTGCCAATTTATTCATCAAATAAAATTTATAAACTGCGCACTAAAAACGGATTGTTTTCTTTTTCTTGCCCAATCGTAGTACAAGCTCCATGACCCGGTACGATCACCATATCCTGATTAAGTACCAATAACTTATCGCAGATTGAGTGAATTAAGGTTTGATAATCTCCACCGGGAAAATCCGTTCTACCGATACTGTTCTGAAATAAGACATCTCCAGTAAAAGCAATATTTTTATCCTGCTCAATTAACCCAATATGCCCAGGAGTATGTCCTGGTAAGTGTAGCACCTCAAAAGATAAATCACCAATTTTAATGTTCTCGCCATCCTCGTTCAACCAACGATCTGGTAAAAACGCCTCAACCTCAAATAAAATACCGAATTTTTGTGATTGCTCAGCTAACCCCTTCAACCAATATTCATCAGCTTGATGAGGTCCCCAGACTTCTACATTAAAATGTGATTTAAGTTTAACCGCTGCTCCCACATGGTCCAAATGACCATGAGTTAATAAAATTAATTTTAAATTAAGTCCCAATGCTTCAATACGTTTAATTAATTTATCACTGTCGCCACCAGGATCAATAATCGCTGCATTTTTTTCATCATCCCAAATTAAAGAACAATTTTGCTGAAACGCGGTAACCGGAATAATGTCTATATTCATTTTACAGTCCTCTTTTTATAAATAAAGAAACCGCAACAAGTGCGGCCATTTTATTTAAAGTTTTATCCTCAACTACCGCGCCAAGTTCGCACTGGACCAGTATCAATATGCACGAAGTTACTGTGTGGATAATAACCCACGCCACCATTATTCAGATGTTCTGCAACCTGCTTCACTTTACTTAACGCCACACCATTAATACGAAAATCTACCGCTTGTCCACGCATATGGTAACTATTACGCGCAACACCATGGCTTTGACGACGCATAGCGGCATTGCTCACCGGAGAGCGATAACCGCTAATTACTTGAATTTCTGCTGTACGTAATCCTAAGGCATTTTGAATGGCATAAAACTTAGCAAATAACTTAGGATCCATTTTATACACCTGATTATTCCTTCTATCCCGCATCAAATAATTCATCTTTTCCAATACAGTTGAAGAAAATCCACGTCCGACACGGAATTCCGCCGTGAGCTTATCTCCCGTGTTGATATTTCTAAAACTCAACATACGTGGTCTGGAAGTAGATACCACCGCTAACAAATGATTAGGTAGTAAGGACATTCCCAATACTGCACCACCTAAAGATAACCATCGACGACGACTGTGACTTACTTTATTCATTACCTATTTACCCTTTAAAATTCCAATATATTGCTGTTGGTCAAGCAAGCCACGATAAATGCCATAAGTTATTACCTGATTAATTTAAATAATAATTCACTGTATCCCAATTAATATAAGTGATCTCCGACGAAATATCATAACCATAAATATCCGGCAGAGTTTGCACTTTACCGTTATCTACCCAGGCGGTAACATAATACAAATAAACCGGATTATCGGAACGAATATCTGCCCAAACGGTTTTTTTACTATTCAATACCTGTTGCTTTTTACTTTCCGTCCAGCCTGCTTCCTTCAATAAAATAGAAGCCAGTGCATCTGCTTTATTGACACGAATACAACCAGAACTCAATGCTCTGTTTTTACGCCCAAACAACGCATGATTTGGCGTATCATGTAAATAAATCGCATCAGAACTTGGCATATTAAATTTATAATTACCCAATGCGCTATCGCCAGGAGCTTGGCGTATATGATAAGGAAAACGGCTGCCTATTGTTGCCCAATCAATAGAGTAAGGATCAATCTCTCGCCCCTTGCTGTCTAAAATTGTATATCCGTTACGTGTCACATAACTCGGATCCAGTTTAATCTTAGGTACCAAATCCTCATTAATCAAACGCGGTGTCGGGTTCCAGGGAGGATTAACCACAACATTGCTTAACTGACTATACATTACCGGAGTTTTACGATCCTTCCTGCCAACAATAACACGAGAGGTTAAAACCAATTTACCATCTCGTCTATATTCTAATTGATAACTTGGAATATTCACGAAAATACCGTTATCAAAACTTGGAATAATACGTAAGCGCTGTGCATTAACCGCTAATTTATAAATCGTCTTTTTATCTGTCGAACCACTGGCAAGCAATGAAGACAATTTCGCTGTTGTTTGTTGATAAAGCACATTTTGAGGCACAAGTGCGGTCACAAATTTTAAATTTTCGCCTTTTTTTACCGCACTTAGCCAGCTTTGTATCTGCTCCCTAGTTGGAGGCAATGCTTGATAAGCATTAACTGAATACAACCATTTTTGTGCCGAATTCATCACATTATTGGCATAATACAGATAATCCAAAAAAGCATCTGTCAACAAAATATCATATACCAATCCGCCAGTTTGTGCTGCCTTGCCAAGAGCCTCTAAAGATTTTGCCGAACGCTTAGAAATACCACCAGAAACCATAGTGGCATATTCCCGTAGAAAAGCTTTTTCCGCTGCTTTATCTTCCCACAATAAAATATAATCAGTCTGCCCGTAAATATTTACTAACACAGATTTAAACTGTAATTCTTGCGTTCCGATCAAATCCATTAAACGCTGCTCTGACCGCTGCTGAAACTCCTGTTCCAAACGAGCATCTTCCGCCTTACGTACAGCGTTCAACTGCGCGGCAATCGCGTTTTGCTCTAAAACTAATTGCGCATTAGTTAAAGGTATATTGATCGCTTGATTTGTGGATATTGGTTGTAGTGCTGACTTTGATATTCCATCGGTACTGTAAACAAGTGACGCTAGCAACACAAAATGTACTACTTTGAAAGAAACATTCTTTAACATGACAAGCTCCCCAAAATGAATCAAAAACGACCGCACTTTATCTACAACCCAAAAACTGCCATCTGCTATTTTGATACCACATTGTTCTCTTTTTTAGCTAAAAAGTGAACATAATCGACTGCTATTTTTTCAACCTCTTTTAAGAAAAAATCAGGTGCTTCATAGTCTTTCGGTAAATCATCAATATTTTTCAATGGCTTTTTACCTTCACGTTTAAAGCGCGCATTAATATCGTTTAAATGTCTCGCTTCATCTTGATCATTTTCCGCTTTGCGTGTCGCAAAATTAAGTGATAAATATTTACGCGCACGACGCTCTTCACGAATACTAAGATCTTCATTTAACGCAATAAACTCAGGATCTTTAGCCACACGTTCATTATGTTTTTCAGTTAAGAAGCTCACAGCTTCACGTGCATTACCTACTTCAGAATAAGAGGCTTGCGGAATTTTATCCCAAGGTAACGCATTATCTTCCTTATCTTCACCGTTCTCATTGGCATCAATGACTTCGGGCAATTTAATATCTGGTGCAACCCCTTTCAATTGCGTACTTCCACCATTGATACGATAAAACTTTTGAATGGTATATTGAATATTGCCCAGCGGAGTTTGGTTCAAATCAAAAGTAAAGTTTAACGATCTATTTTGTTGCACGGTTCCTTTACCGAAAGTATTCTGCCCAACAATAATCGCACGATTATAATCTTGCATTGCCGCTGCAAAAATTTCTGATGCCGAAGCGCTAAAACGATCGATCATCACCAACAATGGACCGGCATAAACTTGTGCACTGTCCGGATCTTCATGAATACGGATACGTTGATAAGCATCACGCACCTGTACCACCGGACCATCACTGATAAATAATCCGCTTAATCCAACTGCTTCGGTTAAAGCGCCACCGCCGTTTTCACGTAAATCAATAATCACGGACGAGGCTTTTTTCGACTTGATTTCCTCCAATAATTTTTTCACATCTTCTGTTAAACCAAGATAGAAACTTGGAATTTTAATAACCGCCACATTTTCACCGTTTACTTTTTCAACGGTTAATTTTGCTGCCTGATCTTCAAGACGAACTTTATCGCGAACAAGGGTAACAATACGCGATTTGCCACCTTTTTCCGGCTCAATTTCTAACCGCACTTTTGTCCCTTTTTTCCCTTTGATTTTGTCAACAATATCATCTAAGCGCCAACCAACCACATCTTCAATTTCACCGGTCGCTTGTCCGACGCCAAGAATTTTATCACCCGCTTTAATTTTCTTACTGCGCTCTGCTGGAGCACCGGGAACTAAAGATTTAATAATTGTTTCATCATCTTCCGATTGTAACGTTGCTCCAATCCCCTCTAAGGATAAATTCATGCTTTCGTTAAAACTTTTTGCAGTTCTTGGCGCTAAATAGCTAGTATGAGGATCGATTTCGCGCGTAAACGCATTAAGATAAACTTGTACAATATCATCTGGTTTAGTTTGCGTTAAACGCCGAATTGCCAAATTATAACGTTTAGTTAATTTCGTTTTAATTTCTGACCATTTTTTATCTTTCAGCTTTAAATTAATAATATCATTTTTAACGCGTTGCGCCCAAAGCTCATTGGCTTCCACCTCATTTTGGGGCCAAGCTGCCTTCTCACGATCGATTTCAATAGCATCATTTTCCTTTAAATTAGGCTCGGTATCCAATAACGATAACGCATATTTATAACGCTCATAACGGCGCTTCATCATCAAATCGTACATTTCAAACGCCGCAGTCAATATCCCTTGATTTAATTGCTCACCAAGCTTCTTCGCATATTTGGAACGCATCTGATCAATATCGGATTGATAAAAAGTATTGTGACTAAAATCTAAATTTTTCAGATAACGATCAAAGATTTTTTCTGAAAATTCCTCGTCCAATTGAAACTTACGATAATGAGATTGCGTTAAACGTGTTGTTAACCTTTTGGTTGCCAACATATTTTCCTCTGTTGGCTGCGGTAACACAATGTCGGCAGGTTTAATCTTAGGTTCACTGGATAAGGCGGTATTGGAACTGACAAATGACACGCCTAACAATAACGCAGTTAAATAGCCTTTTAATTTAAATTTCATGGAACTTTCCTAATTCAAAATATCCGGTGATAATGCCAAAAGCTATTACAGCTATACCTTGACCTTATAACTTAAAATAACCCAATATTTTATTATAAAAACAAACGATCCGTCGTAACAGTAATGATTAATCCGCTATCAAGTTCAACTCTAGCATTCTCTTTCGTTATCTCTAAAATAGTGGCTTTTTTCGCATGATCGCCAGCCTTCACCTTAACCTTATCTCCTTTCACTAAATGACTTGGATCTGCACTCACCAAATCTACTTTAGGCTTATAAGCCACTTTTGGTGCAGATTTTTTCACGTCTTTTTTCGTCGCACCATCACGCCAAACCGAACGTTTTTTCGCTACTTTCGGCTTATTCGCTTTTTCTAATGCGCGCTTTTCCGCCATTTTCGCTTTGGCTTCCGCTAATTGTTTAGCCGCATGTTCGGCGTGTTCTTGAGCTAATTCACCGCAAGGCTCGCCATTTAAATCCACGCGTACTGCCCCCGGTTTGCAACCGTGTAAATAGCGCCAGTTGGAAGTATATTGACGCAACGCTTGGCGAAGTTGGGTTTTGCTTACGCGTTCGTCATCAGCTAAAGCCTCAGCTAAATCTTGAAATAAGCCGATTTTTAACGGTTTTGCTTCACCTTCCAAAGAAAAACAGCGGGGAAATTTTTCCGCTAAATAAGCAATAATTTCTTTATTATTCATTAATTTTTGAATATCAGTCATGGGAAAATCCTGTATACAGCAATTTTAAAGTAGAAAAACTTGCAATAGTTTATCTTAATTTCAACAAAAATGACAATTCTTTCATTTGCGACACATACAAATAACCAATAATTTATTTAAAAACCGGGTAACTCGGTATAGAATGTAGCGAATTTACAGCGCCCGTTTGTTTCAAAGGCATAACATAGTGGTATGAAAGCAGATCAACTTAATTTACAAACCAGCAAATTCCATTTAACAAGATGTTCCGATTGTGACACGCTTGTCACCGTTTGCTCGCTTGAAAAAAATCAATACGCTGAATGTCCGCGCTGCCACAATACTTTACATTCTGGCAGTCGCTGGGGATTACACCGCTGTGCTATGATCGCACTTTCAATCTTAATTTTAATGCCCTTTGCGTTGCATTACCCATTATTAAGCATTGATTTATTAGGCGCTAAAATTGATGCCTCCGTCTGGCAAGGCATTTGGAAAATGGCAGTGCAGGGGTATCCTTATACTGCCTTTATGATCTTTTTTTGTGCAGTTTTTATGCCCATATCCTTTGCTTTGCTGGTGATCTTATTGCGCTTGGCGCAATTATTTAAGGTCAGACCTCGTAACCTGTTGCTCTCCCTTTCCTATATCAAACCTTGGGTAATGTTTGATGTTTATTTGGTAGCGCTGGGCGTAACCATTTTCAAGGTGCGCGAATATGCTGAATTAACCCTTGATATTTACTTAATTGCATTTATTTTCACCGCACTTTTAACCACATTATTATTTATCAAATTAAATTTGAATGCCTTATGGTATGATTTTTACCCAAATAAACCGCTGTTAACTGCCACGCAATCGCAACAAGGGCAAAGTTGTACCGCGTGTCATTACACTTTTAAATACGCCGGACAAGATAGTAAAGGGCGCCCGATTTGCCCGCGTTGTTTATGTACCTTAAATACCACGGACCAAATTAAATTACAACGTACTTGGGCAACACTTATCGCCGGCATTATCATGATTATTCCGGCAAATTTATTGCCCATGTCAATTATTTATGTCAACGGTGCGCCAAGTGCGGATACCCTCATGTCTGGCGTCATGTCATTTATGGATATGGGCAGCTACTTTATTGCGTTCGTGGTGTTTACCGCCAGTATTTTTGTTCCGTTTAGTAAAATTATCATCATGCTCTATCTCCTAATGAGCATCCATTTTCACTGGCACCATTCAATTAAATGGCAAATGCGCTTATTGCATATTGTGCATTTTGTCGGTCGCTGGTCTATGCTGGATTTATTTGTCTTAGCGCTCATGATGTCTTTAGTCAGCCGCGGACAAATTATCGATTTTTCCGTCGGTCCTGCCGCCTTTTACTTCGGCGCTGCCGTCTTTTTAACCATGATTTCAACGTCACAATTTGACAGTCGTTTACTTTGGAAGATCTATGACAGAAAACAATAATTCCCCATCAATTAAAAACACATATGAACAAATTCACGCCAAAGTGAAACAAAATAAACGGATTTCACCATTTTGGTTGTTACCTTTTGTTGCATTTTGTATCGGCGCCATCTTGTTTTTTCAAATAATCCAAGAACAAGGGATCAATATAAAAATCACCTTTATCAACGGAGACGGAATTATTGCCAATAAAACCCCTATCCGCTATCAAGGGTTGCAAATCGGCGTAGTTAAAAAAGTCAACTTTACCGAAGATCTTAAACAAGTTGAAGTACTAGCAAGTATCGATCCAGAGGCGAAAACCGTCTTGCGTCAACATACCAAATTCTGGGTAGTTCGTCCGAGTGCCTCACTTGCTGGGATTTCCGGGATTGATGCTTTAGTGTCCGGCAACTATATCACGCTGCAGCCGGGCGACGGAGATTTTGAAGACGAATTTATTGCCGAAACCGAAGGCCCTATTGCCCAATTAAATGACGGGGATTTATTAGTTCATCTGTTATCTGATGATTTAGGCTCAATTTCTATCGGCGCATCAGTCTATTTCAAAAAAATTCCGGTAGGGAAAATTTATGATTACCGCTTGGTTGAAAATAACAAGGTTGAAATTGATATTGTGATTGACAAAACTTATGCCGGTTATGTCAAACAAGATAGCCACTTTTGGAATATTAGTGGCGTGAATGCGGATATCAGCTTATCCAGTATCAATATCGATATGAGCAGTCTTAATGCTATCGTGCAAGGCGCGGTAGCATTCGATTCACCAATCGACAGTCAACCGGCAAAAAACAATCAAAAATTCACCCTATATTCTAATTTGCATGCGGCAAAACGTGGTGTGCAAATTAACGTGAGAATTCCCAATGTTGCAGGTTTGCAAACTGGAAAAACGGAAGTGTATTCGGATGATACCGCCATCGGTGTCCTTTCCGAATTAAGTGCGGTGGAAAATAACGAAGATTTTTTACAAGGAAAATTGTTAATCGATCCGAACTTGGGTTATCTATTTAAAGACCAGAGCCAAATCGTACTGCGCAACAAAAAACTTAGCCTTGGCGATATCACCAACGTAAAAAAAGTATTACGCGGCGATTATTTCCAAGTATTACCCGGCGAAGGGGAAAGAAAAACTGACTTTACTGTTATCAAAGAAAGTGAATGGTTGATAAAACAACCGAATACTTTATTACTGACACTCAATGCACCGGAAACTTTCGGTGTTGGCGAGGGCGAGCCGGTTTATTATAACCATATTCAAATCGGGCAAATCATCCGCCAAAACGTCAATGTAGAAGGCGTTAAATTTCAAGTAGGCATTGCTGAACAATATCGCCATTTGATCCATAAAAACACCCTGTTTATCGCTGCTTCCAATTTTGAAGTCAATCTAGGGCTTGATGGATTAAAAATCGAAGCTGCTCATCCGGAGACGTGGTTACAAGGCGGTATTCGCATTGTTAATAACGGAAAAAGTCAAGGTAAAGCATTAGAAAGTTATCCTCTCTATAGCAGCTTAAGCAATGCAGAAAATGGCATTACTAATGAGGACGTCAGCGCGGATATTACGCTCACCTCAACGCAACTACCGACTATCAATAAAGGATCCGTCGTGCTTTATCACCAATATGAAGTCGGCAAAATTCTTGATGTAAGACCAAAAATCGATCATTTTGAAGTAGACGTATTTTTATATCCAAAATATAAAAAATTGTTAACGGACAAAAGCATTTTCTGGGTAGAAAGCGCCGCACAAGTGGATATTACGCCAAAAGGCATCAGCATTCAGGCAAGCCCTATCGGACGCTCACTGAAAGGCGCTATCAGTTTCGATAATACGGGTTCAGGCAAACAAAAAACCTTATATACCAATGAGTTACGTGCAAAATCTGCCGGACAAGTGATCACATTAACTGCCAATGATGCCTCCAAGTTAAGCAAGGGCATGAACTTGCGCTATATGGGGTTAACCGTTGGCGAAGTGGATCAAGTGCGTTTAAATAATAACAAAAATGGAATTATTGCGACCGCACTTATTCACCCAAATTATATGTCCTTGGTGGCAAAAGACGGTAGTAAATTCAAAGTGATTTCGCCGCAAATTTCCGCCGGCGGTATCGAAAATTTAGACAGTCTATTGCAGCCTTATATTGATGTTGAAGCCGGCAAAGGAAAATATAAAACCCAATTTAATTTACAACAATCGACACCAACATCGATAAAATATGGTGACGGATTTCCGATCATTTTGGAAACTTCAGACGCCAATAATATTAGCGTCGGATCGCCAATTTTATACCGTGGTGTCGAAGTGGGAACGGTACGCGAAATTAAGTTAAATTCCTTGGGAGACCGCGTATTGGTGCATATTGCCATTGCCAATAAATATCAGCATTTGGTGCGCCAAAACTCAGAATTCTGGATTGCCTCCGGCTATGGCATGGACATTGGTTTCAGCGGCGTTTCCATTAATACCGGTTCAATGCAGCAATTGCTGAAAGGCGGAATTTCTTTCTCCACCCCATCTGGCACGGTCGTTCAGCCTCAAGCCAAAGCGAATCAGCGCTTCTTGCTGCAAATTAAACAACCGCCAAAAGCGTCGCGTTGGAACTCTGGCGCCATGGCAGAATAATCAATGATCTGCCAACAAAAATGACGCAAAAAATGACCGCACTTTAGGGGTTGTTCTCCTTGAACACCCCCTAATTCATTCCTTTTACGGGATTTTTTTGTTAGAATTCCCCCCAATTTGACTTCTTATTTATCAATAACAATGCACAACTATTATGGCAAATAATTATTCAGCGCAAGAAATTACCGTTTTAAAAGATTTGGAACCCGTTCAATTACGCCCGGGAATGTACACCGACACCGCGCGCCCAAACCATCTGGGACAAGAAGTTATCGACAACAGCGTTGATGAAGCTTTAGCAGGTCATGCGACCCATATCCAAGTGATTTTACATCCAGATCAATCCCTTGAAGTCATTGATAATGGGCGCGGTATGCCCGTGGATATTCATCCGACGGAAAAGGTTTCCGGCGTTGAAGTGATTTTGACCAAACTCCATGCGGGTGGAAAATTCTCCAACAAAAATTATGAATTTGCCGGTGGCTTACATGGCGTGGGCATTTCGGTGGTCAACGCCTTATCTGAACGTGTGGATATTACCATTAAACGCGACGGACAAGTGTATAACATTGCCTTTGAAAATGGCGTAAAAGTAGAAGAATTAACCGTCGTTGGCACTTGCGGACGCCGCAATACCGGCACAACCGTACATTTCAAACCCAATCCAAAATATTTTGACAGCGCGAAATTTTCGGTTTCTCGCCTGCGCCATTTGCTACGCGCCAAAGCGGTATTGTGTTCTGGTTTAGAAATCAAATTTATCGATAAAATTAATCAAACCGAAGATGTTTGGTTATATCAAGATGGCTTATCCGATTATCTGCAAGAGGCAATTCAAGGCTTTACTACACTACCGCAAACCCCATTTGTCGGTGAAGTCAAAGGTGAAACTGAAACCGCCGATTGGGCATTATTATGGCTGCCGGAAGGTGGCGAATTGCTCGCGGAAAGCTATGTCAATTTGATCCCGACTATTCAAGGCGGAACCCATGTCAATGGATTGCGCCAAGGCTTATTGGACGCCATGCGCGAATTTTGCGAATTACGAAATTTACTGCCAAAAAATGTCAAATTAACTGCTGATGATATTTGGGATCGCTGCGCCTATGTATTGAGTGTCAAAATGCGCGATCCCCAATTTGCCGGTCAAACTAAAGAACGCCTATCTTCTCGACAAAGTGCGGTATTTGTCAGCGGCGTGGTCAAAGATTCATTTAGCATTTGGTTAAGCCAACATATTCCCGAAGCGGAAGAATTGGCAAAAATGGCGATAAGTTCAGCCGAACGTCGGTTACGTGCAGCAAAAAAAGTGGTACGCAAAAAATTAGTCAGCGGACCAGCATTGCCCGGAAAATTAGCAGACTGTAGCCAACAGGATTTAGAAAAAACTGAGCTATTTTTAGTGGAGGGGGATTCTGCCGGAGGTTCTGCAAAACAAGCTCGCGATCGCGAGTATCAAGCAATTTTGCCGCTACGCGGGAAAATTTTAAATACTTGGGAAGTCTCCGCCGATCAAGTATTAGGTTCGCAAGAAGTGCATGATATTGCAGTGGCGCTTGGTATCGATCCGGACAATGAGGATTTATCACAATTGCGTTATGGCAAAGTTTGTATTCTCGCAGATGCGGATTCTGACGGGCTACATATCGCCACCCTACTTTGCGCCCTTTTTTTGCGCCACTTCCCGAAATTAGTACAAGACGGGCACGTCTATGTCGCCATGCCGCCGCTTTATCGCATTGATGTGGGCAATGATGTGTTTTACGCCCTGGATGAAAGCGAAAAAGAAGGCATTTTGGAACGCTTGAAAACGAAAAAAGGCAAACCAAACGTCCAGCGTTTTAAAGGATTGGGGGAAATGAACCCAAGCCAATTGCGCGAAACCACCATGGATCCGAATACTCGTCGTTTGGTGCAACTGACCTTTGACGCTTCGGAAGAACAGAAAACGGAAACCTTTGAGTTAATGGATATGTTGCTGGCGAAAAAACGCTCGGAAGATCGTAAAAATTGGCTGCAAACCAAAGGGGATCAGGTGGAGTTGAGTGTCTAAAGCGCGGTCATTTTTTATCAATTTTATTAACTAAGTCAATGTAATGAAAAATAATATTAACTACGAAGGCATCGAGCAAATGCCACTACGCACGTTCACTGAAAGTGCTTATCTTAACTACTCAATGTACGTCATTATGGATCGAGCGTTACCTTTTATCGGTGACGGATTAAAACCGGTACAACGCCGCATTGTGTACGCCATGTCAGAGCTAGGCTTAAACGCCAGCGCTAAATATAAAAAATCGGCGCGCACTGTGGGGGACGTTTTGGGTAAATTCCATCCGCATGGCGATACCGCTTGTTATGAAGCGATGGTGTTGATGGCACAACCTTTTTCCTACCGTTATCCGCTAGTTGACGGACAAGGAAACTGGGGGGCACCGGATGATCCGAAATCGTTTGCGGCAATGCGTTATACGGAATCTCGTCTGTCAAAAATTTCTGAAATTTTACTGTCGGAATTAGGGCAAGGCACCGTAAATTATCAGCCAAATTTCGATGGAACCCTTGAAGAACCGCAATATCTTCCGGCGCGTTTACCTCATATTCTATTAAACGGAACCACCGGTATTGCTGTCGGTATGGCAACAGATATTCCTCCGCATAATATTAACGAAGTGGCGGAGGCGGCTGTGATGTTATTGGATAATCCTCATACAAAATTAGACGATTTAATGACCGCACTTCAAGGTCCGGATTATCCGACTGAAGCGGAAATTATCTCGCCCAAAGAAGATATTCGTAAAATTTATGAGCAAGGTCGCGGTTCAATTAAAATGCGCGCAGTATGGAAAAAAGAAGATGGTGAAATTGTGATCACCGCGCTGCCTCATCAAGCCTCGCCATCCAAAATTATTGCGCAAATCGCCGAACAAATGACCGCAAAAAAATTGCCGATGGTAGAAGACTTGCGCGATGAAGCAGATCATGAAAATCCGGTACGCATTGTGATCGTCCCGCGTTCCAATCGAGTGGATACCGATATGCTGATGGCGCACTTATTTGCCACCACCGATTTAGAAAAAAGTTATCGGGTTAATATGAATATGATTGGGTTAGATGGAAAACCGGCGGTGAAAAATCTCGTGCAAATTTTAACTGAATGGTTAGAATTCCGCCGCACCACCGTCACCCGTCGTTTGCAATACCGCTTGGATAAAGTATTGGCGCGCTTACATATTTTGCAAGGTTTATTGATCGCCTTTTTAAATATTGATGAAGTGATTGAAATTATCCGCAATGAAGATAAGCCGAAAGATGTATTAATAGCGCGTTTCCAATTAACGGATGAACAAGCAGAAGCCATTTTAAACTTGCGCTTACGTCAATTAGCCAAATTGGAAGAACACGAATTGCGAGCAGAGCAGGATAAATTAGCGCAAGAACGCGACAGTTTAACGCAAATTTTGTCCTCGGAAAAACGCCTTAATACGTTGATTAAAAAAGAAATTAAACAAGACGCTAAAACCTTCGCTAGCCCGCGCCTATCGCCGATTGTTGAACGCGCTGAAGCGAAAGCCATTTCCGAAAATGAAATGACGCCAGCAGAACCGATTACTGTCATCTTGTCTAAAATGGGTTGGGTACGCTGCGCCAAGGGACATGATATTGATGCATCAGGATTAAGCTACAAAACCGGCGATAATTATTTGGCGCACGCTTGTGGCAAAAGCAATCAACCCGTGGTCTTTATCGATAGCACTGGTCGCAGTTATGCCCTTGACCCATTGTCATTACCCTCCGCCCGTTCGCAAGGGGAACCCTTATCTAGCAAACTGAGTTTGCCACTTGGCGCCAGTGTGGAACAGGTGTTAATTGAAAATGAAGATCAGGCATTATTAATGGCATCTGATGCGGGATACGGTTTTATTTGCCAATTTAGCGATTTGGTTGCACGCAATAAAGCAGGCAAGGCGGTAATTAGCTTGCCAGAAAATGCCAAAGCCTTGACACCGCTTGCCATTACCAATAAAACAGCTTTATTGGTCGCCATTACTTCTGCTGATAGAATGCTCATTTTTCCGGTACAAGATTTGCCGGCACTTGCGAAAGGCAAAGGCAACAAAATTGTCACCATTCCGTCTGTCTCGGCAAAAGCGCGCGAAGAACTGTTGAGTAAATTATTGCTCATTAGCGAAAACGCCTCGTTAGTGTTCCATGCTGGCAAACGCAAAATCACGCTAAAAGCAGACGATTTGCAAAAATTCCGTACTGAACGCGGACGCAAAGGCAGTAGTTTGCCGCGCGGTTTGCATAGCAATGTTGAAATTGAGGTGATCGAGCCGGAAAATTAGCCAAAATTGCCAAAATAGAGAAAATTGACCGCACGGAATTGTGACAGAAACGTTAAAAGTGCGGTACAATTTGGGCAAATTTTACAACGAAAAAGAAAATGACAACACTGACTTATACAACGTTTATCCCTGATGAAATTTCCATGTGTCGTTTTGGTGCATTGCTCATGCAAGCGCTCCTTAATGTGCCAACGGAGAAAGGCGTCATAATTTATTTAAATGGTGATTTAGGTGCCGGAAAAACGACCTTAGCGCGAGGTATGATCCAAAGCTTGGGATATTCTGGAAAAGTAAAAAGCCCTACTTACACTTTAGTGGAAGAATATCACTTAAATGGAAAACAAATCTATCATTTTGATTTATACCGGCTAAGTGACCCAGAAGAGTTGGAATTCATGGGGATTCGTGACTATTTTAACGCAGATAGTATTTGTTTAATTGAATGGTCAGAAAAAGGTACCGGCTTATTGCCTAATCCTGACCTCTTGGTTAATATCAATTACAATGAGCATGCTCGTATCATTAACCTCGTCGCCTGCAGCTCACAAGGCGAGCAACTTATTCGCCAACTTTTTTAACTAATTTGAACACAATGCACAAGTTATACGCTTTTATTTTTACTTTATTTTGTTTTTTTAGCCTAGTACCGCCCGCGATAGCTGATGTGTGGACAATCGCTATTGATCCCGGCCATGGAGGAAAAGATCCAGGGGCGATTAGTCGTAATTTAAAAATTTACGAAAAAAATGTCACCTTGGCGATTGCTAAAGAACTCAAAGCATTACTGGATAAAGATCCAAATTTCCGTGCCATAATGACTCGCAATGGAGATTATTATATTTCTGTACCGGCACGTTCTGAAATTGCTCGTAAAAAAAAGGCAAATTATTTAGTGTCAATCCATGCTGACTCCTCTGTCTCCCCACTATTACGAGGCGCATCAGTTTGGGTATTATCCAACCGTCGTGCCAATGATGAAATGGGGCAATGGTTAGAGGATGATGAAAAACGCTCTGAATTATTAGGCGGTGCAGGAAATGTATTAGCATCTCACCATGAGAAATACTTGGATCAAACCGTATTGGATCTTCAATTCGGGCACAGCCAGCGCGTCGGTTACGAACTAGGCAGTATTGTCTTACGCCATTTTGCTACCATTACTAAATTAAGCAGAAATACGCCTCAACATGCCAGTTTAGGTGTATTGCGTTCACCGGATATTCCCTCTATCTTGGTTGAGACCGGTTTTTTATCCAACACGGATGAAGAAAAGAAATTAAATACGCCATCATATCGCAAAAAAATCGCCCGCATCATTTATGACAGCTTAGTAGAATATCGCCGTCGCCATGTAAAATCTACACCGGTTAAAATACATAATAAAACTAATAAAAATAATGCTGTCGCTGACAGTGGCATTCGTCATAAAGTAAAAGCTGGTGAAAGCCTTAGCGGTTTAGCCGCCAAATATAAGGTAAAGATCAATGACATCATCACCTTAAACCATTTAAAACGCCGTGAATTATGGATTGGCGAAACGATCAAGATTCCGAGTAAAGTGGAGCCCAATAAGATCGAACCGTCTCACCAAACTGGGTACCGAGAAAATGGTGATCAAAACAGCACAAAAATACAGATTCCGAAATACCATACGATCCAAAAAGATCAAACCTTATACGCGGTATCTCGAGAATATAATATTCCGATAAATCAACTATTTAAACTTAATCCCAAATTGAAAGATGGGAAAGTGATTGTCGGACAAAAAGTCCAACTACGTAAATAGGAAATATCAATGAACATAAAAATTCTTCCTCCTCAACTGGCGAATCAAATTGCAGCGGGTGAAGTGGTAGAACGTCCAGCCTCGGTAGTCAAGGAATTAGTAGAAAACAGTCTTGACGCTGGCGCAACAAAAATTCAAATTGATATTGACCATGGGGGAGCGAGCTTAATTCGGATTCGTGATAACGGGATTGGTATCGCTAAAGCCGATCTTTCTCTCGCGCTGGCACGACATGCCACCAGCAAAATCAGCTCAATTGAAGATCTGGAAGCAATTTTAAGCCTTGGCTTTCGCGGTGAAGCCTTAGCAAGTATCAGCTCCGTCTCTCGCCTCACCCTCACCTCCCGCCCGCAAGATCAAGCGCAAGCCTGGCAGGTTTATGCGCAAGGACGGGATATGGAAACTACCATTCAACCGGCGTCTCATCCTGTCGGTACCACTGTTGAGGTCGCCAATCTCTTTTTTAACACACCCGCAAGACGCAAATTTTTACGCACCGATAAAACCGAATTTTCCCATATTGACGAAGTCATTCGGCGCATAGCCCTTGCTAAACCGAGTGTTGCCTTTACCTTGACCCACAACAATAAAATCATCAGACAATATAAAAGTGCGGTCGATAATTTGCAAAAAATGAAACGCGTGGCAGCAATTTGCGGCGAAGATTTTATGCAACATGCGCTACAAATTGACTGGAAACACGATCATCTGCATCTCTCCGGTTGGATTGCGCTGCCAAGTTATACCCGCTTGCAAAATGATCTGGCTTATAGTTATGTCAATGGCAGAATGGTGCGCGATAAAGTGATTAATCATGCCATCAAACAAGCTTATGCGGAAGAACTACACAGCGAACAACATCCGGCATTCGTCTTATTTATTGATTTGGATCCTAACGACGTGGATGTAAACGTGCATCCCACCAAACATGAAGTACGTTTCCATCAATCGCGCTTAATTCATGACTTTATTTGGCAAGGTATTTATAACGCGCTACATTCTGCACCAGTACAAACAGATACAACAGCACCACAAAAAACTGTTTCAGAAACTCCTACGACGCATTTTCAAGTAAGCGAGCCGCAAGGACAATGGTCTGTTGCCGCAAAGCCTAATCGCGCCGCCGCGGGCAAAAATATCTTTGCCTCAAACGCTGGCAATACGGTTGCAACAACATCTTCGGATTTTACACCGCGCTTTACAAAAAAAGCACCACGTGTGGCACAAAAAGCCTATGCTGAATTAATGTCTACGGAAAAAATCACGACGTTACCGACAACCACTTCGCCAGCAGTCAGCGATAACCAAACCATTGCAGATACCACAACGATAGCCTCCCATGCGGTGTTACATAGTCTGGCATTAGTGGAAAATAAAGCCTTATTATTGCAACAACAGCAACGGTTTTATCTGCTCCCACTGGAAAAATTGCAACGTTTAAAACATCAATTGATGTTACAGCAAGAAACTCAAAGCCCGCTATTAATTCCGGTGATGTTTCGCTTAACTGCCGCCCAGCAACAACGCTGGCAGCAACAAAAGGACTTTTTTCAACAAGCACAATTTGAATTTAGCGAAAATTTGGCACAACACCGTATTAGTCTCAATAAAGTGCCGAGCTGTTTGCGCCAACATAATTTACAAAAAATTGTGATGAGTTTATTAGCGCAAGACTGTCACGATTTTTCATTATTTTTGACCGCACTTTGTCAACAATTTCCAGCGGAAACCATCCAGGTATTCGCTGATGCGGTCAGTTTATTAAATGAAACAGAACGACGGTTAGGCACGCAAAAAGCCTCCTTAAACGCCTTATTAATACCGATTAATTGGCAACCTTACTTAGAGCAATTATAATGAAATCCACCACCAAACCGTATGCTATTTTTTTAATGGGACCGACCGCCTCCGGCAAAACTGATTTGGCAATTCAGCTACGTCAATATTTGCCACTGGAAATTATTAGTGTGGATTCTGCGCTCATTTACAAAGGCATGGATATTGGTACTGCCAAGCCCAGCGCACAAGAATTAGCATTGGCACCCCATCGTTTAATTGATATTAAAGACCCAAGCGAAAGTTATTCTGCTGCCGAGTTTCGTCGTGATGCGCTAGGTGAAATGCAAGAAATTAGCGCGCAAGGCAAAATTCCCTTATTAGTCGGCGGAACCATGTTATATTTCAAAGCGTTACTAGAAGGACTTTCCCCCTTGCCTTCCGCGGATGAAAAAGTGCGGTCGGAAATTGAAGCAAAAGCGGCGCAATTCGGCTGGGCAGCCTTGCATCAAGAATTAGCTAAAATTGATCCTGTTTCCGCCCAGCGCATTAATCCAAATGATTCGCAACGCATTAATCGCGCCTTGGAGGTATTTTATTTAAGCGGGCAAACACTCACTGCACTTAGCGCACAAAAAAGCGAAGCATTGCCTTATCATATCGACCAATTTGCTATTGCACCACAAGATCGTAGTGTACTGCATCAACGTATCGAATGGCGTTTTCATAAAATGATCGCACAAGGGTTCCAACAAGAAGTGGAAAAACTCTATTCTCGTGGTGATTTACACCCGGATTTACCGTCTATTCGTTGCGTAGGTTATCGCCAGATGTGGGAATATTTGCGTGGTGATTATGACCATGAAGAAATGATTTTTCGTGGCATATGTGCTACACGCCAATTAGCAAAGCGCCAAATTACCTGGTTAAGAGGCTGGAAATCGCCATTACAATGGTTGGATAGTTTACAAATTGAACAAGCTAAGCAACAAATTCTGCAACATTTAAAATAATTTATTGATAGTGATGACATTACTATAGATTACTGATATATTGACAAACGGAGGCACGACTTTTTCTGGATGTTAGACGGTTTCCGTATATTTACACAGCACATAACTATATAAAAGAAGGAAATAAAAAATGGCAAAAGGACAATCTCTACAAGATCCTTATTTGAACGCGCTACGTCGCGAACGTATTCCGGTCTCAATTTATTTGGTGAACGGTATTAAACTGCAAGGTCAAATCGAATCATTCGACCAATTTGTGATTTTACTCAAAAATACGGTAAACCAAATGGTGTATAAACACGCTATTTCCACAGTGGTTCCGGCACGTTCCGTAACACACCACAACAATAGTACACCACAGCCAACACATCATCATAACCAAGATGTGCAAACTGAAGATACAGATGCCCAAGCAGAATAACATTGCAGCACTCCAAAAATCAAGCACCTACTGAGTCGGTTTCTGTACACTTACAAAGTGCGGTAGATTTTAACGAAATTTCTACCGCACTTTCTGCTATTTCTCCTTCTTTAAATGCTAATACATTTTCTGCTTGCGACAACGCAATTGTAGTACAAACCTTTTTCTCGCAAAAAAATCTTGATGACCTGCTGGAGTTCCAATCCTTGGCAACTTCCGCCAACGTTCAAATTTTAACGACCATTACTGCTTCACGAACAACGCCTCAAGCCAAATATTTTGTCGGACAAGGTAAAGCGGAAGAAATTGCCGAAGCAGTGAAACAATACGACGCAGATGTCGTGTTATTTAATCATAGCCTCACACCGGCGCAAACTCGTAATTTAGAAAGTATTTGTCAATGTCGTGTAGTCGATCGCACCGGACTTATTCTTGATATTTTTGCACAACGCGCCCGTTCCCATGAAGGGAAATTGCAAGTCGAATTGGCGCAATTAAAACATTTAGCCACCCGCCTTGTGCGTCGAAAAACCGGTTTGGATCAACAAAAAGGCGCGGTTGGTTTACGCGGACCCGGCGAAACGCAGTTGGAAACTGACCGGCGTTTGATCAAAGTGCGTATTGCCCAACTGCAAAACCGCTTAGAAAAAGTCGCCAAACAGCGCCAACAAAACCGTCAAACCAGACAAAAATCCGCTATCCCTACAATTTCATTGGTCGGCTATACCAATGCAGGAAAATCGACTTTATTCAATACCTTAACTCAATCCGAGGTGTACGCAGCTGATCAACTTTTTGCCACCTTAGATCCCACCTTAAGACGCCTCTCCGTACAAGATGTGGGGACGACTATTTTAGCTGATACGGTAGGATTTATTCGCGATTTGCCTCATGATTTAATTTCCGCCTTTAAATCAACCTTGCAAGAAACCACCGAAGCCAGTTTACTACTGCATGTGATTGATGCCTCCGACAGTCGAAATTTAGAAAATATTCAAGCAGTTAACCAGGTATTAGAAGCAATTAACGCCCATCAAGTCCCGACTTTATTGGTTTACAACAAAATAGATCAATTGGAACAATGCATCCCGCATATTGAATATAATGATCAACAACAGCCTGTCGCGGTTTACCTCTCCGCGCACCAACAGCAAGGAATTGCTCTCCTACTCGATGCCATCCGCCAACGTTTAGTGAACGAATTAGTGGAAATGGAAATTAAACTTAGCGTTAATCAAGGTAAAATCCGCCACGCGCTATATCAACTGAATTGTATCTATCAAGAAACCATCAACGAACAAGGCGAATTTCTCCTCCATATCAAACTCAACCAAATTGAATGGGCAAAATTGCTCAAACAATTTCCAGCATTGAGTGCATATCAAGCGTAGTTCATGATGGCTGGCGAAAGCGTCCATCTTGTAGTTTTTTATGTCCTTTCCTCTATTTGTGAGAGAAAAAATCTAATTTTTTATAAGCGAATGATAAAACTCATCAAAAATCCACCGCACTTTCTCTCTCCCACTTATTACCCCACTATTTATTCGCCAAAATCACCGCTCTTTTAGGGGCGGGATAGCCCTCGATGGTTTTGCTGTGATCTTGCGGATCGAGGAAATCAATTAAACTTTCGTTTTCCAACCAATCGGTTTTGCGTTGCTCCTCAAGGGTCGTCACCGCGACATCTACACAGCGAACATGATGAAAACCGACTTTTTGCAACCAATGAATGAGCGCAGCAACAGAAGGGATAAAATACACATTTTTCATTTTGGCATAACGATCCGCTGGCACCAATACCATATTTTCCTCACCATCCACCACCAAGGTTTCTAGCACCAACTCCCCGCCTTTCACCAATTGATTACGCAATTGTGTTAAATGATCCAGTGGCGATTTGCGATGATACAACACGCCCATAGAAAACACCGTATCAAACGCAGCTAGTGGTTGCATTTCTTCAATGCCTAAGGGAATTAAATTGGCTCGACGATCGTTATTCAGCAATTTACGCACCGCCTCAAATTGGCACAAAAATAATTCCGTCGGATCAATTCCAACCACCATTTTAGCGCCCTCGCCAACCATACGCCACATATGATAACCGCTGCCACAGCCCACATCCAAAATCACGCGATCTTGCAATGGCGCCAAATGCGGCAATACGCGCTCCCATTTAAAATCCGAACGCCATTCACAATCAATATGAATGCCATGCAAATGATAAGGCCCTTTGCGCCAAGGCATTAATTGTTTGAGATGATAAATAATGCGTTGTTTTTCTCCCTCGGATAAAGGCAAATCTCGTTCAGATTTGACCGCACTTTTCAGATCAACCCGATCGGCGGTTAAGTGCGGTAGAAAATCAAGCAGTTTTGACCATTTCGCATAATCACCATGGGTTTGCTTTTCCCATTGGCTCAATTGCAACGGTAAAGTTTCCAGCCATGCCGACAAGGGCGAAAGGGCAATTTGTTGATAAAAAGGACGAAAATCAATACTCATATTATAATGCCTGTTTATACGCTTTATCCGCTTGCTCAAAAGTGTCTTGAATCGCCTGGCTTGGTGCGACAGATAACAAGGATACCACCAAGATCGCAAAGCTGGCTAAAACAAATCCGGGGATCATTTCATAAATATTGTACCAATCATTCTGGCTAATCGTTTCTCCCGCACCAGCCCACAACAGAACATTTGCCACTACACTTTTCCAAGCAAACACAGTAATCGCACCGGTTAACATCCCCGCCATTGCCGCAGAAGCAGTCATACGTTTCCAAAATAAGGAAAATAACACCACCGGACCAAAGGCACAACCAAATCCAGCCCAAGCAAATTGTACCAACACCAACACTTTACTGTTTTCATCTTGCGCTATCCAAATGGCAATGGCGGCAATTAACAACACCATTGCGCGCCCAAGCCAAACCAATTCTTTTTCGCCGGCTTTCGGGCGAATAAAACCCTTGTAAAAATCTTCGGTAATAGCGCTGGAGGAAATCAATAATTGGCAACTTAAGGTACTCATCACCGCCGCTAAAATTGCCGATAATAAAATTCCTGCAATCCATGGGTTAAACAATAATTGAGCTAATTCGATAAACACTTGTTCAGGTTCATTGTTCACAATACTGGCAACGGAGGGATTGGCATAAAAATACGCAATACCAAAAAAGCCAATGCCCACCGCGCCGACTAAGCATAAAATCATCCAAATGATACTAATACGTCGCGCTCGCGTTAAGGATTTCACACAATCCGCCGCCATAAAACGGGCGAGAATATGCGGTTGACCGAAATAACCCAACCCCCAAGCAGCAAGACTAAATAAACCCAGTATGGTGGTTCCGTTAAAAATATCAGTAAAATCTTTTTGCACCGCCATTTCCGCTTGCGCCAATACCTGTTGAAATTCCTCTGCGCCACCGATACTCAAAACCACATAAACCGGCGTTAAAATCAAAGCAAAAATCATCAAAGTCGCTTGAATGGTATCCGTCCAACTGACTGCTAAAAACCCGCCGATAAAGGTATAAGCAATGGTCGCTAAGGCGCCATACCAAAGGGCAACGGAATAATCAATATGGAAGAGATTTTGAAATAATTTTGCTCCTGCCACGACGCCGGATGCGCAATAAATGGTAAAAAAAACCAAAATAATGGTTGCAGAAACCATTTTAAGCAACGAGTGACTTGCACCAAAGCGATTATGAAAATATTCCGGCAACGTCAATGCATTCTGATTAAATTCGGTATAAACCCGCAACCGTCCGGCAACAAACAACCAGTTCAGATATGCGCCGATAGTTAAACCGATAGCAATCCATCCCTCCACCAGCCCAGAAAGGTAAATGGCACCGGGCAATCCCATTAATAACCACCCTGACATATCCGACGCACCGGCAGACATTGCAGTAACAAAGCTACCAAGACGACGTCCACCTAAAATATAATCTGATAAATTGTTGGTATAATAATAAGCTAACACGCCAATCAACAACATTCCGAAAATATAGACAGTAAACGTAACCATTGTTGGATCAAATCCAAACATCATGACCTCACACTATGATTTATCGTACGAAAATTTGAGAAAGGTCACATTTTACCTTATTTGCCTCTATTATTCTATTTTCCTTTTCGTTAGACTAAAGCAAAACAAAATTAAGGATATTCTTATTATGGAATCTGTTGAATTATTGGTGAACGTCACGCCAAATGAAACTCGGATCGCGCTTGTCGATACCGGCATATTAAAAGAAGTACATATTGAACGTCAGGCAAAACGTGGTATTGTCGGTAATATTTATAAAGGTCGCGTCACGCGCGTATTACCCGGAATGCAATCCGCATTCGTTGATATTGGCTTGGAAAAAGCCGCCTTTTTACACGCCTCGGACATTGTTTCACACACCGAATGCGTAGACGAAAACGAGAAAAAACAATTTATCGTCAAAGATATTGCCGAATTAGTCCGCGAAGGACAGGATATTGTAGCACAAGTGGTTAAAGATCCCCTTGGCACCAAAGGCGCCCGTCTCACCACAGACATCACGCTCCCCTCCCGCTATTTAGTCTTTATGCCAGAAAACAGCCACGTCGGTGTATCGCAACGCATTGAAAGCGAAGAAGAACGCGCCCGTCTAAAAGCATTAGTTGAACCTTTTTGTGATGAGTTAGGCGGGTTTATCATCCGTACCGCTTCAGAGGGCGCCACCGAAGAAGAATTACGCCAAGATGCGGAATTTTTAAAACGCCTATGGCGCAAAGTCCTCGAACGCCGCAATAAATATCCGACACGTTCCATGTTATATGGTGAGCTGGCGCTCACGCAACGCATTTTAAGGGATTTTATCGGCGCTGGCTTAGAAAAAATCCGGATCGACTCCAAATTATGTTTTGCCGAGGTCAAACAATTTACCGAAGAATTTATCCCAATGCTCACCGATAAACTGGTGTTATATTCCGGCAACCAACCGCTATTTGATCTTTATAGCGTCGAAACTGCCATTCAAACCGCATTAAATAAACGGGTCAACCTAAAATCTGGCGGTTATTTAATTATTGAACAAACGGAAGCCATGACCACTATCGACATCAACACCGGCGCTTTTGTCGGTCATCGTACCTTAGCAGAAACTATTTTTAATACCAATATAGAAGCCACCAAGGCTATCGCGCAACAATTACAGCTCCGCAACCTCGGTGGAATTATCATTATTGATTTTATTGATATGCAAAGCGACGAACACCGCAACCGCGTACTGGAAGCCTTGCAACAAGCCTTGTCCAAAGATCGTGTCAAAACCAATGTCAATGGGTTTACTCAATTAGGTCTAGTCGAAATGACCCGCAAACGCACACGCGAAAGTTTGGAGCATATCCTCTGTGGCGACTGCCCATCTTGCAACGGGCGCGGACGCGTGAAAACGGTGGAAACCATCTGCTATGAAATCATGCGTGAAATTATCCGTGTTCATCACCTATTTTCCAGCGAACAATTTGTGGTTTACGCGTCACACGAAGTCGCCGATTATTTAATTAACGAAGAAAGCCACGGACTTGTCGCCGAACTGGAAGTTTTTATCGGCAAACAAATCCAAATCAAAACTGAAGCCTACTACCACCAAGAACAATTTGATGTGGTAGTAATGTAATCCGTACTGCCGGCACGAGCAGCCCACTCGTGCCTTTTCATTTTCTTTCCCAAAAACCACCGCACTTTTCATTTCCCCGTTTTCACCGCCGAAGCGAGTTACCATTTCTAGGAAAATTTGTCCTGTTTGAGCTTGCAACGCAAGCGAGTTTCAAATTTTCCGTCAAAGAAATGGTAACCAAGCGCAGGGAAAAGGTGAAATCGGGTTGCTTTTCTTTTGGTCACTTTTCATTACTCGCTACGTGCCGCCGGCAAAGCCGACGTTCAAAACCTAAAGGTTTTGTGGCAAAGCAAAGAAAAGTGACAGATATTTAACCTTATTTACCAATAACCTCTAATCCATTCATATATGGACGTAAAACTTCCGGTACAGTGATGCTGCCATCAGCGTTTTGGTAATTTTCTAAAACCGCAACCAAGGTGCGTCCAACCGCTAAACCAGAACCGTTTAGCGTGTGTACCAAACGCGTTTTTTTATCCCCTTTGGCGCGGCAACGAGCTTGCATACGACGGGCTTGGAAATCCCACATATTAGAGCAAGAAGAAATTTCACGATACGTATTTTGCGCCGGAACCCATACTTCCAAATCATATGTTTTGCACGAACCGAAGCCCATATCGCCGGTACAAAGTAAAACTTTGCGATATGGCAAACCTAAAAGTTGCAACACTTTTTCTGCATGGCTGGTAAGTTCTTCTAAGGCTTGCATGGATTTTTCCGGTTCCACAATTTGCACCAATTCCACTTTATCAAATTGGTGCATACGAATTAATCCGCGGGTATCGCGTCCGTAAGACCCCGCTTCGGAACGGAAACAAGGCGTATGTGCGGTCATTTTTAACGGCAAATCGGCTTCATCTAAAATCTCATCACGCACTAAATTGGTCACTGGCACTTCTGCGGTCGGGATTAGCGCATAAGGCTGCTCGCCCTCCAATGGATTTGTGTGAAACAAATCTTCACCAAATTTTGGCAATTGTCCGGTTCCATAAAGAGTGGCATGATTCACCAAATAAGGTACATAGGCTTCGGTATAACCATGTTGTTCGGTATGTAAATCCAACATAAATTGCGCCAACGCACGGTGCATTTTCGCAATTTGCCCTTTCATCACTGCAAAACGCGCACCGCTTAATTTCACACCCGCCGCAAAGTCCAATCCCGCCAAATTTTCGCCAAGAGAAACATGGTCTTTAATTTCAAAATCAAAAACTCTTGGTTCGCCCCAACGTAAAATCTCTTTATTTTCACTGTCGTCTTTACCAAGTGGCACTTCGTCCGCCGGAATATTCGGGATCGTCAACGCAATTTTATTTAATTCCGCTTGCACATCATCCAATTGAGATTTTGCCATGCTCAACTCAATTGCCATGTTGTCCACTTCTTCCAATAAAGGTCCAATATCTTCGCCACGCGCTTTCGCAGCGCCAATCGCTTTCGAGCGCGCATTACGCTCTGCTTGTAAAGTTTCCGTTTTTACTTGTAAGGTTTTGCGTTCTTCTTCCAGTTTTTTTACTGATTCGACATCTAACACGAAGCCACGTTTAACCTGTAATTTTTCAGCCACTTCAGCAAGATTATTGCGTAATAAATTTGGATCGATCATATTGCTACCTTATTTTATTGCTTAAATTTGAAATAATTACTCTTATTTTAGATCGGATTAAAAAAATAAACCAGTTACTACCGCACTTTATAACGAATATTCGTACTTTGCCGATCAAATTCTTTTAAGCGCGCTAATTTTTGCGCAATTTGAATTTCCATCCCTCGATCAGTCGGAAAATAAAACTGCGTATCTTTCAACTGCGGAGGAAAATAATTTTCACCGGCGGCATAAGCATTCGGTTCATCATGAGCATAGCGGTATTCCGCGCCATAGCCCAAATTTTTCATCAACTGCGTCGGTGCATTACGTAAATGTTCCGGCACGTCAAAATCCGGACTTTCCGCCGCCAATTTTTTCGCCGCATTAAACGCCCGATAAACTGCATTGCTTTTCGGCGCCACTGCCAAATACACAATCGCCTGCGCAATAGCGCGCTCCCCTTCTGCCGCGCCGACACGAGTAAAACAATCCCACGCTGCCAACGCCACTTGCATTGCTCGTGGATCCGCATTACCCACATCTTCCGAAGCAATCGCCAATAAACGTCTTGCCACATAAAGCGGATCGCCACCGGCTGTGATAATTCGTGCATACCAATACAATGCCGCATCCGGCGCTGAACCACGTACGGATTTGTGCAACGCGGAAATCAAATCATAATAACGATCACCTTGTTTATCAAAACGCGCTTGTCGTTCGCCCAACACTTCGGTTAACAAAGTGCGGTCTAATTTTTTCCCGTTTTCATCTTCCTCTGCCATATCCGCCATCAACTCAAGGCAATTTAACGCCAAACGAGCATCACCATGTACATATTCGGCTAACAACGCGAATAAATTCGGCTCAACAACTAACCGCTCTTTGCCTAAACCGCGCTCTTCATCCTCAATCGCCTGTTGCAACACTTGCTCAATTTCCGACGAGTTCAGCGACTTTAAAATATACACCCGTGCACGGGAAAGCAACGCGCTGTTCAATTCAAAAGAGGGATTTTCCGTGGTCGCGCCAATAAAAATAATGGTTCCCTCTTCAATATGCGGCAAAAAAGCATCCTGCTGGCTTTTGTTAAACCGATGCACTTCATCTACAAATAACACCGTACGTCGATCGGCTAGACGATTTTGTTTTGCTTTATCAATGGCTTCGCGAATTTCTTTAATCCCGCCGGTCACTGCAGAAATACGCTCCACATCCGCATTAATGCGCTGCGCGATAATTTCAGCAAGCGTGGTTTTCCCCGTCCCCGGCGGTCCCCAAAAAATCATCGAATGAATATGTCCGGCTTCAATAGCTTTGCGCAGCGGTTTGCCCGCGCCAATTAAATGGGTTTGCCCGCAATATTGCGCCAAGGTGGTTGGTCGCATTCTAGCAGCTAAAGGACGAAAATCATTTTCAGCGAAATCAAAACTTAGATTAGCCATAACAAAGATCTCATGAGTTGGTCAATGAAAAATCAATAAATTACATCTTGATAAATATAAAAAGGTGCGTAAAAACGCACCTATCATAGCATAATTTACTGTTTATTTTTTGCGTTGGTCATCCAACTCGGCACCTTTCGGCACGCTAAATTTAAACAAGCTGTCGGCAAGTGCTTGATTGGTAATATTGCGCAATTGATATAAATTCGCTTGTCCATCACGCTCAACCGTGCTGAAATTTTTCAACACACCGTCGGCATCCACGCGAATATTAAATTGTTTAATCGCACTTTTTTTGTCTTTCGGTGTTAAGGTAAAACTATCCGCTTGTTGTTCCACGCTATATTGTTGCCAATGAGATTTATCGTTACTGGTCAACAACACAAATGGCGTATTATTTATCGCATCTTTCACCCAATTAGCGGTCACTTGTTCCACAAAAGGATCATAGAACCACAGCGTTTTTCCATCGGAAATAATCTGGGTTTCTTGTGGCGTTTTATTCTCCATACGGAATAAATTTGGGCGTTTAATCTGGATTTTTCCCGAACCCTGTTGCACGTCTTTGCCCTTCGGATCGCTAACTTTTTGCGTATAATCCGCGCTCAAGGTATCCACTTTATTTAAGCGCGCCTGCAATTCTTCCGCCGCGCCCGCCCAAGCCAAGCTACTCATAGAGGCTAATAAAAGTGCGGTCCATTTTACCGTTTTTTTCATCATTTACGTTCCTTTCAGTTAATAGTCGGACTGTCTTGCTAAAATTTCGCGTTTACCGTTTTGCATCGGAGAAACAATACCTTGCTCCTCCATTTGATCCATAATCCGTGCAGCGCGATTAAATCCGACTTTAAATTTACGTTGAATAGAGGAAACTGATGTGGTGCCAGTGGCAATCACAAATTCCATCACTTCATCAAATAAATCATCTAAATCATCGCTGTCTGATGCACTGCGGGTATTCTCCTCCTCATCATCAGAACCCGCGAGAATATTTTCAATATAATTTGGCTTCCCTCTTGCCCTCCAATCATCCGCCACACGCGCTACTTCATCATCACTCATAAACGCCCCATGTACCCGAATCAAATCCGAAGATCCTTGCCCTGAATACAACATATCGCCACGTCCAAGCAAGGCTTCCGCCCCGGTTTGATCCAAAATGGTACGCGAGTCAATTTTACTCGCCACGGTAAAGGCAATGCGGCTTGGGATATTCGCTTTAATCAATCCCGTAATAACATCTACTGACGGACGTTGTGTCGCCAAAATCAAATGAATACCGATCGCACGCGCTTTTTGTGCCAAACGAGCAATCAACTCTTCAATTTGTTTACCGGCAACCATCATCAAATCAGCAAACTCATCCACGATAACCACAATATAACTTAATTTTTCCAATGGCGGCGGTAGGCTGTCCGTGGTATCACCTGGGCGCCAAACCGGATTTGGAATTGGCATTCCCATCGCATTATATTCATCAATTTTGTCGTTGAAGCCCTCAATATTGCGCACCCGCAAAGCGGATAAAAGCTGATAACGACGCTCCATTTCATCCACGCACCAACGCAACGCGTTCGCTGCTTTTTTCATGTCGGTAACCACTTCGGTCAACAAATGCGGAATGCCATTATAAATGGACAATTCCACCACTTTCGGGTCAATCATAATAAATTTGACTTCTTCCGGTTTAACGCGGAACAGCAAACTCAAAATCATGGTATTCACCCCAACGGATTTTCCCGAACCGGTAGAACCCGCCACCAATAAATGTGGCATTTTGGCTAAATCCACCACCACCGGTTTACCGCTAATATCTTTGCCTAACGCCATGGATAAGAGGGATTTCGATTGACGAAACTCATCACTATCTAACACATCACGCAAAGGCACGGTTTGGCGGCTCACATTCGGCGTTTCAATGCCGATATAAGGTTTGCCCGGAATCACTTCCGCCACACGAATGGATCGGAACATTAACGCTCGTGCTAAATCCGTATCAATACTGCTGACTTTAGAGGCTTTGACACCCGGTTGCAATTCAAGTTCATAACGGGTGACCACCGGACCAATTAACACATCTTTTACCGTGGCTTTAACGTTAAAGTTGCGCAATTGTTGTTCAATTCGCTGCGAAGTTTGCTCAATTTCCTCACGGGTAATTTGTTGCGCTTGCGCCGGACGATATTCCAACAAATCCAACGTCGGTAGCGGTGTCGTCGGTTTTTCTATTATCATTGATTTTCGTTGCAACGCTGGATGAATTAAGGTTTCACTATAAGATTTATAAGGCATTGGCGAGGCATTTTCCAGCGTATGCGCCACATTCGTCGGTGCCAAAATCACATTAAGCGCATCTTCCGCATTTAAGGCTTTCGCACGTGATGCCAGTTCATCTAATCGTTGTTGTTCTTGCGCCGCAAATTGGCGAGCTAATTCATTATGTAAGTCCGCCTCTGCTGGATCGTCCCCCCCCTCATCCGCTGCAAGTGCGGTCATTTTTGGTGCAGTTTGCGTATGCGTTGGAAGCGAAACTTTCGGCATGGATAAGCCATTATCCAAAACCGCTGCATGTTGTAGCCCAATGTCATTTTGAGCTGGCATTTCATTTTTAATGGAAAAATCTACCGCACTTTGCGACACTTCTGGCGCGCGCTCGCCCTGACTTAACTTCATCTTCGACGAAATGGTCACGTTCGGTAATTCCGTAGCAAGATCCATGGTATAACCAAAACCGGCGCCCGATTTTTCCGTCGCACTCGAAACGTCTGACAGACCAACTCGCATTTCCTCAAGAGAGGCATTTGCCTTCACCTCTTGCGCAACATCCGTCGTCACTGGCACTATTTCACGTTGACTGGTTACCGTTTGCGTCGGTGGCGGGGTTAATCCACGAATATTAATCAAATGCCCGACATCCACCAATTTACCTTGTGTCACATTTTCGCTAACGTTGATAGTTGGCGCTTTTTGAATAATAATTTCCTCAATCGCTTCCGCTTCAGTGGACGCCTCTACCGGTACGTGATTTTGCGGCGCATTCGGCTCTTCATTTTTCATTGTCAACCAGGCATAAAAACGCATAAGTAACCGAATTAATGAGGCACCGGAGCAAAAAATAAACCCCACCACACTCAAAATAACGGCAAATAATAAAATACCAAATTTACCCAATAACGAAAAAAAACTGGCAATCAAACTGCCGCCAAGTACGCCGCCGGATAAATAATAAGGTGTGTTAGAAAGCAATAGCGTTGACAAGGCAGTTAAGCCACACAGCAACAGCACAAAACCAAAAATACGCAAGGAAAAACGCGTCCAAGTTAAGCAATCAATGCGCTTGGTACGAATAAAATAAATCGGCGCAACAAATAGCACAAAAGGAATAATATTCCCCACATGACCAAACAAAGCAAAAAATAAATCGATCACCCAAGCACCTAATTTACCCGCTTTATTCAAGGTGACCGGTTGTGATGAAGACACTGACCAAGAACTGTCAAACGGGTTATAACTTACCCAAGCGATAATTAAATAAAGCCCGAAAAGGGCGGTCAATCCGAGTAAAAATTCAATAACATATTGTTTAGGGGTAAAATGTTCGCTAATTTTTTTGATCATTGTCCGTTAACATTATTTGAGTTGTAAAAAATTGGTTTGTTTCACTTCTTCCATCACCACGTAGGTGCGAGTATCATTAACGCCCGGTAAGCGTAGCAACGTGGTGCCGAGTAATTTGCGGTATGCTGCCATATCTGCCACGCGGGTTTTTAATAAATAATCAAAATCGCCGGATACCAAATGACATTCTTGAATTTCATCTAATTGTTGTACCGCCGCATTAAACTCCTCAAACACATCAGGCTTGCCACGTACCAACGTAATTTCCACAATCACCAGCAGCGGCGAGTCCAATAACTCGGGATTAAGCAGCGCCCGATAGCCCATGATAACCCCTTGTTTCTCCAAACGTTTTACCCGTTCTAAACAAGGCGTTGGCGACAGCCCGACTTTTTTTGAAAGATCAATATTGGAGATTTTCCCATTACGTTGTAATTCATTTAAAATTTTAATATCAATACTGTCTAATGACTTAAATTTTTTTTCCATTGGTCATCCCCACCTGTAGAATTAAGCAAAATAGCTTTTAATTCTACACTATTTATTTTAAATTGTGGGGCTATTTTAACGACGTTCGCGCCGATTTTCTTCCGTTTCTGGTTCTAAATCCAATTTTGCCATCAATACCTGATCGCCATCCTCTTCTGGATTTTCCGTCACCAATAATTTATCACCGTAAAAAATCGAATTAGCCCCCGCCATAAAACACATGGCTTGCATTTCTTCCGACATTCCTTGACGACCGGCAGATAAACGTACGTAGCTTTTCGGCATCACAATTCGCGCCACTGCAATGGTGCGCACAAATTCGGTCCAATCCAATGGTGTGGCATCTTCCAACGCTGTACCTTCCACTTTCACCAATTGATTAATCGGTACCGATTCCGGTTGCGGATCTAAATTAGCAAGACTTGCGATCAAACCGGCACGTTCTTTGCGGGTTTCATTCATGCCAACAATCCCGCCGCAACATACTTTTAATCCCGCTTTGCGTACTTTTCCTAAGGTATTAATTCGGTCGTCAAACCGACGAGTACCGATAATTTTCTCGTAATGTTCTGGCGCGGTATCCAAGTTATGATTGTAATAATCTAAGCCTGCTTCTTTTAATTCTTCCGCCATCCCATCTTGCAACAGCCCAAATGTCCCGCAAGTTTCCAAGCCTAAGGCTTTCACTGCTTTAATAATTTCCGTCACTTTTTCCATGTCTTTCGGCTTTGGACCGCGCCACGCCGCCCCCATACAAAAACGTCCCGCGCCGCGCGCTTTGGCGATCTTGGCTTTGGCAACAATCTCATCAATCTCTAATAACGCTTGTTTTGCCACGCCAGTGTTATAACGCGCCGACTGTGGACAATAACCGCAATCTTCCGGACAACCGCCGGTTTTAATCGACAACAAAGTAGAAAGTTGGATCGCTTGTGGATTAAAATGCTCGCGGTGAACCTGTGCCGCCCGATAAACTAACTCTAAAAATGGCGTTTCAAATAACGCCTCCACTTTACACACTGACCAATATTCCAAGGTTGGATGTGGTGTCAGTGAAGGGATTTGAATCGTATTAGTTGTCATACATTTTCCTTATATTATCATTGTTTGAAAGATAAGAGGGATCATTAACTCACCTAAAATCGCCGCATTATCTTTGCATAAAACCAATTAATCACAGATTTGACCATTTTCAATGTGAATCATGCGATCAATTTTATCTTTTACTTCATTCGGTTGATGCGTCACAATTAACAGGGTCAATTTTTTCTCGGCACACAATGGCTCCAGTAACGTCAACATTTCCGCGCGTAATTCGATATCCAGCGCCGAAAAAGGCTCATCTAATAGCAAAATCGGTTTATCGCGCAATAAGCATCTCGCCAATGCCACCCGTTGTTTTTGCCCGCCGGATAAAGCGGTCGGTACACGCGATAAAAATGGCTGTAAACCGACCGCACTTGCCGCCCGTTCCACGCGCGCGCGTTCCTCATCTGACAAGGCAAGAGAGGGTTTTATGCCAAGGGCGATATTTTGCCAAACCGTCAGATGCGTAAACACATTATTTTCTTGAAACAAAATGGAAACTGGGCGCTCAAAAGGCTCGCTGCGCGTATGATTTTCGCCATTTAACCAAATTTCGCCCCGATCGGCAAACTCAAAGCCGGCAATTAAATTTAACAGCGTACTTTTTCCCGCCCCACTGCTGCCGACAATCGCCACTTTTTCTTGCGCAGCCACCTGCAAATTAAAATACATCGGCATCGTCGGATAATCAAAATGTGCGTTTATTTTTATCATAGAATTCTTATTCCGGTTTATTGCGTTCTACCACGCTAAAAATGCCAAGGCAAAACAATAGTAAAATCAAAGCAGTAATGGCGGCTTCCGCCATGCGGTAACTGCCTAATTGCTGATACAACAAATGTGGCAACGAAGTAAAATCTTGATTGCCGAATAAGGCGATCGCGGTAAAATCACCAAGCGACAACCCACAAGCTAAAGCAAAAGCATATTTTATCGGTGCTTTTAAATTGTGCCATTCGATCAAACGCCAACGCGCCCAGCCGACAATGCCTAAAGATTGACACAATTTTTCATAATAAATCAAATTATTACTCATCGGCACCGCCAAAATACGAATCACAAAAGGCATTGCCACCAAGGCATTACAAAAAATCACTATCAGCCATAAATGCAAGCTTGAAAAATCCCAATTTTGCAGCGCAATAAATAAGCCCGTGGCAAGTACCAAGGTTGGCACCGCTAAAATAATCATACCGAAATTAGTCACAACATTAGCTAATTTTTGCCAATACAGCCATTGCAGGCGACGAGAAAGCAAAAGTACCGCAATCGACAAGCACAACGCCAAGAATGCCGATGTCGGCGCCATGGTCAAAGAATATCCCAAGGCACGCCAAAGCGCCACGTTTTCCCAAGCCATGCGCCAATAATGTGCGCTTTGCGAAGTAAAAAAAGCGCTAACTACAATATGCAACAGCGGCGTTAATACAAAGAGCAAACACAATCCCACCCAAAACACTTGCCAAATTTTGACCGCACTTTTTTGTTTATCTAACCATAAATTTTGGCTGGGCAAATCGATTGCCGGTGTGCGACTAAAAGCGCCGCCAAGGATGAACAACATAAAGCAAAAGCTCACTTGCAACAATGCAAATAACGCTGCTTTCGGCAGATCAAATTCAAATAACAAGGCTTGATAAATCGCCACTTCCAAGGTGGTATATTTGGGTCCGCCGCCCAAGGTAAGTACTAAGGTAAAACTGGTAAAACACAACATAAAAATCAGGCTAAATACCGGCAATGCTTGTTGGCGTAAATACGGATATTCAATCAGGCGCACAAATTGCCAACCGCGCAAATTCAATTGTGCCGCCAGTTGACGTTGTTGTGTAGGAATGGCTTGAAAACTTTGCAAAAATAATCGAGCCGCCAAAGGAATATTAAAAAATAAATGCGCGGTTAAAATACCGCTTAAGCCATAAAAATGCGGCTGCCAATGCCATCCTGCGGATTTGCTTAATTGCGCCAACCAACCGGAATTACCATACACACCCATTAACCCGAAAACCACCACCAACGCCGGCAATACAAAGGTTAACGATAATAAACGCAGGATCCAAGACTGACTTGCCCATTTTTGATAAAACAACGCACGCGCCAGCAAAACGCCACCAAGAAGCGATAACACTGCCGATAAAAAGGCTTGCCAAAAGCTGAATAAAATGACTTGATGGACATAGGAATCATGCAAAAACGAGCCAAAAGCGACCGCACTTTCGGTGGAAAAAACCGCCCGCAGCGCCAGCCAATAAATCCCCAGTAACAAGGCAAAAACTAAGATGCCGCCCATATAATGTCTTGGGCGGAATTGCGGCGAAGAAAAATTCATCATTATTCTGTCAAGCTAACTTGCCATTGTGAAATCCATTGTTTCAACAGCACCGGTTGAATCTTCGTCGTATCAAAGACTTTCGCTTGCATTTGTTGCGTACGCAAGGCATCAATCGCTGGCGCAATTGGCGTATCGATCACCGGCAGCATCACGTTATATTGAGTAATTTCGCTTTGCGCTTGCGGCGTTAACAGAAAATCCAAAAATAAATCCGCACAAGGGTTTTGGCTGACCGCAATTTTCGCCGCCACTTCAATTTGCAGCACGCCGCCTTCTTGTAAATTTGTCGCAGCATATTGATCTTTTTGCTCTTGCAGCAAATGGTACAGCGGGGAGGTATTATAACTTAGCACCAAATCCGCCTCGCCTTTTAAAAACGCCCCGTAACTTTCCGACCAACCTTTGCCCACGGTCACCGTGTGTTTCGCCAGTTGTTGCCACGCTGTCTCGATTGACGCGGACGATGAATTATCAGCATTAAACACCGCATTCATCCACACCACCAAGCCGCGCCCAACCGCGCTGGTTCGCGGATCCTGATAAATCACGCGTAAATCTTCGCGCTCAATCAATTCTTGCAACGTCTGCGGCGGGTTGGCTAATTTTGTTTTATCATAAATAAACGCATATTGCCCGAAATCATAGGGTAAAAAGGTAGAATCTTGCCAAGAAATCGGCAAGGATAAACGGGTTAAATCCACCTTATTCGGCGCAAATAAACCAGTTTTGCGCGCTTCATCCAACACGTAATGATCCAACCCCAACACGACATCCGCTTTGGTTTTCTTACCCTCTAAACGCAAGCGGTTAAACAGCGTACCGCTACTATCAAAAGGCACATAATGAATTTGGCATTGTTGCTGCACCTTTTCAAATAGCGCTTTCACTTTAGGGCCCGCGCCCCAATCAGAACTAAAACTGCCATAAGTATAAACATTCAGTAACGCAACAGATTGCGCCTTTGCCGCAACAGAAAATACGCCACTTGCCAACAAAAGTGCGGTCGAAAATAATCCCGTTTTTTTACCTATATTCTTGAACATCAATGCTTCCTTATGGTTAAGATTGTAATTGTTTGACTGCCGAGGCTATATCCGCCGCTTGCGTAATAGCGGAAATCACCGCTACGCCATCAGCGCCCAACCGGCGCAGCTGCGACGCATTTTGCGTGGTAATTCCGCCGATAGCAACACAAGGTTTATTTACCCCTAACTGGCGAATTTCGCGAATAAATGCCGGCGACAATACCAGCGCATGATCCGCTTTGGATTGCGTCGCAAAAATCGGTCCCAGTCCGAAATAATCAATATTCGGATTATCTTTATCGGCGACGCCTTGCGCCATATTATTAATCGACAAGCCGACAATTAACGAACGGGTGGCTCTTGCATCAAGCGCTTGTTTAATTTGATCTTTTTGTCCCACATGAATACCATCAGCCTCAATTTCCAAGGCGAATTCAATATCGTCGTTAACAATAAAAGGCACGCGATATTGGCGACAAAGATCACGACAAGCCAGCGCCAATTGCTTTTGTCGCGCCGGATCCGACGCTAAAGAATACGTACCTTTATCGCGAAATTGGAAACAACTGATTCCCGCCGCTAGTGCTCGCTGCAAAATCGACAATAAATTTTGTTCCGGCTGCCCGTTTAAATGGCGACAATCTTGCGTTCCCGCAATAAAATAAACCTGTAACATCTTCGCAATCGCGTTCATTGTTAATCCTTATATGCCCAATGGTTTGTCGGTCCGTGTCCATGCCCAATATTCAACGGATGAGAAATGGCGGCGCTGATAAAGGCTTTGGCAGTGCGTATCGCTTCTTCAATCGAGCGCCCTTTTGCCAACTCTGCCGCCAAACACGCAGAAAAGGTGCAACCGGTTCCGTGCGTATGCGGCGTATGATAGCGCAGACTTTCCAACACAAATTGTCGATCCGGCATAAAAACCCAATCTTGGCAAATTTCCGACGCAGAATGTTGGCTGTGCCCGCCTTTGATCACCACGGTTTTCACACCATAATCCTGTAATTGCAAGGCTGCCGCTTTAGCGGTTTTATTATCCACAATCTCAATGCCGGTTAAGGCTTGTGCTTCCGGTAAATTCGGCGTCAACACCTCTACCAACGGCAATAATTCACGTTTCAACGCGGTAATCGCACTTTGTTGCAACAACGGTGAGCCACCTTTCGCAATCATCACCGGATCCAACACCATCTTACCAAAATGATGTCGTTTTACCCCTTGCGCCACAGTTTCAATAATTTCTGCAGTACCTAACATCCCGATTTTAAAGGCGGAAATCGTAAAATCTTGCGCAATAGCGTTGAGTTGTGCCTCAATCGTCGCCAGCGGAACAAAATGTATATCAAAAACGCCCAAGGTATTTTGTGCGGTCACCGCGGTGATCACCGACGTTCCAAATACACCTCGCATTTGAAAGGTTTTTAAATCCGCCTGAATACCGGCGCCACCACCGGAATCGGAGCCAGCAATTGTCAAGGCTTGTGCTACTTTACTCATAGGTTACCCTCGCATATTGTTGAACCATTTCCGAAGTGATCGCCGCTAATTGATCCAAAAGTGCGGTCGAAAATGCGCCTGTTTGTGTCGACGCTAAGGGTTTTGCCGCCAACTCGCCCGCCAAAGCATACAGCGTACAAGCTTCCACCACGGCGGCAAAATGTTGTGTTTTTTCCGCCACGCCCAAAAACGCCGCACAAACTGCGCCCAGCAAACAACCGGAACCCGTAATGCGCGGAAATAATGATGTACCATTGCTAATTTTACAGCAAGTCTGACCATCGCTAATCACATCCGTCGCCCCGCTGGTCGCCACAATACAAGCATATTTTAACGCCACCGTTTGGGTCAATTGCGCCACATCCGCCTGCCCCTCACCAGCATCCACGCCTTTCGCTTGCCACGCCACCTTTGCCAGCGTCGCAATTTCGCCAATGTTGCCGCGGATAAGCGCAAATTTCACTTCACTTAACAACCGTTTTACCGCATTGCGCCGATATTCCGTCGCGCCAACGCCCACCGGATCCAGCACCACCGCAACACCTTGACGATTAGCCCATTTTCCCGCGACAATCATCGCCTCCAATTCGTCCACTTTTAAGGTGCCGATATTGATTAATAAGCCTTGTGAAAATTGCTGAATATCCGCCATTTCATGAATATTGGCAGACATTAACGGAGAAGCACCCAATGCCAATAATCCGTTGGCGGTATAATTTGATACCACTGTATTGGTCATACAATGCACTAGTGGGTTTGTCGTTTTAATCTTTGCTAATAAATTGAATTGCATCGTTTTTTTTCCTTATAACAAGCAAAATAAACCAGCAATATTGACGTTTGAGAAGAGCAATTTGAACAAATTAGTTTCCTACGCCAGTATTAACTGTTTCAGGTTCACGGGTATAATCTCAGCTATCGCACCCCGACTAACGTGCTAAGTTTATGTCATTTTATATCCATCACACAACCAATTTTTTATATCCTCCCCATAAAAATAAAGCGGGTTGACTTCCCCGCTTTATATTCTTCGTTTTTACGAACCGCTCTTCAGCTTAATTACCACTGATAACCAATACCGACACCGCCGCCGACATCCCCCTGACTATTGGCATTGCCTTGAAGTTTCAAAATAAGTTTACCATTATCAGAAACACGAGAATATCCTACCGCAAAGGCATTTTCTCCTTTAAATGTCCCCGCAGACGCCGCCACCATGGATTTACCCGGCATGTAAACCTGTGGTAATGTTGCCGCCGCATTTGAACCTGCAATCCCTGCGCGCAAATCCTTATCCATTTTGTTCATTCGCTGGTAAACATTGCCCATTTGACCACGTAATTGACTGACGTTCACCGCATCCGTCGGGGCTTGACCCGGTGCCACGTTGGTAATGCGGTTGCCTCCGTTATTTAATCCGTTTTCGGTTAATTCTACTGGGTTCGCGCCGCTGCCAATGGTGACCCCTTTGTTGTTTAATACCGTGTTTCCTGCTCTCACTTGGTCTACGTTGATGTCTCTGGCTAGATTGTAGGTGACATCATTGCTTCCCGCCGATTTGCTAATCACGATATTACCATCAGTATTTTTCATATCTACCGTTGCCCCCGGATGAACCGTTGAACCGTTTTCTCCTTGGGCAGTTAAGGTGAAACCGGACTGGTTAATGGCGCTAGCAATGTCTTGCGCACTGACTAAGGCGTTGGCGTTTTCCGGTGCCGGGGTATCCACTTTGCCATTGGTGTTGCTTAAGGTCGTGGTCTTGGCTTTAAGCGCGCCCGTTGTGGCATCTTTGGTGATGGTGGTGTTGTCGGTGTTGACCGAGAGGTCAAAGACATTGGCACCACTGTCATTTGGTGTGGCAGTCACCGTTACCGAGTTGTCCGTGGAGGTCACTTCTTCTTTAGACGCGGCAATGCTGCTGGTTAACGCCTGTTGTACTGCATACAGTTGTGAACCATTGATAGCGTCGTGGCTGGTTGGTGAAATATCCCCGTTGGCAACGCCAGTGATTTTTTTATTTCCACCGTCAATGCCAGCAACGGTGATGCGCGGTCCATCTTTGATGGTTAATCCATCACGGTTGATGTTGACATTGTCTCCGACGTTTACGGTTTTAAATGCCACGTCGTCTTTCGTTGCCACGGTGTAGGTTGTGCTACCATCTGGGTTGACTTCTGGGGTCACGTCAATATTGTTCCCAGCAGCTACTTTGGTGGTCGCTTTGGCAATGTCACCAGCATAATCGGCATACAATTCACCTTTGTCATTGAGCTTAATGGTGTTGTTGTCGATTTTGGCGTTGTATTTGACGGTGGTGGATGTTCCATCTGGTGTAGTTGTTACCACAGCTGTCGTGCCATTACCATCAATAAAGTCTACGCTGTCATAGGCTTTGACAAAGTCCCCTGGTTGACCGTTGTTTTTCAAGTTCCAACCGGCGTTAAGAATATCGCCAACGGTGGCAGCGTTGTTCACCTTCAAGCTAGGCGGTAAATCTTGGGTTTTGGTGACCGCTTTTTTGTTGAGGTTATACACATCATCATTATATGTCTCCGGTAAATTAGACATAACATTGGTTAATACGGTCGGCGTTGTGGTGCCTTTCGGTCCATTGATGGAGGTAATCACATTATCTGGTTCAACCGTCTCACCTTGACCATCCGGTTTAGTGTTATAAGTGATGTTACCGTCTTTGTCTTTTATCGGGTAAAGTTGTTTCCCGTTTTTATCCGTATACACCACCGGTAAGCGCGCATTGTTGGTCACCGCTTGGGCATCTACATCCACCGTAATGGTGCGTACATCCCCTTTGGTTTCTCCTGTCACGGTCGCTAATCCGCTGCCGACAAAATCGACTTTGTTGGCATTTTTTACCGTATCAATATAGTCATTACCGGAAGCGCGTAATTCCCAGCCCATATTGCGCAAATCGCCTACCGTTGCGGCATTGCTGTCAGGAACTTTATTACTCTTACCGTCAGCTGCTAATTCGTTTAGATTAAGCAATGAACTGCTTCCTGTCGGATTGCCTTTACCAGTTGGTTTGGTTTCTACATTTTGCGTACTCAATCCGCTGCTTAAATTGCCCACTTGGACGACATCGCCTTTCGTGCCCTTATCCGCAGCTGCCGGATTGATAACATTGACCTGTACGTCGCCGGCGTCAACTCCTACAACATTGTCTTTCGGCTCTCCGTTTGGTTTAAGCGCTGACGGTTTATAGTATTTACCGTTTTTGCCTTTGACTACTTGGTTTCCTTCCTTATCCGTAATCCCTAATAGGCTGTTAATTCGCACCGCACTGGTTTTGCCATCTTCAGCAACCTCCACATTGACCGTGGTGCCCACCCCATTGGCGAAATTCACTGCATCATACGCCTTAACAAAATCTTTGCCTTCGCCATTGGCTTGTAAATTCCAGCCGGCATTAAGAATATCGCCTACCGTGGCAGCATTGTGATAAATATTGGTAACATTGTCCGGAGCAGTCTGTGCTTTGGTTATGTCACCCGCGCTCACTACGTCATTACCCAATTTTTTATTTTCATTTTCTTTCTTATCGCCAGCATTATACGTTGGCGCAAGATTGCCTTGAAGATTTGACAATGCCATTGGGGTTGTCGTGTTGTTGTCGCCATTGTTCATAGCGGCAATCACATCTTTTGTCTCCACTGGCGTTGCATCATTTTTGGGTTTACCATCTGTCACATCTCCAGCTTTGTAGAATTTATCTCCTACTTTCACCAACTTATCACCCGCCTTATTGGTATAAACCACCGGTAATTGCGCAGATTCCACCGCACTTTGGGAATCTACACTGATTTTGATTTCGCGTACATTCTCTTTCGTTTCACCGGTCACCGATATTCCATTGGCACCCACGAAATTAACTTCATTGGCATTTTTCACCGTGTTTTTATATCCGTTACCACTTGCGGAAACCACCCAGCCCAAATGGGTTAAATCGCGCACCGTGGCGGCGGAGTTTAGCACATCGTTTTCTAACGGTTTATCTTGAGCGCCTGTTAAATTTAACAAGTTATCCATACCGGTTTTTCCCTCGGTTTCCCCTTGTTTACCGCTATTGGTGGTAACTTGAGTGGTATTCAACACCGAACCGACGCCGGTTAATTGGGTTGGTTTACCGTCTACGGAGGTAATATTTAACGAGGCAGTTGGTTTACTTTCAGTTGGATTAACATTGGCATCCGTTGCTACCGGCGCGCCATTTACCAAATTGACTTGATGATTATCTCCGTTTGATAAGGTTATCTTGTTGAAATCCACTTCCTCTTTTGTTGAATAAGTGACTTTTCCGTTTTCTTGCTTAACGGTCAGATTTTTACCCGCAATCATCTCAACACTATCGCCTGGATTGATGAGCTCTCCATTTTCTGGAGTTGAAGTTTTATCTTTTTCTCCACCTTCAACAGCGGATGTTTTTAACTTAAAGCCCGAGGCATTAATAGCTTTTGTAATATTCTCCGCCGTGACTAACGCGTTTTTCGCTTTAGGGTCAGGGTCATCTATTTTCCCATCTTGATTATTATCACCTAATGTTGTGGTTTTAGCAGTTAATTGGGTAATCGGCTTTTGTGTTACTGGGTCGGTCACTTCTTTGGTGGTAATGGTTTCGTTATCCACATTGACATTATATTGTATTGTCGTAGATTTACCGTCCTCCGCTGGTTTAACGACCGCGGTTGTTGCTGTGCCATTCGCAAAATCGACACTGTCATAAGGCTTCACAAAATCACTCGCTTGACCGTTATTTTTTAAATTCCAACCAGAATTTAAAATATCCCCGACAGTAGCGGCGTTGTTAACGTTCAAACTTGGTGGCAATGATTGCTCTTTACTAACAGTAACAGTCTGATTTTTTGGATTATATTCGCTATTCGCATTATACGTATTCGGTAAATTCCCTTTTACATTCGCCAAGGTTTTTGGACTATCCGCTTGATTATCACCATCATTCATAGAGGCGATGATATCGCCGGTAACAGGCTGACCTTTCTCATCAACGAAAGTAAATGTTGTAGGATTGTCTTTTTGGGGCACTTTATACACTTTATTGCCTTGTTTATCCGTATAAATCACCGGCATTTGGTTAATAATGCTATTTCCCACTAAATACAACTGCGAACCATTAATCGCATCCGTCGACGTAGCACTAACATTCCCCGCGGCAACGTTAATAATTTGACGTTCTCCACCTTGGAAGCCAACACTAACTACACCATTCCCAGCTTTGGCAACCCCGCTAAAACCACTATAGTCATAACCGCCAACATTGGCTTTGGTTTCAACTGTTGCCTCTCGGTCGGTAGAGTTTGCCCCTAAAATCACGCTATTATCTTGCGTGCTTTTTACATTGCTACCAAGAACAAATGTATTGGCGTTGGAAACGGTATTTTTATAACCTAATACTCCAGAGTTTTCGCCACTGACGGTATTCTCGGCACCAATTCCGATCGCCTCTGCACCGCTAACATTGGATTGATGACCTATTGCAATAGCCTCTTTAACAGAAGCTGCACTATTATCTCCCGTCGCAATAGAATACTCCCCTGAAGCATTTGCGTATGATCCTAAAGCAGTGGCATTTGCTGCGGTGGCATTAGAGCGTACCCCAAAAGTTGATGAAGCATTTGCTGATGCGGTGGCTCCATACCCTACAGCTAATGCGCGTTGAACACTTGCATTGGAGTAAGCTCCAAAAGCGGATGCCCAATGTCCAGCATAAGCTTTATCTCCAATTGCAACAGCTTGGTAATCAGTTGCTTTTGAATGATTACCAATAGCTACCGCAGCGGATTTATTCAATGTTGATGCACCATGTCCAATCGCAACACTATCCCCTCCGGATTGAGAACTCATACCGATTGAAATAGAATTAGTACTAGTTTTTGTATTTCGCCCTACCGCAAAGGAATCTGAACCAGTGGCATTTGAGGATAATCCAAGCGCAACAGCGGCGCTACCCGATGCTTGCGCACTATAACCGATTGCAACCGTACTATTTCCAGAGGCATTCGCACTATAGCTAATAGCAACTGACCCCTCTCCCGCATTAGAGTTTGAACCAATCGCTGTCCCACCTGTTTGTGCTTCCGCGGGTTTTAACTCTCTTGAGTTTTCCCTACTATTTCCGGCTGCACCGCCAATCGCAATACTATTAGAGCTACTGTCGGTTATCAACATTACTTTTTGATTACCGGATGTCACTGATCCCTGTTGTGAGTTCACCATCACTTCTGAAGCAGTCGCTGCTATAACGCTTCCACTACTTAACGCCATCCCCGCTAAGCCCAATGCCACCAATACTTTACTCGGTTGAGCGCGTTTATCTGATGTCGATTTTGTTTTACTTCTTGCCAATTCAGACACTGCCACCCAACACTGCGCTGAACTGTCCCAGATTACTTTAAATACGTTGTTCATATTTTGTTCCTTATTTATGTTATTACTTTTTTAATTTCCCACTTTTTTAAAGCTAGAAATTTGAATAGGCAGTTTACCCCCCCCCCCCGCTCATTTTTCAATCGCATTTACATAAATTTACACAGGTTGACAAAATATTATTTTGGCTGATAGAGAGAAAATGGCTTATACAACGCGTCTTTCCGTCGCCAAACGCTGATTTTTCTTTTACAATTCGGATAAGTTCCATTTGGCTGTTTTTCTGCAATAAGGATCCTTTATGAATATCGCAAACACCACGACCTCCCTCTTAACGCCTTTTATCGCGCCGTTAACCCAACATTTCCCCGAAATCCAAGAAGCGCAACTGCAACAACAACTCTTTCAAGCGACGCAAGATCCTACTCATCATCTGAATCAATTGGCGTATGCAGTGATGATGTCGGATTTTTTAGCGGAAACCTTGCAAAAACAACCGCACTTTTTACACCAATGCTGGCACGCCTCGCCGCAATTAAGCGATTGCGACGCTTATACGCAACGCTTAAAAAAACCGTTGGAGCAATGTAAAAATGAAGAAGATTTCTACCGCACTTTACGTCGTTTTCGTAATCTTGAAATGGCAAAATTAAGCCTTTGTCAAAGCCTTAATATTGCCACTGTCGAGGAAATTTTTATCCGCCTTTCTTGGCTGGCAGAAAGTTTGATTATTGGCGCACGCGATTGGCTTTACCAAAAGGCTTGTGAAGAAATGGGAACGCCGGTAGATAGTCAAGAACAACCGCTCCAACTCTACGTGTTGGGCATGGGAAAATTGGGCGGTTTTGAGCTGAATTTTTCCTCCGATATCGATCTCATCTTTACCTACGCAGCCAATGGCGAAACCGTCGGCGCCAGACGCTCGGTAGAAAACAGCAAATTTTTTACGCGTTTAGGGCAACGCTTAATCAACGCCTTAGATCAATATACGCCGGACGGTTTTGTTTATCGTACCGATATGCGCCTGCGCCCTTTTGGCGACAGCGGAGCCTTAGCGTTAAGTTTTAATGCCATGGAGCAATATTATCAAGAACATGGACGCGATTGGGAACGTTACGCCATGATCAAAGCGCGCATTTTGGGCGAAGATCCCCATGATCCTTATGCGCAAACCTTGAAAAAATTGCTCCGCCCTTTTGTTTATCGACGCTATATTGATTTCAGCGTGATCCAATCCTTGCGCGATATGAAACAAAAAATTGAGCGCGAAGTGCGCCGCCGCGGTTTGGTGGATAATATTAAATTGGGCGCAGGCGGTATTCGAGAAATTGAATTTATCGTGCAAGTTTTTCAACTCATTCGTGGCGGGCGCGAAGTGCGGTTGCAACGCCCTGAATTGTTATATTTATTGCCGGAATTAGAAGCGCTCGGTTTAGTGTCTGCCCAAGAACGCCAAGATTTGCAACAAGCCTATGTGTTTTTACGTCGGGTGGAAAATGTATTACAAGCTATCAAGGATCAACAAACCCAACAATTACCGGAAAACGCCCAAGATAAAGAACGATTGATCCTTGCAGTGGCGCATTTCACGTGTTGGAACGCCAAACAACAGGCGGAAAACATCCATTATCTCATCAAGGATTGGCACGATTTTTATCAAATTTTACAACTGCATCAGCAAAAAGTGCGGTCATTTTTTCGTCATTTCATTGGCGAAGAGGAAGAAAAAGAAGACAAAACGCCGAGCAATTGGGATGATTTTTTGGACGAAGATCTCAATAAAGAAGAAATAGAACAAATCCTGTTAGAAAATGGTATTGGCGCACAATTTCATCATGACATTATCGAAAAATTACTCCAATTTCGCTACACGCTTAGCCACCGTGCCATCGGTTCGCGCGGTCGCTTGGTGCTAACGCGCTTGCTTCCTTTGTTATTGACGCAAATTTTCCAACGCAGCGCGCACCAAACCTTGCTGCCGAGAATGCTTAATATTGTGGATAAAATTGTGACACGGACCACCTATTTGGAATTATTACTGGAAAATCCGCAAGCCTTAACCCTATTATTAGAGCTGTGCGAAAAATCCAAATTAATTGCCGAACAGGTCGCGCGCCATCCGATTGTTCTAGATGAATTATTGGATTGTAAAACCTTGCTCAATCCGATCCCATTTAGCCAATATCCGGCAGAATTACAACAATATTTACTGCGATTGCCACAAGATGATGAAGAACAATTCATTAACGCTTTGCGCCAATTTAAACAGTCCACGTTGCTGCGTGTGGCAGCAGCGGATATTTTGGGCGCGTTGCCGGTGATGAAAGTGAGCGATCACTTAACCTATTTGGCGGAAGCCATTATTGAAGCAGTGGTCAATTTGGCATGGCAACAAGTCAGCGCTCGCTTTGGTGTGCCGGATTATTTAGCGGAAAATGAAAAAGGCTTTTTGGTGATTGGCTATGGCAAACTTGGCGGCATTGAATTAGGTTATAAATCGGATTTAGATTTGGTCTTTTTATTTGACGGGGCGCGCAGCGGACAAACGGTTGGCGGTAAAAAATCCATCGACAGCAATCAGTTTTACCTCAAGCTAGCACAAAAAGTGATCAGCATTTTTAGCATGAATACCAGTGCCGGTATTTTGTATGACATTGATATTCGTCTGCGTCCATCCGGAGATGCCGGCTTATTAGGCTGCTCCTTAGCGGCATTTGAACATTATCAGCTCAATGAAGCCTGGACATGGGAAAAACAAGCCTTGGTGCGCAGCCGCGCAGTATATGGTGAAGCAAAATTAAGACAACAATTTGAGCAAATTCGCCAACATGTTTTATCAACGCCACGCGATCTGACGCAATTAAAGCAAGATGTGGTTCAGATGCGCGCCAAAATGTATCAACATTTGGCAAATACCAATCCGACGGAGTTTAATATTAAAACTGATCCGGGCGGCATTACGGATATTGAATTTATCGCACAATATTTGGTTCTTGCCCATGCGCCAACCAATCCGCATTTAGCCATTTGGTCAGATAATGTACGTATTTTTGAGATTATGGCAGAAAGTGCGGTCATTTCCAGCCACGTTTCCGCACAATTAAAACAATGCTATGTTCAATTGCGCAATAAAATTCATCATCTTAATTTGCTGGGCTTATCTTCGGTGGTAAGCAACGAGCAATTCCAAGAAGAACGGGAATTTATTCAACAAATTTGGCAGGAATTATTGGGCAATTAAATAATATGAAACACTAAGCGATAAAAAATGGTGACAAAAGCCACCATTTTTCTCATACCGAATGCATAACGCGTTATAAGATGATACTACCGATTAATGCGCTCACAAAGCCAACAACCCCAATTAATGTTTCCATTACGGTCCACGTTTTTAACGTTGTTTTGGTATCCATTTCTAAAAAGCGGCTCACCAACCAGAAACCGGAGTCATTTACGTGTGATAATACGGTGGCGCCGGATGCAATCGCAATCACGATAAAGCACAAGTCAAATTGACTTAAACCAGTGGTTGCTGCAACTGTCGGCGCAATTAATGCGGCTGTTGTGGTTAAGGCAACGGTCGCAGAACCTTGCGCCACGCGCAACGCGGTGGAAATAAAGAACGCTGCAACGATAACCGGCATCCCAGTATCGGACAATGCACCGGATAACGCATCACCAACCCCACTTGCGCGCAATACGCCTCCAAACATCCCACCAGCACCGGTCACTAACACGATTGCACAAATCGGTCCTAGAGCATTATCACAAATTTTTTCAATTTGCTCATAGCTACGTTGTTCTTTTAATAATAGGATTGATACCAGTAACGTAATCAATAAAGCCACCGGCGTTTTACCTAATAAACGTAAACTTTCCACCCACATTTGCGAACCGTCGATCACTTTAACCACGCTGAGTGTATTTAATCCCGTATCAAGTAAAATCAAACACAAAGGCAATAATAGAATAAATAGCACTTTGCCGAAACTTGGCGGATTTAGGGGCGCGGTTTCATTGATAGCATTGGCATTTAAAAAAGCTTTTGGCAATTCCACTTTAATTTTTTTGCCTGAATATTGACCGAATAAATAGGTGGCGATATACCAAGTCGGAATTGCGCACACCAAACCGACAATCACCAATAATCCCATATTCACGCCAAGTAAATCGCCGGATGCTACAGGACCCGGATGCGGAGGTAGAAAAGCGTGCATCACCGCGAAAGCCCCGGCAGAAGGTAATGCATAACGGATCACGGAACCGCCAAATTGTTTTGCCACACTAAAAATAATCGGCAACATCACCACCAAACCGGCATCAAAGAAAATCGGAAAGCCAAAAAGCAAAGAAGCAACGCCCAAAGCAAAAGGCGCACGTTTTTCACCAAATTTGTTGATTAACGTATCCGCTAGTACTTTTGCCCCACCGGTAATTTCCAAAAGTCGCCCGATCATGGCACCTAAGCCCACCAATAAAGCAACGGAAGCCAGAGTGCTACCAAAACCGCTTAATAATGTTGGTAAAATTTTATTCACTTCTATGCCGGTGACTAAAGCGGTTAACAAACTCACTAAAGTTAAGGCAACAAAGGCATGAATTTTAAATTTCATGATCAAAATAAGTAAAACAATGACCGCACTTAGTGCGATCAACATTAACGAAGCCGCGTCACTCATAACTTTCCTCCACAATTAAAATGACAAAGTAATTATCGCCAAGGCAAATGTTACCGATAACTGAAATATTTGCAATTAGTAAATCTAAAATTTACTTAAATTTGTGATAAAGATCACTTTATTTATTTCTTTTATAAATTTTGCACATAAAAAAGTATAAAAACCGTGTATTTTATTTATGAAAAGCTAAAAAATGAGGGTACTCAGGAAAAAACGTGATCTCAATCATAAAATAACAATAAAATTACAATTAACTCTTTACAGTTACCAGTAACAATTTAAAATAACTTCTGTTTTTAATTTGGAGGAATGCCATGACCAAGAATAAAGGCAAAAGTTTTATCTTAATGGGTGTATCTAGTACTGGAAAAACCACTATCGGGACAGAGGTCGCCCGTCGTTTAGGGATGAAATTAATTGATGGTGATGATCTCCATCCGCGCGCAAATATTATCAAAATGGGTTCCGGTCAACCGTTAAACGATCAAGATCGTGCTCCTTGGTTGGAACGCATTCGTGATGCAGCGTTTAGTTTGGAACAAAAATCGGAAAAAGGCATTATTGTCTGTTCTGCGTTGAAAAAACAATATCGCGATTTAATTCGTGATGGAAATGATGTGAAGTTTATTTTTTTGCATGGCGATTTCGATTTAGTACTTAAACGGATGCAACTACGTCAAGGGCATTATATGAAAACGGAAATGTTGCGTAGCCAATTTGAAACGCTGGAAGTACCACAAGCGGATGAAACTGATGTTTATCCGATTGATATTGATGCCTCATTTGAAGACGTGGTTGAGCGTTGTGTCAATGTAATTAAACCGTTGCTGGACTAAGGGTGCTTTATCTTTTGGACATTTACCCACCGTCTTTATTCCCAGCGCTAAAGTGCGGTCAACTTAACTCAAGAATTACGTCGGAAATAATAGATTAAAGCATGAGTTAAGCGCCATAAATAGCGCATTAACTCATCTTTAATCCCAACAGATAACCTCTCAACTGCGTATGTCAGCCTTTAGCAAATTTCTTCATCATTTTACTGACTTTTTCATTATTTCGTTTAAAATTACGACAATATGGACAAATAATCAAATGCATTCGCGACCCCACTTTTTCAGCGAAAGATAGTTGTCGCTCCTGCGAATCAGAGATTAATTTAGTCACTTTTAAGCAATTCATCTTGTTTCCTCACTCATCAGGGTAATTTTTTCGATAAGCAATTTTGTAACTGTAACCGCGCTCGATACAGTAGCGTATGTAAATTTGCTGTAGAAATATTCGCATTATTACAAATTTCATCCGTAGCCAACTCTAAATATTCCCGCATCATAAATACCCGCGCCTGCGCCGCCGGCAAATAATTTAAGCAAGCCTCAAAAATCATCCAGAATTCTTCACTATAAACAGCCCCTTCATTTTCTTGCCAATTCTTGGGTTGAAACTCGGGTTTCCAGTGACCTTGTTGATCAAAAAAGGAATGAGATTCGTCCTCGGAATCTGAATTTGTATTTAAATCAGTTTCTAATATAAACCGATCTTTTAAGCGAAAATAATCCACTATTTTATTTTTTAAAATCGCGAAAACCCATGTTTTGAAAGCAGCCTGTCGTTTAAAATTGGCAATATTTTTGACCGCACATAATAAACTCTCCTGAACAAGATCTTCAGCCATGTCATTATCCTTTATTTGCAAACAAGCAAATTGCAACATTTTTTGACGAACCTCTTCAATTTGCTGTGCGGAAAGTGTTTGATCTATTTTATACATTGTCATTTTTCAACTTCACCAATTTTTATTACTAATAATTTGTCAGATTTTTGCCATTATAACGACTAATCTAATGAAAGGTGACACTTTCATAGAAAGCAATTTTAACAAAATTTTTAAAAATAAGGAAAAATTTATGAAAAAAATCAAATACACCACTAAATTAATGATAGCAACATCGCTTCTTTCTTTATTAACAATTGGTACAGTTAATGCAAAAGACATGAAGGATTGTAAAAATCAAATGAATACTGATTGTATGCAAGAAATGAAATCTGATTCCATGCAGATGAAAGATAAAATGATGAAGTCTGACTCAATGCAAAAAGATGAAATGATGAAATCTGAACCAATGAAAAAAAGCAGTATGTAATAAAAACATAAGATTAAATGGTGCAATGTAAAAAAAGGAATAAAAATATCGTCACCATTTAATTTTATATAACAAAGGAGATATAATGAAAACAATGAAAATAACGAAATTATCTTTACTAATAATATTAGCTACATTTTCTTCAATAACGGTAGCAAATCATCATAATAAAAAAGAGGCGAATATGACCAATATCACACAAAAACAAATGCATGAAGATATTCGAACAATTTATTTAGCTGGAGGATGCTTTTGGGGCATTGAAGCCTATATGGAGAAAATATATGGTGTGAAAGAGGCAACTTCTGGATATGCCAATGGTAAAACAGAAACAACATATTATCAAATAATTGGTAGCACAGATCATGCAGAAACAGTACAGGTAACTTATGATGCCAATAAAATTTCATTAGAAAAATTACTTAAATATTATTTTCAAGTTATCGACCCAACCAGTATTAATAAACAAGGGAATGACCACGGAAGACAATATAGAACAGGAATTTATTATCAAAATAATCAGGATAAAGAGATTATTTTAAAAGCAATACAAGCATTACAAGCCCAATATAAAGACAAAATTCAAGTTGAGGTTGAACCACTAAAACATTATATTTTAGCAGAAGAATATCACCAAGATTATTTAAAGAAAAATCCGAACGGATACTGTCATATTGATTTAACACAAGCAGATCAAGTAATCATTGATCCGGCAGATTATCCAAAACCAAGTGATGCCGAACTGAAAAAGAAATTAACGCCATTACAATATAGCGTAACCCAAAAGAAAAATACCGAACATTCATTTAGTAACGAGTATTGGGATAATTTCGCAGCTGGTATTTATGTCGATATTACAACAGGTGAACCGTTATTTTCTTCTGATGATAAATATAATTCAGGTTGTGGTTGGCCAAGTTTTACCAAGCCAATTGACAAAGATGTTGTGCGTTATGCAGAAGACCGGAGTTTTAACATGCTAAGAACAGAAGTATTAAGTCGTAGCGGCAATGCGCATTTGGGGCATGTTTTTAATGATGGTCCACAAGATAAAGGCGGTTTACGTTATTGTATTAATAGCGCTGCAATTAAATTTATTCCATTAAATCAAATGGAAGATCAAAATTATGGTTATTTAATTCATTTTATTAAAGGGAAATAATAATGCTTGAACAACAATTAGTTATTGGCAGTGTCTTTCTTGCTGGTTTAGCCTCTTTTCTATCCCCTTGTATTTTTCCGATCGTACCGGTTTATTTCGGTATATTAAGTAAAGGCAGCAGAAAAACCTTGAATACATTTCTATTTATTATGGGGCTATCTGCTACTTTTGTCAGTCTTGGTTTTAGTTTTGGTTTCTTAGGTGATATATTTTTTAATGATACCGTTAGAATAATTGCCGGAATAATTGTCATTATTTTAGGTATCCACCAACTAGGCATTATAAAAATTTCTTTTTTAGAAAAAACTAAATTAGTTGATATCAAAACAGACGGAAAAAATACATCTCTTGAGGCATTTGTTTTGGGGTTAACGTTTAGCCTTGGTTGGACACCTTGTATTGGACCAATATTGGCTTCTGTACTGGCTTTATCAGGAGATGAAGGAACAGCGTTATATGGTGCTGTAATGATGTTGGTTTATGTATTAGGATTAGCAGCTCCTTTTATTATATTTTCGTTTTTTTCACAGGAGTTATTAAAAAAATCTAAGTCACTAAATCGCCATTTAAACAAGTTCAAAATTATCGGTGGTATTTTGATTATCTTAATGGGAATTTTATTATTAACAGATAATTTACATAACTTTATATAAACATATAGGAGAATTAAATCATGAAAAAATACATTGCCTTATTCATGATGTTTTTTAGTATTAATCTGTTCGCCGCAGAAAATAGTTTAACTAATATTCAACTCAAAGACCTAAATCAGAATCTTGTTAATTTAGATCAATATAAAGGAAAAAATGTCTATATAAAAATGTGGGCTTCATGGTGTCCAATTTGTTTATCCGGTTTACACGAAATTGATCAACTAAGCGCTAACGTAAATCAAGACTTTACGGTTATTACTATTGTCTCGCCGGGTCAAAAAGGAGAAAAGAATACCAAAGAATTTATCAAATGGTATAACGGATTAGAATATAAAAATATTCTTGTTTTACTAGATGAGCAAGGCGAAATAATGAAAAAGGCAAAAGTCAGAGGCTATCCATTTAACTTATTCTTAGATAGCAATTTAGATTTAAAAAAATCCATTCCCGGTCATTTAACTTCCCAACAAATTACCCAAATGGTACAGGAATAAAATCTTTGGCATTTGGAACAATTGGAAAATTCACTTAATATGATTACCACTAATAAAGCCCTTACTTGTTTTAATCTCGTAAGGGCTTTATATTCATCAACTCAAGAACTGGCAATAACATTCTTAAATAACAATCTCAATTTCTGTGAAAATTGAGTAATATTCTTTTAACGTTGCAACGCTAATTCGGTGATTTTTACAATAACATTCACGCTGTCTGCCATGCCTTCCAAAGTGATCAATTCGTGTTTACTGTGAAAATTATAGCCACCGGTGAAAAGATTTGGGCAAGCTAAGCCTTTTTCGGCTAATTTGGCGCCATCCGTACCACCACGAATAACCTTATGTTGTGGCTCAATACCACATTCTCGAATGGCGCGATCTGCTAAGTCAACGGATTGTGGGACTTTTTGAATGGTATCGTACATATTGAAATAGCTGTCCGTGATTTCCACTTCTGCTTTTTGGCGCAATTTTTTCTTACGATTAAAATCCACCACCAGCATGGATAAAAAAGCCTTGCGTTGCTCAAATTTAACATGATCAAAATCACGAATGAGATAACACAGCTCTACTTTTTCAATATCACCACTGAAACTTTCCAGATGGAAAAAGCCTTGCCGCCCTTCCGTTTGCTCTGGGGTTTCTGCTTTTGGAAAACCTTGTTGAAATTCACAAGCCAAGGTCAACGCATTAATCATATGATTTTTAGCACTGCCGGTATGCATATTGTTGCCATAAATCGTAACTTTGGCACTCGCCGCATTGAAATTTTCATATTCGAATTCACCTGATGCACCACCATCCACAGTATACGCCCAATCGCACGCAAATTTGTCCATAGGGAAAAAATCCATGCCTAAGCCGATTTCTTCATCCGGCGTGAACGCCACACGAATATTGCAATGAGGCAGGCGGTTTTCTTGAATCATAGAAAGTGCGGTCATTATTTCCGCAATTCCCGCTTTATTGTCGGCACCCAATAAATTATTGCCATCAGAAACGATCAAGGTTTTACCCACTAATTTTTGTAAAAACGGATAATATACCGGGCTGATAAACTCATCGCCTAGCCCCAGCGCAATATCACCGCCGCGGTAACTTTCAATCACTTCCGCTTTGATATGCTTGCCGCTGCATTGCGGTGAGGTATCTAGGTGGGCGATAAAGCCGATAGTTGGTGCATTTGGTGCAACATTTGAGGGTAAAAACGCGGTTACCACACCATTTTTGCTCATTTCGATATTTTCCAACCCTAAAGCAAACAATTCTTGTTGTAAGTGTTTTGCGAGTTTTAATTGTCCGCTGGAGCTAGGGGAGCTTTTAGCACCGATTTTGGATTGTGTATCATAGCCGACATAGTGTAAAAAACGCTCAAGCAACGGACCATGATATGATGTTATATTATTCATAATTATCTCTTTTTTATAAAAACAAAAAACATTTTAATTCTATAATGGCATTTGAGCGAAGATCTTGATATATAACAAAGTTACGTTTAATTTTTTGTATGCGAAAAAGCGGATTTTTCGGCAAAAATTACATTAATTGCTTTCAATTAAGTTCTATTAGCTATATCATTAGCATTTATTTTTAATCAAGGTTGCTTACATATTTTTGTAAGTATTTTGTTTCTACTCAATACCAAATTTTGGTGCATTAGGGAGAAAACCAAAGCTAGTGGAAAATACAGTTCAAAGCAAGCCGATTATTGAGCTTCGTTCTCTAACTAAATCTTACGGTGATAAAACCATTATCAGTGATTTTGATTTAACCATTAATAATGGTGAATTTTTGACCATTCTTGGTCCATCCGGTTGTGGTAAAACCACTGTTTTACGTCTGATTGCCGGTTTTGAAGAATTAAATGACGGTCAGATTATTTTAGACGGTCAAGATATCACTGATGTCCCCGCTGAACGTCGCCCGGTAAATACCGTATTCCAAAGTTATGCCTTGTTTCCGCATATGACGATTTTTGAAAACGTAGCCTTTGGCTTACGTATGCAAAAAGTGCCAAATGATCAGATTAAACCACGTGTAATGGAAGCATTGCGTATGGTTCGTTTAGATGAAATGGCAGATCGTAAACCGACTCAACTTTCCGGCGGTCAACAACAACGTATTGCCATTGCTCGCGCGGTAGTGAACAAACCTAAAGTGCTGTTGCTCGATGAATCCTTATCGGCGCTTGATTATAAATTGCGTAAAGAAATGCAAAACGAATTAAAAGCCTTGCAACGCCAATTAAGAATTACTTTTATTTTTGTTACCCACGATCAAGAAGAAGCATTGACCATGTCTGATCGTATTATCGTAATGAATAAAGGTCATATTGAACAAGACGGTTCTCCACGTGAAATTTACGAAGATCCGAAAAACCTCTTTGTGGCGCGCTTTATCGGTGAAATCAATGTATTTGATGCGACCGTGATCGAACGTCAATCAGAAAAAACGGTAAAAGCTAATGTGGAAGGTCGCATTTGTGAAATTTATACCGATATTCCGGTTGAAGCCGGACAAAAACTGAAAGTATTACTTCGTCCTGAAGATATCGTGATTGAAGAATTAGATGAAAACGAAAGTTCTAAAGCGATTATTGGTCACGTAACCGATCGTACCTATAAAGGTATGACGTTAGAATCCAATATCGTCTTAGATCATAACCAAATGAAAGTGTTGGTAAGCGAATTCTTTAATGAAGATGATCCACATATTGACCACTCTGTGGGGCAAAAAGTGGCATTGACTTGGCACGACGGATGGGAGGTTGTATTAAACGATGAAGACCACCGCTAGCAGATTTCAAACCGGTACCGTCGCTGTTATCTTCGGTTGGTTACTTTTCTTCGTGTTAGCACCGAATATTTTGGTGCTAACCGTGAGTTTTTTGACCCGTGATAGCAGTAATTTTTATGCGTTACCTTTTACCTTAGAAAACTACACTCGCTTATTTGAGCCATTGTATGCACAAGTAGTGTGGAATTCATTGTATATGTCGGGTATTGCCACCATCATTTGTTTGATCGTGGGCTATCCTTTCGCCTTTATGATTGCCAAAATAAAGCCGAAATTTCGACCGCTCTTATTGTTTTTAGTGGTACTACCGTTTTGGACGAACTCGCTAATCCGTATTTACGGGATGAAAATTTTCTTGGGCGTAAAAGGGATTTTAAATAATACCCTGATGAGCTTAGGAATTATTAGCGAACCGATCCGAATTTTAAATACAGAAGTAGCAGTAATTATCGGTTTAGTGTATTTATTACTTCCATTTATGATTTTACCGCTATACTCGGCGATCGAAAAACTCGATCATCGTTTATTGGAAGCAGCAAAAGATCTAGGCGCCAATGCGTTTCAACGCTTTGTTAAAGTCATTATTCCGCTGACCATGCCGGGTATTATCGCCGGCTGTTTATTGGTATTATTACCGGCAATGGGGATGTTCTATGTTGCCGATTTATTAGGCGGAGCAAAAGTATTGTTAGTAGGTAACGTAATTAAAAGCGAATTCCTTATTTCCCGTAACTGGCCATTTGGTTCGGCAATCAGTATCGGCTTGACCATCTTAATGGCATTGTTAATCTTTATTTACTATAAAGCCAGTAAATTAATGAATAAGAAAATGGAGTTAGAATAATGGGACGTTTACTACGCGCAATTTTTATGTTGGTGGTATATTCTTTCCTATATATCCCAATTATTATTTTGGTCGCTAACTCCTTCAATGAAGACCGTTACGGACTGACTTGGAAAGGATTTAGCTGGAACTGGTACGAACGTTTATTTAATAACGACACCCTTATCCAAGCGGCAATTCACTCCGTTACAATTGCGTTTTTTGCTGCCACCTTGGCAACAATTGTCGGCGGACTAACTGCTATTGCCCTTTATCGCTACCGTTTCCGTGGCAAACAAGCAGTAAGCGGAATGTTGTTTATCGTCATGATGTCACCGGATATCGTAATGGCAGTATCGTTATTAGCATTATTTATGATCGTCGGTATTTCTCTTGGTTTCTGGTCATTATTATTGGCACACATTACATTCTGTTTGCCTTATGTCGTGGTCACCGTCTTTTCCCGCCTTAAAGGATTTGACTCAACCATGTTGGAAGCCGCGAAAGACTTAGGTGCTAGTGAAGTGACGATTTTACGCAAAATCATTCTTCCGCTTGCATTACCGGCAATTGTTTCTGGCTGGTTATTAAGTTTTACTATTTCTCTTGATGACGTGGTAGTTTCTTCCTTCGTCAGTGGCGTAAGCTATGAGATTTTACCATTGAAGATCTTCTCTTTGGTGAAAACAGGGGTCACACCGGAAGTCAACGCGCTTGCTACGATTATGATTATTCTCTCTTTATTCTTGGTTATCTTAAGCCAAGTGATTGCGAGAAAAGAGAAATAATAGCGATTAAAAATAATACTTCACAAATTCGTGAATACACAATAAAATACGCCTTGCCTTAGTGCGAGGCGTTTTTATTCCGTATTATTTTCGATAATACGGTGTTTTTTTACTCTTAACAGGAGAATGATAGAAATGAAAAAATTTGCAGGTCTTGTCACCGTTGGGATGCTTACAGTTGCGTTAGCCGCTTGTAACGATAAAGAAACAACTGCAACCACTGCAGCAGCTCCGGCTCCAGCAAATGACACTGTATACCTTTATACTTGGACAGAATACGTACCGGACGGTCTTTTAGAAGAGTTTACTAAAGAAACCGGCATCAAAGTTATCGTTTCAAGCTTAGAGTCAAATGAAACAATGTATGCAAAACTCAAAACCCAAGGTGAAGCCGGCGGTTATGACGTGATTGCACCGTCAAACTATTTCGTTTCCAAAATGGCTCGTGAAGGAATGTTATTGCCATTAGACCACAGCAAATTGCCTGTTATCAAAGAGCTTAATCCGGATTGGTTGGATAAAGATTATGACAAAGGAAATAAATATTCTTTACCACAATTATTAGGCGCGCCGGGAATCGCTTTCAATACTAGCGATTACAAAGCGACGGATTTCACTTCTTGGGCTGATTTATGGAAACCAGAATTTGCCGGTAAAGTTCAATTATTGGACGATGCACGCGAAGTATTCAATATCGCCTTATTAAAATTAGGTCAAGATCCGAATACGAAAGATCCAAAAATCATCGAACAAGCGTACCAAGAATTGCTAAAACTACGTCCGAACGTATTGTCTTTCAACTCTGACAACCCAGCGAACTCCTTTATCTCTGGTGAAGTAAATGTTGGTCAATTATGGAACGGTTCTGTACGTATTGCGAAAAAAGAACAAGCACCTTTAGATATGGTATTCCCGAAAGAAGGTCCGGTACTATGGGTGGATACCTTAGCCATTCCAGCCACCTCCAAAAACCCAGATGGCGCACATAAATTAATCAACTATATGTTGGGTGCAAAAACAGCAGCGAAATTAACCGAAGAAATCGGTTATCCGACCTCAAACATGGAAGCCTTAAAATTACTTCCAGCAGAGATCACACAAGACCCTGCTATTTACCCAAGCAATGAAATTCTACAAAAAAGTTATTGGCAAGATGACGTAGGTGATGCAGTTCAATACTACGAAGAATTCTACCAAAAATTAAAAGCGGCAAAATAAGCCAGATTTAATGCTTAAAAAGGAAAGTGCAATACTTTCCTTTTTTTACGCCACTTATTTAAGCCATAAACGCCTTGAATAAATCACTAAATAGAGCCACTTCAACCCAAAAAGCAAACCGCATAAATATCGCGATATTTCAAATCCCAATACGCTACTACCACATAAAAACCAAAAAAATAACCGCACTTTATCTTGTATTCAAGAACAAAGTGCGGTCAAAATTAACGTAATTTTTTAATTATGCTTTTTTGCGTAAATTATCTAACGCCCAAGCACCAGAACCGGAAAACACAAAGTACAAAAAGACTAAGCAATATAATGCAGCTAATTCACCTTTGTTGACTATTGGGAGTAAAATCGTTTCAGCAGTGGCGTGTATAATAAAATACGCATACGCCATTTGACCGGAGAGAATGAACGCAGTGATACGAGTAAATAACCCCAATATGAGCAACAGACCGCCAACTACTTCAATTAAGCCACCAATACCGTATAAGGATAATAATTCTACTGCGCCGTTACCGCCGGTCATCGATACCGGAAATTCAAACAATTTTGCAGTACCATGTAACAAAAACATATAACCTGCAACAATACGTAACAAACCAAGCACATAAGTATTTAATTTACCGAATAAATCCATCATTTTTCCTTAAAATAAAAATTCAAAGGCGTGCATGGTACCTGAAATAATGGAATGAAACAATTAACAAAAAAGAAAATATCCTTTTCTTTTTTAGAAAAAATCAAGGCAATACTTTTTCGTTTATCCAAGCAGAAAATTGTGCCTGATCCATGAATCCGCTCACGCGTGAACCTTGAATTTCTTCGCCCTGTTGATTAAAAAATAAAATGCTCGGCAACCCAACAATTTGGAATTTTTTCATTAAGGCAGCATTTTCTGCACTGTTTTTGGTCATATCCACTTGCAACAGCAAAATCTGCTCAAAATCCGACCGCACTTTTGGTGTATTAAAGGTATATTTTTCAAATTCTTTACACGCCACACACCAATCTGCATAAAGATCCAACATGGCAATTGCTTTGGGATTGCTCATTAAGGCTTGATTTAATTCCGCTTCACTACTGATTTTTTGAAAAATCACTGCATTTGGCGTTTCTTGTATCACTTCTTCTTGCCACACCCAATCTTGCAGCGGTTTAACCAAAATAAATGCCGCAACAAAAAAACCAATTCGCAATGCATGACCGATACCTCTTGCCGGAATCTGTAACGCTGTCCATAAGCAAAATACTACGCCAAGCATCGCCCACATTCGCGGCGCCCAAATTTCCGGCAAAACGCGGGAAAGTAAAAAGACAGGCAACGCCAACATAACAAAGCCAAAAGCGGTTTTAACTTTTTCTGTCCAAGCAGAAGATTTCGGCAAAATTTTATTACCAAATAAGGTGATAAAAATTAACGGAATGCCCATACCAAGGGCTAACAAATAAAGTGTAAGCGCACCGAAGATCAAATCGCCACTTTGCGCCACATACAGCAATGTCGCCGAAAGCGGTGCCGAAGTACAAGGCGAGGCGATAAGCCCTGCCACCATACCCATCACAAAAACGCCAGAAAATGCACCGCCCTTTTGTCCTTGACTGATTAGCGTTAATTTGGTTTGCCATGCGCTAGGCAATTGAATACTAAATACACCAAACATAGAAAGCGCCAGCAAGGTAAAAATCACCGACAAGCCAATCAGCACATAAGGACTTTGCAGCGCCACTTGGAACGGTAACCCAATCATCGCGACCACCAAACCGAGCAGCGTATATGTCAACGCCATACCTTGTACATAGGTAAAACTTAACCCCAACGCACGCGCCATATTTGGACGTTGCCCTTGCCCGATAACAATCGCCGATAACAAAGGTAACATCGGCAATACGCAAGGAGTAAACGCCAAGCCAAGCCCTAAGACAAAAAACCACAAGGCAGAAAAACGACTTTCTAACAATGCGGAAGTTAGGCTATTTTGGTCAGCGGAAGAAAGATTGAAAACGAAGGAATTTTGAACCGCACTTTGCGTATCTGTATTTGACACGTCATTGATAGTCGTGACCGGTAAATCCGCTAAAGACAAAGTTTTAGTTTCCGGTGGATAACAAAAACCGGTGGTACAGCCTTGATAGGTAACCTCCAATTGTGCATTCGGATCCGCATTGTGTAAACTGACCGGTAAATCAAGCTGCTCACGATAAATTAGAACTCGACCGAAAAATTCATCTTGGTGTTCCTCTGCTGGCGGAAAAGATAACGGCGCAAGATCAGTTTGCGTACCGACAACGCGCAGTTCTTTTTGATATAAATAATATCCATCTGCGATATCCCAATGCAAATTAACACTTTTTTCTTGAGTGGTTGAATTGACACGCTGTTGCGCCGAAAAGACAAATGCCTCCTCCGCCTTTAAAAATTGCGCTTGAGAATTAAACCATTCCGCGTGTACAAATGCGGAAAAAAAGACTAAAAAAATAAGCCAATATTTTTTCATAACTACCTATATTTATGCTGTTAGCCGGGTACAGTTTACCATAAAAATCCCCATTCTAGTGAAGAACAAGTCACCCCAATTTCACAATAAATGCAGATTTTCGAACAAAATAAGGTTAAATAAAGATACTATCTGCTTAACTTTTGTTAAAATATGATGCAGCTCATAAAATTTCATGCTAAATATGAAAAAATTTGCTTTTTTACTTGTTACAACTATGTTGCAATTATAGAATAGCTATGGGTAAGATTTTGATAAATTAATATAAAAATAAATAAGAGGGAAACCATCCTATGATAACGCCACGTATATTAGTCGTTGAAGATGAAACGATTACAAGGAATACACTCAAGAGTATTTTCGAGGCGGAGGGATATGAGGTATTTGAAGCAAGTGATGGCAATCAAATGCATCGAATTATCTCCTCGCAAGAAATTCATCTTGTTATTATGGATATCAATTTACCGGGTAAAAATGGGCTGATGTTGGCACGTGAACTACGGGAAAATACCAATACCGCACTTATGTTTTTAACCGGACGTGATAACGAAGTTGATAAAATTCTCGGTTTAGAGATCGGTGCGGATGACTATATCACCAAACCGTTTAATCCAAGAGAATTAACTATTCGTGCAAGAAACCTATTGCAACGTACCATGTCCGAAAAAGCAAAAACCGCAACGCCACATTTAGAACAATATCGTTTTAACGGTTGGACGCTAGATCTCAATAGCCGAACGTTGATCAATCCGGAAGGGGAAGAATATAAATTACCGCGCAGTGAATTTCGCGCTATGTTGCATTTCTGCGAAAATCCGGGAAAAATTCAAACCCGTGAAGAATTGCTGAAAAAAATGACCGGACGCGATTTAAAACCGCAAGATCGTACCGTGGATGTGACGATTCGTCGTATTCGTAAACATTTTGAAGATCACCCGGATACGCCAGAAATTATCGCTACTATTCATGGCGAAGGTTATCGTTTCTGCGGTGAAATTGAATCTTAATAGCAAGATCCATTAAACAGAAAGCCACATTTTCATGTGGCTTTTATTTTCTCTCATATTACGCGTTTTTAAATGCTTTAATCCGTTGTAAATGTTGAGAAATTTTCTTAAATTTATGACTTTCGTTTTCATCCCAGATCACCTCATAAAAAGGTGAAAGCGTTTCGGCGCTACGTTGTGAATCCAACGCTTCATCTTGTGTAGATAAGAAAACTAAACAGCGTCCTTGGTTTTTCTTCCGAAAATTTTCCACACATTTTGTCGCAATATCTTGATATTCTTCCGGTCGGTCGATTTTTCCCGTCATATTTTCATAAGGAAATAAATTTGGATTAAAAATTGCCTGTTTAATACCGCATAAAAATCCCACGCGTTCCGCCCAATAACCGCCAAGTCCAACGCCACAAATTAATGGATGTGGATCTTTGCTTTCCGATACTAATTTATGTACTTCATTGAGCAAAAATTGCATATCATGACGCGGATGCAAGGTACTATAATTGACAAAACGCACATCATCATCAATAAATTTCAACTGCATTATTTTTTCGTAGTTACCCGGACTACTGGAATCAAACCCGTGTAAATAAATAATCATTACAACTCCTTACATTTTTTATGGGATTTTATTCATTAAAACAGAAAACCAACTATTTTTCTACCTTATTTTCTGTGGTATTTTCGACCGCACTTTGCACCGTTTCCCGCCACAATTTTACTTTTTTCTCTGTATAAGCAATCATTTGCAGCGCAATATCAATGCCACTGGTTTTTTCAATCATCTCCAATCCCGGACTTGCGTTAACTTCCAAAACCAACCGACCTTGTGCTGAGCGAATCAAATCTACGCCAGCGATATCTAATCCTAGAGCACGTGCTGCTTTAATAGCGATGTGTTTTTCTTCCTCGCTTAATTGCACCGGCTCCGCGCTGCCGCCCCGATGGAAGTTCGCTCGAAATTCTCCGCTTTGACAAATGCGCCGCATCGCCGCTACCACCTTATCGCCAATCACAAAACAGCGTAAATCCGCACCCTCCGCTTCGGCAATAAAATCCTGCAATAATACCGGCACATTCGATTGTGACAATGTTTCCAAAATACTGACCGCACTTCGTTCTCTTTCCGCTAAAATCACGCCGATACCCTGTGAACCACTCAAGGTTTTTAAAATCGTCGGCGAACGCACAAACTGCACCGCCTCAGCTGATTGAAATTCGCTACCACCCAACGCGGAATTCGGCACTGGAATATGTTGCTGCATCAAAACTTGTAAACTCTGCCATTTATCTCGCGCCAACAAAAAAGCCGATGCCGAGTTCAAACAATAAATATTTTCCCCTTCAAAATGACGCAATACCGCACATCCCATACGATTACTGCCAGCCCCGAAACGCGGGAGAACCGCATCATAACCACTTAATAAATAAGGCGTATGTTCGTTATTGCTTTGATAATAAAGTTGAAAGTGCGGTGCATTTTCCGACAGTTTTATTAAACAGCGATTTGGATCTAAAATATCCATTGAATGCCCTCTTTCTTGTGCCGCTTCTTGTAGTCGCTGACAACTGTATAATCGGGGTTCTCGACACAACATCAACAATTTCATATTGCCTACTTTTTCGCAAAACCCTGTTGGTTTAGATAAGGTAAAATAGCCGGTCTTACCGGATGAGCTAAGGCTTTCGCCACATTTTTAGACCAATTCATCTCAATTTGGCTGCGTTTTTGATAATAGTCTGCAACCTGCTGATCAAAATCTGCCAAGGATTGAGGCGCAAGAGATTGATATTGATTTTCAAAAAACATCATCTCTTTCGGCAATCTTGGTTTCAGTGGCGGATCTTGATCCGGATACCCCAAGCAAAGCCCAACAACAGGAAAAGTATGCTCTGGTAAGTTTAGCAATTTCCCCACTCGCTCAATTTGGTTACGTAATGAACCAATATAAACGCCGCCTAAACCCAAACTTTCTGCACTCACCAACACATTTTGCGCCATAATTCCTGTATCGACCGAGCCAATTAAGACCACTTCCATCCAATCTAATTGCGCCTCAGCACAAATTTGCTGATGCTTATTAAAATCGACACAAAATACCCAAAATTCAGGCGCACTTTTGACATATTCCTGATTGGAACAACATTCCATCAATTGCCCACGCAACATTTCGTCAGTCACCCGAATAATCGAAACACATTGTAAATGGTTGGAACTTGACGCAAAGCGCGCCACATTAATTAAATTCTCAATCAATTCTGGCGCAAGCGGTTGCGCTTTAAATTTACGAATGGAACGATGAGACAACAAACATGCTAAAGTTGGGGAGGTTAATGAATTTGCCATAAAATTTTCCTCGCTAAACAGTATTTCATCTATTATACCAATCATACCAATGCTTAAAAACTGTTTATTCTTTTTTGTTGAATAAGGTAAAATCATTGGTGTTTTTAATCCAAAATAAGAGGAAATTAATTATGTTCGTAGTCATTTTCGGTCGTCCGGGTTGCCCATATTGTGTACGCGCAAAAAATTTAGCGGAAAAATTGCAAAATACCGTGGAAAATTTTGAATACCGTTATGTCGATATTATCGCCGAAGGCATCAGCAAAGCCGATTTATCCAAATCTGTTGGTAAACCAGTTGAAACTGTGCCGCAAATTTTTATTGATGAAAAACCGATTGGCGGTTGCACCGATTTTGAAGCATTAATGAAAACACAATTTAACGTGATTGCATAACCATTGACGAATTTCAAAAATTCTCTTTGTTTACAATAAGTTGCACCTTATCTCTATAAAAACATGCGAGGGGTAAGGTGCAAAGCGAAAAAAATTATATCCCTCTCCGCCTTCAATATATTTCTAGTCGAAACTTCAGCTTAGAAAATAACCTGTGTTCCACAACATGACACAGTATGAAATAAACAGAACACTTTTGATTTTCACCGCACTTTTCCCTCTCATACAAAAATCGCTTGCACATTTTAAAAAATAAATATAAATTCAAAATAAAAGAATAATTATGCAAAGGAAGCCTTATGAGTAATACTGAATTAGTCCAATGGTTTAGACAATCTACCCCCTACGTCAACATGCACCGCGGTAAAACGTTCGTGATCATGCTCGACGGGGATACCATTGCCTGTCCAAATTTTATTAATATTATCAGCGACATTAGTTTATTGCACAGCCTAGGTATTAAGTTGGTTATTGTTTTTGGTGCAAGAGCTCAAATTAACGAATTACTTGAGCTTCACCATATTCCCTCATCCTATCACAAAAATATTCGCGTCACCGACCAAAGAACCCTAGAATTGGTGAAACAAGCGGTTGGGCGATTAAACTACGATATCGCCGCCCGCTTATGCGTGCGTCTGCCACATTCGCCGGTCATTAATGTTGTCAGCAGCAATTTTATTATTGCACAACCTATCGGCGTAGATGACGGTATAGACTATATGTTAACTGGAAAAATCCGCCGTATTGATACGGAACAAATTCAACGCCAATTAAACAATGGTTCTATTGTTTTGCTGGGACCAATTGCGCCCTCCGTGACCGGCGAGACATTCAATTTATCCTTTGAAGAAATTGCCACCAAAGTAGCGGTTAAGCTAAAAGCCGAGAAACTTATTGGTTTTTGTAATACGCAAGGCATTTTAGATCAACAACAGCAAACCATCTCCGATTTATTACCGCAAGATGCCCTGCTGCATTTGGCGCAACTAATCCGCGATAATCAATACCATAGCTCACAAGCACGCTTTTTACAGGCAGCCATTGACGTTTGTCGTGCCGGCGTAAAACGTTCGCATTTACTTAGCTATGAAGAAGACGGATCGTTACTACAAGAATTATTTACCCGTGATGGGGTGGGAACACAGCTTTCTATAGAAAGCTCCGAGGAAGTTCGCCTCGCCACCGTCGCCGATATTCCAGGGTTATTGGAATTAATTTATCCGTTAGAACAACAAGGTATTTTGGTCAAACGTTCACGCGAACAATTGGAAATGGAAATCACGCGTTACACTATTATCGATCACGATGGTGTCGTTATTGCTTGCGCTGCCCTCAATCCGTATCCGGAAGAAAATATGGCGGAAATGGCATGTGTGGCGGTGCATCCTGATTACCGCAATTCTTCCCGTGGCGATATTTTGCTTGAAGCTATCCAAAAACGCGCCAAAGAATTACATATCAACAAACTGTTTGTCCTTACTACGCGTACCGTACATTGGTTTCAAGAGCGTGGTTTTCAGCTAGCGGATGTAGACAGTTTGCCAAAATACAAACGGGAAACCTACAACTACCAACGTCGCTCCAAGATTTTAATTCAGGATCTTAGCTAAAAGTGCGGTGATTTTTTCACGATTTTTGTGCATATTTGAACTATACACAAAGTTTCAAATCCCACAAATCTCGTTGATTGATGCAAAAAAAATCGTAAAAATTCTACCGCACTTTTCATATTGGTGCTTCAAGAACGCTTAAGCTACAGAAACGTTGAACGCAAAAAAAATCGGCACATCAATAAATGTGCCGATAAAATATATTAAGGTGAGACATTAGAAGCGATAACCAAGCCCCATAAAGAACACGAACGGATCAAGTTTTACATCAACTTCATGGTTAAGATCCAATGCTTTAAATTTCGCGGTAGTTTTAATATGGGTGTACCACATTGCGGTATTGAAGAATAAGTTATCGGTTAACTTAATATCAATCCCAGCATTCACAACCGGACCGAATGAATGTTTATCAATTTCCAAATCACTAATGGCATCATTTTTAATTTTTGCATTAAAGAAACGAGTATAGTTCAAACCAGCACCGATATAAGGACGAGACGGAGAATCTTTATCTAAGAAATAATATTGTAAGTAAAGGCTTGGCGGTAATTGTTTTAATTTTACTACTTCACCTAAATTCAATCCGTTACCGTTAGCCGGAACAGTTCCATCAATACCGTGAGAGAATGGTGTCGCACCTAATAACTCTACCCCGATATTGTCGGTAATCATATAGGTTCCGGTTAACCCTAATTGGGCATTATCATTCACTTTCAAACCCACTTCAACTGGTGTTTTGGTATCGGAGTTAGAATGTGCCGAAACAAAAACGCCACCGGCACGAAGAAGGAAGCTACCTGCTTCATGGGCACTTGCAGTACCTGCCATCAAGGCAGCCGCCATTCCTAAGACTAATGCTGTTTTTTTCATTTTAAATTCCTCTATATTACTTATTACTTTTTTAATTTAAGTAAATATCTTTAAACCATAAAAATATTGTGTCTATTTGACGAGAAGAAATATACCATTTTTTTGGTATAAATTTCGTGAACTAGATCAAAGTTTTGTAAATTGCTCTTCAATTTATTACGAGAAAACGCATTTTTTATGTAATCATTTATTACAGAAATTTGATATAAATCAATTTTATGCTTTTTTGTCAATTTAAAACGGAATCCTGTATAATAGCGAGGTTACTTTTATTTGTACTATTTGGATGACATAAATGCCGATTAACTTTACTCAAATTTTTCAAGACAGCTGGAATTTTATGCGTAATCAACCTAAAATTACCATACAATTCATTATGTTATTTTTTATTTCTTCATTAGCGACGAGCTTATTAATCCCCAATGGCGCATTGCCTACTGATCTAACAGTAAGCGAACAAACCGGAACAAATGAACTACAGGCGTTGATCACTCAAACCGATACAACACATAGCCTAGCAATGCTTATTCAAATGGTAGTCACTATGTTTCTTTCCGCATGGGGAACTATAACCATCCACCGATTAAGTCAACGCGCCAATCCCGCGTTAAATCAAACATTCACCGTGGCGTTAAAACGCTTTGCTGGTGTGCTGTTAATCAATATATTAACCACAGCCCTTATCGCCATTGGTTTATTGAAAGCCTCCATTGCGCTCTTAACCAATACACCACCATCCATTATTGCTATGCTCTCAATCGTTTTGGGCGTTTTTATCTTTATTCGTTTATGTTTGGCTAGTGTACATTACATTATTACACCACTTTCGCTAAAAATAGCATTAGTTGAAAGTTGGCAAGCCGGTATTAAACAAATATTTCCGCTGTTTATTTACTGCGTAATCATTTATTTTGCATTGCCACTGTTGATCAAAAATTTAGCAATGATTAGTAGCAATATGATTTTTGACATTATTATTATGTTTCTTATTGCGATATTTAATATGTTTTCATTGATTTTTACCTACCGCTTCTATACGTTATTTATGCCTAACACAGTGTCATAGGAGACATGATGAAACAAATTTTAGAATTTATTCCGCTGATTTTATTTTTCGCTGTCTATAAATTAGTCGGCATTCGGGAAGCAGCGATTACTCTAGTGGTTGCCACGATTGTGCAACTGATTATTTTAAAATTAAAATATGGCAAAATAGAAAAGCAGCAAATCATTATGGGAAGTGCGGTGGTTTTTTTTGGTGCTTTAACCGCCTATTTCAACGAATTGGAGTTTTTAAAATGGAAAGTAACCATTATTTATTCCCTATTTGCATTAGTGTTGTTAATCAGCCAATATGGCTTTAAAAAACCGTTAATTAAACAATTATTAGGTAAAGAAATTCAATTACCGCAGACAGTATGGAATCGCATTAACCTTGGCTGGAGCGGATTTTTTCTGCTTTGCATGATCATCAATTTAATTATCAGTTATTTCTGCTCTGATGATATTTGGGTTGATTTTAAAACCTTCGGTATTATTGGGATGACCTTTGTTGCCACCCTCATCACCGGTTTTTATATTTATCGCTACTTACCTAAAACGGATAGCACGAAAGAATAAGGAAACGTTATGACAAATTTTATTGACACCAATAGCGGTCGCCAATCCAAAGGCGCATTATTACTTCGAACGCTGGCAATGCCTTCTGATACCAATGCTAATGGAGATATTTTCGGCGGCTGGATTATGTCACAAATGGATATGGGCGGTGCGATTTTAGCCAAAGAAATTGCACATGGTCGCGTCGTAACCGTGGCAGTAGATAGCATGAATTTTATTCGTCCAGTTGCCGTCGGCGATGTGATCTGTTGTTATGGCGACTGCATCTCGGTTGGACGGACATCAATCAAAATCAAAGTGGAAGTTTGGGTAAAAAAAGTCTCCAGCGAACCGCTTAACGAACGCTATTGCGTTACCGAAGCAACCTTTACTTTCGTCGCTGTGGATGATAAAGGCAAACCGCGCGTTGTTCCGCGTGAAAATAACCCTGAGTTAACCGCCGCACTTGCCCATCAACTTGATTAATGACACATAAAAGGAGATAAATATGTATTATGTCATTTTTGCACAAGATAAACCGAATACCTTAGCGCAACGTTTAGCGGTTCGCGAAAAACATTTAGCCCGCCTCAAACAATTGCATGATGAAGATCGTCTTTTTGTTGCCGGACCGAATCCAGCCATTGATGATGAAAATCCAGGCGAAGCGGGATTTACTGGTTCGACTGTTATCGCCAAATTCGACAGCTTAGAGGCGGCAAAACAATGGGCAAGCCAAGATCCTTATGTGGAAGCTGGCGTATATGGAGAGGTGGTCGTCAAACCTTTTAAACGCGTTTTCTAAATCGCAACAAATGGGGCAACTGAAAAACAGTTGCCTTATTTTTAAAGATTGATTTTTTTGTTGTCGCCAGCGATATTCCGTATTATGATGGTTTAACATTTTTACAACAAAAAGCACCGCTCTTTTTTACAAAGCGCACTCTACTTATAATCCAATAATTTATCCTAACGAGGTGATATTATGTCTAATTTCTTACAAGGCTATCAAAAACATGTAGATGAACGGGCTGCTCAAGGCGTTGTACCTAAACCTTTAGATGCACAACAAACCGCCGACTTGGTGGAATTACTTAAAAATCCCCCAGCAGATAAACAAGATTATTTATTAGACTTATTTACCCATCGTATTCCTGCCGGCGTTGATGAAGCCGCTTATGTCAAAGCCTCATTCCTCTCCGCTGTAGTAAAAGGTGATGCACATTCTCCGCTCATTTCCGCAGAAAGTGCGGTCAAATTGTTAGGCACAATGCAAGGCGGATACAATATTGAACCATTATTGACCGCACTTGATAATGAAAAACTTGCCCCAATTGCTGCCGAAGCCCTCTCCTCTACTCTATTAATGTTCGATAATTTCCATGATGTTGCAGAACGCGCCAAAGCCGGCAATGTTTATGCCAAACAAGTATTACAATCTTGGGCAGATGCACAATGGTTCCTGTCTCGCCCAAGATTGGCAGAAAAATTAACCGTTACGGTATTTAAAGTCACCGGCGAAACCAATACCGACGATTTATCTCCGGCGCAAGATGCTTGGTCGCGCCCCGATATTCCGTTACACGCCTTGGCAATGTTAAAAAATGCCCGTGATGGCATTGAACCGGATGATGCCGGCAACGTCGGACCGATTAAACAGCTCGAAGCACTTAAAGCAAAAGGCTTCCCCCTTGCCTATGTTGGTGATGTGGTTGGTACCGGTTCATCACGTAAATCCGCCACCAACTCCGTATTGTGGTTTATGGGCGAAGATATTCCATTTATTCCAAATAAACGTGCCGGTGGCGTCGTCTTAGGCGGTAAAATTGCCCCGATTTTCTTTAATACGTTAGAAGATGCGGGCTCATTGCCAATTGAAGTGGACGTCAGCAATTTAAATATGGGTGATGTTATTGATATCTATCCATATCAAAATAAAATTTGTAAACATGGCACCGACGAAGTGCTTGCTGAATTTCAATTAAAAACCCATGTGTTGCTGGATGAAGTCCGCGCCGGTGGTCGTATTCCGCTTATTATCGGACGTGGTTTAACCCATAAAGCACGCGTTGAGCTTGGCTTGCCGGAAAGCGATGTCTTTGCAAAACCGCAAAGCACCACCAGCAGCAAAAAAGGCTTTACTCTCGCCCAAAAAATGGTTGGACGTGCTTGTGGCGTCGAAGGTATCCGCCCAGGTCAATATTGCGAACCGCGCATGACATCTGTCGGCTCGCAAGATACAACCGGTCCAATGACGCGTGATGAGTTGAAAGATTTGGCGTGTTTAGGCTTCTCCTCTGATCTTGTGATGCAATCCTTCTGCCACACCGCCGCCTATCCAAAACCGGTGGATGTCACGACACATCATACCTTACCTGATTTTATTATGAACCGTGGTGGAATTTCATTGCGTCCGGGAGATGGCGTTATCCACTCTTGGTTAAACCGGATGTTGCTACCGGATACCGTGGGAACCGGCGGTGACTCTCATACTCGTTTCCCAATCGGGATCTCTTTCCCTGCCGGTTCCGGCTTGGTTGCCTTTGCTGCGGCAACCGGAGTTATGCCACTGGATATGCCGGAATCCGTATTAGTGCGCTTTAAAGGCGAAATGCAACCGGGAATTACGCTACGTGATTTAGTGCATGCTATTCCGTATTATGCCATCCAACAAGGCTTGCTCACTGTGGAGAAAAAAGGTAAGAAAAATATTTTCTCCGGTCGTATTTTAGAAATCGAAGGATTGGAACATCTCAAAGTAGAACAAGCCTTTGAATTATCTGATGCGTCTGCAGAACGTTCCGCCGCCGCTTGTACCATCAAATTGGATAAAGAACCTATTATCGAATACCTTAATTCCAATATCGTGTTGTTAAAATACATGATTGCGGAAGGTTATGGCGATGCACGTACGCTTGAACGTCGTATCAGAGGAATGCAACAATGGTTGGATAACCCGCAATTGTTAGAAGCCGATAAAGACGCCGAGTACGCTGCAGTGATCGAAATTGACATGAACGAAATCAAAGAGCCGATTTTGTGTGCACCAAATGATCCGGATGATGCCCGGTTATTATCCGAAGTACAAGGGGATAAAATTGATGAAGTGTTTATCGGTTCTTGTATGACCAATATCGGGCATTTCCGTGCGGCGGGTAAACTGTTGGCTAAATTTAAAAACATGATCCCAACTCGCCTCTGGATTGCGCCGCCAACAAAAATGGACGCAGCGCTGTTAACGGAAGAAGGGTATTACAGTATTTACGGTAAAAGCGGTGCGCGTATTGAAATTCCGGGTTGTTCGCTTTGTATGGGTAACCAAGCGCGCGTTGCCAACGGTGCAACCGTCGTTTCCACTTCAACCCGCAACTTCCCGAACCGTTTAGGTCAAGGCGCCAATGTGTATTTGGCATCTGCGGAATTAGCCGCGGTTTCCGCCTTGTTGGGTAAATTACCAACACCGGAAGAATACCTCTCCTATGCCGCTGATTTGCAGACAGATAAAGATGACACTTATCGTTATATGAATTTCGACCAAATTCAACGTTATACGCAAAAAGCAGATAATGTCATTTTTCAGACTGCAGTATAATATCCATTAATTAAACATCAAAGTGCGGTCAAAATGACCGCGCTTTTTCCTTATTTTCCAAGAAAAGCAACATTGAAACTTTTCTATTACATTAACCTTACGTAAAATTCGCCAATTTACTATCATCGATTTGTATCGGGCTGACCAATGAGCGATTTACGTTAGAGGAAATTATTCGGTACCAAGCCATTGGATCGCCTCACACAAATTATTACAGAAAAATTAAGCTAATTGAGCATGACGGAATATCCAAAATACTGAAATGATTTATCATTCCTTGCTTAAAAAGGCGGGTACAGATTGCCACTCCACAGATTGCTGCTCCACAACTTTCCGGCACCACTATTCGCCACATCCCCTAAAGAAAAAACCGAACGTTATGTTCGATTTTTTCTTGCAAACAAAGATTACTTTTCCATGCGGGTAATCAACCAGCAATTGTGAATTTGTTTATTACGCTCAAAATCTAAGGGTAAGGTTTTGGCTGAAATTTCCACCGCACTTAACCCCAACGCTTGCAACGCCGCAAAATCCATTTTAAAGCCGCGTTTGTTATTGGAAAAAATCACGCTGCCTGCCGGTTGCAAAATACGCTTGAGCTGCCCCAACAATTTAATATGATCACGCTGCACATCCCAACTGTCCTCCATACGTTTGGAGTTGGAAAATGTCGGCGGATCCACAAAAATCAAATCAAATTGACGCTCACATTTCTCCAACCATTGCAAACAATCCGCTTGAATTAATTTATGTTGTTTGCCTTGAATATCATTAAGCAATAAATTTTGTTCCGCCCAATTAAGATAAGTATTGGACATATCAACGGTGGTGGTTGATTTCGCGCCACCAAGTGCGGCCTGTACGGTTGCCGAACCGGTGTAGGCAAATAAATTGAGAAAATCTTTGCCCTGCGCCATATCACCCACCATTTTACGGGTCAAACGGTGATCAAGAAATAACCCAGTATCCAAATAATCCGTCAAATTCACCCACAATTTCGCCCCGTATTCATGCACATAAAAATATTCGCCTTTATTTGCCAATTTTTCGTATTGATTAGTGCCTTTTTGTTTTTGGCGCACTTTTAAAATCAACTTATTGGTTTCCACACCGGTCACAGAAAGCGTCGCAGTCACCGCATCCAACAAGCGTTGACGCGCTTTATTTTCATCAATATTTTTCGGTGCCGCATATTCTTGCACCACAATATGATCCGCGTAGCGATCCACCGCCAAGTTATACTCCGGCAAATCCGCATCATATAAACGATACGCATCAATGCCTTGCTGCTTTGCCCATTTTTCAATTTTCTTGATATTTTTTTGTAAACGATTAGCAAAATCGACTGCAACAAGGTTTTCTTTTGAAAAAACTAGCGCATTTTCTACCGCACTTTTATCCTCATTTTGCCCTAAAGTGCGGTCAGAAATTTGATAATTTTTCTGAATACAATCTAACGGACCATTTTTGGCTTTAAATTGACGAAACGAACGCATTCGCAAACAATCAAGCAAACCTTCTTCGCTACTAAAAATCGATGCATTCCAACCGCCAAATTGCGATTTTAAACGCTGACCAAACACGGAATACAAGGCAATCAGCGCCGGCGTCGTACCTAAACGTTCACCATAAGGCGGGTTACAAATCACTGTGCCTTTGTGTTCTGGGCAAGGATTGGTTAACGCCGCCACATCGCCTTGTTTCCATTTAATCAAATGTGCGACACCCGCATGTTTGGCATTTTTTTGCGCTTTTTGTAACACTCGATAATCCAAATCAAAACCATAAAAATGCGCCCGTGGTTCCTGTTGCAACTGCGCTTCGGCTAAAGCAATCGCCTCGCTTTTCACCGCCTCCCACGCCGCTTGGTTATGCCCTTTCCAAAAATCAAACCCCCAATGTAAACGATGCAATTGGGGTGCAATCTTGGCTTCCATTTGTGCCGCCTCGATTAATAATGTTCCCGAACCGCACATTGGATCAACTAACGGTGTGCCTTTTTCCCAACCAGAACGCAACACAATTGCCGCCGCCAAGGTTTCGCGCAAAGGCGCGCTGCCAGTATCCTCGCGATAACCGCGCAAATGCAGCGCTTCACCACTTAAATCCAAAGAAATCACCAAATCTTCACGATTAAGATAGGCATGAATACGCACATCCGGATATTCTTTATCCACATTTGGACGCGCTTTGCCTTGACGTTCAAAATAATCCACAATCCCGTCTTTGACTCGCATAGCGCCAAATTGCGTATGGCGAATCTCACGGTTTGTTCCGTTGAAATCCACGAAAAATGTCACTTTTTCATCAAATTCATTTAACCAACTATGCCCCACCACAGCCGAATACAAATCCAAATCGCTGTAAATTTTGCAATGAATAAGGGGCAATAAAATGCGCGAACTTAATCGCGACCACAATAGCGCGCGATACATAATTTCATCATTTGCAACAAAATGGACACCGCCTTGTGCCACTTTACAGTCAGCTGCACCCAATTCGATTAATTCCGCTTTTAATAACTCTTCAAATCCACGTGCGGTGGTGGCAAAAAATACTTTCATCATATTTCGTTAATTAATAAATAAAATTTGGCGGAATTATAACAGATATGAAAAATTTGTATGTAACGACAAGAATATTTTTACCCAGAAAACAAAAATACGGTGATGTTCACCGTATTTTTTCATTAGCCACAAAATATGTACAATACAATTTTTGCTGCTCGCTTAAATTTCTCACCGAGATATAAAGAAATAACGCTCCTTTAACGATTATTTCAAGCAGTTATAGTAACTATCTGCAGTAAATTGTAAAAATTTAGCATACGAATTCTTACCTAAATCTACTGGTCCACCCATTGGATCTAACATCCCCACCTTAACTCCGGTGCCCTTACTTAAGCTTTCTACTACTTTAGGTGTAAATTGCGGTTCAGCAAACAGACATTGTACTTGATGTTCATCTATTTCTTGCTTAATTTTAGTGAGTTTTTTTGCTCCTGGCGCTACTAATGGGTTAATAGTGAAAGCGCCTTTTTGATTGAGCTTATAAGCCGCATTAAAATAAGTATATCCATCATGGAATACATAAAAACCTTTATCACGTACTGGAGCCAATTGCTGATTAATTTTGTCATTTTGCTCTGCTAAAGTGCGGTTAAATTCCGCTAAATTTTTTGCAATCACATCTTTTTTATTTGGATAAAGTTGAGCCAATTTATCCGCTAAATGATTAGCAGCAATTTGACTAATTTTTGGTGAATACCAAACATGCCAATTAGTTTCTAATGCACCATGTGCATCATGGTGGTCATGGTCATGGTCATGGTCATGGTCATGGTCATGGTCATGGTCATGGTCATGGTCATGGTCATGGTCATGGTCATGGTCATGGTCATGGTCACCATGATGATGGTGGTGGTGATGTTCTCCTTTCAATAACATATCTTCGGTCACATCAGAAAATTTAGCAATAGTGAGTACTTTTGCTGGCTCAACATCTTGAGAAATATTTTTTTCCAAAAAAGCGTCTACATCTTCTCCAATCCATAAAATCAAATCAGCCGATTTCACTTTTTGAATATCTGAAGGCTTTAAGCTGTAATCATGTGGAGAGGCTCCAGCAGGTACTAATACTTGCGTATCTGTTACGCCATCAGCAATTGAAGAGGCAATAAAACCTAGTGGTTTTATAGATGTCAATATTGTGGCACTAGCCATACCGGAAAATGAAATTACAACACTGGCAAGTGCTGCTTTTTTAAAAAGCTTGCTTAAATCAGTCATAATATAACCTTAATATTGAGAATAATTACCAAGAGCAGATAGCCTACTCCTTTTTAAGTTAAAAGGCTATCTTTTTTTTTATCAAAAAAAAACATATTTTGATGATTACTTATGTAAAACCCATTGGTTTGCCTTTATCAGCTTATCAGCATATTGAATTTTGAGTTTAGCTTGTTTGAGTTCCTCTAAATCCTGTGTTTTTCGTTCCTTGGAATTTAACAAAATCCCACTTTCATTAAATTCAATCCAAGCCGTTGGCGTAATTAATCCAACTGTGTCGCCATGATTGACCATCACAAATGGACTGGCTTCGCCGGAAAATAAAGAGCGTCCAAAAGTGGAAATCGGTTGCTGAAAACCTAACAAATCCATAATGGACGGGAATAAATCATATTGCGACGCCAGTTCTTTGTTATGCCCCGGCGCTAAAGAACCATCTGGCGTAAAAATAATTAATGGAATATGGAAACGTTTTAATAAATCGTCATCCGGCTTGGCATTTAAGGTATGATCCGCTGAAAAAATAAAAATCGTATTGCGATACCAATCTTGTTTTTCCGCTTCTTGCATAAATTGTTGCAACGCCCAATCGCTGTATTTTAAGGTGTTCAAAAACCCGTTTTCGCTTTGGCTGTCGTGCGGGTAAACCTCAAATTCCTCGCCGATTTTCGGAAAAGGTTCGTGGGTTGTACCGGTAAACATAAAGGAAAAGAACGGTTTATTCGGCTGCCCTTCACTTAATTTGCGCACAAAAAATTGTAATGCATCATAATCCCAACCAAAGCGCGGTTGTTCTTGCGGATAGTTTTTCAATAATGGTACATCTTCTTTTCCGTAGTATTCTTTAAAACCCAACGCATGGGCAACTCCATTCATGTGGAATGAACGCCGCTCGGAAGATTGCATCATTACCGTGCGATAATGGTGTTGATCAGCAATATCGGCAATACGACTCATATCTGTCAATTCCAGCCCAAAGCCCAAGGTGGGTTGATTTTGTAACGCCGGTACAGAAGATAAAATTGCTTGAATTCCAATGATACTACGCTGCCCCGCCGCATAATAATTATCCCACACTTGAGAACGCGAAATAAGGCTATCCATAAATGGTGTCACGCCATAATGCCCGCCACTTAATCCGTCAATATATTTATAGCTCCAACTTTCCAGTAAAATTAACACGATATTTTTACCGGTCGGTTGCTGAACTTGGCTTTGCCAACGAAAAATATTTGGATTTTGTTGTGCAAACTCGTTTAACTCCTGCGCTGAAACATATTCAAGCGTATCTTGATTTAAACGATTTCGACTTTCTCGATAGGTCACATAAGCAGGATTAAGCGCCAAATTTGCCTGTTGCAATTTTCCGCCGCTAAACGCATCACTCATATTGATCGGTCGTCCACTGAAAATAATGCCGCGAAATAAAATCACATACAGCAATACTAAACCAACCCAATAGAGCCATTTCAGCGCGACAGATTGATTTAGGCGAATGCCACGCTGTGCTGGCGCAAGCACAAAGCGATACCAAATGACAACGCCCAACCCTAAAAATGCCATCCCGATCAAGGTCGTGGTTAATCTTGAACTAAAAGCGATTTCCCACATGGCGCCTTGGTCCGCGCTTAAATTTAAAATTTCAGCGCCAATATGGCGTTGAACCTCACCAAAATAGCTAATATCAGCGATATAGTAGGCAAAAAGGACAAATAAAATAATGCCACTCAACCAAGTTGCTACTAGACGAACCCACGTATGCTGAATAATTTTAAATGGGAAACTCAATACCGCTAACATGGGAACACATGCCAGCATAACCGTTGCACTATCAAACTGTACACCTTTGATAAAGCTCATCAGAATGTCATTAAGCGTTAACGCCCGAAAAGTGTCATAATGGACAATATAAAAACCCAAACGACAAACAAAGAAGCCGAGTAACGCAAATAAAATAATGCGAATAGGCAACATAAAACTCGTCATAAAACGATTAACCTCCGAATAGTTTTCTTTATTTCTACTTCATCATGAGATTATTATTTTCTTGAAAGTAGAAAATGGTATAAAAGAGAGCGCCTTATTTGACCAACCACAAAGAATAATGCTCACGTAACAATAAATCAAGTTCAAACTTAATACGTTTAGTCGCATTACTTTTTAGTTAGCATATAATTTTATGATTGACTTATTCGTTTGAGTGTAACGGACATTTTTATGCAAAATATTGCCCTTTATTGTCGCGCACTTACTTGCGCCAATTGGAGGTGATGGTCATCCAGCAAAGTTAGATAAATTCGCTACAAGATACGCCAAAACCTCCTCAAAAATCACCGCACTTTTCGTTTCCTTAAGCATCACCTCTCTCAAAATTACTTATGAACAGATAAATTTTTTACGTAAGGGCTATTAATTTTTTAGGAACTGATTTAAAATTTCGCAATTTTTAAATTTTCCACACAATAAAAAATAAAGAGGCAGAGAATGAAAATTGTTGAAGTTAATCATCCGTTAGTTAAACATAAATTGGGCTTGATGCGCGCCGCCGACATCAGCACCAAACACTTTCGTGAATTAGCCACTGAAGTAGGTAGCTTATTGACCTATGAAGCGACTGCCGATTTAGAAATAGAAAAAGTGATCATTGACGGTTGGTGTGGAGCGGTGGAAATCGATCGCATCAAAGGGAAAAAAGTCACGGTTGTGCCGATTTTGCGTGCAGGTCTTGGCATGATGGACGGCGTTTTGGAACATATTCCAAGCGCGCGCATTAGCGTGGTTGGGATGTATCGTGACGAAGAAACCTTGGAACCGGTACCTTATTTCCAAAAATTAGCCAGCGATTTAGATGAACGTTTGGCTATCGTGGTTGACCCAATGTTGGCAACCGGCGGTTCTATGATTGCTACCATTGATTTATTAAAACAACGCGGTTGCCAACATTTTAAAATTTTAGTTTTGGTTGCCGCACCAGAAGGAATTGCCGCCCTTGAAAAAGCGCATCCTGACGTCGAATTATATACCGCATCCGTTGATCAACACCTAAATGACCAAGGTTATATTATCCCGGGTTTAGGTGATGCGGGTGACAAGATTTTTGGAACAAAGTAATCCCAAAAATAAAGCGGCAATGTTGCCGCTTTTTTTCCGTGCGATTTCGTTTAAAAACGGACCGCACTTTCAAGTTAATTCAGACAGCGAGTTGAAACTTAAATGACAGAAAAAATTGAAATCTCTGCACCAATTGAGGTGCAAAGCAAAGCGAAACAGGCGTTTGTTGGTTTGCAAATGTTATTCGTCGCCTTCGGCGCCCTCGTTTTAGTCCCATTAATTACTGGTTTAGATACTAATACCGCATTACTCACCGCCGGTATCGGGACATTGCTTTTCCAACTTTGTACCGGCAAACAAGTACCGATTTTCCTTGCTTCTTCCTTTGCTTTTATCGCGCCAATTCAGTATGGCGTTGCTACTTGGGGAATTGCAGTCACTATGGGGGGCTTGGTTTGTACTGGGTTTGTCTATCTTGCATTAAGCACCTTAGTGAAACTCAAAGGCGCCGGTGTGTTGCAAAAAATCTTCCCGCCAATTGTCGTCGGTCCAGTCATTATTATTATCGGGATGGGGCTTGCGCCCGTCGCGGTCGATATGGCATTAGGCAAAAATAGCAACTACGAATACAACGATGCGGTATTGGTTTCAATGGTTACTCTATTAACCACATTATGCGTAGCGGTTTTCTCTAAAGGCATGATGAAACTTATCCCGATTATGTTCGGTATTATGGTGGGCTATGTGTTATGTCTATTCCTTGGACTGATTAATTTCCAACCAGTTTTGGATGCCCCCTGGTTCAGCCTACCGAAAATCACAACGCCGGAATTTAAACTGGAAGCCATTTTATATTTACTCCCTATCGCTATCGCACCGGCGGTAGAACACGTGGGCGGTATTATGGCAATCAGCTCCGTCACCGGAAAAGATTTCCTCAAAAAACCAGGCTTACATCGCACCTTATTGGGTGACGGTATCGCCACTTCAGCTGCCTCCTTGCTCGGCGGTCCACCAAATACCACTTACGCGGAAGTAACTGGCGCGGTCATGTTAACCCGTAACTTTAACCCCAACATCATGACTTGGGCGGCAGTTTGGGCGATTGCCATTTCCTTCTGCGGAAAAGTCGGCGCGTTCTTATCCACCATCCCAACGATCGTGATGGGGGGTATCATGATGTTGGTTTTCGGATCTATTGCGGTAGTCGGTATGAGTACGCTGATTCGTGGCAAAGTTGATGTCACCGAAGCGCGTAATCTGTGCATTATTTCTGTGGTCATGACCTTTGGGATCGGCGGAATGTTCGTCAACTTTGGCGAAGTTTCCTTAAAAGGCATTAGCTTATGTGCCGTCGTCGCCATTATCCTAAACTTAATTTTACCACCAGCAAAAAATCAAATGGAAGATTAATTTTTAAACAAAAAACAGAGATAGGCTTGCTTATCTCTGTTTTTTTCGTATATGCTAATCACAACTTTGTTCACCGCAGGATATTTTCGTTGTTAAATTCACAGCTCACATTGCCAATTCATCAACTTGATGATGAAACCCTTGATAATTTTTATGCGGATAACAATCAGTTATTGCTCAATTCACTGCATAAAAATTTTGAGCAATTACAACAACCTATCTTTTATTTATGGGGCGAAAAAGGCTGTGGCAAAAGCCATATTTTAAAAGGTTCCATCAATTATTTTTTACAACGCCAACGCCCGGCGCTGTATGTGCCACTTAGCAAATCTCGCTATTTTTCACCGGCAGTTCTGGATAATTTAGAATATCAAGATCTGATTTGTTTGGATGATCTACAGGTAGTCATCGGGGATGATGAATGGGAATTGGCAATTTTTGATTTAATCAACCGCCTGCGGGAAACGGGAAATGCCTTGTTGCTGATAAGTGCGGATCAATCGCCAAATTCACTGCCCATTCACCTGCCAGATCTCGCCTCACGTTTATCTTGGGGCGAAATTTATCAAATGGCGCCGTTAAGTGAAGCGCAAATGGTTACCGTATTAAAACAAAACGCCTACGCGCGTGGCATTGAACTGCCCGACGAAAGCGCAATGTTTTTGCTAAAACGTCTAGATCGTGATATGACTACTCTTTTTAGCGCGTTACAAGAATTGGATAAAGCCTCTTTGCAAGCACAACGCAAATTGACCATCCCTTTCGTTAAAGAAATTCTCCAATTGTAAAAGTGCGGTCAAAAATTTCTCTTTTTACGACCGCACTTTTATATCTATCTTTTTGATTTTTTAATAAATTTCATCAAACGTTTACGCTTACGCAATTGATTTGGTGTCAATTTATTGCGACGTCCAGCAAACGGATTATTGCCCTCTTGGAATAAAATCCGAATTGGCGAACCGATAATTTTTAAACTGCGACGATAATAATTAGACAAATAGCGTTTATAACTATCCGGTAAACGTTCCATCTGATTGCCGTGAATTACAATAATCGGTGGATTATAACCGCCCGGATGGGCATATTTTAATTTAATGCGACGTCCACTCACCATTGGCGGTTGATGCTCATCGGTTGCCATTTGCAAAATACGAGTGAGCATTGAGGTGGTCATTTTTTGCGTCGCACAAGCATAAGCCTCTTGGATGGATTCAAATAAATTTCCCACACCGCTACCATGTAAGGCAGAAATAAAATGCACGCGTGCAAAATCAATAAAGTCCAAACGACGATCCAGCTCAGATTTTATCCGATCTTTCACCTCTTGATCCAATCCATCCCATTTATTGACCACAATGACCAAAGAACGTCCCGCATTCAAAATAAACCCAAGTAGCGACAAATCTTGATCCGACACGCCTTCGCGTGCATCAATGGTCAGCAATACCACGTTGGCATCTTGAATAGCTTGTAAGGTTTTAATTACAGAGAATTTTTCTACCGCTAAATGCACTTTTCCGCGCTTACGCACGCCAGCAGTATCAATAATGGTGTAAGCCTGCCCATCACGCTCCATCGGAATATAAATGCTATCGCGCGTCGTTCCCGGCAAGTCATACACTACCACGCGTTCTTCGCCTAAAATACGATTGGTTAAGGTCGATTTGCCCACATTCGGACGTCCAACAATGGCAATTTTAATATTTTTATCATCCTCTTCCAACTGTTCTTCCGCCAAGGCTTCATCCAACAATTGTGTATCTTCTGCATTATCAAAATCGAAATCCTGATCCCATTCATCTTGCGATTCTTCCTCAATTTCCACCGCACTTTGGACCATTTTTTCCGCCAATGGTGCTAATACCTGCTCCATTAACACGGTCACACCACGCCCTTGTGCCGCAGCAATTTGCGCAATCTCGCCCAATCCTAATTGGTAAAATTCCGCACAATGGGAATCAGCATCAATTCCATCGGTTTTATTTGCCACTACCACCGTTGTTTTATGTTGACGTTGACGTAAATAATTGGCAATGCCAATATCTGCCGACGTGAGACCAGCGCGCGCATCAACTAAAAATAACACTATATCCGCTTCCTCAATCGCCAACAGCGACTGTTCCGCCATTTTCTCCTCAACACCTTCTTCCGTACCGTCAATCCCACCGGTATCAATCACAATAAAATCATAACCGGCAACATTGGCTTGACCATACTTGCGATCCCGAGTCAATCCCGGAAAATCCGCCACCAACGCATCACGCGTGCGAGTTAACCGATTGAATAACGTCGATTTTCCCACATTCGGGCGACCGACAAGAGCAACTACTGGCGTTGTCATAAAAAACCTCTATTCGTCAAATTGGAGCAAATTTTCTCCAATATTTAAAAATGTGCGCCATTATAGCGGATTTTACCTCGGATGAGAAATGCAATACCCATATTAACAAGGTTTAATTTTCTAAATCACAAACAACGCGCCTTTGAACGGTACGGAAAATTTAAGTCATTGTGCAAAATATGGTAAATTTTTTATTCTATTTTCAACAATCTGCATTTTTTTTCAGCAATTAATCATATTTTTTACAAACAACCGTTGACAGATTTTCAGAAGTCAGTAAAATGCAGGCCACTAACAGCGAATGCGGGAATAGCTCAGTTGGTAGAGCACGACCTTGCCAAGGTCGGGGTCGCGAGTTCGAGCCTCGTTTCCCGCTCCAAACTAACGGCGTGTTAGCAAAGCGGTTATGCACTGGATTGCAAATCCATGTAGCTCGGTTCGACTCCGGGACACGCCTCCATAACTCGCAACGTAGTTAGTTTCAGTCTAGCCCGAGTGGTGGAATCGGTAGACACAAGGGATTTAAAATCCCTCGCCTTTCGAGGCGTGCCAGTTCAAGTCTGGCTTCGGGCACCATTTAAAATCTAAATAAATTCAATAAGATAGTCGCTAAATGCGGCTTTTTTTATGCCTGAATTTTCTTTCCCCTATTTGCTCAAAATGTGGCTTGGTGGCTGTAAAGTGGCTGTTTGTTTTTTATATACAAATTTCAATTGCATCCACCGGTGGCTGTACAGCCACCAAATGGCAGATTTTTTTACCTCTAAAAACGCGGTATAAAGCAATGTTAAAATGCAATAAATCAACATCTTACTCCCCTATAAAACCGCACGTAAAATCTAATTTTTTATTTAAAATCATAGAGATAATGAATTCCATAACAAAACACTGCTCTTTTTTAACTGAAAATTCTTGTAATTCACTGAAATGTTTTCACCTAAGATCTTTTTAACGCCATCATGAGATCCCTTTTACTTACTGGCTTTATCGTATTTTTTACCTAATTGCTTAACTGAAAAAACGTCAATTTTTCGTTATAAATTTCGCGGGGGAGGAAGCGGATTTTTCGTGACGCAGATATTTACGTGAAATTTTTACGTGGATTTTTACCTGGACATGTTGTGGGAATTTTCCGACAACACCTCATTCGGAAATAAATTATATTTTATTTAATAATCAAATAGTTATTATCAAAATAGAAGAGTTCATAAGAAAAAGCCGCGTTTATGCGGCTTTGTTGATAGGGGATTTTCTTAAATTGTGGGGTAACACTACTCAATAATTGGCGTCAGCTTTTCTTTTGCGCTTGTGGCTTTACTCGACTGACTTGCAAATGTTCCGCTTTGATCCGGTCGCGGTCCACCGTTATGAGTGTGACTACTCACTGAATTCGCCAAGTCTGCTATTATCTGTATCGCATCCTCTAAAATTCTGAATATATTCTGCCCGTCCGTTCCCATATAACTTAGTGGTGCGATAAATTTATTTTCTGCATCTGAAACGCGCTTTGCTAGTCCAACAATACGCTCCGACAGTTCACCGCCAACACCGACGGATTTATTACTTGCGGTCGCTTCGCTAATATTGCCGATAACCTGCGTTGTTTTATTGCCGCCAATGGCTTCTGTGCTATCTGCATCAATGTTGACTTTCGACGTGCCGATCGTTTTCGTTTCCTCATCCGTTTCAATATTGCGACTAAAGGATCGGTCGGTAATATTCTGATCGGTTTCTCTGGTTTTATTGCCCGCCGCATCAGTTCGCTCAAACACCTCCGGACGCTGTTGTTTTAGTTGCTCCCCAATGGCGACCGCCGGAACGGTTTTACCCTGCGCCAGCAAGGTTCGCACAAAAGGCTTATCAGATCGTCCATAAGCAAATCCCACCTCGACAATCGTCCCCACTTCCGGAAAAGCAAAATCGCCGCCTTGCGATCCTGTTGAGGTGACGGGCAAGGGAACCGCTGGATAAACCGGCACGCTCTTATCCTCATTTCCATCTTCGTCTAACAGCTGTAATTCAACTGCGTACTTCGGACGAAATGGATCGGAAATATCCCCGCCACTTGATGGATCCGCCACGCCGACCACTTTTGCATACTTTGGCAAATGGTACCCGCCGGCAAGCTCCGGGAAATGTTTTTCTATTTGTCGGCGCGCTGGTGTTTTTTGTAGTGGCTTTCCGTTTTTATCAAGGCTATCCCACGTTAAGATATAATCATCTCCTGCCAATTCAACGGTTTTAATTTTATTCCCATTAATCATTGCTCCCGGTCTTATCGCTGCGGCAATAGGGACAGTCATTTCATTGCTGCCACTGGTTAACGTCACGCCACTTTCAATGTCAACATTTTTCCCGAACCAGCGACTATCATCATGCGACCCGATAAACAAGGATCCATCTGGCGATTGTTGCCACATATAATTTTTAATTTCAAATTGGCGCCCAATATTATGTAACAATTGGTAGCCGCTGCCGGTATGGGTAAACAATGGGATCGGTCGATCGGCATAGTCGGCTTGCGGAACTTTAACCGGAATTCCGGTCTGCTGCGTAAGCCATGAGGCAAGATCGCGCAAGGTGATATGGCGGTGTGAACAATTTAATTGCCGCTCGAAAATCGCGACTTTTTCACGAATAAATAATTTTTTATATCCGTTGTCCTCATCCTGCTCCCGTTCGACAAAGCCATCAAACCATTTATAATAATGATCGTATTCGCCCAATTCAAACACCGCACTTTTCCCAACGCAACGCTCATCCGTTAAGACCGTAACAAAGCCACGACCGGTATTATTTAACTCTAAAATAATATCCTCTTTCGCTAGTGCTACTTCCTTTCCATTAATTAAACACGTTTTTATAATTTTCATGCTAACGCCTTATCTAATTGTCCCCAAAATGAATTATCTTCTTCCGCTTGCGGTGTGGAATTGGTTGCACTTGCGGAATTTTCGCTTGGCGCGGTTGCCTCGGCTTTCGCGGCATTTTCACTTTGCACCTTGGCTTTTGGTTTGGTTTTTCGTTGCTCTTTTTTCTCGGCGATAGAATTAATTTCACGCAAAGTAAAAGAGACTTGCCAGGCTAACTTGTCTTGTAACTCTTGCGCGGAAATCGTATCACTAAATTGAACCTCTCTCATGTTCACCGTCTCCGCGGTCACACAAGAAACACGGTATTTTTCTTGCTCTCCCTTACTATCTTCCGCCTCGGCTAACTTAAAAAGCGCGGTCAACCATTCGCGACGATTGTAAGGAATTAACCCGCTGACGGATAGCGCTTTCGCTTTTACTCCCTTGTCGGATTTTTTCGTACTTGACTTCTGCCCCGACATGTCTTTTTCTTCACGCCGCAAGGAAACAGAAATTAAGATATTATTTAAATAAATCGGTTTTCCATTTAACGCCAGTTGCACGCTAGGATGACTTTTATTTAAAGGCGCTTGCTTTTTCTCAATAAACATCGACTAACATCCCCCTAATACTGGATAAATCATCCCCGATAAATAACACACAAGCAGTATAAATATTGCTATCGCTTGGGATATTTAACTGCATTTCCATTTCTGCCTGTTCAAGGCGTCCACGCGTTATAAAAGCATAAACCTCAGCGGAGGTAGTAAGCATCTGCGTTACTTTTTGCTGATTTTGCTTTTCCCGCTCCGCTTTTTTCTGCAACAAACTTTGGATCGCTGTCATTGGATCCGCAATATTTTTCGCGTTCACACCTGACGCGGAATTACGCAAAATACTTTGCATGGCGCGATTGGCACTTGGCGTGATATCTGCCTGACCGCCAAATGCTGGATAACTGATCGTGGGCGTTTTAATCATCTTTGTTTCCTGCAATGATTTAGAGGATTTCGCATAATCTAACGCTTGTTTAAAAGCGGGTTCAGCTAACAGCACCCTGACTTTTTCCAGTTTCGCAATAAATTCATCCATATCGCCACTAGTCACCATCAGCGCAACCATCTCTTGTTCTCCTTGTGGGCGCTGCGGATCGGAATAATCCGTTAATTTTTCCGCAAAAACCTTAACTGCATTTCGTGGCGATAAATAATAATTTGATTGTTCTTTCACTCCGTGCGACCAATTATGCACACCGATTTTTGTGCCTTTCGCCGATAAAACAAAAGGGGAATTAATCCCCTTAGCATTGTTCTCGATGGCTAATTTTGCTTGTGGGGAAAGTGTTAATACTTGTTTTTTCCACATATTTCACCTTGAGTTTAAAAAAATAGCTCCGATTTAACCTTGTTGCTACAATGTAGACTTGTTTATCAATCCATAAAGGAGGATCTCAATGTTTTTTACGCTACTTTACGCTATAAAAATTTTAGTTATTATGCTCTGCTTCGGGATTTCCGGCTACTTCGTTATTTTTAAACGTGATTTAAAATTAACCCTATTAGCAAGTTACTGGCTGGCATTTGTTCTTATTTGTTGCTTAATGATTTTCCCGTTAGCCATTAACTTTTTGATTTCCTAGCGTTGTTTTAAAAGTTGCAATAGTTGTTCTTCGGTTTGCGGTCGATAGTTAAATTTAACTGTATTAGTCCAGCGATCTTTGATTTCGTAAGGTGTACCGTTTGTGTTCCATTCACCTTTAACCCAGTTAAAGGTATCATAAGGATCTGTAAATTTATCGTATAATTCGTAAGTGATGTCGGCTGTTGCAAAGTTTCCCGGAAAAAACTTAACATTATTGATTTTCCCCTCAATTTTTGCCGATCCAATTGCCCATAATGGGTCAACTATTCCATTGGCTTCTTTTCCAAAGTTATAAACGTTAGAAAAAGTAACGCGTTCTCCAGCTACAAATTGTGCAATAAATCGGCTCTCAATGCTATCTTCAGCACTACGTCCAAAAGCCCCATTTTTCTTAATCAGCGGACGAACCTTATTTTCTAATCCGATTTGTTTCAAGCTAATGCTTTTACCGATGTTATCTAAGTGAAACACATGAAAAAAGTCAAAAGACATTCCGAAAAAACGCCTATAACTGCAAATTTAGCGTTAAGTCTAGAAGAAGCCAGGATTAGCACTGCAAGAGTGTGGCATAATTTACAAAATATAATTTATGGAAATTGAAACAAAAGCGCAGCCATCGCATTTCACTTTTCCATGTATCTACTCATGGATATGCTTAGAAAAAGAGAAAGTACGGTCAGTTTTTGAAAGTTTTTGAATATAGAGAAAAGAAAAACTGCTTACAGACGGTACATTATTAGTTGATGTAACAATAAGACTGTGGTGGGTACCAGATGTAATTACATCTGAAATTATTAATAGTTCATTATATAAGCTTGAATGAATCAATTTCAAATGCGCGTGCAAGCTCTTTTCTAGAAAAATAGGTATAGTAGACAAAAGGGTTGTTTTTACCAACTCTTTTTGTTTAAAAAATCTTTTATAAATATAATATGATGACGCCTTGTTACCCCCATTATGAACTGCCAACTTTTGTTTTAATTATTTAAATAAAATTTCAATACGATTTGTCATTTTTTCTATTTTTAAATTAGTATATTTTTCATGCGTAAATAACTAATCAAAATAAAGCTTTATACTGATGTAAGCACTACGAATATTATGGTGTTTATAAGGAAAGTAGCCTTTTTCTCTTAGCTTCTTCATGGCTATTTTGTAATAAACATCTTTCTCTGTTTTGATAATTTGATGGTAAATCACTTTTCTTGTCAATGAATCAAGCAGTACTAATACACCGAAATCACAACTAAAGAATGTGGCATCAGCAATCATATTTAAATAGTGTTGAATAGGCGTTTTTAGGGGCGTTTTATTGGCTTTTAAAATATATCTTTGAATAGTCCTGACTGAGCAAGAGTATTTATTAGCAACTTGCTTATAAGTCTGTTTTCCAACGGAATAATCAATCCAAATTTATTCAGCATTGAGTTTTGATTTGAGAGTAAATATTTTATTGCATGCTAAACATTTATAACATTGTGTTTCATTTTGTTTACCCTACTTTTGAATTACGCTCTCATGGTAGAAAATACATTTTTTAGCATCATAATTGAAAAAAGTGATTTAAAGCCCGTAATATGTAATATAAGGCTTTAAACCATTTTTTACCAACTATTTTTCTACTATAAGGCGGATAAAAACGACTGAGCTTTGCACTGCTTAACAGTGATTTCAGCCAAAAATCACACGAACGATTCGATTATTCCTCGCTATTTTCAGAAAAACGCTCAATTCGGGCGCCAAGTCCACGCAGTTTATCTTCAATATGCTCATATCCGCGATCGATGTGATAAATACGATCCACAATGGTTTCACCGCTTGCGATACAACCAGCTAACACTAAGCTGATTGACGCGCGTAAATCAGTTGCCATCACTTCCGCACCAGAAAGATGATCAACGCCATGGCAAATAGCGGTATTGCCTTCTATTTCCGCTTTTCCGCCCATACGGATCAATTCCGGAATATGCATAAAACGGTTTTCAAAGATGGTTTCCGTGATAATACTGGTTCCCATTGCCACCATATTTAACAAGGTAAATTGCGCTTGCATATCGGTTGGAAAACCCGGGTAAGGCGCGGTACGAATATTAACCGCTTTTGGGCGATTTCCCAGCATATCCAAGGTAATCGTATCTTCTGTGACATCAATTTGTGCGCCGGCTTCACGCAACTTATCAATAATCGCATCTAACGTATCTGCTTTGGTTTTTTTACACACAATACGCCCGCCAGAAATCGCGCCAGCCACTAAGAAAGTTCCCGTTTCAATACGATCTGGAACCACACTGTGTTCACAGCCGCCCAAGCGCTCAACGCCTTCGATAGTGATAGTATCGGTTCCCGCGCCACTAATTTTAGCGCCCATTTTATTTAAGAAAATCGCGGTATCCATAATTTCTGGTTCACGGGCCGCATTTTCGATAATCGTCGTGCCTTTGGCTAAGGTCGCAGCAATCATAATGGATAACGTTGCTCCAACGCTCACTTTATCCATCACAATACGCGTACCGACCAAGCGATTATTAACGTAGGCTTTTACATAACCGTCTTCTAATACGATTTGAGCGCCCAAACGTTCTAATCCGCTAATATGCAAATCCACTGGTCTTGCACCAATGGAACAACCGCCCGGTAAAGAAACTTGACCTTGTTTAAAACGAGCTACCAACGGTGCCAACGCCCAAATAGAGGCGCGCATGGTTTTGACTAATTCGTAAGGCGCAACGAAATGGTTAATTTGAGATGCGTCCAAATGTACCGCGCCCTGCTCATCACGTTCAACCACTACCCCTAATTGGCGTAAAATTTTTAACGTCGTATCAATGTCTTTTAATTCGGGAACATTGGTTAATACAACTGGCTCTTCCGCTAAAATCGCGGCAAATAAAATCGGTAACGCGGCATTTTTTGCCCCTGAAATATCAACGCTGCCTTTTAAACGGGATTGACCGTAAACACGAAATTTTTGCATAATTTTTTCCTGTAATTAGTTGACCGGATTGAGTAAACGTTCACGTTTCCATTTTTCTACACTGAAAGTTTTGATCGTCAATGCATGAATTTCACCCGTAGAAAAATAATCCATTAGCGGGGCATAAATGGTTTGTTGCTGTTTTAAGCGCGATAATTGCGCAATCTCATCACTCACAACAATCACACCAAAGTGCGCATTTTCCCCTTGTACATAAACTTCATCAAGGTTAAGCGCCTCTTTCAAAATTTTTTCAATTTCTTGAATTTCCATTAATTCTTACCGTTAGATTGTACCAATGGCATTATCCAATCGGATAAACCAAAAAGATCTGCTAATGTCATTAATTGAATAGGCGGATTTTTTATCTGCAAACGATTTTCTGCACCTTGCAGCTGCTGACAGTCACGGATCAAATCGCACAACAGCGCAAAGCCAGCGCTGTCAATTCGCGTAATTTCCGTTAAATCCCACACAATATTTTGTTTTGCCAGTTTTAGTTGCGATAAAAAAGAAGCACGCTGCGACCACAACGGTAGCAACGTGTCACGAGATAACTCCCCTATTAATCGGGGAGTAATATTATCATCATTTTGTAATAATTCCCAATGTAAACTTTGATTGTTTCTCATTGGATTATTTACCTAAAGTGATGGGCTGAGCGGCTGCTTTTTGAATATCGACAGTTAACCCATCAATACCTTTTTGACGAATAATCGGCGCCCATTCTTGTTTTTTGGTTTCCACGACACTACGACCTTCCGCCGCCATGTCATACACTTGCCATTGCCCTGTTTTGCTATTTTGACGCCATAAGAAATTTAATTTCACCGCACTTTCTTGTCCTTTCGGTTGAATCTCAACCAAAATATCGGCAAATGTCCCTTCTAATTTACGTTGCATAATTTTTAGTTCTTGCCCTTTATACAAAGTCAAAGATTGCGCATAAACTTGTTCAATATATTTATCCAACGCCGCAAAGAAATTATTTTGCTGATCTTTGGTACTGGATTCTAAATTTTCATTGCCTAAAATTAACGAACCTGCGTATTTCACATGAACATAAGGCATAAGATCTTGACGTACAAGTGTTTTTAGAAAATTCGGATTTTGTTTGATTTTTGCTTCATTTTGATTGATATGAGCAAAAAGTTTATCTGACAAAGTTTGTGTCAAGGATAACGGATTATCCGCCGCCATGGCATTTTGCATAGCAAAAAGGGCGGTTAAAATAAATACCGTTTTTGCTACCCACTGATTTAACTTATGTTTTAACATAGATTCCTCCAGATTTAAAAAATATTAAATTGCTTTCCCCAAAAGCATTGTTTCCGTCACTTATTGTGTATTCGGCGCTGCGTTATTCTCCTCTTTCGCGTTGCCTTCCTCTTTATTCTTATCGCCATATAAAAATTGACCAACTAAATCTTCCAATACCATCGCAGATTTGGTATCCACCAGTTGATCCCCATCTTTTAAATAACCGAATTCTTCATCAGCAAAGCCGAGACTTAAAGAAACGTATTGTTCACCCAATAACCCCGAGGTTTTAATCGACAACGAGCTGGTTTCTGGAATTTGATCATAAGCCTGATCTACCGCAAAAGTTACGCGTGGCGTATAGCTTTTCGGATCCAAAGAAATATCGGTCACACGCCCAATCACCACGCCACCAATTTTCAATGGCGCTCTTACTTTTAGTCCGCCGATATTATCAAAAGTTGCATAAATTTGGTACGTTTTTGCACTGCTGAAGCTTTGCACATTCGCCACCTTCAAGCCTAAAAAGACTAACGCACCTATGCCAAGTAACAAAAATAAACCGACCCAAAATTCATATTTAGTTGTTTGTCGCATAAAATATCCTAATTTTTAACCGCACTTTTTATTGCTTAACTGGCACCGAACATCACGGCAGTTAATACAAAATCTAAACCTAATACCGCCAACGACGCGTGTACCACGGTTCGGGTTGTCGCTTTACTGATCCCTTCTGATGTTGGAATACAATCATAACCGTTAAATAACGCAATCCAAACTACTGCGATGGCAAAACATAAACTCTTAATAAATCCGTTCAATAAATCATAAGACCAACTGACCGAATTTTGCATGACAGACCAAAAACTTCCCGCGTCAACGCCTTTCCAATCCACGCCAACCAAAGAGCCCCCCCAAATCCCGATAGCGGTAAAAATTACCGCCAAAATCGGCATAGAAATCACGCCCGCCCAAAAACGCGGCGAAATAACCCGACGCAATGGATCCACCGCCATCATTTCCAAGCTGGAAAGTTGCTCGGTCGCTTTCATCAAACCAATTTCCGCTGTAAGCGCCGAACCAGCACGCCCTGCAAACAAAAGTGCGGTCACAACTGGTCCTAATTCGCGCAATAGCGATAAAGCAACCAATTGCCCTAGGCTAGTTTCCGCGGAAAAGTCCACCAAGACAACATAACCCTGCAAGCCCAACACCATACCAATAAATAAACCGGACAGCATAATAATCAACAGCGATTGAACGCCTAATACGTGCAATTGTTTGATCAACAACGGAAAATGTTTTCGTATTTGCGGTTTGCCCACCAGCGCGCCAAATAACATAAATCCGGCTCGCCCCAACGCTCGACAAAAATCAATTGCAGTGCGCCCAAGGGAGGAAATCCAACCTTCAATCATTGAAACAACTCCTGTATATAATCTTGTGCCGGATAATGAAAACGCACAGGACCGTCTTCCTGCCCATTAATAAATTGCATCACTTGCGGATCTTGGCTTTGCAATAGCTGTTCGGCGCTGCCTTCGGCGATCACGCGTTTATCCGCAATAATATAAGCATAATCGGCAATACTTAATACCTCTTGCACATCATGAGACACAACAATTGAAGTTAGCTGCAAGGCTTCATTCAATCGCTTGATCAGGCTAACAATCACGCCCATGCTAATCGGATCCTGACCGGTAAAAGGCTCATCATACATAATCAATTCCGGATCCAAGGCAATGGTACGCGCCAATGCCGCGCGTCTTGCCATCCCGCCGGAAAGCTCGGAAGGCATCAACTCTGCTGCACCTCGCAGCCCCACCGCTTCCAACTTCATCAACACGATTTGTCGGATCAACGCTTCCGGCAAACGGGTATGCTCACGGATCGGAAATGCCACATTGTCAAAGGTCGAAAGATCGGTAAACAACGCGCCAGATTGGAATAACATTCCCATACGTTGACGCACGCGATAAAGTTCTGCATTCGACATTTTGCAAATATCCTGACCGTCAAATAAAATTTCGCCTTGTTGTGGATGTAACTGCCCGCCGATTAATTTCAACAAGGTGGTTTTACCGATCCCCGACGGTCCCATAATTGCGGTAATCTTGCCCTGCTCAACACGCAAATTCAAGTTGTTATAAATAATGCGCTCACCGCGTTTGAATGTGAGATTTTTCACTTCAATTAGGGGATTAGCCATTAATACCTCATCTATCGAACCTATCCCGTCCGAATTATTAAAAATTAGAACGGGATATTCCATGAATTCCAAATAAAAGTCAAACGTAATTACATAACTTTAAACTTCTGATGTTTATTCTTGCCTTATTCAACAGTTTGACATGACTTTCCTTTGACCACAATTTAACAAAAATGTTCAAACAGAAAATCACGCCAAAAAGCACCGCTCTTTTCCATCATTTCGCATGGTATATTTATTGGTTTAACTAAAAATATGGTATCATTACGCACTTTAGATTAACCACTACAAAGAATTACCCCTTTTATGAATATTCGTTGGAACATGGTGTTATCCGTTATTGCGCTGATTTTATTAGGTTGGTTTTATACATTAAATCAACAAGATGACGGACTTAGCAATTTGATAAAAAAAGATGACAGCCCAGAATACGTAGGAAAAAAGATGAATACTGTAGTCTTTTCTCCGACCGGATTGCGACAATATTTAGCAACCTCAGACCACGTCGAATACTTTACTTCCGACGGGCATAGCGATTTTACTAAACCGGTGGTCTATTTATATGACATTGAAGGGGATAATATCGGTCAGCAAAGCTGGAAATTAAGCGCAGATAAAGCCACATTAACAAAAGATAATATGCTGTATTTAGAAGGAAATGTCACCGCAGAAAGCCTCTCGCCACTCTCACGTTTGCAACGAGTTTTCACCCAGCGGGCAACCGTGAATTTAAAGACGCAAGATATTACTTCTGATACAATGGTAAAAATTAACGGACTGAATTTTCATTCTACCGGATTGAAGTTGACAGGAAATTTACAACAACAGGTGGCTACCTTAAAAGAGCAGGTAAAAACATATTATGAAATTAACAACCAATAAACGGATATTGCTGACAACGTTGATGATGACTTCAGTTTCAGCATTCGCGCTCAAAGATGATACGAATAAGCCGATTAATATTGAGTCGGATAAGCAATCACTTAATATGGAAAATAGCACGGTAACGTTTACGGACAACGTGGTGATTACGCAAGGTTCCATTTTAATCAAAGCGCAAAAAGTTATCATCAAGCGTCCGCCAGAAGGGTCTGGTAAAAAAGAAACCGTTAAAGCATTCGGTTCGCCGGTGACGTTCCATCAAATTCTTGACGACGGAAAACCGGTGGATGGTAAAGCCAACCAAGTATATTATGATTTAGGTACAGAATTTTTAACGCTAACCGAAAATGCGGAATTAAAGCAATTAGACAGTCAAATTAACGGTAATCACATTACTTATGATGTGAAAAAACAACAATTAAAGGCTAACGGTTCAAGTAAATCACGAGTGAAAACGGTGCTTATTCCGGCACAACTTAATAACAAGACACAATAGGATTTGAATTTTATGTCAGTGCTTTATGCTGAAAATTTAGCGAAAAGTTATAAAAATCGCAAGGTCGTTTCCGATGTAAGTTTAACCGTAAACTCTAATGAAATTGTCGGTTTGCTTGGCCCTAACGGGGCGGGAAAAACGACCACGTTCTACATGGTGGTTGGATTAGTTCACCAAGATCAAGGTACAATTCGGATCGATGACGAAGATATTAGTTTGTTGCCGATGCACAATCGAGCGCAAAAAGGGATCGGTTATCTTCCACAAGAGGCCTCCATTTTTCGCCATCTCAGCGTGTATGACAACTTGATGGCAGTATTGGAAATTCGCAAAGAATTAAACCGTCGCCAACGCCAAGAAAAAGCGGATGAATTAATTGACGAATTTAATATTGGGCATATCCGTGATAATTTGGGACAATCCTTATCTGGTGGAGAACGTCGTCGCGTGGAAATTGCCCGAGCGTTAGCCGCAAATCCAAAATTTATTTTATTAGACGAGCCTTTTGCCGGCGTCGATCCCATTTCGGTAATTGATATTAAAAAAATCATTACCGAGCTACGCAATCGCGGGCTGGGCGTGTTAATCACCGACCACAACGTGCGCGAAACCTTAGATGTTTGCGAACGGGCTTATATTGTCAGCGCTGGACAAATGATCGCGACAGGTACGCCAACGGAAGTGATGAATAATGAACATGTCAAACGGGTTTACTTAGGTGAAGAATTTAAATTATAACTATGCTTAAATTTACACAATTGTTATCGCCTGAAAATCTCCGTCAAGGCGTGGTTTGTTCAAGTAAAAAGCGTGCATTTGAAACAATTTGCCACATTGTAGCCAAACAATTATGCGAACAATCACCACAACAAGAGCAAGAAGCAACGCCAGCGGACCAATGTGAAGAGCAAGAAGAGACTTGTTTTGAATCGTTACTGGCGCGGGAAAAATTGGGCAACTCCAGTTTAGGCAATGGAGTAGCTCTGCCAAAAGCGCGTTTATCCGAAGATCGTACAACGCCCACCGCGGTATTCCTACAATTAGAAACACCGATTGATTATGATAGCGCGGATCATCGCGAAGTAGATTTGATTTTTGCCTTATTTATTCCGCCGGAACTTTGCGACCAATATACGCAAGAACTTCCATCCCTGACAGAGAAATTGACAGATAAAAGTTTGTGCAAACAGCTGCGAGCGGCAAAAAGCGAAGATGAATTGTGGCAAATCTTCCAATATGCCGATAATATTACGCAAGAGGAAGTAGAAATGCCACCATCCTTACTGGATGAAACAATCTAAAGGTGCATTATGGAAGTTATTATCATTAGCGGACGCTCCGGTGCCGGAAAATCCGTTGCACTACGAGTATTGGAGGATATTGGTTACTATTGTGTCGATAATCTTCCAATTGATCTTTTGCCACAACTCACTGAAATTTTGTCAACCAACCAAAATTTAGTTGCGATCAGTTTAGATATTCGCAACTTACCGACCTCGCCTTCAAGGTTGGATCATGTCTTGATTGAAGTACAAAAACAGCATCAAGTCAAAATTATTTTCCTTGACACAGACCGCAGCGCCCTCATTCGTCGCTATAGCGATTCCCGTCGCCTGCACCCACTTTCAATCCAAGATCTCTCCCTTGAAGCGGCAATTGAACTGGAAGGAGAATATTTAGAACCGCTAACCCAACACGCTAATCTGATTATTGATACAACACATTTATCAACGCATGAATTAGCAGAACGCTTGCGAGAATTTTTGCGTGGAAATACGGAAAAAGAATTGAAAATTGTGGTGGAGTCCTTTGGATTTAAATACGGAATTCCGCTTGATGCCGATTATGTTTTTGATGTGCGTTTTCTACCAAATCCGCATTGGAATCCTGCTCTACGCCCGCTAACCGGACTAGATGAACCAGTCATTGAATTTCTGAACAAACATGATGAGGTTAATAAATTTATTTATCTAACCCGCGGTTACATTGAAACCTGGCTGCCACTGCTAGAACAAAATAACCGCAGTTATTTAACGATTGCGATCGGTTGCACCGGCGGAAAACACCGTTCAGTATACATAGCACAAAAGCTTGGGGAATATTTCTGCGATAAAGGAAAATCGGTAAAAATCCAGCACAAATCCCTCGAAAAACACAAAAATAGCTGAAATAAAATCAAATAATATACAATAATCGGACCTTATTTGTATCTCAACCTCAATTACACCAATTGTTTTAAGATACGACGAACCGGCTCTGCTGCGCCCCACAATAATTGATCGCCCACCGTAAACGCGGCTAAATATTCCGGTCCCATCGCTAATTTACGTAAGCGACCAACAGGAACACTTAAGGTACCGGTGACTTTCGCCGGTGTTAATTCGCGTAACGTCGTTTCTTTATCATTCGGAATCACTTTCACCCACTCATTGTGGCTAGCAAGGATTTGCTCAATTTCATCTAATGGCAAATCTTGTTTTAATTTAATGGTAAAGGCTTGGCTATGACAACGTAATGCGCCGATACGCACACACAAACCATCAACAGGGATTGGATTGTCGGATAAACCAAGAATTTTATTGGTCTCAGCATAGCCTTTCCATTCTTCTTTCGTTTGACCAGACGGTAACAATTTATCAATCCAAGGGATCAAGCTGCCACCCAATGCTGCACCGAAATTCTCGGTTGGAAAATCTTCTGCGCGCATTTTAGCAGTTACTTTACGTTCAATCTCTAAAATAGAAGACGCCGGATCTGCTAATTCCGCTTTCACACTGTCTTCCAACTGCCCCATTTGCACCAACAATTCACGCATATTTTTCGCACCGGCACCAGAAGCTGCCTGGTAGGTCGCTACAGAAACCCACTCCACCAAATCACGCTCAAATAAACCACCAATCGCCATCAACATCAAACTCACGGTACAGTTCCCGCCCACGAAGGTTTTGATACCTTTTTTCAAGCCCTCGCTAATCACGTGTTGGTTTACCGGATCCAAGACAATAATCGCATCATCTTCCATACGCAATGCCGATGCCGCATCCACCCAATAACCGTCCCAACCCGTTGCTTTTAATTTCGGATAAACTTCATTGGTATAATCGCCGCCTTGACAAGTCACAATAATGTCCAATTGTTTTAATGCCTCAATATCAAAAGCATTTTTTAACTCGCCAGCTTCTTTACCAGCAAATACCGGCGCTTTTTGCCCTGTTTGAGAAGTAGTAAAGAAAACCGGATTAATATTGGCAAAATCATTTTCTTGCACCATACGATCCATCAATACAGAACCAACCATTCCGCGCCATCCGATAAAACCTACATTTTTCATAAAATTTTTCCTTATAAGATAATGTTGTGTATGACCTAAAAAAATCTTCTTAATTAATTACAGATTGACCGGCTAAAATCAAGTGTTTTTTATAAAAAAACAAACAATTTTTTAAATTTAAAAAATTTTTAATAAAAAAGTGCGGTCAGTTTTGAAAAGTTTTACAAAAACGACCGCACTTTGACACATTTATGTTGTAAATTAGCGCGCTTTTTTCTCCAATAAACGAATATAACGAGTTGCTGACAACCAAGCGCCAACGTAACCGATAATCGCACAAAGTATTAATAAAAATAAAAATTCAGCGAAACTTAATCCGTTTAGTTCAAAGGTCACAGCAAAAATATCAGTGACATATTTTACTGCACTCATGAAATAGCCGATTAAAAAACTGCTTAAAATACAAGCAAATAAGCTCCCGACCAACGCATAAATAATGCCGGTATAAAGATAAGGGCGCAAAATAAATTGATCCGTCGCCCCCAACAATTTCATCACATCAATATTGGCTTGGCTGCTATAAACATCAGAACGAATACTGTTACCAATCACCAAAAAGACCGATAACGTCATTAATAACGTACAAAAAATTGCCACATGCGCCACCAACCAAGAAAGTGCGGTCAATTTTTCCATCCAATCGTTATCCAAACGTACCTCTTGCACGCCTGTGATTTTCGTTAAATTATCCCTTAATGCTTCACGTTTTTGGCTTTCATTATATTCTTTCGTCGGCGTAATCATCACCACAGCCGGCAATGGATTATCATCTAAAATATCCAAGCCCTCGGATAACCCTGACCAATTGCGGAACTCATTTAAACTTTCTTGGCGAGAAATATAGTTCAGGCTTTCAATGCCCTCTTGTTGGCGAATTTTTTCTACCACCAAATTCGCGTCATCTTCATTTAAATTTTTGTGTAAATAAACCGTCAGCTCGCTTTCCGGATAAAATTGCGTCGTGGCGGCATGCACATTTTTCCACAATAAATAGCTCACCGTCGGAATGGTCAAGGAAACAGCGATGACCAAAATTGTAATCAAGGTGGCAAATTTTCGACGCCACAAATCCTCTAACACGGATTTCAATACATAATAAATTTGCACCCAAAACGGGGCATGGCTATGACGAAAATTCATTATTACTATTACTCCTTAACGTAAATAACCTTGTTCAAGCACAAGACAAGGTTTTGGTTTTTGCTGAATAATACTAAGGTCATGGGTTGCAATTAACACGGTCATTCCCAGCCGATTAAATTCTTCAAATAAATTAAAAATTTCTAAGGAAAGTGCCTCATCCAAATTTCCCGTCGGCTCATCTGCCAACAATAATTGCGGTTTATGTACAATCGCACGCGCAATATCTACCCGCTGTTGTTCGCCACCGGATAACGCCACCGGTTGATGCGTTGCACGATCGCGCAACCCCACGCGATCCAACGCCACCAACGCTCTAGAATGCGCTTCTTTCGGATGCAACCCAGCAATAATTAAAGGCAACGCCACATTTTCCGCAATGGATCTGTCCGTCAACAGGCGATAATCTTGATGCACCATCCCGATTTGACGTCGCAAAAAAGGAACTTCGTAGCGTGACAGGCGGGTAATATCATGTCCGTTAAACCAAATTTGTCCGCCATTGGCGCGTTCCATCCCCATAATCAACTTCAATAGGGTACTTTTCCCCGCGCCGGAATGCCCGACCAAATAAGTCATGCTTCCCACCGGTAAATGGAATGTCAGCCCTTGCAACGCGGGCTTTCCTCCAAGATAAGCCTTACTCACATTTGCAAAACGTATCATCTTAACTTCTCTTAGCGATTAAATTTTATCATGTTCTTGAACAAATAAAGCGTCAATAAACTCATCTGCTTGGAATGTTCGTAAATCTTCAATTTTTTCCCCAACGCCGATATAACGAATAGGTAATTTAAACTGATCAGCGATTGCAAAAATCACGCCGCCTTTCGCGGTGCCATCTAATTTGGTCAAACTAATACCAGTTAACCCAACCGCCTCATGGAACAATTTCGCTTGGCTAATCGCATTTTGTCCAGTTCCTGCATCCAAGGTCAACATAATTTCATGTGGCGCACTTTCATCATATTTTTTCATCACGCGCACGATTTTTTTCAACTCATCCATCAAATTATTTTTATTTTGCAAACGACCCGCCGTATCCGCAATCAAAATATCAATTTGACGCGCCGCCGCCGATTGCATTGCATCAAAAATCACCGACGCCGAATCAGATCCGGTACTTTGCGCTACCACCGGAATGCCATTACGCTCGCCCCAAACTTGCAATTGCTCTACTGCTGCCGCGCGGAAAGTATCCCCTGCCGCCAACATCACCGATTTCCCTTGTGATTGGAATTGACGCGCCAACTTGCCAATGGTTGTAGTTTTCCCCACCCCATTCACGCCAACCATCAAAATCACGTAAGGTTTTTTGCCGGTATCAATGACCAATGGCTGCTCAACCGGTTTTAAAATATCCGCCAGTTCCACTTTAAGTTGCTGATATAATAACTCGGCGTCTTTCAATTGCTTATGATCAGCGTGCTGAGTTAAATTTTGAATAATTTTATTGGTCGTCGGTACCCCAATATCCGCAATTAACAACTGTTCTTCCAATTCTTCAAATAATTCATCATCAATTTTTTTGCCTAAAAATAGACGACGAAAACCGGCACCGATATTCTGTTTGGTTTTTAATAATCCTTTGACTAAACGACTAAAAAAGCCTCCCTCGCTCTTTTTTTCTTGGGTTGCCATTGCTGCCGCTTGCATGGTTTCTGTTTCTGTTTCTGTTTCTGTTTCTGTTTCTGTTTCTGTTTCTGTTTCTGTTTCTGTTTCTGTTTCTGTTTCTGTTTCTGTTTCTGTTTCTGTTTCTGTTTCTGTTTCTGTTTCTGTTTCTGTTTCTGTTTCTGTTTCTGTTTCTGTTTCTGTTTCTGTTTCTGTTACAGGATTATCCGTGGTTATTGTGAATAAATCTTGGTTTTCTGGCTGAATTTCTTGTTCAATTTCTCGCGAAAAATCGACCGCACTTTCCACCACTGGCGTTTCGCCCATCTCGGTGGTCGGTTTATCTGCTTCTAATGCCTCAAGAGAAGTGGTTTGTGTCGTTTTTTCTTCAATAACCGTTTCATTATCATGCAATTGTTCTTTTGGGTGTTGTTCTTTTTGTTCGTGTGTGGACTGTGGCTCCAATTTATTTTTCCCTAATCCTAGCCAAGACCAAAATCCACCTTTTTTCTTTTCTTCCGACATAAATTGCTCACTATTTTTGTTTTAATGATTTATTTCATTCCCAATTTAGCCTCGATCGACTAAACTAAGCAAAATTCTGTATAGTCTATCATTAATTTACAATTCCTCTATGCAAAAAGATAAGAAAAAAAATCAGTCCATGTCGTCAAATCAAAAGCATAAAAACGGAGAAGTCCGAATTATCAGTGGATTATGGCGCGGACGAAAATTACCGGTACTCTCATCCGACGGGTTGCGACCTACCGGCGATCGCGTAAAAGAAACCTTATTTAACTGGCTGATGCCCTATATTGTAGAAAGTCGTTGTTTGGATTGCTTTGCCGGTAGCGGCGCTTTAGGAATGGAAGCGCTTTCTCGTCAGGCGGCAAAGGTGACCTTTTTGGAGCAAAATAAAACTGTCGCCGATCAATTGCGTAAAAACTTACAATTATTAAAATGCCCAATAGAAAAAGCGCAAGTATTTCAACAAAATAGCCTGCAATATTTAAATCAGACGCAAAATACACCGCACTTTGATGTGGTGTTTCTCGATCCACCATTTCATTTTAATTTAGCCAAACAAGCCATTCAGCTATTGGATCAACATCAATGGCTGGCGCCGAATGCGCTGATTTATGTGGAAACGGAAAAAAATGCACCACTTGTTATACCAAATCATTGGGTTTTATTGAAAGACAAACAAACCGGACAAGTAAGCTATCGCTTATATCAATTAGCAGCGTCGGTATAATCCTTGTTCAACCTCGATCAAACCTTGTAATTCCAGTTCTAATAACTGATTTAACAAGGTAGCAATCGGGAGTTGTAACTGCGCGGCTAAATCATCAATGCTCACGGGTGAATAGCTAATATGCGCATATAATTGCGGGTAGCAGGGTTCCACCGGTGGCGTTTTTTCAGCCAATAAGTCCGTTTTTGACGGAATAGAAAACGGGATAACTGGAGGCAGATTTTCCAAAATATCTTGTACTGATTCCACCAACATTGCCCCTTGTTTAATCAATTGATGGCAACCTTGGCTAAATTCGCTTTGAATATTACCGGGTAACGCAAAAATATCACGATTTTGTTCAAGTGCATAACGGGCGGTAATCAACGAACCGCTTTTCACGCCCGCCTCAATCACCAACGTCGCCAAAGACAAACCACTGATAATGCGGTTACGCCGCGGAAAATGCTCTGGTATGGGCGGCTGTTGAGGGAGCAACTCAGATACCAACGCGCCATGATGTTCCACAATTTGCCTTGCCAAGCGCTGATGTCGTGCCGGATAAATTCGCGCCAACCCACTCCCTAATACTGCCACGGTTTGTCCACAAATATCCACTACCGCCTGATGACAAAAACCATCAATACCCAGCGCCAGCCCACTGGTGACCACCAATCCTGCCAAACTCAATTCAGTCGCAAAATATTTCGCCCAGTGTTCGCCATAATGGGAACAGTAACGACTGCCCACCATGGCAATTTGCGGTTGCAAAAGTGCGCTCGGATTTCCTTGCAAAAATAACAGCGGAGGTCGTGCCGCAATTTGTTTTAATAAATAAGGATAATGTTCGTCATCATAATTAATCAAATGGTGATCGTCTTGCTCTGCCCATTGCAACGCCGGCTCAATATATTTGTTCTCTGGTTGAAACCAGCGTTGAATTTGCAATGGCTTCCAACCGATATAGCGAAATTCGACGTCATCGTAGGCTAATAAATCTGCCAATGGAACCTCATCCAATAACTTCGCAATCGCCACCGCCCCCAAATGAGGTACTTGCAGCAAACGCAACAACACTGCATTTTTATTCATAGCTCATCCCTTTCCCATCTCTGCTTCATCTTAAAAATAAACCACAAAGCTGGTAGATTTTCTCTATCGGCATTTTGTTTTTGCGAGAGGGATCGCAAAAAGGAACGATTTCGAACGAAAAAATGACAGGTATTATGAATGAAAAGCCTCGTAAATAACCGGTTATTTACGAGGCTTTTTGATAAATTTATGTGCCCAAAATCTTAAAAAATTAACCGCACTTTATGAAAAAAATGTTACAGTTCACCCAAGGTTGCGACCATAATCGCTTTAATTGAGTGCATCCGGTTTTCCGCTTCGTCAAAAACGATTGAGGCTTCCGATTCAAAGACTTCATTAGTCACTTCCAATCCGTCCATCCCGAATTTTTCCGCCATTTCTTTACCAACAGTTGTATTGGAATCATGGAACGCCGGTAAACAGTGCATAAATTTCACGTTTGAATTGCCGGTTAATTTAAGTAAGTCTGCATTTACTTGATAAGGTTTCATCAAATTAATACGTTGCTCCCAAGCTTCTTCCGGTTCACCCATGGACACCCAAATATCGGTGTAAAGGAAATCTACCTCTTTTACCCCTTCCGAGGTATCTTCGGTACACAGAATTTTCGCCCCGGTTTTTGCTGCGGTTTCCGCCACTTCATCCAACAATTTTTGCTCTGGCCAAAATGCTTTTGGACCGACTAAACGCAAATCCACGCCCATTAACGCCGCACCTTCCACAAAGGAATTTCCCATATTGTTACGCGCATCACCTAGATAAGCCATTTTAATTTGGTTAAGCGGTTTATTGGAATGTTCTAACATGGTGAGGAAATCGGCGATAATTTGCGTTGGGTGAAAATCATCCGTTAACCCGTTCCAAACCGGCACACCAGAAAATTCCGCTAGCGTTTCAACTAAATGTTGACCATAGCCACGATATTGGATGGCATCATACATACGTCCTAACACGCGCGCGGTATCTTTCATTGATTCTTTATGCCCAATTTGCGAACCCTCCGGGTTAATGTAGGTCACATTTGCCCCTTGGTCATAAGCGCCAACTTCAAAAGAACAGCGGGTTCGGGTTGAGGTTTTTTCAAAAATTAACGCAATATTTTTGCCTTTTAAGGTTTGCTTTTCAACGCCACTTTTTTTGGCTTTTTTTAGCTCTGCAGCCAAATCAATTAAATATTGAACTTCTTGCGGAGTGAAATCCATCAAACGTAAAAAATGACGACCCTTTAGATTAACTTGCATATTTATCCCTCCTTTTTGACTAAAAATGCATAGAAAACGTTTACCTTTACGCATTATAAGCAAATATAAGAAAATAAAAAGCCCTTAAATCAAATTTTTTAAGGGCTTAACTAAAATAATTGAAAACTATTTCTTCATATCAAATTTGTATGAAACAAAGCCATATAATGTCCAACCGATAAAGGTCACAATTGAACCGTATAACATGGCAAGTTCTCCCGCCGCATAAAGGGCATAAAAGCTATATAACGATCCGACAAACGCTACCGTGACTGTGACTTTCGCTTTATTTTCCACTACTTTTTCTACTTTTAATAGCACCATCAATGCTGCCATGGAGAGTAAGTAAGGGATAACATTGGTGACAACCGCTAAATCCACTAACACATTAAATTGTTTGGTAAGAGATGGACTGATGGTCATCAAGGCTAACAGACTTTGGATCGCTGTAATCACAATCATACCAACAACAGGCGCTTCTTTGCTGGTGATTTTTTTGAAAAATGCTGGGAAATAGCCCTCTTCAGCAGAAGATTTAAAGACTTGCGCAATGGTAAATTGCCATCCAAGCAATGAACCGAAACAAGACATGACCATTAATCCCATGATCACTTTACCGGTTGTTTCATTGAACATATAAGCAAAAGCTAAACCAAATGGCGCAGTTGAATTGGCAAGGTCTAAGTTTGGTACAATACCCGCAATCACGTTGGTTGAAACGATATAAATGACCGCTGCACCTAATGTACCGCCTAATACTGCGATAGGTACGTTTTTCTCTGGATTTTCAACCACGTCCGTATTCGCACAAGCGGACTCCAATCCTAAGAATGCCCATAATGTCATGGAAATAGAGACACCGATCGCTTCAAACGTTGGGACATTATGCGGGTTCCAAGAATTCACATACATTTCACCATCAAACCAGAACCAACCGATAAAGCAAAGCCCTACCACCGGAATAATTACGCCCCAAATAGTAAATGAACTGATATTACCGGTAATCCGCGCACCGCCAAAATTTAACACAGTGGCAAGCCATAAAGTAAAAATTGTCCACATAGCAATCGCCACGGGAGATAAAGTTGCACCCAATAACTCCGAGCCATAGCCAACCGCTGAAATGGCAATCGCGGTATTAGCAATGACCAAGGAAACACCGTAAGTATAGTTCGCCATAAAGTTACCGGCTTTTCCGAAAGAATATTCCGCATATCCCCCCATCCCGCCGGATTTTTTACTAAACATACCACATTGCGCAAACGCATAGGCTAACGCGGTTGAGCCGACCGCGGTCACAAGCCAAGACACGATAGAAATGGTTCCGATTTCAGCTAATTTGGTCGGTAACATAATAATACCGGAACCCATCATATTGACCATGGTTAAAATCGTGAGCTGAACAACGCCGATTTTATTGCTTTTTTCTGTACTCATCATTTAAATCTCCATTCAAAGTGCGGTCAATTTTTCATAAATTTTGACCGCACTTTAGTATTAATTAAGCTTCAGTTAATACGTAACCATAAGCACGTGTACGACCATCAGGATCTTTTTGTAAATAAACCCCTTGAATTTCAGGTGCAAAACCAGGAAGCTGATTAATCCCTTCTTCCAATGCAAGGAAATATTGCTGTACAGTTTTGCTCCATCTTTCTCCCGGTACCACACATAATACGCCTGGAGGATAAGGAAGCGCCCCTTCTGCCGCAATTCGTCCAACAATGTTAGACAACGGAACCAATTCAATTTTATTGCGAATAAATTCAATATTGGCTTGTTGAGGAGTCATGACATATTCAGGGAAGGTAGCTTTTCTGAATAAATCTTTTTGTAATTGTTTTACGTTACGACTTACATAAAGATTGTGCATTTCCTGACAAAGTTGTCTGATGGTATAACCGCGATAACGTTCTTCATTGTTTTTATACACGGTTGGCAACACGTCTTTTAACAAGGAATCTTGTTTGATATGTTTTTCAAAGGCGGCGATTTGCGCCACCAAGGTTTGCATTTTGGTTAAGGTTTCTGCCGGTGTCAGCAAGAATAAAATAGAGTTTAAGTCACATTTTTCCGGAATAATACCATTTTCACGCAAATAGTTAGCTAAAATGGTTGCCGGAATACCGAAATCCTCATATTCGCCAGTTTCAATGTTAATACCTGGTGTGGTTAACATAAATTTACATGGGTCAACGAAGTATTGATTTTCCGTATATCCTTCAAATTTATGCCAAGTATCGTTTGCGTGGAAATTGAAAAACTCAAGGTCGTTAGCAATTTCTTTGGTTGGATAATCTTGCCATTTTTTACCTCTTACATAAGGCGGAATAAACGGTTTGATCAGATCACAATGTTTCAACATTAATTTACGCGCTTCAATACCAACTTCCACACAATCTGCCCATAAACGACGACCTGCCGGCGATCCTTGAATTTGCGCATTCACGTCTAATGTAGCAAACAATGGATAGAACGGACTGGTTGAGGCGTGCAACATAAAGGCGTTGTTAAAACGTTTATGGTTACAATATCTGTTTTGTCCTTTGATATGCTTATCTTTTTTATGGATTTGTGAGGTTTGCGAAAAACCGGCTTGTTGTTTATGCACGGATTGCGTTACGATAATCCCCGGATCATTTTCATCCAAGTCTAACAATAATGGAGAACAGTCTTTCATCATTGGAATAAATTGTTCATACCCAACCCAAGCAGAATCGAATAAAATGTAATCACATAAATGTCCGATACGTTCAACCACTTGTTTGGCATTATAAATCGTACCGTCATAAGTCCCCAATTGAATCACCGCCAAACGGAAAGGACGTTTTTCATTTGCTTTTTGTGGCGCAATTTCTTTGATTAATCCACGAAGATAATCTTCTTCAAAACAATGATCATCAATACCGCCGATAAACCCAAATGGGTTACGTGCAGTTTCCAAATATACCGGTGTTGCCCCTGCTTGAATTAAGGCGCCATGATGGTTAGATTTATGGTTATTACGGTCGAATAACACTAAATCGCCCGGAGTAAGTAAAGCATTACATACTACTTTATTAGAAGCAGAAGTTCCGTTTAAGACAAAGTAGGTTTTATCGGCGTTGTAAACTTTAGCGGCGTGTTGTTGTGCATCACAAGGCGCCCCTTCATGAATAAGTAAATCCCCTAATTTCACATCCGCATTACAAATATCCGAACGGAAAATATTCTCGCCATAGAAATCATACAAATAGCGACCTGCCGGATGTTTGCGGAAATATTGACCGCCTTGATGTCCTGGGCAATCAAATGCCAAGTTACCCATCTCAACATACTCACTTAACATTTTGAAGAATGGTGGCAACATTTTGCCTTCATACAAACTTGCCGCAGTTTCAATTTGGCGACTATAAAGATTGATATCGTAACTATTTAAATCTTGAATATGGTAAACACGAGATAAATATTCATCTTGTAATGTTTCCCCCTCATTTAATACAACAAATACCGGAATACCAAACTGCGTTGCTTCAATGCGATCAATATATTCATAAACTTCTTCTTTAGTTAATATAATCGCACCAACATCGGTAAAATCAGTCTTTTGTATTAGTACTAACTCCCTATTTGTTTTAAAGTAGTTTTCAACCATTGAACTATAAGCAATTTTTAAATTTAACATAATAGACTCCTATTTATTATTTAGAAAAATAACAATTAAAAAAATTATTTTTAATAACAACCCATATTAAAAATATCTATTCATTCAAATTAAGCATTCAAAAGCAAAATGCCTAATATTAAATAAAAAATATTAGTAATAATAAGATGCTATTTAGTAATAGATCATATGCATAAAATATAAAATAAAAGAAAACCGCGTATTCTAAAGAATAGAAAACATCTCTTTTAAATATAAATTAGCAATGAAAAGAAAAATCTAATCTACGTTAGATAGGATTATTTGAATCCAAATTATTCTTGGAACAAAGTAAGGCAAAAGAAAAGCAAGAACGATGAGATGGTTTCATGATATGTCTAGTACGGCGAATATGTGCCATAAGAGAAAGACCCTTACCGGGATTATACTCCCTAGTATAATTATGCACTAACATAAAATCCCTCCAAACTTTATGCTACGTTACTGTTTAACGTTACTGTTTAACGTTACTGTTTAACGTTACTGTTTAACGTTACTGTTTAACGTTACTGTTTAACGTTACTGTTTAACGTTACTGTTTAACGTTACTGTTTAACGTTACTGTTTAACGTTACTGTTTAACGTTACTGTTTAACGTTACTGTTTAACGTTACTGTTTAACAATGGGTACATTTTGATACCGGATTAATATGATGTCAATAGCTAAATAATGAAAAAAGATATTTTTTTATAAATTTTGACAAAGATCACATAATTACCCCATATTAACCTTTTATAAAGCCTCATTAAAGTACATAATAATTTTAAAATATATGTCTATTTCCCCACTAAAAAATATTTAATATTTATTTAACAATCAATATCTAACTAAATAAATTTAGGATAATTATTTTAAAGTGATCTGCTTACTTTATTTTTTAAATAGATTAAGAATAATAAACGCTATTTCAGCAAAAATAATATTCTCTAAATCCCCTCAACACTTGCCTTAGAACAGCCAACATACATATATAAAATATCGTTATCAGCATTTTATTATCAGTTCGTTTTCTGCTCTGATTTAAATACAGAAAATAAAAAGTAGCGCAGCATCACCAAAATGTAAGCACAAATTTCATTTGCCCGCAACCGCCTGCCAACATATAATAATGATTATCATTATTAAATAAATCATAAAAGAGAAGTACAATACCAATGAAGTTAGAGAAGAGATTAATAGTTCTAACTCTTTTTCTCAGCATTATCTCCTCCTTTTCGGAGGCACATAATGAAGGGAAAAAAACTAATAAAATTCAACTAGATCCTATCAATGTAATGATTGCTGACGATACCGTCATTTATGATGAAAATTTATTAAAGTCCTATGTTAATACCGGTTCCTACTCTTATCTTACTAAATCGGATATTGCCACTTTTCGAGGCAGTTCTGTTGGTGACTTCCTTTCAGGTGTACCCGGAGTCATTGTAGGAAATAAACGTAATAGTGGCGCATTGTCTTTAAATATTAGAGGGATAGCAAATGAAAATCGAATCCCTGTCTATGTGGATAATGGGTTACAATCCGTTCCCTCTTGGCAGGGTTATGCAGGCTCATCAAGCCGAACTTATTTAGATCCGGATTTTATTAGTCAAATAGAAATAGAAAAAGGTCCCTCTTTAGCCGCAGATGCAACGGGTGCGATTGGCGGAGTGGTTCGTATTAATACACTTGGTTGGAAAGATATTATTTCCGATGACAAAAACTGGGGAATTTTGCTTAGATTAGGAACCATAACTAACACTATCTCACCACCAACACGTTATACTAAAGGCGGTTACCAAACCCGATATATTAGTGAATGTATTAGTAATGAATCGGGGTTATGCCAAGTACAAACACATTCTCCTAATGCCCGTTACGCACATTCTCCTCATTTAGATCTTAATAGCTATAACTATAGTGTTGCCATTGCCAACAAATGGAAAAATGGTGATGTTGTTTTTGCATACGCAAAGCGAAAACAAGGCAATTATTTTGTCGGTCGCCATGGACAAACGCCTAAAATTGATAAAATTAAAACTGAGGATGATTATGTTGAAATAAACGAAGAATACGAAAAAATCAAATCTTCAACACTGTACTTTAAAAAAAACCGCAGTACATTATACCGAGCAGGTGAAGAGGCATTAAACTCTTCACAAAATAACCGCTCTTATTTAGCAAAAGCAAATTTTTATAATGAACATCACAAATTTAGCTTATCCTATAGCCGTTACCAAAGTAAATTTGGTGAAATTATGAGCTCAATCTTGGGGTTTCGAGCCAATGGTGCATTGCAAGGAGAAGGAACAGAAATTAAGGTAGATCGTTACAATGTCAATTATCAATATAACCCGAGTACAGCTTACATAAACCTAAATCTAAATGCCTATTACACAAAAAGTGACTCCTCAAACTTCACACCATTAATTGAAGAGTTTGGCTATTCACTTTCAAGTCGCCATGCTCATTTTTTAATATCAAGACAAAAAGGCATCAGCTTTGACAATACCAGTATTATCCAAATCAATGATCGACCTCTAACCTTGAAATATGGTGTGGCACATAGTTACGAGAGAATTTATCAACCCCGTCACGCTCAAGCTCGCGTCAGAGCAAAAGGTTATCCTGAAAATGCGATTGCTCCACTTTATGTCCGTGATGGAAAACGCACAGAAACAAGCAGTTTCATCAATATAAATTATTCGCTAATGGATTGGCTAAAAATTGATACTGGAATTCGTTATTTTTACTCAAAAACTTATGATTATGTAGTAAGAGAAGAAAAAAATTATATTAAAGATAAAATCACCAAAAATGCAGCAGGCAGAGTAATATATACGCCTGTTTATGAAAAAATAGTACATCAACAAGCTCCTATCACAAATAAAGGATTTTCACCCATTGTGATGTTGAGCACTGATATTGCAAAAGGGACGACCGTTTATGCCAAATACGCCCAAGCATTACGTTCACCCAGCTTATTCCAAGCAACTAAAGGATGGAGTATGCAAAATACCAGTGATAATTTGGAACAACTGAAGCCTGAACGAGCCAAAAACTGGGAGGTTGGTATTAGCGGTGTATATGAAAATATAGGGAAACAAGATAATATCTTGGGTATAAAACTTGTCTATTTTAATAATGCCATTGACGATTATCTAACTCGCAGCTTTGATCGTAATAGCGGAAAAACACAAACAATCAATTTAAAAAAAGCTAAATATGAAGGTGTTGAGTTCTCGGCATATTATGATATGCGAAAATTTTATGCAAAACTTAGTGGCTCTTATTACACTAAAACTCGTTTTTGCTTAACGCCTGAACAAAGAGGTGATCGAGATGCTCAATGCTATAATGGTTATGTTTATGGCAGTAATGTAAATAATACTATTCCCCCAAAAATCAACTTATACTTAACCTTAGGTTCACGTTGGCTAGATGAAAAACTAGAGATAGGGACTCGCTATAGTTATTACAGTAAACGTATTACTCCTGTATTGAGCGATACGACGTCAAGTATTGACTGGTCACCTTATACTTTAATTGATTTATATGCTAATTACGACGTATCAAACCATCTACGATTAACAATGACTGTGGACAATTTATTAAATCGTTATTATTTAGATATCAATAACATGGGACTAAATACTGCACCAGGAAGAACCCTACATTTAGGATTAGAATACAAATTCTAACTAACCTATAGCGTCTTTCCCAGATGTTGTATAAATACCTGTTTTTGAAAAAATACATTCAGATACAGGTATTTATACTATTTGGTATAGGCTTCAATTTAAATCACTTTACATCGTTTTATAGCGGTTAATAAAAGATCAGTAATAGCCTATTACAAACTCAAATGTAAATCCTGTAATGAATACACTTCACAATGATCAATACTTTTAACCCCTTCAGCTATCGCTTCGCCACCGGCTAATGTCGTTTGAATAAATACCCTTTGCTGTAACGCACTGTGGCGAATAGCATGTCCGTCTGTGACAGTTTCTTGCAATTGCCCTGGGGTATTAATGATCATGGCAATTTCACCGTTTTTAATCGCATCAACAACATGTGGACGACCTTCGCGCACTTTATTGATAATTTGTGCAGTAATTCCGTTTTCCCGTAAAAATCTTGCCGTTCCTAAGGTGGCGCATAAACCATAACCTTGTTCTTGCAATTTCTCAGCAATAGGTAACAGCCGCGCTTTATCCTTATCATCAACCGACATAAACACTTTACCTACTTTTGGAATACGTTCATTCGCGCCTAATTGCGATTTTAAGTAGGCTTCAGAGAAAGTACGTCCTACCCCCATCACTTCACCGGTAGAGCGCATTTCAGGACCTAACACGGTATCCACGCCCGGGAATTTAATAAACGGGAATACCGCCTCTTTGACCGAATAAAAGTGCGGTATAATTTCGCCATGAATTCCTTGCTCCTGCAAGCTAATTCCCGCCATTACCCGCGCCGCAATTTTCGCCAAGGATCTGCCGGTAGCTTTACTCACAAAGGGAACAGTTCGGCTAGCGCGCGGATTGACTTCCAATACATAAATCACATTTTCTTGTACCGCAAATTGAACGTTCATCAATCCAATCACATTCAACGCTTTCGCCATTTCCGCCGTTTGGCGGCGAATTTCATCTTGAATAGATTGGCTTAATGAATACGGTGGCAAAGAACAGGCGGAGTCGCCACTGTGAATACCGGCTTGTTCAATATGCTGCATAATCCCGCCTATAATCACTTCTTTGCCATCACAAATACAATCAACGTCTACCTCAATGGCATTGTTTAAGAAATGATCTAACAAAATCGGACTATCGTCCGAAACCTGTACCGCTTCGCGCATATATTTATTCAATTCATCCACATTATACACGATTTGCATAGCGCGACCGCCCAAGACATAAGATGGACGCACCACCAACGGATAACCCACTTCCTCTGCCAACTGCACCGCTTCTTGCGCATTGTGTGCCGTCCGGTTATTCGGTTGTTTTAGCCCAAGATCTTGCAAGATTTTTTGGAAACGTTCGCGATCTTCTGCCGCATCAATGCTGTCTGCGGAAGTGCCGATAATATTGACTCCGTTTTCATGCAACGCATTCGCCAGTTTTAATGGCGTTTGACCGCCATAATGCACAATGACGCCATCAGGTTTTTCAATGTGAATAATTTCCAACACATCTTCTAAAGTCAATGGTTCAAAATACAAACGATCGGAGGTATCAAAATCGGTAGAAACAGTTTCCGGATTACAGTTCACCATAATGGTTTCAAAGCCACTTTCACGCAACGCCAATGCCGCATGAACACAGCAATAATCAAACTCAATCCCTTGTCCGATACGGTTTGGACCGCCGCCTAAGATCATAATTTTTTGCTTATCACTCGGACGACTTTCGCATTCTTCTTCATAACAAGAATACAAATAAGCGGTATCCGACGTAAATTCGCCAGCACAGGTATCCACACGTTTATATACCGGATGTAAATTTAATAAATGACGTTTATTTCTGACCGCACTTTCGCCCGCTTTGGTTAATTGACCGATACGTTTATCGGAAAAGCCTTTACGTTTTAAGCGACGCAATTCAGCATAATCCAACTCATCTAAACTACGTTTTTCCAGCGCCAATTCTTCTTGAACCAAATCTTGGATTTGAATTAAGAACCAAGGATCAATTTTGGAATAATGGTACACTTCTTCCAAACTAAAGCCTGCACCAAAAGCATCCGCCACATAAAGAATGCGATTCGGTCCCGGATTGCCTAATTCTGTCCGAATTTTTTCCGGTTCTTCCGACAATAAATTAAAACCGCAAATACCGGTTTCCAAACCACGCAAGGCTTTTTGCAAACTTTCTTGGAAAGTTCTCCCCATCGCCATCACTTCGCCCACAGATTTCATTTGGGTCGTCAAACGATCGTCAGCTTTCGGGAATTTTTCAAAGGCGAAACGTGGCACTTTGGTCACCACATAATCAATAGAGGGTTCAAATGATGCCGGAATTAACCCGCCCGTAATATCATTGCGCAATTCATTTAAGGTATAACCGACCGCCAATTTCGCAGCAACTTTAGCAATTGGGAAGCCGGTTGCTTTAGATGCCAACGCCGAAGAACGACTCACGCGCGGGTTCATTTCAATCACGATCATTTCGCCATTTTCTGGGTTAACCGCAAATTGCACGTTTGCCCCGCCGGTATCCACGCCGATTTCGCGCAACACTGCAAGCGAAGCATTACGCATAATTTGATATTCTTTATCGGTCAAGGTTTGTGCCGGCGCCACGGTAATGGAGTCGCCAGTATGCACGCCCATCGGGTCAAAGTTTTCAATCGAACACACGATAATACAATTATCCGCTTTATCGCGTACCACTTCCATTTCATATTCTTTCCAACCCAGCACAGATTGCTCAATCAATAATTCATGGGTTGGCGAGGCTTCAAAACCGCGTTCACAAATTGCATAAAATTCATCTTTGTTATACGCAATCCCGCCACCGGAACCGCCCATGGTGAACGATGGACGAATTAGCGTTGGGAAGCCCACTTGCTCTTGCGCTTTCCAAGCTTCTTCAAAGCTATGTGCCACAAAAGATTTCGGCGTAAACAAGCCAATTTTGGTCATTGCCTCTTTAAAACGTCCGCGATCTTCCGCTTTATCAATGGCATCTTCCGTCGCACCAATTAATTCCACATTGTATTTTTTCAACACCCCATTTTTGGATAAATCTAGCGCACAATTCAGCGCAGTTTGACCGCCCATGGTTGGCAAAATCGCGTCCGGACGTTCTTTTTCAATGATTTTTTCGACGGTTTGCCATTGAATTGGTTCAATATAGGTCACATCCGCCATATTCGGATCGGTCATAATGGTTGCCGGGTTGGAATTCACCAACACCACTTTATAACCTTCTTCACGCAGCGCTTTACACGCCTGCGCGCCTGAATAGTCGAATTCGCACGCCTGCCCGATAACAATCGGACCAGCTCCAATAATTAAAATCGTGTTTATATCTGTACGTTTTGGCATTTTTTATATCTCTTTAAAATTCGTTCAATTATAACCGCACTTTTGGTCAGTTACCTACCCAAGCCTCTCCGTCACAAAACCTTAAACTTTGGCTTTGCGGAGTTCATCAACAAATTTATCAAACAAATACGCCACATCATTCGGTCCTGGACTTGCTTCTGGGTGACCTTGGAAAGAAAACGCCGATTGATTTGTTAATTCAATACCTTGCACGGAATTATCAAACAAAGAGCGGTGCGTTATTTTCACGTTTTGTGGCAAGCTGTGTTCATCGACTTCAAATCCATGGTTTTGGCTGGTAATCATCACTTTTTGGCTTGCCAAATCTTGTACCGGATGGTTGGCACCATGGTGACCAAATGCCATTTTTTTGGTTTTCCCACCACTTGCTAAACCAAGTAATTGATGTCCCAAACAAATGCCGAAAATCGGTTTTTGGCTCAATAATAATTTTTGAATTGCCCCAATCGCATAATGGCAAGGCTCCGGATCGCCCGGTCCGTTGGAAAGGAAAATACCGTCCGGATTTAACGCCAATACCGCATCCGCAGAGGTTTTCGCCGGTACGACAGTAACGCGACAACCGCGCTGTGCCAACATTCTTAAAATATTGCGTTTAACCCCGAAATCATAAGCCACCACATGATATTGCGGGTTGGCTTGCGCCACATAACCCATGCCTAATTGCCATTCTCCTTCTTTCCATTGATACAATTCTTTGCACGTGACTTCTTGCGCTAAATCTTTACCCGCCATTGAACCGAAACTTTTAGCCAGTTCCAAGGCTTTCGCCTCATCCACTTCACCGGTCATAATACAACCGGCTTGTGCGCCTTTATCGCGTAAAATACGGGTTAAACGGCGCGTATCAATATCCGCAATCGCCACGACATTATGTTGTTTAAGATAATCGCTTAAACTGGCATTTGAACGGAAATTGCTGTGTAACAAGGGTAAATCCCGAATAATTAACCCCGAAGCATACACATTGCAGCTTTCAAAATCTTCATCATTAGTACCGGTATTGCCGATATGAGGATAGGTTAAGGTGACGAGTTGTTGATAATAAGAAGGGTCCGTTAAAATTTCTTGATAACCCGTCATTGCGGTATTAAATACGACTTCACCGATAGTATACCCATCAGCACCGATCGATCTGCCATGAAAAACAGAACCGTCGGCTAAAACTAGAATTGCCTGTTCAGACATAAAAACTCCTTGCTGGTCGAACACTTACGAATGCTCATTAACCTACAAATTTAATTCAATTTTCCACCGCACTTTTCCATATTAGCGAAAAAATAAATTAAATTGCACTGATAATATCACTTTAGAAGTGATGCACACTATTCTAAGGAACAATTATCTATGGAGCAAGTAAAATCGCAAACGTTAAAATGATTATTTATTTAAATATTCTGCATAAATAATCATAAAATTGCAAGTATTTTATCTTTCATCACTGAATTATTTTGTAGTTCCGTTGTAACTTGCTACAATGAAAAAAAGTTAATAAGGAATACTTAAGGATTCAAATGAAAAAAAGCAAATCTATCTCCGCCTTGCTGCTTAGCGCCTTACTTTTAAGTGGCTGCGCGACCATTGATGCACAAACTGGCGAACGCAAAGATCCATTGGAAGGATTTAACCGCACCATGTGGAATTTCAATTATAACGTTGCCGACCCTTATATTTTTAAACCGATTGCCACTGGATGGAAAGAATATGTACCACAACCGATAAAAAGCGGTTTAACCAATGTTGCCAATAACTTGGACGAACCCGCAAGTTTTGTGAACCGTTTATTGGAAGGTGAATTCCAAAAAGCCATGGTACATTTAAACCGTTTCTGGATTAACAGTATCTTTGGACTAGGCGGTTTAATCGACGTAGCAAGTCATAGCGATCCACTAAAAATTGAAAATAACCGTCGCTTTGGTGATACCTTGGGCAGCTACGGTGTAGAAACCGGATCTTATGTGATGCTACCATTTTACGGACCGGCAACCCCGCGTCAGGATATTGGTAATTTAGTCGATCTGACTTATCCTATGTACTCTCTATTAGGTCCTTGGGGACTGCTCAAATATGGCGTACAAAGTATGGATAAACGTGCAAATGCCTTAGGTAAAGAAGCCTTATTGGATCAAGCGCAAGATCCTTACGCTACATTCCGCGAAGCTTACTTGCAAGGCTTGGAGTATCGTGTTAATGACGGTAAATCCAAAGCGGTGCAAGAAACCCTTTCACAAGATGAACTTAACGATATAGATTAATAATAGGAATTAACTATGGAAATGACCTCAACACAACGCCTTATTTTAGCAAATCAATACAAATTGATGGGTTTATTAGATCCAACCAATGCTCAAAAATATCAACGTTTGGAAACCATTGTTAAAGGTGGGTTCGGTTTAGAACTGAAAGAATTGGATAAAGATTTTTCTGATATTTCAGAAGTGGAATGTCGTATTGTATTGGATACATTAGAAATGTACCATGCGTTACAAGTGTCTTATAACAATCTTGCTGACAAATCCGCATTAAATGCACACCGCTTACAATTTGCCGGCTACTGCGCGGTTCGCGAGAAAAAATATTTAAATTATTTACGTTTTATCACCAGCGAAGGCAGCAAATATCAAGAATTTATGCGCTGTGCCCACGGTTGTGACTCACAAACCCCAATGTGGGATAAATATTTAAAAATGCTTGATGTATGGCGTAGTTGCCCACATGAATACCACTTAAGCATGGCTGAAATTCAAAAAATCATCAACGCTTAATACAAAATGTCCTCCCCGATCTTGTATCGGCAGAGGACATTTTACATCTAACGCTCTCTGATACCTAAACAAAAAAGCGGGAAAACCCGCTCTTTTGCTATGATAGAAAATTATACAATTACAATATTCGCGATCGTATAGCCAACCAAACAAGCCACAACAACACCAATCAAACCCGGCACCATAAAACTGTGGTTAAAGTAGTATTTACCAATTTTTGTCGTACCGGTAACGTCAAAGTTTACAGTAGCGATATCTGATGGATAGTTAGGAATAAAGAAGTAAGCGTATGTCGCTGGAATTAGACCGATAAGTACTGGCGCTGGCAAGCCTAAACTTATCCCAACTGGTAACATCATGACCGCCGTTGCCGCTTGGCTGTTAATAACGACAGACACCGCAAATAGCGCAAAGGCAAAGGTCCATGGATAATGTTCTACCATTGAGGTAACCGCGGCTCTAAATTCCGGCATAGCATATTGGAAGTAGGTATCACTCATCCATGCAATACCAAAAATTGCAACACACGCTACCATCCCCGACTTAAATACTACGCCATTCGGCACACTTTGCGGATTGGTTTTGGTCGCAATTAGAATAATACCACCAAAGCATAGCATCATCATTTGGATAATAAAGGACATTGAAATTGGTTTCACCGCCTTTCCGTTAACCGCTTCACCTATAGTACGGATTTCTGGTAACATAGCAATCACAACAACTGTAATCAAAGAAAGAACGAACAAATAAACCGCTAATTTAGCCGATCTTGGCAATTCGTCATTTAAAGATGTGGCAGTAGTATTTAAAATACGATCACGCCATACGGGATCTTGTAAACGTCTTTGATATTCCGGATCATCTTCCAACTCTTTACCGCGACGTAAGCTATAAAGTGCCATTGCTATAGTACCAACAAAGGTTGCCGGAACAGTGACGGAAATGATATTTAATAAAGTGATATGTTCATAACCCGGAATTTGAGTAATTTGCGTTAAATAATACGCAATTGCGGCAGAAAGCGGGCTTGACGTAATCGCTAATTGGGATGACACAGAGGAAACCGCCATTGGACGTTCTGGACGAATTTTATTTTTTAACGCAATATCGCCGATAATTGGCATAACAGAATAAACGGAGTGTCCCGTTCCTAGCATAAAGGTCATCAAATAAGTCACAATTGGTCCAAGAATCGTCACGCGTTTCGGATTACTACGCAAAATACGTTCAGCAATTTGCAACATATATTTTAAACCGCCTGCCGCTTCAAGTACGGAAGCACAGGTAACCACCGCTAAGATAACGAGCATGACATCAATCGGTGCTTTCCCCAAAGGCATACGCAAAACAAAAACCTCGATCGCCAACCCGATACCAGACACAACCCCTAGCCCAATACCACCATAGCGGCTACCGGTATATAGCATCAGTAATAAAAATAAAAACTCCAAATACAGCATATAAAATCCCTCAAAAGTGTTAATTAGATATGGGTATATTACTGCATCTTAAATTTTATACAATCATTTAAATTTATTTAATTAATAAAAAACCGTTCTAGATCAATTTTTGCGGATATTCAAAAAAAGAAGAAAGGAAAAAATTTGACAAAGAAAGGAAAAAAACAAGTTTTAGTTAGTGTTGTAGATAAAATTAGGGCAGCGATGAAACGCTGCCCAGACAAAATTATTGGTTATTTTGAACGTAATCAATTGCTGATTGAACAGTGGTAATTTTTTCAGCTTCTTCATCAGGAATTTCAATATCAAATTCTTCTTCTAAAGCCATAACCAATTCAACAGTGTCTAAAGAATCTGCACCAAGATCTTCTACGAAAGAAGCTTCTGGTTTAACATCTTCTTCTTTAACACCTAATTGTTCAACAATAATTTTTTTTACGCGTTCTTCAATGCTCATTTTGCTTTTTCCTATTATAGTTAGCGATAAAATAATACCTTCATAGTGTATGTATTTTTAAGAAAGTTGCAACTTATTTTTACAAGGTCTAACCACACCCTAATAAAATCAAATACATACTTTTAAAATAAGTTACGTTACTCTGCTAACGCAACAGCCAACGCAACCCAGTTACATTGCTCGCCGAATTCTAGCATTAACCCCTTCCTTTGGCTATGATTTTTTCGCCTAAGAAGGCACTACCGCAGTGAAGATATTACGTTTGGTTACGTTCGGTTTATTTTGTTTCGTCGGCAATGACAATATCATAGCCAAACAATCTTTCGCCAGTTGAACCGCTTGTTCAGCAGTTAATTCGACATCTAACGGAGAAAGCAACGAACAACTCAAATATTGTGGAATACGCTCTAATTGCCCCACCGTAAACACCAAATTTTTGTAAGGCAGTTGTAGTAACAATTTTTCACCAACTTCCCGTTTTTCCCATTGTTGTTCAGGTCCAGGCAACACTACCACGCTCAATGTCCAAGGCGTCAGCACGACGCCAATCCATTGTTGTTCAAACAAAACAAAAGTAGGACAAAAACAAGGGATTTCTTGACGATAAAACGGCAAATCGTGCATTTTTGGCGCCACGTTTTCCATTGCTTGCTGCAATAATACGGATGGATCTTGCTTAAATCCTTGCACCACATCACAAAGTGCGGTCGCTTTTTCATCAGTTTTCATTAATGCTTCCATCACTTATTTCGCATCCAAATCAAATCCATATTTCGCTAATTCCACTACTAACTGTTGATGCACCTGTGGCAACGTATTTTTTAAGCACTCGCTTAAACCCATCCCAGCGCTCAAACTTTCCGGCTGCACGCCAATCAGACATAAATGTTGTGGGAATTCATCTGTTAATTTAAGCGCCGATAACACATCACATAACCCCAATTGGTGTGGCGAAATTTTGCGGGAAAAAAAGGTCGGCACTTGCTCATCATATAACACCATGATTTCTCCCGGCGCACGATTAGCAAGCACAGCATCAATCACAATAATATGCTCGCGTTTTGCCATACAATCCAGCAACTCCATGCCACAAGTTCCGCCATCAACAATATCAAAGTGCGGTGTAAATTTTGCGTTTTTTTCTAACGCTTGTACAACATAAACACCAATCCCCTCATCACTCAATAAAATATTGCCAATCCCTAAAATTAATGGTTTCATCAAAGAATTTTCACCTCTGTTACATTTCCATTTTCCGTGTTGACAATATGCACCGCGCAGGACATACAAGGGTCAAAAGAGTGAATAGTACGTACCACTTCCAGCGGTTTTTCCGGATCGGCGACTGGCGTGCCAATAATAGACTGCTCATAAGGACCCATTTCGTCATTTTGGTTACGAGGACCCGAGTTCCAAGTGGATGGGACGACTGCTTGATAATTTTCAATTTTTCCGTCTTTGATCACAACCCAATGCGACAACATACCGCGTGGTACTTCGCCAAATCCCACGCCTTTAAATACGCCAGTGGACGGAATATTCGCTTTCAAATAGGCAACCGAATCCCCTTTGCCGACATTTTCCACCAACAAATGCCATTGCTCGCTTAAAATCTCATTCAACACGCAGCAATGTACTGTACGTCCTAAAATACGACCGAGGGTAGAGTGCAAATGCTCCACCGTTAATTCATTATCCGTTAGTACGGTATAAAGTTTTTTCATGGCGTTAAAGTGCTTCAAGGTACGTTTGTCTTGTGCGGCTAATGCGGTCATCAAATACGCCAACGGTCCAACTTCAACAACTTTGCCATAAAACGAGGGGGCTTTTACCCAAGAATATTTTCCGTCGTCTTGCCAACCGGTATAGTTTGGTCGAGTCAATCCTACCCAAGGTTCAAGCGCCTCATCATCTTCATACCAAGCATGCTTGCCACTTTCTTTGATGCCATTGATCACATATTCATCCTGATGGTGAGTGATTGCGCGGAAAGTGGATAAATCGCCATTTTCAATATAACCGCCATTTATCGCAAACACTTTATTATCCTCATCTAGCGGATATTCTGGGGCGGAAAGGTAATTTCTTGACGTACCGCCTAAACTTAACCACTCAGGATAAAATGCTGCAATGATAACGGTATCGATTTTATAAACTTGATTAACAAAATCATTTAACTTATCAATACAGGCTTTCACGAACATTAAGCGTTCTAAATTAAGTACTGCTTGCGAATCCAAATTAATTGGATTAGCTACCCCACCTATTGCAAGATTTTGAATGTGGGGCGTTTTTCCACCTAATAACGCCACCACCCTGTTGGTATCACGTTGACATTCAAGTGCTTGTAAATAATGTGCAACCGCAATCAAATTAACTTCTGTCGGTAATTTCATTGCTGGATGACCAAAATAACCGTTGGCGAAAATCCCCAATTGCCCGCTATCTACTAACGCTTTAATTTTTTTCTGTACATTACGAAATTCATTAGCGCTGTTTAATGACCAAGTAGATATGCCTTTTAACATATCGGCGGCTTTTTCCGGATCCGCATTTAGCGCAGCGGTAATATCGACCCAGTCCATCGCAGAAAGTTGATAAAAATGCACGATATGATCATGCATACTGTGCGCGGCTAAAATCATATTGCGGATATATTGCGCATTGACTGGCACTTTCGCTTTAATCGCATTTTCCACCGCTCTTACGCTGACAATCGCGTGAACAGTCGTACATACCCCACAAATACGTTGCATAATCATCCATGCGTTGCGAGGATCATTACCTTTTACAATATTTTCCATCCCGCGCCACATGGTACCTGACGACCACGCATTCACCACTTTTCCATCTTCAATTTCACAATCAATACGTAAATGCCCTTCGATACGCGTTATCGGATCAATAGTAATTCGTTGTTTTTCTGTCATACTCTAACTCCATTTTGGATATGATGTTGCTGCTCTTCTTTCCCTTCTTTAATTACCGGTAAAACCGGGAACAAGCGAATAATCAGAATATAAGCACACACCTCAATAGAAACAAAACCTATAGAAATTAATAATTCTTCTGCACTAGGGAAATATTGATAACCATTGCCCGGATCATACATGATTAATGAATAATCCATCCGCCATAATGCCGCGCCAATCAGCATGCTTAAGGCAGAAATAAACAACCAACGACTATCCGCTTTTTTACGCCCCGCACCTAAAAACGAGGTAACAATCGGCAAAGACAATAAAATAATTTCTGTCCAGAAAAGATATGCCGCTTTGCTAGGGGTTAGCACATAATGTAATTTATCATGGTAAATTAATTCGCCAAAACGTAACGCCACAAATGCTACCATCAATACACTCGTCACTTTGATTAATTGAATAAATAAATGTCTTTCATCCGGCGCCTTTCCCGCTAACCCTGCTTTGACTAAAGATCCTTCAAACACCACAATAGAGAACCCCATAATAAACGCGGTTAACAAAGAAAATAGCGGTAACATTTCATAACTTTGCCACACAGGATGCACTTTATGTCCTGCGGCAATCATCAGTGACCCCATGGAGGATTGGTGCATCATTGGCAATAAGGCGCCTAAAGCAATAATAAAAAACATCACTTTATTGAGTTTATCAAACCATTTTTTCAACCCGAAAAAGCCCAATAACACCGGTGCAAATTCCAATGTCACGACACCAATATAGATCGTCATACATACCGCGGTTTCAAACAACACTGATGATGTATTAAACTGCCCCGGCATAAAGAAATTCGGCATATTCCAATAACGTCCCATATCAATCGTAATTGATAAACCACCCAACGTATAACCGAATAAACTGGCTAACAATGCCGGGCGTACTAAAGGGTGATATTTCCCTTTGTTAAAAACGTACACTGTCCAAGCTAATGCCCAGCCACCACAAGCAAATCCGGTACCGACTAATAAATCGAAGGCAATCCAAATTCCCCACGGATAGCCCCCATTGAGCGCAGTCACAGAACCAATACCAAAAAACAAACGTTTAATAATTAATAATAAACAAATCAATGCAATTGGCGAGAATATCAATACAGGGATAGAGATCAATTTTCCACCAAGAGGACGAGCTTTACTCATGATCGTGTTTCTCCTCATCTTCTATTTGTTTTTTGGCTATCATTCTGGCACGACGGCTTTCTGCCAACTCTTTTTCATGCATATTACGATAAGTAATCACTGAAAGACCTGCCAACGCAGCCAATGGCAAAATCATTCCTCGATATAAAAAATGCTGCAAATGTTCCGCCCTGGCTCCAGTAGACAACTCTTCTAATTTTGGCATACCTAAATTTTCATAAGGTACTCCAGCAATCATTAACACTTGCGTACCGCCAGCTTCTTTTTCACCATAAATATATTGTAAATAACGCGGAACCGTTGCTCGATAGCGATCTTGGCTATTAACGTGCTGACGAGGATACTCATAATCGGAACCACGTAATGCCCCTAAACGACGGCGGGCTTCTTCCAATAAATCTTCTCGTGAACCAAAAATAATCGCCCCCGTAGGACAAACATCACAGCACCCCGGAAGTTTTCCTTGATCAATGCGTTTCACACCTTTTTGGTTACAAAGTTCACATTTAGAAATCTGACCAATCGGATTATCGTAATCATATTTTGGCACATCAAACGGACAACCAACCATGCAATAACGACAGCCAGTACAAATCTCAGGATCATAGCCGACAATTCCCGTTTTCGGATCTTTGGTCAATGCCTGAACCGGACAAACGCTGACACAGTTAGGATCAACACAATGCATACATTGTTTTTTCACATAAGCATAACCGTCTTGAATACGATCTTTATTCGTCCCAGTTCCAGATGACCAAACTTGAATGACATTGCGCGTATAAGGCGAAAGTTTATCGTTATTCGAATAAGTTTGCTCGCCTTTTGGGTTGACCATAGTATTATTAACATTTTGGCACTCTACTACACAAGCCTGACAACCGACACATAATGTCGAATCGTATAGCATACCCAATGCCCCTGGTATCGGTTCTTTATTTTTTGCCCCTAAAGCATATGCCGGCGTCGCAGTCTGACCCAGTCCGACAGCTGCCACTCCCACAAGACTGGTTTTAAAAAACTTGCGTCTATTCATTTTTTTGTCCTTGTTCCTGTTTCTCCATTGCCCGGTGTTGTATGCTTAAACCGCGTAACGTCATCGCGCTAACACCAACTAATATCCCAGCGGCAGCACCTAATAAACCGATAGCAGTCCGGGAAATTTCTCCGCCCTCCACATTGTTCACATCCGGTTTATTCACGCGTGGTGTCGGATTTTCAACCGTCGCAAGTTGGAAAATATCTTTAGTAAAACCAACCCCTTTTTCATTACAGCCATAACAAGGATGACCAATACCAACCGGCCAGTTATTACCCCCCATATCACAAAATTCCAGAGTGGAACAGTTACCATATGTTTCCGGTCCTTTACAACCCAAATGGTATAAGCACCAACCTTGACGGTGTCCTTCATCACCATATTCCCGCGCAAAACGTCCCGCATCAAAATGTGGACGACGATAACAATTTTCATGAATTAACCGATCATAGGCGAACAATGGACGATTTAAATTATCCATTGCCGGTAATTTTTTATAGGTAATAATATAGGCGACCGTTGCCAAGAAATTATGTGGATTAGGCGGGCATCCCGGTACATTAATCACCGGAATTCCCGGTAAAAGTTCAGATAAACTAACCGCACCTGTCGGATTTCCACCACTGGAAGGCACACCGCCCCAAGAAGAACAAGATCCAATAGCAATGATCGCTGCGGCATCTTTTGCTGCCATTTTGATATGTTCAGCAATCGGTTTACCGGCGACCATACAATAAACGCCTCCATCTTTCATTGGGATAGAACCATCTACCACCAAGACATATTTTCCTTTATATTGTTGCAAGGCGTTATGTTTATTGTCTTCCGCTTGATGGCCAAATGCCGCTGAAAGAGTTTCATGATATTCTAACGAAATAACGTCAAGAACAAGATTTTCGATAGTAGGATGGGTTGCTCTTAATAAAGACTCCGTACACCCAGTACATTCTTGCGCCCCAATCCAAACGACCGGATGACGCACCGGATTTAATAATGCTTGGCTAATGTCGGCATTTGCCTTACCGCTTAATCCCATTGTTGCCGCAAGTGCGGTACATAATTTCATAAAATCACGACGATTAACATCCGTCAGAGAGAGCTTGATTTAATAGACTATCCATAATATGCACCTATTGACCTATTTTTTGTAAGGTTTATTAAAGTTGATATTACGCCTTTAAATCATAAATAAACTTGATCTATATCACAAAAAACAACATTTTTTTCACAAGCTAATTACATTGAGGTATTTTAATTAAAAAAAGAAATGACAAATACTCATTCTTTAAAAAAAACAATAGATAATTATGAATAAGATCAAAAAAAGGAGCTAATTAGCTCCTTTTAGTAGATATTGCCCTTTGTTATGGCATATACATTCCGCCATTAACATGTAATGTCGTCCCAGTAATATAAGCCGCGTCATCCGAGGCTAAAAATGCTACTGCTTTTGCAATTTCCACAGGTTCTCCCAAACGCCCAGCTGGCACATTGGCTAAAATTCCGCTTTTTTGCTCATCAGTTAATACATCCGTCATATCTGTTGCAATAAAGCCCGGCGCGACCACATTCACCGTAATCCCACGCGAAGCGACTTCTTTAGCAAGCGCTTTACTAAAACCGATTAGCCCCGCTTTTGCTGCACAATAATTCGCCTGTCCCGGATTACCCATAGACCCGACCACGGAACCAATAGTAATAATACGACCAAAACGTTTTTTCATCATGCTGCGCAACATTGCTTTAGACAGACGATAGACGGAGGTTAAATTGGTCTGTAGAATATCAAACCATTCATCATCTTTCATACGCATTAAGAGATTATCACGTGTGATCCCAGCGTTATTAACCAAAATATCAATATCGCCAAATTCCGCTTTGAGTTTTTCCAATGTGCTTTCGATTGATTGCTCATCAGCAACATTTAATACGAAACCTTTCCCCTTTTCTCCCAAATACGCCGAAATGCTCTCGGCGCCTTTCTCTGAGGTTGCCGTCCCAAGCACAAATGCCCCTTTTGCGACTAACTCTTCAGCAATAGCTCGTCCAATACCGCGCGTTGCGCCAGTTACTAATGCGATTTTACCTTGCATTCTCATCTCCAAAAAACAATAATGAAACAAAAGGATGGTTCCGCCATCCTCCAAGATTAAGCTAATAATTCTTTTACTGCATCCAATGACTTCACGTCATTTACTGCGCCCGCTGAAAGTGTTTTAACAATGCGCCCCGTAAGCCCAGTCAAAACTTTACCCGGTCCGATTTCAACTAACACTTCAACGCCCTCTTTCGCCATTTTTTCAACAGTTTCTGTCCAACGCACAGGGCTATAAAGTTGGCGTACAAGTGCGGTACGAATTTCATCAGTTTCGCACGTAGCTTTCACATCCACATTATTGATCACTGCAATTTGTGGCATTTTCAGGGTAATATTTTCCAACGCAACCGCCAATTGATCCGCCGCCGGTTTCATCAATGCACAATGAGAAGGCACACTCACTGACAAAGGCAAGGCACGTTTTGCCCCCGCTTCTTTACAAGCCGCTGCCGCACGTTCTACTGCCGCTTTGCTGCCGGCGATTACCACTTGCCCTGGCGAATTAAAATTCACCGCAGAAACCACTTCGCCTTGTGCCGCTTGCGCACAAGCCTCAATAATACTTTCATTATCCAAACCGATAATTGCATACATCGCGCCAGCGCCCTCAGGCACCGCTTGTTGCATCAATTTACCGCGCAATTCAACTAATTTCACTGCATCTTGGAAATCCAATGCGCCAGAGCAAACCAACGCCGAATATTCCCCCAAACTATGCCCCGCCATCACGCTTGGCAACCAATCAGGATATTGTTGCTGCCATACACGATAAATCGCGACTGAAGCGGTTAAAAGTGCGGGTTGCGTTTGCCACGTTTTATTTAACTCTTCTGCTGGTCCTTGTTGCACCAATTGCCATAAATCATAACCTAATACTTCGGAAGCCTGTTTAAAGGTTTCTTCCACCAACGGAAATTGGGCAGCTAACTCCGCCAACATTCCGACAGCTTGCGATCCTTGTCCTGGAAAGACCATTGCAAATTTTTTCATCATCTCACTCTCTATATTTTATTTCTTCAAACTATTAAAACCGAATTAACGCCGATCCCCAAGTCCAACCACCGCCGAAACCTTCTAATAACAGCAATTGACCACGCTGAATACGCCCATCGCGCACCGCTTCATCCAAAGCCACCGGAATACTTGCCGCACTGGTATTACCATAACGATCTAAAGTAACTACCACACGCGACATATCCATTTCCAATTTTTTCGCAGTACCGGCAATAATCCGTAAATTCGCTTGATGTGGTACCAGCCAATCAATTGCTGATTTATCCAAATGATTGGCAGCAAGGGTTTCTTCTACCACGCTCGCTAATTCACGCACTGCCAGCTTAAAGGTTTCATTACCTTGCATATGAATAAAACCCGATTGCTGATCGCCTTGTTCCACATTTGGTAATGACAAGACATCATGTTGATCCGCACTTGCGTGTAAATGGGTTGAAATAATCCCCTCTTGCTCGGATGCCTGTAAAATCACCGCTCCAGCGCCATCACCAAATAAAATTACAGTACTACGATCGGTTTCATCTAAATGGCGAGAATTCAAATCCGCGCCGATAACCAATGCATTTTTCACTTTACCCGTACGAATAAATTGATCCGCTACACTCAACGCATACACAAATCCGGTACAAGCCGCCGCCAAATCAAAAGAAATCGCATCCTCAATATTCAACAGCCCCTGAATTTGACAAGCCGCGCTCGGATAAGCATGAGAATTTGTGGTGGTCGCCACCAAAATCAAATCGATCGCATTTGCATCAATTTGTGCCGCCTCAAAACATTTTTTAGCCGCTTCAAATCCCATGGTCACAACGGTTTCGTTTTCTTCTGCAATACGACGTTCTTTAATACCGGAACGGGTAACAATCCACTCGTCAGAGGTTTCCACCATCTTCTCTAAATCGGCATTGGTTCTAATTTTTTTCGGAGCATAACTCCCTGTGGCTAATATTCTACTGTACATACTGATCTCGAATTGATGTAAAATAATTAAATTAATATTTTTCTAAACCGGCAAGAATTTTTGCCGGAATTTGTTGACGAACTTGTAAAGCGGCATCCGCAATGGCATAAGCAAAAGCATCCGTATTCGCACCACCATGACTTTTCACCACCACCGCGGTCAAACCGACTAATGAAGCGCCATTATATTGATCCGGATTAATTTGTTTTAAACGTGTGAAGCTGCCTTTTAAAAATAATTTTTTTACCAACCAAGCAAACAGCGGTTTACAAATATGATTGGTTTTCTGCAACGTGGCATTCCCTTTAACTAAAGACACCACGTTTTTCGCTGCCCCTTCAAGGGTTTTCAAGGCAATATTACCAACAAATCCGTCATTTACAATCACATCCGCTTTTCCATTTAATAATAAATCGCCCTCGATAAAACCGATATAATTAAGTGCGGTGTTTTTTTTCAACATTTCTGACGCATCACGAATGGATTTATAACCCTTAATTTCTTCAATACCGATATTTAACAACGCAATACGTGGGTAAACCAAGCCTAATTGATTTTCAGCGAAAATCGATCCCATCAACGCAAATTGATACAAATTTTCTGCACTACAATCAATATTCGCGCCCAAATCCAGCATCACACTGCGCTCACCGGTCATAGTCGGAATCATAGAAATCAACGCTGGACGCTCAATGCCTTTCAGCGGTTGCAATAAAATTTTCGATAATCCCATCAACGCGCCGGTATTGCCACCACTCACACAACCTTGCGCTTCGCCTTTTTGTACAGCTTCAATGGCTAAACGCATAGAACTGCCTTTGCTATGGCGCAAGGCATAAGACAAATCTTGATGATTGGCAATGGTACGGGAACAATGACGCACGGTCAGACGTTCAAGAATAGAAGATGGAAGATTTTCCAGCAATGGGGCGATTTGTTGACTGTCGCCAAACAGCAACAAAGACAGCATTGGATCGTTTTCCAACGCTTTTATCGATGCGGGGATAGTAACACGGGGACCAATGTCCCCGCCCATCACATCTAACGCTAGGGTTAGACGATTCAAGTGATTACCTTATAAGTAACGAATTACTTATTGATCACTTTACGACCACGATAGTAACCATCAGCAGTTACATGGTGACGTAAATGGGTTTCACCGCTTGTTTTATCAACTGATACTGCAGCAGTGGTTAATGCATCGTGAGAACGACGCATATCGCGTCTTGAACGAGATTTTTTATTTTGTTGAACAGCCATTGGCTATACTCCTAAATTTACTTTTTCTTTAAACTAGCTAATACAGCGAACGGGTTCGGTTTTTTTGCCAGCTCTTCCGGCAATTCGCCAAAAACCTGTTCAGCCACGGACACTTCACAGTGTTCAGATGAATGCATCGGTACAAGAGGCAGACTCACAATAAGTTCATCTTCAATCGTACTAATTAAATCTATTTCGCCGAAAGGATTAAATTCAATCGGCTCATAAATTTCTGGTAATTCATCGGCTTGATCCAAATTCGCCACCGGACTGTAACAAAACTCACAGTTCAATGTTTGTACGAAAGTTCCGCCGCAACGCTGACATTCAAGTTCAACATCAACTGTTGCCTGCCCTTTCATGACCACCAATTTTTGTGGATCAACGAAAAACGATAATCTAACCTGTGCATCGCTGAGCACTTCACTGACTGATTCCTTAAGACGAGTAAGCTGATTAATCGAATAATATCCGTCATAATCCAACCTACGCTGTGCATCTTTAACCGGATCGGTCGTTAGGGGTAATTTTACCTTTTGCATAGGGCGTGAATATTACCTTTTGATCGCCAATTAGTCAAAGGAAATTATCATTTTTTCGCTGAAAAGTGATAATTTCACTGCTTTTGAATTTTAATCTAAGGCAGGTAAGGTTTCAAATGTTGCCGCTGGAAAATGTGATGCCACATAATATTGCAAATACGCTTGCGTATCCGCATGAATAATCGGATCGCCCAACGGATATTGATTATAAATCAACGTGTGCAAGGCAATACCTTGTTGCCGGCACGCCATCAAGCTCAACAAAGTATGATTAATGCTGCCTAATTTCCCCGAAGTCACCAAAATCAACGGATAGCCCTGTTCACGCACAAAATCCAGCGTCGTATGCGTTGCATCATAAGGAACACACAACCCGCCGGCGCCCTCCAACAACACATAATCATACCTTTGCGCCAAATTTTGCGCATCTTGAGCAATAAGTGCGGTCGAAATTTCGCGCGTTTCTAATTTTGCTGCCAAATGAGGCGAACAAGGATGGGCAAACAAATAACGACAAGTCAAACCCGATAAATCCTCCGCCGTCAACGGAATGCCCATAATGTTACGATGCGTAACAATATCCTCCGACAGATCTCGACAGCCGGTTTGAATCATTTTTTGTGTGATAACCGAAAAGCCTTGTGCCATTAAGTTTTTAGCGTACATTCCCGTTGCCACAGTTTTGCCGACATCCGTATCAATGCCCGATACGAAGATGATTTTTCCTGTCATTTTTCCTCCTTTTTACGCGCAAAAATAAATATCGGCTGATAAGTTAACCGCACTTTTTTTGCCTCTACTGCATAATGCTGCTGATAATGTTGCAAAAAATGCTGCAATTTGGATTTCGTCCAGTTCTCCCGGCGCACCGCGGTTACGCCGGTGGCTTTTAAATGCTGCAAAACCGCCATGGGTGATGCAAAATAAAGGGGAATGTCTCGTTGGCTTAAATGCAAAATCTCAAAATGGGGCGTTAGCCAATCCCGCCAGCAATCCCTATCGGGACACGTCAAGCCAATTCCAGTCAAATGCCGAATTTCCTGCAAATTTTGTGGCGCAAAGGTACTTAACAACAGCAATCCGCGCGGGCGCAACTTTGCTGCACATTGAGCAATAAAAGCTTTCGGATCGGAAAACCACTGTACCGTGGAGGCAGAAGCGATTAAATCATAACCTTTTGGGAAACAAATCGACTCAGCGTCGCCTTGAAAAAAGTGAAATTGCTCCCCTGCCAGCAAAGTTTGCAGTCGAGGTTGCACCGCACACAAATCATTTAAATGCCATTGCGTTACGGAAAAATGCTGTTTTAACAAGGCGGTTAATTGCCCCGTGCCGCAACCAATTTCCAACAATTGCGCAAAATGACGCTTTTCTTGTTGCAACAATAATTGGATCAACTGACGGTTAATCTGTTGTTGCGCTACCGCTTGTTGATCATAAGTGGTTAACGATTGGCTAAAACGTTGTGCAACTCGAGCTTTGTCTAGCGTCAGCATAATTGCAACCAATCGTTAAATTGATGAAACAGATAATGAGGCAAATCCAACAAACGGATAGCCTCCGGACGCGCGGCAAAATAGCCTTGCCAGAAACGCTGTTGATTTTCCGCGGGGAAAATACGATCTTGATGACCGATAATCGCGCCGGTCCATTGTATCGCAGCTAAATCTGGCTGTTGCATTGCTTGATAAAGTGCGGTCAATTCTTGATGAATTTCCGGCAATTGACGCGATAATGTCATTTGTCGATATTGCTCACTTAATTGCCGATCGCCACAAATTCGACGTTGAAATTTCACTAAATTGCTTTCATTCAAATTATCCAGCGTGCCTTGAAAAATGGCTTTGGGAATACCGAATTCATCATCACAAGGACGCGGCGTACCATTTATCGCCACCGCCGAAATCAACGGAAGATTTGGCATCACTTGCGCTGCTGCCCACACGCCCATAGACCACGCCACTAGCCGAATTTGCCGATAAGCGGAAAAATCAAAATCCAGCTTAAGATCACGAAAATCATAACAAATTAAGACATCATATTCCGCCGGCGCCGCCAAATGCGCCACCGCTTCTGGCGAGCTTGCCCAACCGGCAAAATAAACAATGATATTTTTCTGCCCGTTATTTATCCATGTTGTTTTCACGTTAATTTAATCCTGTTACATAAGCGTTGATAACGCGTCCATAAATTGTGCGATTTCTTGCGACGTCATATCGGCAGTCAGCGATAAACGAATTCTCGACGTGCCTTGCGGGACAGTCGGCGGGCGAATTGGCAAACAATAATAGCCCATTTGTTGCAACTGTTGCGCCATCTCAACCGTTTTTTGATTATCGCCGATAACATAAGGTACGATACAACTTTGGCTTGGCATATCCCGCGTAGTCAAGCGTTGCACATGGCATCTTAGCTGCTCACTCAATTGTTGCAAATGCGTACGTTGTGCTTGAAAGTGCGGTAGTTTTTCAAACAGAAATAAACTCCATGCCACATTAAACGGAGGCAGCGCGGTGGAAAAAATCAACGGACGCATGGTATTGACTAAATAATCTCGCATCAGGCGATCGCAAACCACATAAGCGCCCATAGAAGCTAAGGCTTTGCCAAAGGTACCGACTAAAAAATCAATCTGTGCCACGCAACCTTGCTGTTCGGCAATTCCTAAGCCTTGTTCCCCGTAAACACCGATCGCGTGCGCTTCATCCACATACAATAACACATTGCCGAAGTCTTTTTTAAATGCCACCAATTGTGGCAAATCCGCTACATCACCGTCCATACTAAACACCGATTCCGTCACGATAATCATACGTTGATAACGGTTTTGATGTTTACGCAGTAAATTTTCCAGATGCGTATAATCATTGTGACGATAACGCACAAAATCGACGCCACTTAAGCGAATGCCGTCAATCATGCTAGCGTGTACTAATTTATCCGCCAAGATCAACGTATTTTTATCCGCTACTGCGGGCAAAATCCCGATATTGGCATGATAACCGCTGTTAAATAACAATCCGCTTTCGCGCCCGAAGCGCTGCGCCAACAACGCTTCCAGTTGCTCATAGTACGGAAAAGATCCCGTCAACAAACGAGAGGAAGATGAGGTAAAGTGCGGTAAGTTTTCCGCGTGTTTTTGTAAAAAAGCCTGGCGCAAAGCGGTATTATTTGCCAGCCCCAAATAATCATTGGACGATAAATTTAACATTAACCGTCCCTCTTTTTCGATATAACGCCCTTGATGGGTTAATTCAGGCAAGCGGCGTAATTGTCCGATATCCTGCAATTGCGTTAATCGCTCGGCAAAATCAGCCAATGGATTCATCATAAACCTCTTTGATCACCTCTAGTAGGGCTTGTGTCAGTTGCGATAATTGGTGCGATGCAATAATAAAAGGCGGCATAAGATAAACTAGACGTCCAAACGGGCGCAACCAAATCCCTCTTTGCACAAATTTCGGTTGTAAAACTGCTATATTAACAGGTTCCTGCATTTCAAGTACACCAATCGCGCCGAGAACTCGTACCTGTTTGACACAATTAAATGCCGCCGCCGGCGCTAATTCGCGGCGTAATTGTTGTTCTATTTGCTGAATTTTCGCCTGCCAATTGCTTGCCAATAATAAATCGATGGAAGCACAAGCAATGGCGCACGCCAGTGGATTTGCCATAAACGTCGGTCCGTGCATAAAACATTTTGCTTCACCTTGACAAATGGTTTGCGCGATCAAGGCAGTGGTCACCGTTGCCGACAAAGTTAAATAACCGCCGGTCAAGGCTTTGCCTAAACACATAATATCCGGGGTAATTTGAGTATATTCCGTGGCAAACAATTTGCCGGTGCGCCCAAATCCGGTGGCGATCTCATCAAAAATTAATAATACGCCATATTGATCGCATAAGGCTCTGGCACGCTCCAAATAGGTCGGCGAATAAAAATACATCCCGCCGGCGCCTTGCACGATCGGTTCTAAAATTAACCCTGCAATTTCCGAGGATTTTTGCGCTAATAAATCGCGTAATGGCGCAATATCTTGTTCATCCCAATCTTCGCCAAAGGCGGTTTTGGGTTGTGGTAAAAAATATTGCAGCGGCAACCGTTCGGCAAACAGACTATGCATTCCAGTAACCGGATCGCAAACCGACATCGCATTCCATGTATCGCCATGATAACCGGCGCGAATGGTGGCAAATTTGCTGCGTTTAGGCTGCCCTTTGGCGTGTTGATATTGCAGCGCCATTTTCATCGCCACTTCCACCGCCACCGATCCGCTATCGGCATAGAAAATTTTATCCAATCCTGCCGGCAAAATGCTGACCAAACGTTTCCCCAGCTCTACCGCGGGATCATGAGTAAATCCGCCGAACATAATATGGCTGGTTTTCTGTAATTGGGCAATGGCGGCTTGATTTAATTGCGGATGGTTATAACCATGTAACGCTGCCCACCAAGAAGACATCCCGTCAATCAGCTGTTGCCCGTTTTTTAAGGTGATCATCACGCCATCAGCACGTTCCACCGCATACATCGGCATCTCGGCATTCACCGCTGAATAAGGATGCCACAAATGTTGCTTATCCCATTGCAACACATCTTGCTCGTTCATTGCGCGTCTTCCTTTCTGATTGTTTTCGTTCATAAATCCGAATTAGTAGCAAAGTATAGCCTTATCATTGCACAAGTTAAATAACTTGTTATAATCCCATCTTCAATTTATTGAGGACATAACTATGTACAATGCGGAAAAAAAGCAACCTAGCTACTGGCAACGCATCAAAATTGCCTTTCAATATGTGATGCCACAACAATATTTAACCCAATTTGCCGGCTGGTTTGCCAAACAACAATGGGGCGCAGTAACCCATTTTGCGATCAAACTTTTTGCCAAAAAATATCAGGTGGACATGAATGAGGCGGCGAAACCGAATTTCAAAGATTATGCCAGCTTCAACGAATTTTTTATTCGTCCACTTGCCGAAAATGCGCGTAAAATCGAGCAAAATCCGACCGCACTTTGTTTACCTGCGGACGGGCGGATCAGCCAACTCGGACATATTGACGACAATTTGTTATTACAAGCCAAAGGTCATTATTTCCGTTTAGAAGATTTATTGGCGCACGATCAAGAATTGGTGGAGACCTTTAAAAATGGCGAGTTCGCCACCATCTATTTATCGCCGCGTGATTATCACCGCGTGCATATGCCTTGCGATGCGACCTTGCGCAAAATGATTTACGTGCCGGGCGATCTATTTTCGGTTAACCCGTTTTTAGCCGAACACGTACCCAATTTGTTCGCTCGCAATGAACGGGTTATCTGCGTATTTGATACAGACTTTGGACCGATGGTGCAAATTTTAGTCGGCGCCACCATCACTGCCAGCATCAACACTGCTTGGGCTGGTATTGTCAATCCGTCGCGACCAAACGAAGTCAAAACTTGGACTTATCAAGGGGAAAGTGCGGTCAAATTATTGAAAGGTTGCGAAATGGGCGCCTTCCAATTAGGTTCGACCGTGATCAATTTATTCCCGAAAAATCGCGTACAACTAGCAAGCCATTTGCAAGTCGATGTGCCGGTGCGCATGGGCGAAGTATTGGCATATAAAAAATAATTTTTAACACACAAGGAAAAAACAATGACTAAATCATTTTTTGAACAAGTAACCTTAGATAATGTTTCTGCAAAAGGGAGTTATGGTATCGGCTTACAAATCGGTCAACAATTAATCGATAGCCAATTAAATGTGAAAGCAGAAGCGGTTGCCAAAGGGATTTATGATGCCTTAAACCAAAATGCACCGGCGTTGGATTTAAATGAAGTCAGCCAAGCGTTACATCAATTGCAACAAGACGCAGCGGAAAAAGCACAGGCACAATTTAAACAATTTGAAGAAGCAGGTAACACTTTCTTAGCGGAAAATGCGAAAAAAGACGGCGTAAAAGTGACAGAAAGCGGATTACAATACGAAGTTTTAGTGGAAGGCAACGGTAAAATCCCTAGTCGCCAAGATAAAGTGCGCGTACATTACACGGGTACCTTAATTGATGGAACGGTATTCGATAGTTCGGTGAAACGTGGTCAACCGGCAGAATTCCCAGTAACCGGCGTAATTGCGGGCTGGGTTGAAGCGCTTTCCATGATGCCAGTTGGTTCAAAATGGCGTTTAACCATTCCGCATAACTTAGCCTATGGCGAACGTGGTGCCGGCGCATCTATTCCGCCATTTAGCGCCTTAGTGTTTGAAGTAGAATTATTGGATATTCTGTAATACATCACTTTATTGAGACTAAAAAAGCGTTACGCAAAGCATTTCGTAACGCTCTCAATGGTCAAATTACCAATATTTTGCAATTTCCTGACGAATTGCTTCAGCAGTTGCCCGCCCTTTTTCCCCGACTAAAGCTCGTCCTGCAATAAAAGCCTTAGCATTTTTAATTTCTTTAAATAGATGAATATCCTCCGGAACAATTCCACCAGTAATAGAAAGCGCAATGCCTAAGCGTGAAAGTTGTTTCATTAATGCTACATCTTCTTGGGTCCATCCTTTTCCGGCTAACTCGGCATCTCTTGAGCGATGGTAAATCGCTTGATGTACGCCCAACTCAACCCAGTCTTTTGCATCATCAATTGTCCAATTACCATAAATTTCAATTTGAATTTCTTTTTTCACCTTTAATTCCGGGTGGGCAGCATTAAATTCATCCGCGACTTTCTTACACGCTGCTTTCGTTGCTGGATGCGCTGCCGCAGACACCGTTAGCCAATCTGCCCCCGCCTCAAAAGCCATTTTTGCTAAAATCGCGCCTCCGTCTGTCGTTTTCAAATCACAAACAATAATATGTTCTGGGTGTAACGCTCGCAATGTAGAAACAGCTTTCATCCCCTCTGCACAAGCCAGAATAGTACCAACTTCAATGACTTCAACTAAATTTGAGGCCTGCTTAGCATCAGCAACCGCTTTTTCAAGGGTCAAGGAATCAAGAGCTATTTGCAATAATGGTTTAGTCTTCATAGATCATCTCCTAAAATTATATTTCCTATTTTTATAATATATTATTCCTCAAGAGCAGCATCAATTACTGCCAAGACCTCATCTACGCTGTCACAAGTCAAAAATTTCTCGATATTAACACCGCTATCGCTATTTGGATCATCTAATATTCGAGTAATTTCCACTAACCCTTCCATATGTTGATTGCTATCGCTCCCTGCTAATGCGATCATCATATAGACAGGCTCATCATCCCCATCAAAATACACCGGCACATCAAAAGTCACTAAAGAAAAAGCGGTTTTCAATACACCATCTTCCGGTCGGGCGTGAGGCATGGCTAACCCAGGTGCTAAGATAATATAAGGTCCAATATTAGTAATTCCTTCTATTATGCGATCATAATAGCGGGCTTCCACCGCACCGGAATGAATCAACATATCTATTGCTATTTTAATCGCGCTTTGCCAGTCGCTCGCAGATTGATGTAATTTAATTGAGTTATTATCAATAAGAGATTGTTTTAACATGGTTATCTCCGGAAAAGTTATTCATAATTAATTAAGCATTGGTATTATGTTTATTGATTAATGCCAATAATTCATCACCAAATGAGTTAGGATTTAGCATATTTTGTACCCCAAGTACTGAAATATGGCTATTTGTCACTATTTCATCCTGCAAATGGCGAGAACAAACAATAATATCTATACTGTCCAGTTTACTTTTATAGTCCGTAACCGCACAGGAGTCTAACACACTCGGAATATTTTTCTTATCCAGATATCCCTTAATTTTCATTTTCATCATCATTGATGAACCTTGACCTGAACCACATACTGCAAGAATTCGTATTGCACGACAAGAAGATGGTGCCACTTGTTGTATTTGTTTATTTTCGTCAGTTAATTCACTATCTAAATTATAACCGTCCATTTGTTCCAACGTTTTGCCTGCAGCCACCGCTGCTGCTTCATCAGCTCGTAATCGACGAGAGGCAAAAAACATGTATACCGCAGATAACGCTAAAATTACAAAGAAGAAGCCAGGAAGGCTCACTATGCCTTGTAAAATCAGCGGGAAAAATAACGCCCAGTCTGCCATTCCCATCCAGCCATTAAATTCTGCCCCTTGAGTCGCCAATAAATGGATAACCCATGCCGATCCTAATACCTCAATGATTCCCATAACAAAGCAGATTTTTAACACTGCCTTCCAACCACCAAATTGATTAGCAAACACACCAATAGTCGCATTCGAGAAAAACATAGGAATAAAGCCCGGAATAATCAAAACCGGTGCGCCAACAATCAAGAGAAATCCAACTGCAACAAATTGACCAATGGCACCCCACATAAATCCAAAAACCATTGCATTCGGAGAAAATGCATAAATTGCAGCGCAATCGATTGCTAACACTGAATTTGGAATAACGCGCTCAGAAATTCCTTTAAAAGCTTCCGATAATTCAGCAACAAACATACGAACACCAGTAACAATGACTTGAATAGCAACCGCAAATTTAAGTCCAGTTTCAAGGATATACATAATCCAGTGGGTTTTCCCTGCCATAGATTGTAAATTATCTAAGCCAAAAGAAAGCAAAATAATACCGAAAAAGACAGTCATAACTAATGAAGTTGCCGAAATACTGTCATGAAAAATATGTAACCATTTAGGTAAATTCATATTATCTACAGTATCATTTTTATCACCCAATTTCGGGGCTAATTTCGTTGCGATCCATGACGCTATTTGTTGTTGATGCCCAATCGAAAATCCCGCTCCGCCGGTAACTGCTTGAGTTGGTTTATACATAATATTAGAAGAAATACCCCAATAAAGTGCCATTAATACTGCGGTATAAATAATGGTTTCCCACATAGAAGCACCGATAATCATATAAAACACGGCAACCAACCCTGCCTGTTGGAACATAATGTGCCCAGTTAACATAATAGTACGTATGCCAGTGATACGTCTAAATACGACTAATAAAATATTAAGTGCTAAGGCTAATAATACCGCATAACCAACCCAACCATAGTTTTCCCCCATAGTTTCTATGGTCGATTGCATACTAGTATAAGGATCAATCACTGCACCGGTTAACCCATGAAATTCGGATAACTTATCAATAATAGGTTTAAAACTTGACGTTAATACACCGGAGCCGATTTGTACCATCATAAAACCAACAATGGTTTTGATTGTTCCCTTAATTATTGTAGTCGTATCTTTTTTTAGCAGAATGTAGCCAATACAGGCGACAATACCTAATAAAAATGGGGCTTTAGATAAAACCTGATCATTAAACCCTAAAAATAGATTGTAGAGAGTTTCCATAATTAACCTCTTAATATAAATACTTGTACCACATTTCAACAACAAACAAGCGATACTACATTCATCGCTTTAACATAAAAATCAACTCAAAACCAATAATAACACCACCAAAATGAAGCAAAAAGATTTTTTTTGATTATATGTGACTTAAATCACAATTTAATTATTTTTATATAATTAAAAAATCTCATAAAATAAAAAATAAATTATTAAATAACAATAAGTTAAAATAAAATAACAATTTTCAAAAATAATCTATTTACAAATCATTTTTGATTATTTATGATTTAATCAATTTTAATTGACGATTATTGAGGAGTGCATTATGAGCAAAATTGATGAAATTACCAGAGAAAGCTGGATTCTTTCTACGTTTCCGGAATGGGGAACTTGGTTAAATGAGGAGATAGCAGAAGAACAAGTTCCTACAAATAATGTTGCAATGTGGTGGTTAGGTTGCGTAGGATTATGGGTTAAAACCCCGAATAACGCTAATTTATGCATTGATTTATGGTGTGGTCGTGGGAAAGCAACCAAAAAAGTAAAAGACATGGTTCGTGGACATCAAATGGCAAATATGGCTGGTGTACGTAAATTACAGCCAAACTTGCGCAATTCCGTAGGCGTATTAGATCCTTTTGCCATCAATGAGGTTGATGCCATTGTAGCAACGCACTATCACAACGATCATATTGATGTAAATGTTGCTGCTGCAATAGTAAAAAATCCAACATTAAATCATGTTAAATTTATCGGTCCACAATATTGCGTCGATATGTGGGTAAAATGGGGAGTTCCAGTGGATCGCTGTGTTGTGGTAAAACCCGGCGATACAGTAAAAATTAAAGATTTAGAATTAATCGCATTGGACTCTTTTGATCGTACCTGTTTGGTCACATTACCAGCAAGAGGTGCTGAAGAAAACGGTGGCGAATTACATGGTATCTGCCCTAGTGATGAGGAAATGGGCTTAAAAGCGGTTAACTATCTCATCAAAACCCCTGGAGGTAATATTTATCATTCTGGCGACTCGCATTATTCTATCTACTATGCAAAACATGGTAAAGATTATGATATTGATGTCGCATTAGGTAGCTATGGAGAAAACCCTGTGGGTATTGCCGATAAAATGACATCAGTAGATATTCTACGAATGGCGGAATGCTTGCGAGCAAAAGTCGTTATCCCTGTACACCATGATATTTGGACGAATTTTACTGCCAGTACCAATGAAATTCTAGAACTGTATCGTATGCGTAAAGATCGCCTACAATATCAATTCCATCCATTTATTTGGGAGGTTGGCGGAAAATATATTTATCCGCAAGATAAAGATTTAATTGAATATCATCACCCAAGAGGCTTTGATGATTGCTTTGAACAAGAGCCTAATGTACCGTTTAAATCAATTCTATAACCGATTAATCCGCACTTTCTATGAAAGTGCGGTGTATTTTTTGTTCGTCTATATTGAATTAAATAAATAGATATTGTAATGTTCATGTTACATTGCCTAAGGAGAATAAGAAGGTGAATGAACAAATTAGACATAACAAATTATTGACACTGTTAGACGAAAAAAAAATGTTATCCGTACCGGAAATTATTGAATATCTAAAAGTCTCTCCGGCAACAGTAAGACGAGATATCACAAAATTAGCTGCTCGGGGATATTTGATAAAAATAAGAAATGGGGTAACATCAATCCCGTCTTCTCGGTTTGTCCCCCCCGTGAAAAATACTAATAATTTAGATGAAAAAAAGCGGATTGCATTAGCTGCCTCTGCACTGTGTAATGATGGGGATAGCGTCATTCTTACCTGTGGATCAACAATGATGACATTGGGTGAAGTGCTATGTAACCGACATATTCAAATCATTACTAATTTTTTACCTCTAGCTAATTATTTGATTGAACATGATCATGAGCAGGTGGTTATCATGGGAGGGCAATACAACAAAAGCCAAGCGATTATGCTCTCTTTAAATGCCATGGACGAAACTTTTGCTGCGAATATCGTATTTACCAGTGGAAAAGGATTAACAACCGAAGGATTATACAAAACAGATATGCTAATCGCCAATTCAGAACAACGAATTCTGTCAAAAAACACAAAACTTGTAGTTTTACTGGATAGTTCAAAATTAGGCAAAGCCGTCGGTATGCTGTTTACCGAATTACAAAATATTAACCTGTTAATCACTGGAAAAGAAGCAGATCCTGAAATGATAAAAATATTACGACAAAAAGGACTGCAAGTTATTACAGCATAAATGACAACACCATTTTGTACAATCCAGAAAAATATATTTAACAAAAAAATAGACCAATCAGATAAGAGATGGGTCTATTTTAGCGCTTTTTTGTTATCCATGTTAAATACGTAATGCTTTTGGCACTTCCCTTAACACTGATTACTATAAAAAGCATCTTTAACATAAAATAAAAATGATTTTATGCGTATGAGAATTAAAAAATTTATATTTTGGCGAGTTTGAGATGATAGACTTTATTTTTTTAGTATTTGTTATAGTCGTGCCTGTCATTGTAGTAAAATTATTGGATTTATTTTTCTTTAAGCGATTGTTTAAAAAGAAAAAAACCGATAATGCCCAGTTAATAGCCTATATATTAATCATAGTGTTAATCGCAATATACAAAAACAATTTTTAATTAAAAATAGGACAGTAAAATTGAAAGAATTAACTATCCGAGACTGCCAAATAGTAAGTGGTGGATTAGCACCTTTGGTATGGGCTACTGCAGGAGTAGCAACTTATGTAGGAAATAAAATATATTCAGGAGAAAAAATAACTGCTTTAGGGATAGCAAGCTCTGCCGCTGGTGGCGGAATTGGTGGGGCTGTGTCTACAATAGTAAGGGTCAGTTCTTCATTGAAACCTATTGTAGGAGGATTTGCAGGAGGGGCTACTGAAGGATTTATTAGTAATTCATATCAAGGGATAAAAAATAATTCAGATTCATCTTAAAATAATCAATCAGGCTCAGATTATGGTGATGGTTGTGATTATCAATAAAAAAGGGGGGAAATGAAAAGTAATTTCTTTATTCCTTGTCAAAAATTTATTGAACATTATCTAAATATGCTTCGTTATGAATTTCAGAAAAAATGAGGTTCAGAGAAAAAGGGCATAGTAGACAAAATAGTTGGTAAAAAGTGGTTTAAAGCCTTATATTACATATTATGGGCTTTAAATCACTTTTTTCAATTATGATGCTAAAAAATGTATTTTCTACCATGAGAGCGCAATTCAAAAGTAGGGTAAACAGAGCCTACCCCTCAAATTGTGTAAATACCTGTTTCTGAGATAATATATCAGACACAGGTACTTTATTATGAACGAAAAACAACTCCACGCGTTGGCAGCGGAATTTGCCAAAACCTTCAAAACACCAGAAGACCTTAATCAGTTTTCACGAATGCTTAAAAAATCACGGTTGAAGACGTTCTAAATGGCGAACTCATTGACCATCTTGGCTATGAAAAGCATCAACCCCGAAAAGACAAAAATGTACGGAATGGCTACATGTCCAAAACCGTGATTTGTGATGAAGGTGAGATAAAAATCGATACTCCTCGCGACCGTGACGGCACCTTTGAACCGCACCTTATCAAGAAAAATCAGACCCGCATTACGGGGATGCAGATTATTGCCTTATATGCCAAAGGGTTAAGTAATCAGGAAATCGTGGAAATGTTCAAGGAACGCTATGATGCCGATGTGTCTACCAGCCTCATTTCTCGCGTGACGGATTCTGTTAAAGAACGTGTACTGGAATGGCAAAATCGACCACTTGATGTGGTTTATCCTCAAACGAAGATTCAGCTTTGCAATTTAGTGCGGAACAGCTTGAGTATATCTCGTGGAAAGATTACAAGGCGGTAACGGCAGATTTAAAGCAGGTTTATCAAGCCCCATGAGGGGCAAGCGCGAGAAAATCTGACCGCACTTTCGCAAAAATGGCAGGAAAAATACCCGCTTGTGGCAAGAGGTCGGGAAGAAAATTGGGCAAATACCCCCTTTTTGACTATCCTTTGGATATCCGCAAAGCGATTTATATCACCAATGCGGTGGAATCGTTAAACAGTGTTATCCGCCGAGTCATCAAAAAACGTAATGTATTCCCAACGGATGATTCGGTGTTCAAAGTGATATGGCTGGCGATGAAAGAGGCGTCAAAAAATGGACGATGCCGATTCAAAACTGGAAACAGGCAATGAATCGTTTTATGATTGATTTTGGTGATCGTCTAAACGATCACCATTAAGTTGAAATGGATGTTTACACGGAATTTGGGATAGGCTCTGGTAAAACCAACTTTTTTGTCCGCTATGCCAAATCACGCCAATTTTTTCATATAAAAACGATCTCACTTATTATGCAGCAAAAAAATCAAACTGTTTGTTCAGGTTTTAAATAATCCCCTTTTTTGTGATATCAATCAAATTTTTGGTGTTTTTTTGTTCATATTTACCCTCACTGATCAGACCGCTGATAAACCTCTAAACATATATCTAGCGCTTTTCTCTAATAAGCATATAGAAAAAGGAAATCCCCATACTTAATATCCATATTAAATACGTAATGCTTTTGGCACTTCAAACACCGTATTTTCTTCGCAACCCTGTAGTTCTTCTACTTGATTTGTCCCTAATTCCTGAAGACGAGCAACAACAGATTGCACTAATACTTCTGGAGCAGAGGCACCAGCAGTAATGCCAATCGTTTTCACGTTATTTAGCCATGCCGGATCAATATCACTTGCATCATCAATTAATTTGGAGGTAACGCCCATTCTGGAAGCCAATTCTGCCAAACGATTGGAATTTGAGGAATTTTTGGATCCAACGACAATCACCAAATCGGACTGCGCTGCCAACTCACGCACTGCCTGCTGGCGATTAGTCGTTGCATAACAAATATCATTTTTACGCGGTCCTTGAATTGCCGGATATTTTTCTTTTAACGCTTCAATCACTTCGGCGGTATAATCAATAGACAGCGTCGTTTGTGTCATAAAGGTAATATCTTCATCATCACGCAGCGACAATTTGGCAATATCTTCCACATTTTCCACCAAATAAATACCACCGTCGTGGTTATCATATTGTCCCATCGTTCCTTCCACTTCTGGATGCCCTTCATGTCCGATCAACACCGCTTTTGTCCCTTTGCGGCTAGCGCGTGCAACTTGCATATGCACTTTCGTCACCAACGGACAAGTCGCATCAAAAACCTTCAACCCGCGATTTTTGGCCTCTTGGCGCACCGCTTGCGAAACCCCATGTGCCGAGAAAATCACGATCGCGCCATCCGGCACTTCATCCAATTCTTCCACAAAAATCGCACCGCGTTCGCGTAAGCCATTGACCACAAAACGATTATGCACCACTTCGTGGCGCACATAAATCGGCGCGCCATGCACTTCCAGCGCTAATTCCACAATACTGATCGCACGATCAACACCGGCACAAAAACCGCGCGGATTGGCTAAAATAATTTTCATGCTTTTTTCTCTTTCTTGTCGCTATTTTTAAAGGCATCCAAGGCTAACAAACCCGCACCAATACAAATGGCAATATCCGCCACATTGAACACCGGATAATGCCATTGTTGCCAATAAAAATCAAAAAAATCCACCACAAATCCGTGATAAAAACGATCTGCCGCATTCGCTAATGCACCACCGATAATCAAGGCATAGGCAGAATTTTGCAATTTTTGTGTCGCATTATTTTTGGCAAGAAAATAGATCAACACCGCAGAAATAATTAATGCTAAACCGATAAAAAAACTTTTTTGCCAACCGGAATGATCGGCTAAAAAACTAAACGCCGCACCATAATTACGCACATATGTCAGGTTAAATATCGGTAAAATATTCACGCTTTCATACAGTTCAAAACAACTCACGACTAAATATTTCGTAAATAAATCAATGACAAATGCCACCAATCCTAACCATAAAAAGGATAAACCCGTTTTTTTGCTCATAGCACTCCGCAAAACTTGCAATAAATTAACCGCACTTTAAAAGTGCGGTCATTTTTTTTAAATTATTAGGCAAATTGTCTTAATTCACCTGCGCCATCAACGTTTTCCACGCAACGAGAACATAACGCCGGATGTGCCGGATTGTGTCCGATGGTGGTAGAGTAATGCCAACAACGTGGGCATTTTTCCCCTTCAGCTCGCTCCACTTTCACCGCTAAACCGGCAAATTCGCCTTCAGCTACATCCGCTTCGGCAAGCGGTTTCACCAACGCTTGTGAAGTAATTAACACAAAGCGTAATTCATCACCTAATTGCTCCAATAACGGACGAACTTGATCATTCGCATAAACCGTCACTTTCGCTTCTAAACCCGCACCAATTAATTTATCGTTACGCGCTTGTTCCAATACACGGTTGACTTCCGCGCGCACTTTTAACAATTGTTGCCAATAATTATCGTCCAATTTATCCTTCTCACCTAAACTGAACAAGCCGGTATAAAACTCCTCGGTGAACACAAATTCTGCGCGACCTTCTACTTTCGGCAGATGCCCCCAAATTTCATCCGCGGTAAAGGAAAGAATTGGCGCCATCCAACGCACTAAGGCTTCAGCAATATGCCACAATGCAGTTTGGCAACTGCGACGCGCCAAGCTGTCCGCTTTAGTGGTATATTGCCGATCTTTGATAATATCCAAATAAAAGGATCCCATTTCAATGGAGCAGAAACGCATTAAACGCTGTACCACAGTATGGAATTGATAATTATTATAAGCCTCTTTAATATCATTTTGTGCTTCTAACGCACAGCTCACCGCCCAACGATCCAAAGCAATCATTTCTTCCGGTTTAACCAAATCACGTTTTGGATCAAAACCGTTTAAGTTCGCCAACAAGAAACGTGCGGTATTACGAATACGACGATAGGTATCGCCGGCGCTGTTTAAAATATTGTGAGAAACAGCAATTTCGCCGGTGTAGTCAGTGGAAGCGACCCATAAACGTAAAATGTCTGCTCCATTTTTATTCCATACTTCGCTCGGCACAATCACATTACCCAAGGATTTAGACATTTTGCGACCTTTTTCATCCACCGTAAATCCGTGGGTCAATACTTGGTTATAAGGCGCTTTGTTGTCAGTCGCTGTAGAAAGCATCAAGGACGACATAAACCAACCACGATGTTGGTCAGAACCCTCTAAATACATATCCGCTGCATTGCCATTAAATTCAGGACGTTGTTGCACGACAGAAGCATAGGTCGATCCAGAATCGAACCACACATCCAAGGTATCCGGCACCTTACGATAAATTTTCGCCTCTTCTTCGCCCAACACTTCAACAGGATCCAGATCCCACCAAGCCTGAATACCCGCTTTTTCAACGCGTTTTGCCACTTCTTCAAGGATCTCTAAAGTACGCGGATGCAATTGTTCAGTTTCATGATGCACGAACATGGTCATCGGCACGCCCCAAGTACGCTGACGAGAAATACACCAATCCGGACGGTTTGCCACCATGGTATCAATTCGCGCTTCGCCCCAACTTGGAATCCAACGTACTTTCTTGATTTCGCCTAACGCCTGTTTGCGTAAGCCTTGCGTTTCCATACCGATAAACCATTGCGGCGTAGCACGGAAAATAATTGGCGTTTTATGTCGCCAGCAATGCGGATAGCTATGTTTAATACGTTCAAGTTTTAACAATGCACCGGTTTCTTTCAGTTTTTCCACCACCAAATCATTGGCTTCAAATACGCCTTTGCCGGCAAAAAATGGCGTGGTAGAAATAAATTTACCGTCATTTGCGACTAATCCCGCCATTTCCAACTGATATTTTTGACCGACCACATAGTCATCCAAACCATGATCCGGCGCGGTATGCACCAAACCCGTACCGCCATCAGTAGTGACGTGATCACCTAAAATCACCGGCACGCTATAATCATAAAACGGATGATTGAAACGCAATAATTCCAACTCACTCCCTTGCACAACCCCCAATACTTCCACTTGCTCAAGTGCGGTCGCTTTTTGCACACTTTCCAACAAATCTGCCGCCAAAATAACGCGCTCATCGCCAAATTGTACCAATTGATAGGCTAAATTCGCATTAACTGCAATAGCGCGGTTAGAAGGTAATGTCCAAGGCGTGGTTGTCCAAATCACCGCAGATAAACGACCATGACCTTTACCTTGCGCATTAAATTTCGCTTCGACTTCCGCTGGATTGCTCGCGACAAAACGCACATAAATGGACGGAGACACTTTATCTTCATATTCCACTTCCGCTTCCGCCAAAGAAGAGCCACAATCCAAACACCAGTGAACCGGTTTGGAGCCTTTGTACAAATGCCCGTTAGCAATCACTTTTCCTAAAGTGCGGATAATATTGGCTTCCGTATTAAAATTCATGGTCAAATACGGATTATCCCAATCGCCCAACACGCCCATACGGATAAAGTCGGCTTTTTGTCCCTCTACTTGTTCTTTGGCATAATCGCGACAAGCCTGACGGAATTCTGCTGCGGAAATTTTTTCATTCGGTTTGCCAACTAAGCCCTCGACTTTTAACTCAATCGGTAAGCCATGACAGTCCCAACCGGGAATATAAGGCGAGTCATAACCTAACGCGGTTTTGGATTTGATAATAACGTCTTTTAAGATTTTGTTGACCGCGTGTCCAAGGTGCAACGAACCGTTCGCATACGGAGGTCCGTCGTGTAAAATAAAGGTCTTTTTACCCTTACCGGCGGCACGAATTTTTTGATAAAGTTGCTTTTCATACCAGTTTTTCAACATTGCCGGCTCACGTTTTGCCAAGTCTCCACGCATCGGGAAACCGGTTTGTGGCAAATTGAGCGTATTTTTATAATCTACATTTTCATTCGACATTTTTATCTTCCAAAGAGTAATAATTAAAAAATTGAGCGTATTTTTTAAACACAAACGAATTTCAGCATTATACGCAGAAATTCGTTAAGATTAAAGGCAGAATTGACGATCAAAGTGCGGTCATTTTTCCGCAAGTTTTGTCGCAAAATAGGCTTTTGCCACAATCACATCTTGTTCAATTTGTTGTTTCAGCGCCTCAAAGGAGGCAAATTTAATTTCATTGCGCAATTTATGGCAAAATTCGATCTGCAAATTCTGCCCGTATAAATTTTGGCTAAAATCAAAAAGATGCACTTCTAACAGCTGAATATGCTTAATTCCGTTCAAGGTCGGGCGTTTGCCCACGTTGGCAACGCCGGTAAATTGGCGTCCGTCGTCTAATTGAATTTTTACCGCATACACACCTTTGATCGGATTAACTTGACGTTGCAGGCGAATATTAGCAGTCGGAAAGCCGATAGTGCGCCCCAATTTATTCCCATGTACCACGCGCCCATAAATACAATAAGGTTTCCCCAAAAGCGTCGCTGCTAACGCCAAATTATCTTCTGCCAAGGCTTGACGAATGGCAGTGCTACTAATGCGCTGCATATCCAAACAAAGGCTACAATTATCTTCAACTTCAAAACCGTATTTTTTGCCCGCGCGTTGTAACAGGGCAAAATCCCCTTCTCGCCCTGCGCCAAAACGGAAATCGTCGCCGATACTTAAGAATTTCACATTCAGCTGCGCAACCAAACAATCTGAAATAAAATCTGTCGCGCGTTGAACGGCAAAAGTGCGGTTAAATTTTATACAGAAAACATAATCTACGCCGGCTTGCGCCAAATAATGCAATTTATCGCGCAAGCGCATCAATCTTGCCGGCGCTTTATCTGCTAAAAAATATTCGCGTGGCTGCGGTTCAAACAACATCACTACCATCGGCAATGCCAATTCGTCCGCTTTTTGACGCAAATGGCGCAAAATCTGCTGATGCCCCAAATGTACCCCGTCGAAATTGCCAACCGTTAATGCACAACCTTGTTCATGAAATATCGCCGGTAAACGCTGAAAACTGCGAATAAGTTGCATTACATTTTCCTAATAAATTCAAAATAGTTACCCATTATACGGATAAATAACGCAAGATTAAAGCACCTACTTTTTCTATGGCTGTATTAGCGCGTTCCGTTCATGCGACAATGAAAAACTCGCTTCAGCACGAAATTCCATGGTTTTTTGAGTAAGCGGATGGGTGATTTTTAAATATTCAGCGTGTAAACACAAGCGCGGTGACATGGCTTTGGCTTGTGGGTGCGCATAAAATTTATCCCCTAATATGGGATGCCCCAAGGCTAACATATGTAAGCGCAATTGATGAGAACGCCCCGTAATCGGCGTTAAGCGAACTTGCGTGCTGTTATTCGGCAAACGTTGCAAAACTTCAAATTTTGTGACCGCACTTTTTCCCCGCTCGAAACAAATTTTTTGGCGCGGACGATTTTCCCAATCGCAAATCAAGGGCAAATCTACTGTTCCCTGCTCTGCCTCAAGATGCCCCCAAACTAACGCCACATATTGCTTTTTCGGCTCCCGCTCACGAAATTGGCGTTTTAATTCGCGATCCGCCAATTTGCTCATCGCAAACAACAATAACCCGCTAGTCGCCATATCCAAACGGTGCGCCGGTTCGCAAAACCCATATTTGTCTTTTACGCGCGACATAGCGCTATCGTAATATTGTGGCTGATTACCGGGAACTGAAAGCAAACCGCTCGGTTTATTCACCAGCAAAATGTGATCATCTCGATACACAATATCAAGCCAAGGATCTATCGGGGGATGATATTCAATCAGTGCCATCTTATTCTTTATTACTCACAATTACACGCAAGCTGTCCAAACGCCAGCTCGCCAAATCCAGTTGCGCCAAACTTTGCTCAAATTGTCGGCGGACTAATTCAATTTCATCTTGGCGCACATTTTTATTCACTTTTTGCAACGCCAGCAAACGAGTTAACTCCGCCTGCAAGCGCTGTTGCGCTGCTTGTTTGGCATCAGCGATAATCTGTTGTGCCGGCGAAGCAATTTGTTGTTCTGCCAATGGCAATAAAGCAGTAATCTGCTTACGCAGCATTTTAATCACATCTAGCGCCATTTTGCGTCCCATCGGTTTTAATTGTTTCTGTAAACTATCAAAAGCCACTTGATTTGCCAAGTTATTTCCTTTGGCGTCTAATAATAACCGCACCGGTGTCGGCGGCAAAAAGCGCGTTAGATGCAGCCCTTTCGGCGCTTGCGCCTCAACAATATAAATTAATTCCAATAATAAAGTGCCAGCCGGCAACGCCTTATTAACCAATAAAGACACCGCACTTTTACCAATATCACCGGATGTCATCAACTCCATCCCTTGTCGAATCAGCGGATGATCCCAAGTTAAAAAATCCATTTCTTCACGCGCCAAGGCACGTGCGCGATCAAAAGTAACGGTCAATCCTTCTTCTTTTAAGCCCGGAAAATCGGAAATTAACATATGGTCGCTCGGCTTTAACACCAAGGTTTGCTCGCCCAAATCTTCCTGTTCCACGCCAATCAGATCAAATAAATTTAAACTAAAGCTAATTAAATCTGTCGCGCCATCTTGTTGCGCGATTTGCGCTGCCAGCTGTTTTGCCGCCTCGCCACCATTGGAATTTAATTCCAATAAACGATCGCGCCCGCGCTCCAATTGTGCCTTTAACGCCAAATATTGCGCATGGGTTTGTTGTAAAAAGGGATGAAATTCCTCAAGTGCGGTCGGATTTTGTAAAAAATAACGCAATTTTTTACCGCACTTTTCAAACAATAATGTCCCCGTCGGACAAGTCTCGGCAAAAGCATTTAAGCCTTCATGATACCAACGCACGAGAACTTGCTGCGCCGAATTGTCAAAATAAGGCACATGAATATGTACATCTCCACGCTGCCCGATACGATCCAAACGTCCGATACATTGTTCCAATAAATCCGGCGTTTCTGGTACATTAAACAGTACCAAATGGCTGGCAAATTGGAAATTACGCCCTTCCGAACCGATATGCGAGGTCAATAAAACCTGTGCGCCATATTCTTGATCGGCAAAATACGCCGCCGCTCGGTCCCGTTCCACGATCGACATTTTTTCATGAAAAATGGCACTGCGGATGCCTTCTTTTTCACGCAAAACCTGCTCCAATTGCGTCACCGTATCCGCATGGCGACAAATCACTAGCACTTTTTCATCACGTCGCTGTTTTAAAAACTCAAGCAACCATGCCACGCGCGGATCAAATTCCCACCAACCACTTAACGCATTCATCTCTTGGAAAATACGTTCCGGATACAACGCCTCGACCGAGCCGATTTCGCCTAAACGTTGCAAAATCGACAAGGCATTTTGGTATTGGCTTGGAAATGGTAATTTCACTGGTGCGTACACACGCTTCGGAAAACCTTGCACCGCTTGTCGCGTATTACGGAATAACACCCTCCCAGTTCCGTGGCGATCAATTAATTGGGCAATCAGTTGCTGGCGGGCTTGCGTCGAGGCAGAAACTTGCGCAATTAACACCGCACTTTCCTCATCCAGCAACGATTGCAGATATTGTTGCTGCGCAAGACTCAAAGTTTCTTCTTGTAGCAAGGCATTAATGATTTCCACCAACGGGCGATAATTTTCTTGCTCACACAAAAAAGCATGGTAATCATAAAAACGCTGAGGATCGAGTAAACGTAAGCGAGCAAAATGGCTTTCTTGCCCTAATTGTTCCGGCGTAGCGGTTAGTAATAACAATGCCGGAATTTTTTCCGCTAATTGCGCAACAATTTGATATTCTAAGCTGCACTGCGTCTCCGACCAGGTTAAATGGTGCGCTTCATCCACGATCAACAAATCGAATTCTGCCTCCAAGGCTTGTTGCGCTCGTTTAGGATGGCTAACAAACCAATCCAATGCACAAAGGATCAAAGATTCACTATGAAACGGATTGCGGGCGCTGTCATCAAAATCCGCCGCACGTTCTTCATCAAATAAGGAAAAAGGCAAATTAAAGCGACGCAACATTTCCACCAGCCATTGATGTTGCAAACTTTCCGGAACCAAAATCAATACCCGTTGCACTTTTTCTGCAAACAATTGTTGTTGCAAAATCATCCCTGCTTCAATGGTTTTACCAAGCCCCACCTCATCCGCTAGCAGCACACGTGGTGCCATGCGTTGCCCCACCTCCTGGGCAATATGCAATTGATGCGGGATAAGTCCGGCGCGAATACCGCGCAAACCACGACATTCCGATTGATATTGGGTTTGCTGATGATGCCAACTGCGATAACGCTGCACGAAATGATCCATGCGATCGATTTGTGCATTAAACAAGCGATCTTGCGGTTTGCTAAACGCAATATGCGGCGCAATATCTTGTTCCAACATCACCATATCTTGCATAACGTCATGGCGTGTTACGCGATAGAAAAATAATCCATTGTGCTCCATAGCCTCCAACACATTCGCTTTCCAGCCTTCTTGATGGGGAATTTCATCACCCGCTTGAAAACTGACACGGGTTAAAGGAGCATTGTTTGAAGCATAAATGCGCACTTCATCTGCTGCCGGGAAATGTATCGTTACCGTTCGCGCGTCTAACGCACTAATAATACCTAATCCTAAATTATTTTCCGTTTCACTTATCCAACGTTGACCAATAACAAACATAATTTCCCTTTCCGTTACTCAAAATGGCGCCTATTTTAGCGAGCTTGCTACCTAAAAGGCAACGGAATTTACCGTTGCTTAACACTGATTGACATAAAAAAGAGCATCTTTAACGTTAAGCAAATACCCATGGTACATTTACGTCAGAAAGTGCCTATCTTCATTTTGCGATTCCCCATCCTCATCTGATTGAACAATGGCGCACTTTTCTAAAAAAACCGCATAAAAACAAATCCAATTAAAACGAAAAGGACTAAGTCCGATACTATATCGAAATTAGTCCTTTAGATAACTGTCTAAGTTTTGGAAGGCAGTCCATTTCTACGAAAAAATGACCGCACTTTTGTGTTTTTCAAGCGAAATTACGCTTGCGGGCTCATCACCTCATCAAAAGAAGCTGCTTTTTCTGATACTTGCGCTTTCGCCAATACCGCATCAACGGCTTGCTCTTCTAATACCACGTTACGAATATTATTCATTAACTCTTTGTTTTTGCTATAATACTCGATTACTTCTTGCGGTTGTTCGTAAGCAGAGGCAATATCAGCAATCATTGTTTTCACACGATCTTCATCTGCTTTCAACTCGTTAGAAGCGATCACTTCAGACAACAATAATCCCACTTGTACACGACGTTTTGCTTGTTCTTCAAACAATTCACGTGGTAATTGAGCAGCCTGTTGTGCGTTACCGCCAAAGCGTTGTGCCGCTTGGCTACGTAAAGTTTCGATTTCTTGCTCAACTGCGGCTGCCGGAACATCAATGGCATTTTGCGCCAATAAACCGTCGATCACTTGATTTTTAACCCGTGCAGTTAACGCATTTTTCAATTCACGTTGCATATTTTTGCGAATTTCATTGCGCAAATCGTCAACGGTTTTGGTGGTTGGACCGAATTTTGCCACGAATTCATCCGTTAACTCTGGTAACACCATCACTTCTACTTTTTTCAAGGTAATGGCAAATTTCGCTGCTTTCCCTTTTAGGTTTTCTGCATGATATTCTTCAGGGAAAGTCACATCAATCTCAAAACTTTCACCGGCTTTATGACCAACAACGCCTTCTTCAAAGCCTGGGATCATACGACCTTGTCCCATCGCCAATACGAAATCATTCGCTTTGCCGCCTTCAAATTCTTCACCGTCCACAGAACCTACGAAATCAAGGGTAACGCGATCATCTGCGTTTGCTGCTTCTTGTTTTTCTGCCCAAGTAGCTTGTTGTTTACGCAAAACGTCAACCATTTTATCCACATCAGCTTCGCTGATTTCTACAACCGGTTTTTCTACTTTAATTTGCTCTAAACCTTGCAATTGAACTTCCGGATAGACTTCAAAGGTCGCACTAAAAGTTAAATCTTTGCCACTTTCAAATTGTTCAACAGTAAAGTTAGGGCGTCCGGCTAAATTGATTTTGCTGTCGATAACCGCAGTAAAGAAATGTTTTTGCAATAGATCACCTAACACATCTTGACGCACAGATGCACCAAAACGTTTTTCAATAATTTGTGCCGGCACTTTACCTTTACGGAAACCATCAACACGGGCATTTTTTGCCACGCGTTTTAATTCTTCACGTACTGCTTGTTCAACCGTTGCCGCCGGAACCGTAATGCTTACACGACGCTCAAGACCTTGAGTTGTTTCAATATTTAATGACATTATGTTACCTCAAAATAAATTTGCACTCGGCGAACGCTCGCACCGAACACGTTAATTAAAAGTTAGATAAAATTCAATATAAGACGACGAATTATAACGATACAAATGCCATCAGTCGAGAAAATGGCAGAGAAAAAACGACAATTGATTAAATTTTAAACTAAACAAAGAAAAAAAACCTGCTTCATCAGAAACAGGGTTTGCCTTTATATCAATTATAAAGATTTCGGCAAGCGAATTTTTTGTCCCGGGAAAATCTTATCGGCATCTTTGATCACTTCTTTATTTGCCGCCACAATCGCAGTATATTTCGCACCATTACCATAAGCCTTTTCCGCAATTTTCCAAAGCGTATCGCCTTTTTGGATCACATAAAACTCATCATCACCGGCTAATTGCTCGCCGCTGGCAATCGCAACGTTATCCACATTCACCGAGTTAATACCGATCACGTTACCCGCCATCAACACCGCTTTTTCCAACGCTTCCGCCGAAACTGCTTTACCTTCTAATTTTGCTACTCCATCCTCCACTTTCACCGATACATTTTCCACCCCCGGATTATCTTCCGCAATGTGCTGCGTAACTGCTTCAGAGGCATCCTCTTTTTTAGAGAAAAGTTTTTTACCGATGTCGCCCACAAAATCAAATAAACCCATTGTCATCTCCTTAGATAAGGTTAATAATAAAGTTGCTATATTAACCAATTTACGATAAAAAGCCTATTAGTAAAATATAGTTTTAATAACACCTTGCTTAACTTAAAACAAGTGAAAAAGGCTATAGAATAATCAAGCTGTAAACTATTTTATACATTTTATTTATTTAAATAAATTAAAACACAAAAAAGTAGCCTTTAATTGACAATTAAGTAACAAAATGCCACAATTTCCCCCAAATTTAATTTTTCAGAGGTCCATTATGAATAATCTGTTACAACATCTTAAAAATGAACTTTTCGGCGGCTGGAAGCTCTTTGAAGTCATTTGGATTTTTCTTTTTTTAGCGGCACAAATTTTTGCCTATATACAAGAACCTGACTCACTCCTCGCCATGATCTCAGGTATTGCGGGCATTCTGTGCGTCGTTTTTGTCGGAAAAGGAAAAATTAGTAACTACTTGTTTGGTCTAATTTTCGCTTACACTTACTTTTATGTGGCATGGGACAATAAATTCTACGGTGAAATGACCACTACGCTTTACGTCTATATTCCAGCGCAATTTATCGGCTACTTTTTATGGAAAAAAAATATGCGTAGTGACAAAACACAAGAGCTTGTAGAAGCTAAATTTTTAACCTTCAAAGGCTGGACAACCCTAATTAGTGTTGTCTTTGTCGGTTCCGTCGCCTTTATCAGCTTTTTAAAAACGACTGATGGACAATCCGTAACACTAGATGGAATAACCACCGTGTTAGTAGTTGCTGCACAATTATTAATGGTCTTGCGTTATAGAGAGCAATGGCTTCTATGGATTATCCTCAACATTCTATCTATTGTTTTATGGGCGCAAACGCCAGCAATGTACTTAATGTATGGGGCGTACTTATTAAATTCCTTATACGGTTATTACAACTGGTCCAAACTGGCGAAAAAAACTACCTAAAACCACCGCACTTAACCAAATTGAACAAAGGGAGCCAACCGCTCCCTTTTTATACCGATCACACGCTCAACGCCTGACTTAAACGCCCACCATTTGCTTGTAATAACGCCTGTGCACTTGATTTATCCAGCCCTGATAACAACATCAAAATTGCTAATTTCGGCTGATTATCCGCTTGCATCAATGTCACCTCCGCCTCCGCTTTGTCACATTCCGTCGCTTGCATCACAATCCGAATAGCGCGCGCGTATAGCTTTTCGTTGCTCACTTTAACATCCACCATCAAATTCTGATAGCATTTCCCCAACAGTACCATGGACGCAGTGCTTAACATATTCAACACCAATTTTTGCGCGGTGCCAGATTTTAAGCGACTGGAGCCAGTCAAAATTTCCGGTCCGACAACGGTCGTGATCGCAATATCGGCGATCTCCGTCATTCTAGTTTGCGGATTGCTGCTTAACGCCACCGTCGTCGCCCCCAATTGTTTGGCATATTCCAAACCACCAATAACATAAGGCGTCCGCCCGCTTGCCGCAATACCAACCAGCACATCTTGCGCGCAAAATCCCAATTGCTGCAAATCGTTAACCGCCGCCAAAGGATCATCCTCAGCACCTTCCACCGCATGACGAATAGCATAATCCCCACCAGCTATCACGCCTTTTACCTGCTCCGGCGACACACTAAAGGTCGGCGGACATTCCGACGCATCCAACACACCTAAACGCCCGCTAGTACCCGCACCGAGATAAATCAAGCGCCCACCTTGAGCAAATCCCGTCACAATCTTCTCCACCGCTAAAGTAATCTGCGGCAAACAATCCGCCACCGCCAACACCACTTTTTGATCTTCTTCATTCATCAAACGCACAATTTCCGCCGCCGACAACTGATCCAAACATATCGAATGCGGATTACGCTGCTCGGTAACTAACTGCGCCAAATGATTTAACAAATTTTTTTCTGTCATACTACATCATACCTTTAATTCACATCATGCTATCTTAACACAGCCACTATCCGTGGTTTACAGTAAGATTAATTTAATAACAAATTAATTACTTATAGATTAAATCACAGCCCAAATGACACCTTGATACAAAATATACCATCACATTCAGACTAAGGCATCCATTATCAAATATACAGCTGTCAGCCTATCTTAGTGAAAAACAGCATTTAGCAAAATTGTAGAGTATAGAGAAAAGTCAATTAATTGAATAATATCGCAATGAAGCACTTTTTCGGATGAATGAAAATAGAATATTTTTACGGAAAAACCTTTAAGTACGTTAATAAATTTAAGCGGACAATAAATGACAAAATACGTTACGATATTACTATAATGAAGAACAAAGAACGAACTCAATTAAAATTTAAAGGACTGAATCCGATACAATACCAAAATCAGTCCTTTGAATAACCGGTTAACTTTTGGGGTAGCGTACCCAACATACTCAAATACAAGGATTTAACTAAATTTGCTACTATTTAAATTTAAAATGGAATATTATCATCAAAATCATCAAGTGGTGGTTCTGGGGATTTTGGTTGTTGAGGCGCTGATGCCGGTTTTGTTGTTGCCATTGGACGAGGGGCGCTGGTTTGGGCATAAGCATTACTGCGATCAGAGCGGCTGTCTAACATTTGCAATACATCCCCTTGAATTTCCGTGGTATAGCGATCTTGACCATTTTGATCTTGCCATTTGCGGGTTCTTAAACGACCTTCTACGTAAACTTTCGAACCTTTGCGCAAATATTCTCCCGCGACTTCCGCTTGACGACGATAAAAAACAATGCGGTGCCATTCAGTTACTTCACGACGTTCGTTCGTCATTTTATCTAACCAACTTTCACTGGTTGCTACGCTGATATTCGCTACCGCTTCGCCATTCGGCATGGTACGGATTTCTGGGTCATTGCCTAAATTACCAACAATAATTACTTTATTTACTCCTGCCATAATGTCCTCTAATGTTACTACAATCTGAAATACTCGGCTATTTTGCCTGAAATTCCTCAAAAAATCTAGATTTAAAAATAAATTTACTGGATATTTGCACAGTTATTCAAGATTGTGCGATAATGATCGCAAAATAAACTTGTCAGCCTTGACAAAATTACTAAAATGTTGCAAAAACGACCGCACTTTAAGATGTTATTATGGAAAAAATTGAGATCCGCGGGGCAAGAACCCACAATTTAAAAAATATCAACCTTACCATTCCTCGCGATAAATTAATCGTGATCACCGGTTTATCCGGTTCGGGAAAATCTTCCCTTGCTTTTGATACCCTCTATGCAGAGGGGCAACGACGTTACGTGGAATCCCTCTCTGCTTATGCTCGTCAATTTTTGTCCTTGATGGAAAAACCGGATGTGGATCACATCGAGGGACTTTCACCAGCGATTTCCATTGAGCAAAAATCCACCTCCCACAACCCGCGTTCAACAGTGGGAACCATCACGGAAATTCACGATTATTTGCGCTTACTGTTTGCGCGCGTCGGCGAGCCGCGCTGCCCAAAACACGACGTTCCTTTAGCCGCGCAAACCATCAGCCAAATGGTAGATAACGTTTTAGCCTTGCCAGCGGAAAGTAAAATGATGTTGTTGGCTCCTATCGTTAAAGAGCGCAAAGGGGAACACGTTAAAATACTCGAAAATATTGCCTCACAAGGGTATATTCGTGCTCGTATTGATGGTGAAATTTGCGATTTATCCGATCCGCCTAAATTAGAATTGCAAAAAAAACATACCATTGAAGTCGTCGTTGATCGCTTTAAAGTGCGCAATGATATTGCCACGCGTTTAGCGGAATCCTTTGAAACTGCCCTAGAGCTTTCTGGCGGTACTGTTGTGGTGGCGGATATGGACAATCCGGACGTACCTGAATTGGTCTTTTCTGCTAATTTTGCTTGTCCCCATTGTGGTTACTCCATTCCAGAGTTAGAACCTCGTCTATTTTCCTTTAATAACCCTGCGGGGGCTTGTCCGACCTGTGATGGCTTGGGCGTACAGCAGTATTTTGACGAAAAGCGCGTGATCCAAAATCCAAGTGTTTCTTTAGCGGCGGGCGCGATCAAAGGCTGGGATCGACGAAATTTTTATTATTATCAAATGTTAACCTCCCTCGCCAAACATTATCAATTCGATATTGATGCGCCCTTTGAGACGTTACCGAAAAAAATTCAAGATATTGTTTTGCACGGTTCGGGCAAAGAGGAAATTGAATTTCAATACATGAATGATCGCGGCGATGTGGTGCTGCGTCGCCATAGTTTTGAAGGCATCCTAAACAACATGGCGAGACGCTACAAAGAAACTGAATCCATGTCGGTACGCGAAGAATTAGCGAAGAATATCAGCAATCGTCCTTGTGCCGATTGTGGCGGTTCTCGTTTGCGCCCGGAAGCGCGCCATGTCTATATCGGTCAAGCCAATTTGCCGGATATCTCGGAAAAAAGTATCGGCGAAGCATTAAATTTTGTCAGCGAACTCTCCCTTTCTGGGCAAAAAGCCCATATTGCGGATAAAATTTTAAAAGAAATCAAAGAGCGCCTACAATTTTTGGTCAATGTCGGGTTAAATTATTTGTCCCTTTCCCGTTCCGCAGAAACCCTTTCCGGCGGTGAAGCGCAGCGCATTCGCTTGGCAAGCCAAATCGGTGCCGGTTTAGTCGGCGTGATGTATGTGCTGGACGAACCCTCTATTGGCTTACATCAACGAGATAATGAGCGTTTGCTAAATACCTTGATCCACTTACGTAATTTAGGCAACACGGTGATCGTGGTTGAGCATGACGAAGACGCTATCATGGCGGCGGATCATATTATTGATATCGGTCCTGGCGCCGGTGTGCATGGCGGTAATGTGGTGGCGCAAGGTAACGCGCAAGAAATTATGGCAAATCCAAATTCCTTGACTGGTAAATTTTTATCCCGTGTAGAAAAAATCGAAATTCCGAAAAAACGCACCACACTTGATAAGAAAAAAATCCTTAAATTAGTGGGCGCCAGTGGCAATAACTTGAAAAATGTCAACTTAGATATTCCAGTCGGTTTATTTACCTGTATCACCGGTGTTTCTGGCTCGGGAAAATCCACATTAATCAATGACACCTTATTTCCACTGGCGCAAAATGCCCTTAATCGCGCAGAAAATAGACAGTCTGCTCCCTACAAAGCCATCAAAGGCTTGGCGTTTTTTGACAAAGTGATCGATATTGACCAAAGTCCTATCGGACGCACGCCGCGTTCTAATCCGGCAACCTATACAGGGCTGTTTACCCCTATTCGCGAACTGTTTGCCGGTGTGCCGGAATCTCGGGCGCGCGGCTATAACCCCGGACGTTTTAGTTTCAACGTCCGCGGCGGGCGTTGTGAAGCCTGCCAAGGCGACGGTGTGATTAAAGTGGAAATGCACTTTTTGCCAGATGTTTATGTTGCCTGTGATCATTGTAAAGGCAAGCGCTACAACCGCGAGACCTTGGAAATTCGCTACAAAGGGAAAACCATCCATCAAGTCTTAGATATGACTGTGGAAGAAGCGCGCGAATTTTTTGACGCTATCCCAATGATCGCGCGCAAATTGCAAACCTTAATTGACGTAGGCTTGTCCTATATTCGCTTAGGACAATCGTCCACTACCCTCTCCGGCGGCGAAGCACAACGGGTAAAACTGGCAACGGAATTATCCAAACGGGATACGGGTAAAACCTTGTATATTCTTGACGAGCCGACAACTGGCTTGCACTTTGCCGATATTAAGCAATTATTAGAAGTGCTACACCGCTTGCGTGATCAAGGTAATACCATTGTGGTGATTGAACATAATTTAGACGTTATCAAAACCGCAGACTGGATCGTCGATCTCGGACCGGAAGGCGGTAGCGGCGGCGGTCAAATTATCGCTACAGGAACGCCGGAACAAGTGGCGCAAGTAGAGGGATCACATACTGCCCGCTTCCTTAAACCGATTTTGCAAAAAACCTAAAAAAAGCACCGCACTTTGCCCGCTCAAGCAGCAAGCAATCCCAAAGTGCGGTCACTTTTTTTGCGTTTTTTACATAAATAAAGTAGATAACAATAATTTATCCATTGTCTTTATTTTTTTGCGCGTTTACATCAAAAATTTCTGTTATAAACCGCGTTTTTTTGATACATTTAGCACAATTTTTTCATTGCTTGACATTGAGCATTTCTTATACAAAATAATTTTACGGAATTCTTATGCTATTAAAAAAAATTCGTGGTTTATTTTCCAACGATCTTTCCATCGATCTCGGTACAGCAAATACATTAATTTACGTTAAAGGACAAGGCATCGTCTTAGATGAACCTTCTGTTGTGGCAATCCGTCGCGACCGTATCGGCTCGTTAAAAAGTATCGCGGCAGTCGGTAAAGAAGCCAAATTAATGTTGGGAAGAACGCCAAAAAGTATTGAAGCTATCCGACCAATGAAAGACGGAGTTATCGCTGACTTCTCCGTCACCGAAAAAATGTTGCAATACTTTATTAAACAAGTACATAGCGGCAATTTTATGCGCCCAAGCCCGCGTGTTTTAGTTTGCGTCCCGGCGGGGGCGACCCAAGTAGAACGTCGTGCAATCAAAGAGTCTGCCATTGGCGCCGGCGCACGTGAAGTGTATCTTATTGAAGAACCAATGGCAGCGGCAATCGGCGCGAAATTGCCGGTCTCCACCGCAACCGGCTCAATGATCATTGATATCGGTGGCGGTACTACCGAAGTAGCGGTTATCTCATTAAACGGTATCGTATATTCATCTTCTGTACGGATCGGCGGGGATCGTTTCGACGAAGCCATCATTGCCTACGTTCGCCGCACCTTCGGCTCCATCATTGGCGAGCCAACCGCAGAACGTATCAAGCAAGAAATTGGAATTGCTTATATTCAAAACGAAGACGAAGTCAAAGAAATGGAAGTGCATGGACATAATTTAGCCGAAGGCGCGCCACGTACTTTCAGCGTCACATCACGTGATGTACTAGAAGCCTTACAACAACCGCTAAATGGGATTATCACCGCAGTGCGCACTGCCTTGGAAGAATGTCAGCCGGAACACGCTGCCGATATTTTTGAGCGAGGTATTGTCTTAACCGGCGGTGGTGCATTATTACGCAATTTTGATGTGTTATTATCAAAAGAAACCGGTGTTCCTGTGATCGTGGCAGAAGATCCGTTAACCTGTGTTGCACGTGGCGGCGGTGAAGCCCTTGATATGATCGATATGCATGGTGGCGACATCTTTAGTGATGAAGTTTAATCCCATCAACGAGTGCAAAAAGTGCGGTAATTTTAACCGCACTTTTCGTCTTGGAACGAGAATATGAAACCTATTTTCACCAAATCACCTCCCCTTGGCATCCGTTTAATGATTGCTGTAACATTGTCGATCGCATTAATTTTATTTGATGGTAAAACCAATACTATGATTGCGGTACGCAGTGTAATGGAAACTGCTATCGGTGGTTTATATTATCTTGCCAACACGCCACGCACCCTGTTAGACAGCGTATCCGATAATCTGGCAGATACCAATCGCTTGCAATTTGAAAATAAAGCCTTGCGCGAACAATTGCGGGAAAAAAACGCCGATTTATTACTGTTGGATCAACTGAAAGTGGAAAATCAACGCTTGCGTTTGCTACTAAATTCGCCACTGCGCACCGACGAATATAAAAAAATTGCTGAAGTATTAACCGCGGAAACGGATATTTATCGCCAGCAAGTGGTGATTAACCAAGGGGATAAAGACGGCGCTTACGTTGGACAGCCGGTGATCGACGAAAAAGGGGTGATTGGGCAAATCATCTCCGTCGGGGAAAATACCAGCCGCGTGTTGCTACTCACTGATGTTACCCATGCCATTCCGGTGCAAGTATTACGTAATGATGTTCGCGTCATTGCCAGCGGTACCGGTCGCACGGACGAATTGACATTAGATAATGTACCGCGTTCTGTTGATATTGTGAAAGGCGATTTATTGGTCACCTCCGGTTTAGGCGGACGCTTTTTGGAGGGGTATCCAGTAGCCATTGTGGAAAATGTATCCCGTGACAGTAAAAATTATTTCGCCACTATCACCGCAAAACCGCTTGCTTCGCTCGATCGCTTACGTTATTTGTTGCTCTTGTGGCCGACCAATGAAGATATGCGCAAAGCACAATCTATCACACCGGAAGAAGTACGCAAAGCGGTACAACAACGTCTTGAAAGCCAAGCGGCAGCTGCCTTAAATTCATCCGCTGCCAATAAAATAACGAAATCAAAAGTGGAAGAAAATGAGGCGCCGGTACCGGCGGAAGATTTGCCACTGGAAATACCAGAAATACAACTGCCAGAGCCGATTAACCCAGAGCAGTTGCCACATAGGGAGGAAGATTAATGCGTGATAACTTTTTTCTGCAAGTATTGATCATAACCTGTATTTTTATTATCGCAATGGTCTTGGAAATTGCCCCTTGGCCTGCCAGTTTACAAAGTTTCAAACCGGCTTGGTTAGTACTGATACTTATGTATTGGGTACTCTCCATTCCAACCAAAGTCAGTATCGGCTCCGCCTTTATTCTTGGCGTGATCTGGGATTTAGTATTGGGTTCTATTCTTGGTGTACACGCGTTGGTCTTGTCAGTGTTTGCTTATTTAATTGCCATTAACAATTTGATTTTGCGCAATATGTCATTATGGATGCAAAGTATCTTAGTCATTTTGTTTATCTTTGCCCTACGCCTTGGCATCTTCTTAATTGAACTACTGTTACATAGCGCTTATTTTAATTGGCAGGAAATTTTCGGCGCCATTGCCAGCGGTTTGCTATGGCCTTGGATTTTCTTATTATTACGCAAAGTACAGCAACAATTGCATTTGCAATAAATCATAAGATCAAAAAAGTGCGGTGATTTCGACCGCACTTTTTGCATTTAACTACGTAAAAGAATAAAGCTCGCGGCTTTTGTTTAACTATAGCTTTGTTCTTTCTCACCTAAATAAGTGGTGCATCATTTAATAAAAAATCTGCACATAACACGCTGTGATAACAGCAAGGTAATGTGCAGATTTTTTTATTTCCCCACCGCCATCTCAACCCGAAAGTCAAGATGTGCGGTGAAGTCGTTACGTTATCTTACCAAAGATACCCCACACCGACAGCGCCGCCAAGGTCGCCGGCAGAGTTGCTGGTGCCTTGTAAGCGGATGCTGATTTTGCCGTTATCGCTCATTTTGGAGTAGCCCAAGGCTATGGCGCTATGTCCTTTGAACGCTCCAGCAGAGGCGGCAAGCATGGATTTCCCCGGTATCGCCGAGCTTGGTAAGCTGGCGGCAGCCAAGGCGCCGGCAATTCCTGCGCGCATTTCGCGGTTGGTATTGCTCAATTGGGTGCGCAGTTCATTATTTTGGCTATCCACATAATTTTTATTCACTGCAACATAGCCGCTCGCATCCGGTTTGACATTCGGTAGCAAGATTTCGCCGCGCTGACCGTCAAGAGCAATATCGCCTTGTGCTCCTTTGACCACCAGCCCGTTTTTCGTTGCTATCAAGGAAGGTTCGCCTGCTTGACCGGTTAAGCGTAAGCCTTGTTGTGCGGATAGGGTGGCGTGATTTACGCCATCTTGCAAGCGGACGCCATCCAAGCGATAGCCTGCCGCTTTTCCGGCGTTGGCACCTTTGCCCACAATCTCGGTTCCCTGCGCGCTCACGCGGGTTTCGCTGTCCGCGCTAACAGTTTTTAGCCCGTTACTATCGAGCAATGATTTTTTACCATGAATTTCGCGGGTTTCCACCGAGGTCATGCCTTGCAATTTATCGGATAATTTCACGCTCAACCCTTGTCCATCTTGCGCGAGCTCCACCTTAATATTGCCCGCGGCGGAAGTATCACTGTTAAATTCCCCTTCGCCGGTAATGGACAAGGTTTCCCCAAGGTGTTTATGCACTGTCAGTCCATCATTGCCCACCACGTTCAAGCCAGCCCGTGCCACCGCTTGCAAGTCCGCTACAGTAGCCACATTGGTTAAGGTAGCGCGACTGTCTGCGTTAACTAAATCGGCGATTTTATCCGTCGCCCCCGTTAGCGCATTATAACGATTGTCATAGGCTTTATTGGCGTCAGATAATTGCGCTTTTGCGGTAGTTAACTCGTTTCTGGCAGTTTTTAAACTGCTTTCTACGCGCGCTAATTCTGCTTTATTTTCTTTTAGGGTCGTCAATGCTTGAGCTTTGTCATCTCCTTCCGGCATTTCATCAATGACTTGCTCCAAACTAGTTACCGCTAAGGTTAAATCAGAAAAAGCTCTAGCCTGTGCGGAAAGGGTTTTCGCTTTCTTCGCAACATCAATCGTTTTTTCATCCACCACTTTCGCCAAGGCATTCAGTTGGGCGTTTTCTTCGGCAGTTGGTGTCTTCACGCCCAACCCACTCGCCACATTCCCCAATAGGGCAGCCTTATCGGTGTTGCCTTGGGCGTTGACTAAAGAAAGTTGTGGATTTTCCACCGCACTTTTTCCGCCTTTTGGCTCGCCATCACGCCCCACATCTGCCGCGTGGTAGTATTTGCCATCATTGGCTTTTACTAAACGCTGACCGGCGCTGTCGGTGTATATCACCGTGCCCGCTTCCCCGTTGCGCAGGGCATTGGCTTTGTCGTTGGCATTGTGACCATTTAGCCCATCTTTCGCGGTTAGCCCTTGATTTGCTGCCGCGGTTGGGTCTGTTGCCGCTTTGCCATCCCGCCCGTCAGCAAAGGTCATCTTGCCATCTTGCCCCGCCAGCGCGCCGGTCGCTGCCACCAATTGCGCTCCGTTTACTGCGTCTGTTGAGTTCTCCGCCAGTTCCGCCGCTTTAATATTGCTCACGGTCATTGGCGTGCTTTGCGGTTCGGCTTTAATCACAACTTGGGCTTTTTCCTCCGCACTTAGCTCAACTTTTTGACCATTATTTTCTTTATAAAACTTGCCATCTTTGTCTTTGCTGACTTTGATATCGTTTAAATAATAATCAAATGGACGGTTGCCGGCGACTTCTTCTAGGGCGCTGCTAAGTTGAGCATCCACGTAATTTTTATTCGCCGCGCTAGATCCGTCGGCATTTGCCTCAAGATCTTTTAATCCAGTAATCGCGCCGGTGCCCGCTTGACCGTCTTCACCTTTGGCAAATTCCAGAGTGGCAGCGTCTTTACCATTGGTATTTTTCGTGGTTAAACTGACCGCACTTTGACCGTCTTTGCCATACACAGTTAATCCGTTTTTACCATAGGTCGCATGGGTTTTATCGCCATTGCTGGCGTCTTTATCTCCAACGGTTAAACCTTGAGCATCTAATTTGGCAGTATTGCCCTCTTTGTCTTGCAAACTCACCCCATGGCGATCGTAAGTCGCGCGGTTGCCTTTATCGTCAGAGAGCGTGTTACCGGCAGCGGTTTGTTTATTGGTTAAGGTCGCTGTTGGATCTTCAGCGTCTTTTGCCACCAAGGTATTTTCCGTTGCGGTCGCCATATTTTTGCTATCGCCCTGCGCTAAGGTAATACTGCCGGCGGTTTGGGTGTTGGTTTTTTCACCGTCTTTTAGCGTAGAGCCAAGCAATCCGTAATCGGCTTGTTTTCCTTGCCCGTTCGTCGAGCCTTCCGCCGGCGTTAAATGTAACCCCGCACCGTCCAGCGTGCTTATGGCGGATAAGCCGGCATTACCGTCCACCGGTTTAGCTTGGGTGACCAAGGATTTAATCGCGGTTAATGCTTCGTTTAATGAAACTTCCAAATTACCCGCAACGGTTTTCACCGCGATATTATTGTCGGTTCCCTTAAACAACGCGATATCGCTTACGCCCTGCCCCACAATCGTCAAGGTTTCGCCGAGGTTTTTGTGAATATCTTTGGCATCATTACCGGCGAAATTAAGTCCGGCGATGGCTAGCGCTTTAAGATCGCTAACATTGGCTGCTTTATGGGAGAAGTCTTTGTCAAGTTCACCTGCCACTAATTTTTTCACCAACTCCACCGTTTTTCCTTGTTTAGCGGAGTTCGGCACGCCTTGAATATCATCAATTCCCAACCCGGAGCGTAAATTGTCAATCACCACCGGTTTATGTGATGTGCCTTTGCCGCCCAAGGTGATAACATTCCTTGTTTCATCATCATATTTTACCGCAGTTTTATCGGCGTCTTCTTTGGCTTTTTTCAGCTGGTTATCCACATAATTTTTATTAGTGGCGCTGGATCCGTCGGCATCATCCGCAAGATCTTTTAATCCGGTAATGGTGCCGGTACCCTTATCTCCATCTTTGGCAAATGCAAGAGTGGCAGCGTCTTTACCGTTGTCATTTTTCGTGGTTAAACTGACCGCACTTTCACCGTCTTTGCCATGGATCGTCAGTCCGTCTTTTCCGTAAACCGAATGAGTTTTATCCCCATTGCTGGCGTTTTTATCGCCAACGGTTAAACTTTGACCGTTTAATTTGGCAGTATTGCCATCTTTGTCTGTTAAGGTCGCGCTGTCGGCGGTGTAGGTGGCGCTGTTACCGTTCGTACCATCTTTACTATCTTTTAAGACGATTTTATCGCCGGTAATTTCTACCGTTTTTTGATCTTTAGTAAAAGTAGCCGATTGCAATCCGGTTAATTGGGCATTTAAGGCAATTTCTAATCGTTTATTATCCACGGTTTTCACTAGGATATTATTATCCGTGCCATTAAACGCTGCAACTTGCTCTTTTTTCACGCCTTGTCCCGCAATTTGCAAGGTTTCGCCAAGGTTTTTGTGAACCAGGCGATCGCTGTCATTGCCGGCGAAATTAAGCCCCGCAGTTGCCACCGCTTTAAGATCGCTAACATTGGCTGCTTTATGGGAACTGGTATCTAATTTTCCATCCACAAGATCTTTCACCAATTCACGGGTTTTGCCTTGGGTAGCGGAAGCAATGCCGCTGTCGTTAATCTCATCAATACCCAACCCAGAGCGTAAATTATTGATTTCCACTGGTGGATGTTGAGTGTCTTTACCGCCCAAGGTGATGGCATTTTTACTGTCATCATCATATTTCACCGCGGTTTTATCCGCTTCGGTTTTGGCAGTGGTTAACGCGTTATCCACATAGGTTTTTACCGCGCCGGCGGTGGCGACTTTATCGTTATCATCACCTTTAGGAGTATTGTCATCAATCGTTTTAACTTTGTTTAATACAAAGGTGGCTTTTCCATTACTATTTTCACTACTCACAGTAATGGTAATATCATCATTACCGACAAGTTTAAACTCGCTATCCAGTTTACTTGCGTGGCTGCCTCCGTTGTGATCTTTAAAGGTCAGTGTTTTACCGCCGATAAAATCACTGACTTGTTTATCGGTAACCAATTTAGGCGCGCCATTATTAGGAGTAGTAATATTGGCGCCGGAACTTAAATTACTGATCAATGTAGTTTCATTTAAACCGACTTTAATGGTTTTTGATTTGCCATTTTCACTAGCTTTAGCCTCGACAGTCAATGCGCTAGAAGTTTTAGGCTCTTTTTCAGCTTTAATTGCTTCAACTGCTAATTTTGAAACCACATCTTTACCATCTTGATCAATATTGCCCAAGGTTTTATCCGCTTTTTCAGCAAGTTTTTTATGCAATTGCCCGCCGGTTACTGCGTCTTTTGAATTAGCTTCAATTGAGCCATCAACCAAACCAGTGATTTTTTTATTAACGGTAATATCATTTTCATTCAGCGTGATTTTTGCTCCATTGCCATCTGTATTTTTAGCAATAGAACTAATTCCTTTTAGAGCTGAATTTAGCTTGTGGGTAATTGCTCCTTTGTCTTTTGCTTCAACGGTAATATTGGTATCGCCATTAAAAACAAGACCGTCGGATAGTTTCACTTTTTGTGGTTTTTGATCACCATTTGCTTTATAAGCGATCTCTTGATTTTTAATATCTTCTGCATTTTTATCTGCTTTGGAGCCTACCTCTTGAATTTTATTTTCATTTTGGGTCGCTTTATCAGTAACCGTTTTAATGTCAGCTGTATTTTTAGTGACTTTATCAGTCACCGTCTTAATATCAGAGGTATTTTTGGTTACGTTAGTTTCTATTGCGGTAACTTTATTTGTAAAAGCTTCATCTAAACTAATGGTAACAGTTTGCTCGTTTTGGGTAACAGAAGTTTTAATTTCATTTTCTTTACCTTTTATGTTCAATTTTTGCGTTTTGAGCTCGACTTTACCGTAAGTACTACCATTAGAATTATCTGCTTCTAGATCTAAAGTTGAGCTAACGCCTTGAACTTTTTCATCTATATATTCCTTAACTGCTTTAGTTGTTGGAACTTTAGTACTGCTAGCATTTTGTGTAATGTTAGTTTCTTTATTTAATGTAAACGAAATCGTACCGTCAGTAGCATTAGAAGTCAGATCCGTTCCATCTCCTTTAATAGTTACTGTCGCACCAAGTTGCTTAGTAAATGAGTTACCGGTATTCCCCATAAACTTCAAGCCTTTGTTGATGGTTTCGATATTTTTATCGATTGCTTGTTTGAACGTAGTTGGAGCTTGAACACTTGTATCTTGCCCTTTTTCGTCTTTCAACTTAGCAAAAGTGGCGTTTTTAAACCCATCACTGCCATTATTCGCTTCCAACCCTAAAATACCGGTTGCCATGGTGCTAAACACGCTTGCTACGCCATAGAGTTGTCCGCCGTTGATGGCGTCGGTGGAAGTTTGAGTTACCTCACCGGCGGCGACATGGGTAATTAAACGTTCGCTACCTTGAGTGCCTACGCTGACAACTGCTTTATCTTTTGCTCCATTTTGATTTTGAGAAGTGCCGGCACCTGTCCAACTAAATTTAATGCCGCCTTTTCCATTTCCGGATGGGATTTCTGCGCTAGAAAGTGCGGTCTTTTTCGCCTCTGCTTTTGAGTTTTTGCCTAACGCGACGGAGTCACCGGCGTTTTCTTCTACGACTGCGCTATCACCAATCGCCACAGCGCCTATGCCTTTGGCGGTAGCATTGTAGCCAATGGCAATCGCATGTTCAGCTTTTTTGTCAGTATTCGCTTTAAAACCAAAGGCAATGGAATCCTGCCCCTCTGCGCGGTTGCTGTTGAAGTTGGAGGCTTTTATTTCCTCTTCTGTTAAGCTAGTCAGCTGTCTTTTTTTATCTTCAGTATTATCTGCAGTCACTGCTTTACTGATTTTTTCCTGCCATTCATCAAATTTTTTCTTTAATTCTTGGTCAGAAGTATTTGATTGTGCACCGGATTGCAGTTTTTCTAGTTCCGTAATAGCATTTGTAATTGTACTGGCAGTGGTTGCAATTTTATTATTTTCGCCTAGTTTTTTAACTTCATCTTTGATTAAGTTTAATGACTGCTGATTAAACGTCTCTTTCCCATTCGCTTTGCGGTTTAGGAGAGTAGCGTATTGTTTTGCTAATTCCACATAGCGCTCGTAGTTTTGCACTGCTTTTTGACCGTCGGTGATGCGTTTGGCTTCGCTACGCTCTGACGTTTGGTCGACTGCGAGGTATGGCGCGTTGAAGCCGGCGCCGCCGGAGGTGAGTAAGTTAACGCGTTCCTCGAGGGATTTTAATTGCCCCACGTTGGCGGCGTCGGTATCTAAATAACCGGACGCGACGTTAACCACGCGGCGCTCCTGCCCTTTGGAACCCACAGAAATCACGCCCGATTGCGCGCTGGTTGGGATGGTGATGGAGCCTTTTGGGGTGTATGGGTCGTGTAGTAAATCGTTATATAAATAATCAGTTTTGGATTGGTGCCCCAACGCCACGGAGTTATTTAAATAGGCAAGAGATTCAATCCCCAAGGCGATTGAGTTTGTGCCTTTATAGTGGTCTTTGTTTTGGTCATTTTTACCCGCAATCGTATTATTGCTCTCATCCTGCACCCTCGCGCGGTAACCCAAAGCGATACTGTTCACCCCTTCGGCATAGGAACGCACCCCAATCGCCATCGCATTTGTGGCACGATTTCCTGCATAAGCATAAGACCCTATCGCAAACCCGTTAGACGCATCCGCCAACGCCGAATACCCCAACGCTAAACTGTTCTCCCACAACGCAAAAGAACGCCCACCAATAACAATCGCGTTTTTGCCATTGCCGGTTTCACCGTGCTGTTGAGTTTTTCTGATATTATTTTTACCAATGGTTAATATTGTGCCATTCTCATAATCTACAGGCATAACCTCGCTGTTGTTTCCATTTTTCAGAATATCGTCAGCTTTTTTATCAAATTCTGCAATCTCATCTAAATCGGTTTGATTTTTATTGAAAGTTTTATATAACTCAAGCCATTTACCACCTTTATCTACGTTAAATCTAGCTCCAGCAGCCACCATCGAACCAATTGCGATAGTATGCTCGCCTACTGCGCGAGCGTTATAACCGTAGGACATGGAACCATTACTAGTGGCTTCGTTGAAGTTACCAATTGAGAGAGAATTGGCAGCAAACACCCGGGACTCTTGACCGATTGCCACACCACCGGTTGCATTTTGCCCAACAAAGGCACGCATCCCCATGGTGGTTGAGTAGTCAGCTAAAGCGAAAGATAGCGCACCGACGGATGTAGATAAGTTCCCAGCTGCTACTGCTCGAGAACCAATAGCGATAGCACCTATGCCAGCTGCATAAGTAGGGCTGTATATGCGGTTATCTTTACCATTTTTTTTCTGTAAATATTTTTGGTTAAATAAATCATTATCAAAATAAGATTTATCGCTAATGAGATCTTTGAATATAAGCTTTATAGTTTCTTCTGGAAGCATATCGTTAAATTGGTCGTTATCAATATCATCATTACCAATCGCAACTGAAGATTTACCAAGAGCAAATACATCAGAACCTAATGCTACTGATTGGGAATTTGCTCCTGAGTTAGAGCCAATGGCTATAGCTTGTCCAGCCCCTTCCTTTGTTTTAGCTAATTTGCCTAATGCGATAGCCTCTGATCCGAAAGCAGAACTACCGTAACCAATCGCAACCATACCAACATCATTTGGTTTTGATGCAACACCTACTGTTGCTCCTTTACCTATAGCAACATATTGCTTGTATTTTTTGTTGTGGTCCCATTTATCTGACAACTGAACAGCTTCTGCCCCAGCACCTTTATTATATTCGACGACTTGAAATGATCCATTATCAGTATAGCTATACACATTTTGACTAGCAAATGCCTCATTTGCTGTCAGTATAATTAAAGCCAGTAAAGTGAGCGAGAAATGAGCAGTTGAGGGGGGGGGTAGAACGGGTAGTTTGTGATGCAAGTTGTTGATTTGTAGCAAGTTCTGACACAACTTTGGTTATCCCAGAGGTCACATCGTACTTGCATTTGAAAATTTTATTCATTTCAAGCTCCTTACTTAATATAGATGTTGTGGATAATCATTTGATGATTTAGAAATTGGCGGATGCCCGCACAAATGTGAGAATGATTAGTATATCCAATATCTCCCCACAGAAAAAGCATAATTTTTGTGGGGATTAAAAAAAGTGCGGAATAATCTTTTTTTTTTTGGGGGGGGTATAGGCATTGGTTTAATTAGGTTCATGCTTTCTTGTGGTAACCCTTTGTTTTTTGCTGGCAAATATCTTGCTTTCCAAAAGCGCGAACTAGGCTAACTTGGGTTAGCCTAGGATAAAAATCAACGCTGATTAACGCAAAAAGGCGGGGATATTCCTTTCATATTCGGCAATTTTGTCTTCGTGCTGCAAGGTTAAACCGATATTATCTAATCCGTTTAATAAGCAATGGCGACGGAACTCATCAAGTTCAAAATGATACACTTTTTCGCCTACGGTAACGGTCATGGCTTCTAAATCCACATGAATTTGTTTGCCTTCGTTTGCCCATACCCATTGAAAGATGTCTTCTACTTCGTCTTCCGTTAATTTAATCGGCAGCATGTGGTTGTTTAAGCTGTTGTTGTAGAAAATATCTGCGAAACTTGGCGCGATCATGACTTTAAACCCGTAATCCGCTAATGCCCAAGGGGCGTGTTCTCGAGATGAGCCACAGCCTAGATTTTTGCGCGCCAGCAAAATGGTAGCGCCTTGATATTGGGGAAAATTCAACACGAATTCTGGATTGGGTTGGGTTTCCGCGGCATCAAGATAACGCCATTCGTGGAATAAGTGTTTACCAAAACCCACGCGGGTGATGGCTTGTAAAAATTGTTTTGGAATAATAGCATCAGTGTCCACGTTTGCTGCGTCAAGTGGAACCACTAAGCCTGAATGTTGTTTTAATCCTGCCATTTTTTATCCTTGTCGGGGCTTGCCTGCCCACCATTTAAATTTATCTTATCGTGGTATTATGTTTTGGTGGGCAAGGATGCCCACCCTACGATTAGTTTAATTCCACTATGTTTTGGTGGACAAGGATGCCCACCCTACGATTAGTCTAATTCCATTATGTTTTGGTGGGCAAGGATGCCCACCCTACGATTAGTCTAATTCCACTATGTTTTGGTGGGCAAGGATGCCCACCCTACGATTAGTTTAATTCCATTATGTTTTGGTGGGCAAGGATGCCCACCTACGATTAGTTTAATTCCATTATGTTTTGGTGGACAAGGATGCCCACCCTACGATTAGTCTAATTCCATTATGTTTTGGTGGGCAAGGATGCCCACCTACGATTAGTTTAATTCCACGTTGCGAATATCAACGAATTTACCAAACATTCCCGCGGCAGCTGCCATGGCGGGGCTGACTAAATGGGTACGTCCGTTGCGACCTTGGCGACCTTCGAAGTTGCGGTTTGAGGTTGAGGCACAACGTTCCCATTCGCCTAAACGGTCGTCGTTCATGCCTAAACACATAGAGCAACCCGGGTTACGCCATTCAGCGCCAGCTTCGAGAAAAATTTTATCCAAGCCTTCTTTTTCCGCTTGTTCTTTTACCAAGCCAGAACCGGGAACCACTAAAATGCGTTTTACGTTGTCTGCTTTTTTACGACCTTTCATTACCGCGGCGGCGGCGCGTAAATCTTCGATACGCGAGTTGGTGCAAGAACCGATAAACACTTGATCCACAGGAATATCTTTCAGATCGGTATTGGGTTCTAAGCCGATATAAGCCAGGGCTTTTTCCGCGGAGGCTTTAGTAACCGGATCTGCCATTTCCGCTGGATTTGGCACCTTTTCATCAATGGCAATCACTTGCCCCGGGTTCGTTCCCCAGGTCACTTGCGGTGCAATATCTTTTGCCTCCAACACCACAACAGTATCGAATTTCGCATCATCATCGGATTTTAAGGTTTTCCAGTATTCCACTGCATCATCCCAATCTTTGCCTTTTGGTGCGTGTGGTTTATCTTTTAAGTAAGCAAATGTGGTTTCATCTGGTGCTACAAGACCGGCTTTTGCACCAAATTCAATCGCCATATTACATACAGTCATACGACCTTCCATTGAAAGAGCGCGAATTGCTTCGCCACAGAACTCCACAACGTGTCCTGTACCGCCTGCCATGGTGGTTTTACCGATAATCGCAAGTACAATGTCTTTTGCGGTAATCCCCGGGTTTACTTTGCCTCGTACTTCCACTTTCATGCTTTTGGCTCGCGCTTGTTTTAAGGTTTGCGTAGCAAGTACGTGTTCCACTTCAGATGTCCCAATCCCAAATGCCAAGGCGCCAAATGCCCCGTGGGTTGCGGTATGTGAATCGCCACAAACAATGGTCATCCCAGGTAACGTCAAGCCTTGTTCAGGTCCCATGACATGCACAATCCCCTGCGCTTTGCTATTCATATCAAACAAGGAAATGCCCGTCGCTTTACAGTTTTTATCTAACTCTAATACTTGAATTTTTGCTTGACCTTCTAATTTGTTTACATCACGCACTTGGGTGGAGATACTGTGATCCATGGTGCCGAAGGTTTTGCTTACTTGGCGCACTTGACGCCCTGCTACGCGCAACCCGTCAAAGGCTTGCGGGCTGGTGACTTCGTGAATTAAATGTCGATTAATATATAAAATCGGGGTTTCTCCCTCTGCTTCATATACCACGTGGGCATCAAACAGTTTTTGATAAAGGGTTTTTGCCATTTTTGTGTCCTGTAAGGTGGGGAAGTCCACCATTAATTAAACTGTGAATAGAAAGATTATTAGTAGGACGCCAAGCATGACGTCGCTACCATCATTTCAAATGTTATTTGTAGGGTATAAATTTTGCGCTTAAATTGCGTTTGCTATTAAGGTGCCCATTTCTGCGGTTGAAATCGGTTGGGTTTCGTCCGCTAAATCTGCGGTGCGATACCCTTGCGCCAAGACTTTTTTCACTGCATTTTCAATGGCATTGGTGGCGTCGTTTAAGTCAAAACTATGACGTAGCATCATTGCCGCTGATAAAATTTGCGCAATCGGGTTAGCAATCCCTTTGCCGGCGATATCCGGCGCCGAGCCGCCGGCGGGTTCGTATAAACCAAAGCCAGTTTCATTTAAACTGGCTGATGGTAACATGCCCATGGAGCCTGTAATCATGGCACATTCATCAGAAACAATATCGCCAAAAATATTGGAACAAAGTAATACATCAAAAAATTCCGGTTGTTTGATTAATTGCATAGTCGCGTTATCAATATAAATGTGATCTAATTTTACTTCTGGATAGTTTTTTGCCACATCCATCACGACGTCGCGCCATAAAGTTGAGCTGATTAACACATTGGCTTTGTCTACGGAAGTGACGTGTTTATTGCGTTTCATTGCGGTTTCAAACGCTACTTTAGCAATGCGTTCGATTTCATAGCGGTGATACACTTCTGTATCATAGGCTTTTTCGTTCGCGCCCTCGCCCTCTCGACCTTTCGGTTGACCAAAATAAATCCCGCCGGTTAATTCGCGCACGGTCACCATATCAAAGCCTTTCGCCGCAATATCCGCACGCAATGGACAGAATTTTTCCAAACCTTTATATAAAGTCGCCGGACGCAAATTACAAAATAGCGCAAAATGTTTACGCAAGGGTAATAACGCGCCGCGCTCAGGTTGTTGATTTGGTGGCAAATGCTCCCATTTTGGACCGCCGACGGAACCAAATAAAATCGCCTCACTTTCCTCACAGCCTTTGATTGTTTCCGCTGGCAACGGAGTTCCGTGATTGTCAATAGCAATGCCACCGACGTCAAAAGTGCGGTAATTTAATGTAAAATTATATTTTTGTTGCACTACATCTAATACTTTGATGGCTTCCGCCATGATTTCCGGTCCAATTCCGTCTCCACTTAATACTGCTACGTTGTATGTTGTCATTTTGGGTTTCCTATTTTATTTTAAATAATTTTCTCGCATTTTGTAGGGTGGGCATCCCTGCCCACCATTTATTTTTGTTCTGGTGAACATTTTGCCCGCTATTTTCATTTTTCGGTGGGCAAGGATGCCCACCCTATGGATTAGTGTTTCAAATCCTTGGTCAAATCAGCGACTTTATGGGCGCGATAAATTGCATTGATGGCGTGAATCAATGCGCGCGCGGAGGATTCCACAATGTCCGTCGCCAAGCCGACACCATGGAAACGACGTCCGTTATGTTCTACAACAATGTCCACTTGCCCCAAGGCTTCCGCGCCCTCACCTTTCGCGGTCAAGTTATAGCTTAACATTTTTAAGTCAATTTTCGTAATTTTTAAAATCGCATTAAACACCGCATCTACCGGTCCATTACCGCCACTGGACACTTCGCTGTGTTTTTCGCCATCTAATTCCACTTGTACAAAGGCGGAGGCTGGCAAATGGCTGATCATTTGCGAGGTGATCACATCTAATGTCAAGCGATCTTCATCGCCTTGTTGCATATCAATAAAAGCCAGCGCTTCTAAATCGTAATCAAATACTTGTCCTTTTTTATCAGCAAGTTTTAAGAAAGCGTCATATAATTTATCCAAATCATATTCGTTTTCTTGATAACCCATGGCGTCCATATGGTTTTTCACTGCGGCACGACCAGAACGCGCGGTTAAATTTAATTTTTCTTTTTTCAAACCAATGGTTTCTGGCGACATAATTTCGTAGGTATTTTTATTTTTCACCATTCCATCTTGGTGAATACCGGAAGAATGCGCAAAGGCATTGGAACCTACAATCGCTTTATTCGGCTGAATTGGCATATTACAAAGTTGGCTCACCATTTGGCTGACGCGGTGAATTTCTTGCGTGGTAATACGCGTATCCAACCCGTTAAACATATCCTGACGGGTTTTGATCGCCATGACCACTTCTTCCAACGCGGTATTCCCCGCGCGCTCGCCAATTCCGTTGATGGTACATTCAATTTGACGCGCGCCCATTTGCACCGCAGTCAAGGAATTAGCGGTCGCCATGCCTAAATCGTTGTGGCAATGTACGGAAATCACTGCTTTATCCACATTCGGTACGCGATTCATCACGTTATGAATAATCTCGCCAAATTGCATTGGTAACGTATAACCTACCGTATCGGGAATATTGATCGTCGTCGCGCCAGCGTTAATTGCCGCTTCCACAATCCGACAAATATTATCAATACCGGTACGTCCCGCATCTTCACAAGAAAACTCCACATCATCCGTATAACGACGCGCACGTTTGACCGCGTTAATTGCCATTTCTACCACATCATCAAAGGTGCGGCGTAATTTGACCTCTACGTGCAACGCGGAGGTGGCGATAAAGGTATGAATACGAAAGGCTTCTGCCACTTTCAAGGCTTCCGCCGCCACATCAATATCCTTATCCACCGCGCGGGATAAGGCACAAACACGACTGTTTTTGATATGTTGCGCAATGGTTCTGACCGACTCAAAATCGCCCGCAGAAGACACCGGAAAACCGACTTCCATGACATCCACGCCCAAACGCTCCAAGGCTAAGGCGATTTGCAATTTCTCTTTCACGGTTAAACTGGCTTTTAACGCTTGTTCGCCATCACGTAATGTCGTATCAAAAATAATTACATTATTCGTCATTTTGTCGTCCTTTTTTGCTCTGTTGCACCCAAAGTGCGGTCATTTTTTCAAAAATTTTGCGATAAAAAAACCCGCCTCTACGTGCGGGTCTAACATTCTGGTTTTCACATTTACTGTTTTTTATCCATAACCTAGCCGCACAAAGCATGTGTGAGCAGGAGATTGAGAGATAAAACAACGGAAGTAAACATAAAAATAAATCCTCTGATTGAAACCTAATCAATCTTACCCAATAAAAATGTTCTGTCAAATTATTTTTTAGCATTTTATCGCTATCAATAGCAATCTTCAGCAACTCGATAAGCATAAAAAACTAAATTTTTTAAAATATAAAAAATCAAATGCTAGCATCATTTTAGTTTTCCCCGTTTTTTATCTAGTATTTCCGTCTTTCAACTCATATAAAAATGTTGCTTTTTCAGACCGCCCTTTGGCTGATAGCGATTTGCCTTTTTGATAACTTTTTGTTATGGTAAAAAAGATAGTGCGTCTATTTCGTCATCAAATTTGATATTTAAAGACGTATCATCTACCAAAAACACTCATTAAAAACCTTATTAACTTAATGAAAAATAAGTGATTTTTATAATAAATCAATTTTTAATGGAATTAAAATTATTATATTTTTTTATTATAAAAATTCTCACTTAGTTTTCTGGTAAAAAATCTACCGCACTTTAGTGTGCTGATAATTTGCTATGACTTATAGGAGAATTTGCGGATGAATTTATCGTCGATAATTCATAAAAACTCATCATTTAATCCCCTTGTAATCGGAACCACTTTATTATTGGTTGTGTTATTAGTCTTTGCGACACTTGTTTTTCCGAACTTCACGCAACAAATGCTCGATTGGGCAAAAGCCGCGATTTTTTCGCATTTTAGCTGGTTCTATATTTTATCTTTTTCTATTTTTTTGTTTTTTCTTATCGCCCTATCGGTCAGCAGCCTCGGCAATATTAAATTAGGCAGCAATGAAGAAGAGCCGGAATTTGCCTTTCATTCTTGGCTTGCCATGCTGTTTGCTGCCGGCATGGGGTGGGGTTAATGTTTTTCGGCGTCGCCGAACCGCTCACCCATTATTTTTCCTCAATTACCACCGGAAATTTTGAACATAAACAACAAGAAGCCATGTTGCACACTTTTTTCCATTGGGGCGTGCATGCTTGGGCGGTTTATGCGGTGATCGCCCTTGCGCTGGCTTATTTCGGTTTCCGTTACAAGCTCCCGCTTGCCTTGCGTTCTTGTTTCTATCCGTTACTTAAAGATCGCATTAATGGCAAATGGGGAGATTTAATTGATATTATGGCGCTCATTGCGACCCTGTTCGGGATTATCACCACGCTCGGCTTTGGCGCATCACAAATCGGCGCTGGGTTGATGCAATTAGGTTGGATCAATGAAAACAGTTTCGGCTTGCAAGTTGGCGTGACTGTTGTGGTCATGAGTTTAGCGGTTTTCTCTGCGATTTCCGGCGTCGGCAAAGGGGTGAAAATCCTAAGTGAGCTTAATTTGAGCTTAGCTTTTTTATTGATGATTTTTGTGCTGGTTTGCGGTCCTACTCTCTATTTACTTAGCACCTTTAGCGACAATCTTGGTACTTATTTAAGCAACCTTATCGGCTTAAGTTTCAAAACCTATGCGTATGAATCCGATAATACCTCTTGGTTTACCAATTGGACAGTATTATATTGGGCGTGGTGGTGTTCTTGGGCGCCCTTTGTCGGCTTGTTCATCGCTCGAATTTCACGTGGGCGCACTATTCGCGAATTTATTTTCGGCGTATTAGCAGTACCAAGTTTATTTTGTGTCATCTGGTTTACTGTATTTGGCAATAGCGCCATTTGGGTTGATCTCAATGTTGCTGGCGGCAGCTTGCATGAACTGGTTTCTGCGCCAGAAAAATTGCTGTTCCACTTTTTACATTATCTACCGCTGCCTACTGTCACCGGTATGGTTGCGTTGATCATTATCGCCTTGTTTTTCATTACCTCGGCAGATTCCGGCATTTATGTTCTCAACAATATCGCCTCGCGCGATAAAAGTCTCGTCTCACCACGCTGGCAAGCTATCATGTGGGGCATATTGATGTCGCTTGTTGCTATCGTTTTATTAAAATCCGGCGGTTTAGGCACCTTGCAAACCATGACACTTATCGTCGCGTTGCCTTTTGCCATGCTTATGTTGGTGATGTGCGTCAGTTTATGGAAGGGCTTAAAAAACGACAAACGTTATTTTGATGCCAAATTGACGCCGAGCAGCGTGTTCTGGAATGGGGATCAATGGAAAGCGCGCTTGGAGCAAATGTTGAACCAAACGCAAGAGCAAGATATTCAACAATTTTTGCGCAAAGTAGCGTTGCCGGCAATGCGCGAATTAAGCCACGAATTAACGGAAGTACATAATCTCAACATTGAAATTATCTCCCATATTCATGATCAAGATCCGTCGCTGGAATTTATCATCAAAAAAGAATCTTTGCGCGATTTTATGTACGGGATCAAATCTGTGAAGCGGGAAATTTCCGAACAATTGATTGAAGACGATCATTTGCCACATATTCAGCATGACACCACCTATCAACCGTTAAATTATTTCTTTGATGGGCGTACCGGTTATGATGTGCAATATATGAGTAAAGATGAATTAATTACGGATATTCTGAAACATTACGAACGCTATCTTTCTTTACTAGAAGATGTGGGGCAAGAATTGATGGCGCACGAACAAACGGAATTAGCGGAATAATTCACTCAAATTAACGCCATAAAGTGCGGTCATTTTTTCTGATATTTTAAAAATCATGCCAAAATCGACCGCACTTTTGTTTTCTCTATTATGTTCACTATCTGGCACGTACCCGATTTCTCTCTTGCCTTAAAAATTAAGCGCGTAGTTTTTAATCAATTCTATTGTCTGATTTTTTGTTTTAAATCAAAAGATCATGGCAGTTACACCTAAAGAGGTAGGGGTTTTCGTCCTTTCATTACTACGTCTCTGTTTAATCCTATGATAGAATGCGTTTTTCAAAATGGGAAAATAATTTGTGATGTCAACGCTAAACCAATTACAACTCATCCAACTGGCTTGCCAACGTGGAGATAAACGTCTTTTTGACAATCTCTCGCTCACGTGGCAATCCGGCGATTTTGTGCAAATTGAAGGACATAACGGAATTGGAAAAACCAGTTTATTGCGCATTTTGGTCGGTCTTGCGCGCCAAGCGGAGGGCGAAGTGCGTTGGAATGGCGTCAATATCCATAAAAATCGCGAGGAATACCACGCCGATTTGCTCTACCTAGGGCATCACGCCGGTATCAAACCCGAGCTAACCGCTTGGGAAAATCTCAAGTTTTATCAACAAATTAGCCAAAGCTGGCAAGGTGATGAGATTTTGTGGGAGGTGTTGCAGAAAGTGGGATTATTGGGGCGCGAAGATATTGCAGCAAGTCAACTTTCCGCAGGGCAACAAAAACGCATTGCCTTAGCCAGATTATGGCTTTCGCGTGCGCCATTGTGGATTTTGGATGAGCCTTTTACTGCCATTGATAAAAATGGTGTGCAAATTTTGACCGCCCTTTTCGAACAACAGGTGAAAAACAACGGTATCGTGATTTTAACCAGTCACCAAGAAGTGCCAAGTGCGTTATTACAAAAAGTGCGGTTAGAAAATTACAAGTTTCGGGATAGTGAATAATGGTATTTATTGAGATCATTAAGCGAGAGCTAACAATCGCCTTTCGCAAAAAAGCGGAAATTTTAAATCCGCTTTGGTTCTTTTTGATCGTGCTTACCCTTTTCCCGTTGGTTATCGGTCCGGATCCGAAATTACTGGCGAAAATCGCGCCGGGCATTGCTTGGGTGGCGGCGTTACTGTCCGCGTTATTATCCTTTGAGCGTTTATTTCGGGATGATTTTATCGACGGTTCCTTAGAACAATTGATGCTCAGCGCGCAACCCTTGGTGGTCGTCTGTTTGGCAAAGGTTTTAGCTCATTGGCTATTAACCGGATTGCCTTTAATTTTATTATCCCCTATCGCTGCCTTATTACTCGCTTTAGAGATTAAAATTTGGTGGGCATTGGTGTTTACCCTGTTATTAGGCACGCCGATTTTAAGTTGCATTGGCGCGATTGGCGTAGCGTTAACCGTTGGATTACGTAAGGGCGGCGTATTGTTAAGTTTGCTTATCGTGCCGTTGTTTATTCCGGTATTAATTTTTGCCGCAGCGGTATTGGATGCGGCAACCTTGAATTTATCGTATAACGGGCAATTAGCCATTTTAGGTGCAATGTTAGTTGCCGCGATAACGCTTGCTCCCTTTGCAGTGGCTGCCGCATTGCGGGTAAGTTTGGATCAGTAAAAAACAAAAAGGAAAGAGTATGTGGAAGTGGTTACACCCTTACGCTAAATCAGAAACGCAATATCGTTTATGCGGAAAATTTATTCCGTTTTTTATGGTATTAACCTGGTTATTGTTAGGCATCGGCGTGGTTTGGGGCTTGGCTTACGCGCCGGCGGATTATCAACAAGGCAACAGTTTCCGTATTATGTACGTACACGTGCCGGTGGCAATTTGGTCTATGAGTATTTATGTGTCCATGGCAATCGCTGGTATTATCGGGTTGGTGTGGCAAATCCGCCAAGCGCATTTATCCATTCTTGCTATGGCGCCCATTGGTATGGTGTTTACGTTCTTAGCATTGGTCACCGGCGCCATTTGGGGAAAACCCATGTGGGGAACTTGGTGGGTTTGGGATGCGCGTTTGACTTCATCTTTAATTTTATTTTTCCTCTATTTGGGCGTGATTGCGCTATATTCCGCGTTCCAAGATCGCGCCACCGGTATGAAAGCCGTCGCGATTTTATCCATTGTCGGTGTGATCAATATTCCGATTATTCATTTCTCGGTGGAATGGTGGAATACGTTGCATCAAGGCGCCAGCATTACCAAATTTGAAAAACCCTCCATTGCGACGCCAATGCTAATTCCGTTGATTTTATGTATTTTCGGCTTTATGGCGTTAACGATTTGGTTTACGTTAGTGCGCTATCGCGTGGAGTTATTGCGCGACGACAGCAAACGTCCTTGGGTAAAAAATGTAATCAAATAAAAGGGGCACATTATGTATTTCCAAACTTGGAGTGATTTTTTTAATATGGGCGGCTACGGATTTTACGTGTGGCTATCCTACGGAATTTGTTTGGTTGCCATTGTGTTATTAGGCTTGCAAAGTCAATTCAGCCGCCAAGCGATTTTTCGTGAAATTAAACGTGAACAGCAACGCCTTGCGCGTCAACAAGCGACAAAAACAGGTGACACATTATGAACCCAAGACGTAAATCTAGATTAACCCTTGTTTTATTTGTTTTATTGGGCGTTGCAGTTGCATCCGCGCTTGTCTTGTATGCTCTACGCCAAAATATCGACTTGTTTTATACGCCATCCGAAGTGGTGTATGGCAAACATGATGATCCGGATACCAAACCTGAAGTTGGACAACGGATCCGTATCGGCGGAATGGTGGTAACCGGTAGTGTTCAACGCGATCCACAAAGTTTAAAAGTCAAATTTGCTTTAAATGATATTGGTCCTTCCGTTGATGTGGAATATGAGGGTATTTTGCCGGATTTATTCCGCGAAGGACAAGGGATTGTGGCGCAAGGTGTGTTAATTGCGCCAACGGTCTTGCAGGCGTCTGAAGTATTGGCAAAACATGACGAGAATTATGTGCCGCCGGAATTGGATGCGCAAATGCAAAAAGCGCATAAACCCATGGGTATTTCCGATCAAGATTTGAAAGGCGAAAGCGAACGCGATCGTCAACAACAAACATTACAACAAGGTAAACCGCAATGATTGCAGAATTAGGAAATTACACGTTAGCATTAAGCCTCGCTATTTCCATTTTATTAGGCATTATTCCGTTGTGGGCGGCAAGCAAAGGGCATCAGCAACTGATGGGGCTTGCTCGTCCGATGACTTACGGTTTATTTTTTAGTTTAACGATTTCCTTTATTGCGCTGTTTTATTTATTTGCGGTAAACGATTTCAGCGTACAATACGTGGTCAATAATTCTAACTCCAACCTTCCGTTGCAATATCGCTTATCGGCAGTCTGGGGATCGCACGAAGGTTCCTTGTTGCTATGGATTTGGTTATTAACCTTTTGGGGAGCTGCGGTTGCGTTATTTAGTAAACAATTGCCGCAAGAAGCGGTAGCGCGTGTGCTTGGCATTATGGGATTGATCAGTATCGGTTTTCTGATTTTTATCCTATTTACTTCCAATCCGTTTAACCGCACGTTCCCCGATTTTCCCGTGGACGGAAAAGAATTAAACCCGTTATTACAAGACGTTGGTCTGATTTTCCACCCGCCATTATTGTACATGGGATATGTTGGTTTCTCCGTTGCTTTTGCCTTTTCCATTGCGTCACTTATGAGTGGCAAACTGGATACCGCGTGGGCAAGATGGTCAAGACCTTGGACCCTTGCTGCTTGGGTCTTTTTAACCTTAGGGATCGTGCTTGGTTCTTGGTGGGCGTATTATGAATTAGGCTGGGGCGGCTGGTGGTTCTGGGATCCGGTGGAAAATGCTTCCTTGATGCCTTGGCTTGCCGGTACTGCATTAATCCATTCGCTTGCGGTCACAGAAAAGCGCGGTTCATTTAAAGCCTGGACGGTCTTGCTCGCTATTTTAGCCTTTTCACTTTGCTTACTTGGCACTTTTTTAGTGCGATCCGGTATTTTAGTTTCCGTTCACGCCTTTGCCTCTGATCCGACCCGCGGATTATATATTTTGGCGTATTTAGTGGTGGTAATCGGCGGTTCCCTGACACTCTACGCCTACAAAGGTAATCAAATTCGCTCCCGAGATAATGCCGAACGTTACTCGCGCGAAACCTTGTTACTCGCCAATAATGTGTTATTAATGACCGCACTTACGGTGGTTTTATTAGGCACCTTACTTCCCTTGGTACACAAACAATTAGGCTTAGGCACCATTTCTATTGGCGCCCCGTTTTTTGATCAAATGTTCCTGATTATCATGACGCCATTTGCTTTATTATTGGGCGTCGGACCTTTAGTGAAATGGCGCCGCGACCAATTTTCCGCCATCAGAACGCCGGTGGTGATTAGCGTGATTCTCATGGCAATCTGCGGTTTTGCATTACCTTATCTATTACAAAATAGGCTGACGGTAAGCGCCGTTTTGGGAACCATGATGGCGGTCATTATTCTGTTGCTGAGTTTATATGAAATGCACCAACGCGCAACGCACCGCCATGGATTTTGGCTTGGCATAACCAAACTTTCCCGCTCGCACTGGGGCATGATTTTAGCGCATGTGGGCGTTGCCATGAGCGTATGGGGCATTGCCTTTAGCCAAAACTACAGTATCGAACGCGACGTACGTATGAACGTGGGCGACAGCATAGAAATTGCCGGCTATCAATTTAAATTTAACGGTGTACATGAAAACAGAGGTCCAAACTATATCGGCGGAGCCGCTACCGTAGACATCACACGCAATGGCAAAAGGGAAGCGACCTTATTAGCGGAAAAACGTTTTTACACCGTCAGCCGCATGAGCATGACCGAAGCGGCGATTGATTGGGGCTTTAGCCGCGATCTTTATGTTGCCCTTGGCGAACAGTTGCAAGATGGCGCTTGGGCATTGCGCCTATATTATAAACCGTTTATTCGCTGGATTTGGTTTGGCGGCATCTTCATGGCACTGGGCGGATTACTCTGTATGTTTGACCGACGTTACCGCTTTGCCAACGTGTTAAACGAATATCGCGGCAATTGAGCAAAATAGGAGCTGATGATGAATAAAAAACTGTATATTCCACTGATTGTTTTTCTTGTTTTAGCGGTGGCGTTTTTGGTGCAATTACAACGAAATGCACAAGGCGACGATCCAAAAGCGCTGGAAAGCGCCTTGATTGGCAAACCGGTGCCGACAAAAACCTTGCACGATTTATTCAATGACCAAAGTTACGAGCAAGCGCAATTGTTTCAGCAAGGCAAACCAATTTTGTTAAACGTATGGGCGACCTGGTGCCCCACTTGTTACGCGGAACATCAATATTTAAACAAACTCGCTAAACAAGGGGTGACTATTGTCGGTTTGGACTATAAAGACGACAGTGCCAAAGCGGTAAAATGGTTGAAAGATTTAGGAAATCCGTATCAAGTCGTGTTGAAAGATGAAAAAGGCGCCTTTGGATTGGATCTTGGGGTTTATGGCGCGCCAGAAACCTTTATTGTGGATGGCAAAGGCGTTATTCATTATCGTCATGCCGGCGATATTAATGAAAGTGTTTGGCAAAATAAATTACAGCCGATTTATAACAAATTGCTTGAGGAAAAAGAATGAAAAAATTGACCGCACTTTTGCTATTGTGTTGGAGTTTTTCTGTTGCCGCGGCAATTGATGCCCTTGATTTCAGTTCGGCACAGCAAGAAAAAGATTATCATACGCTAACGCAAGAATTGCGCTGCCCGCAATGCCAAAATAATAATATTGCCGATTCCAATGCCTCTATTGCAGTGGATATGCGGGCAAAAGTGTTTGAGTTGTTGCAAGAAGGCAAATCAAAACAAGATATTGTCAATTATATGATTGAACGTTACGGTAATTTTGTCACCTATAATCCGCCGCTAACACCGGCTACCATTTTATTGTGGGCATTGCCGGCATTGTTGTTGGGATTAGGTTTTGTCTTTCTTTGGCGACGCAAACCGCTTGCTGATAAATCTGCGTCATCCAATGCTGCCACGACAAATGAATTAGCACCAGAACAGCAACAACGTTTAGCAAAATTATTACAAAACAAGGAATAACGCATGAATTTCTGGCTCATTGCAATCGGGTTCACCTTACTGGCAACGCTTATTTGCTTCTCCCCATTATTGTCCAAAAAACACAAGGATGAAAAACAAGCGCAACTAAAACGAGATAATTTAAACAAAGCCTTTTATTTTGACCGCCTCAAAGAATTGGAACAAGATGAGCAACAAGGCTTGCTGGAAAATAGCCACCAATTAAAAACTGAATTACAACAAACCTTATTGGAAGATATTCCACAACAAGAAAGCACGCCAGCTCTCCAAGGCAAATCCTATGGAAAAATGTGGTTTATTTCTGCTTTTATCAGCTTAATTATTTTAAGCACATTGGCATATATGAAAGTCGGTTCTTGGCAGATGGAAGCTATGCTGGAAAAAAGTCATGAAAAACTACCGCACTTTTACGCGCGTTTAAATGATGAAAAAAATCCATTATCTGACAGTGAATTACAGCAATTTTTGACCGCACTTCGTCTAGAGGCGCAAAAATCGCCGAAAAAGGCGGAGAATTGGGGCAACCTTGCTCGCGTTGCTATTGCGGTGGATAATATTGATTTGGCATTTGAAAGCTACAAAAAAGCCCATGAATTAGATCGCAATAATACGGAATATGCTCTAGGTTATGCAAAAATTTTGATTTTTTCTGATAACCCGTTAGAACAACAACGTGGTGAGCAAATTTTAAAAGTGATTTTAGCCAAAGATCATACCAACTTTGATGCGTTAAGCGCGTTAGCATTTAGTTTTTTCCAAAAGGAAAATTATACAATGGCAATTTCTACTTGGTCATTTATGCTGAAACTTTTACCTGCAGAAGATCCGCGTATCTCCTTGTTGGAAAAAAGTATCAATGCGGCAAGAAATGCCCGATTATTACAATCTGAAGAACAAAACCAACCTACCACGCAATAAAAATTAGGGGAATTGAATAAAAAAATGTTCAATTACCCCCCCCCCACTTGGTTATTTTTTGACTATTTTTGCCATATTATAAAAACAACATCTTGAAAAGTATGCTACAATCACGCCAATTATCCTAGGAGAATGATATGGAATTGTTTATCAAAGGATTTCATCATGTTGCATTAATTGTCTCCGACTATGAACGATCCAAACATTTTTACACGGAAGTTTTGGGCGCTAAAATAATCCAAGAAACTTATCGTGTAACAAGACAAAGCTATAAATTAGATCTGGCGTTTGCCGACGGTAGTCAAATTGAATTATTTTCGTTCCCTTCTCCTCCGGCAAGGGTGACCTCTCCGGAGGCTTGTGGCTTAAGACATTTAGCGTTTAAAACCGACAACATAGACGTCGCCATTGCCTATTTAGCCAAAAATGGCGTGCTATGCGACCCCATTAGAGTAGATGAGCTTACCGGTCGACGATTTACTTTCTTTCGAGATCCCGACGGTTTGCCATTAGAGTTTTATGAATAATCTTACATGATCAAAATAGGTTATATGAAAAAATCATTTTTGTTTATCACGTCTGCTTTATTTAGTGCGTACAGTGTGTTAGCGCAAGCCAATACTGTACATTCTGTTTATATTTCTGAAGCGGGTGTGTCGAAAAGCACTTACTCAACGTCACAAAAAAACAACAATAATCCTAGCAATGTCGCTAATCAAAATAGTAATAAAAGTCACCGCACTTATCTTAGTAAAGGAGCGGCTTATGAACTCAATCCGCAAAATGCAGAAGATGCTAATAAGCTAGCCAAAAGTATTGAGTTTGAAGTGTATGAAATCAGTGAAAACCAAACATCCCATACAATTTTTGAATCCGGTGCGGGAATTTGCCGCGGTTTTAACTCGACTTATGGCGTAGCTATTACAGATTCTCGTACTTATTATGTCAATAAACCGAGCAATGAATATTATGGTAGAATTTCTGGCGCTACAATCTATTCCAAAAAGACGCCGCAACATATGCGATATGCTCCCTTTTTTAATATTCACGATCCAACGTTAGCTCAAGAAATACTCGATAAACAACGTAAACTTGGCAGAAAAAATGCTGGAAAAAATATTAAACAAAGTTCAGAAATGTTGTCTAATTCAATATGTAGATAAACGTCAACTATAGGAGACAATATGAAAAAAATTGCTATTCTTGCTAGCGCGTTAGTGCTGGTAGCTTGTTCTAATTCTTCATCACTACCACAAATACCATTGGATATGCAGACGGTAGCACAATATCAAGCAGAAGTCGCGCGCCCAAAACCGCTGACTGCCGCTCAAAAAGCTACCGCGACACAAACCGCAGAAATGCCGCTTAATGCCAGTGACAATCGCGCTACAAGTCGGCAACAAAGCCAACCGAAAATTATCGTTTCTCCAAGCATTGGTTATTATCATGGATTTGGTGGACGTCGCTATCTCGGATACAGCGAGTTATATGGTTACCCTGAATATTGGTAATAATGTTTAATAATGCACAATAAATGATCATCAATTTATATGAAATGAAAAAGACGGTAGATAAATCCACCGTCTTTTTATGTATTAAATACGATCAATAATGGCATTTAGCGTGCTAGATGGACGCATTGCTGAAGAGGTTGTAGTGAAATCAGGTTGATAATACCCATTGAGATCTTGGGCTTTACCTTGAGATGCAATCAGCTCGTCAATAATCTTGACTTCAGAATTTTGCATTGCTTCTGCTACTGGTCTAAATTTCGCCGCAAGTGCGCTATCTTTTGTTTGGCTTGCAAGCGCTTGCGCCCAATACAATGCCAAATAAAAATGTGAACCACGGTTATCAATGGTACCTAATTTTCGTCCAGGTGCCTTATTATTCTCTAAGAATTTGGCATTGGCTTCATCTAGAGCATTAGCTAATACCTGTGCTTTTGTATTGCCTTGCGTTTGTGCAATATGTTCAAGTGAGGCTTGTAATGCCAAAAACTCACCGAGAGAATCCCAACGTAAATAACCTTCGGCAATAAATTGCTCAATTAGTTTTGGTGCCGAACCGCCAGCACCGGTTTCAAATAAACCGCCGCCATTCATTAACGGAACAATAGAAAGCATTTTGGCGGAGGTACCTAATTCCAAAATTGGGAATAAGTCAGTGAGATAATCGCGCAAAACGTTACCAGTAGCAGAAATGGTATCTTTACCTTCACGAATGCGTTGGATGGAACGCTTACAAGCCTCGACTGGAGAGAGAATTTGAATATCCAATCCAGTTGTATCAAATTCCGGCAAATAGGCTTGTACTTTTTTGATAATTTCGCGGTCATGGGCGCGATTTTCGTCCAACCAGAAAATCACTGGTGTGTTAGATAAACGAGAACGTGTCACCGCTAATTTCACCCAATCTTTAATCGGTGCGTCTTTCGTTTGACACATGCGGAAAATATCGCCAGCTTCAACCGATTGGCTCATATACACATGACCGTTGCCATCCGTTACGCGAATTTCACCGTCCGCTTCCGCTTGGAAGGTTTTATCATGTGAACCATATTCTTCCGCTTTTTGCGCCATTAAACCTACATTCGGAACCGATCCCATGGTTTGCGGATCAAATGCCCCATTAATTTTGCAATCTTCAATCACCGCAGTATAAACTCCTGCATAGCAACGATCCGGAATTAATGCCAAGGTATCTTGTTGTTTTCCATCTTTGTTCCACATTTGACCGGAGGTACGGATCATTGCCGGCATGGACGCATCTACAATCACATCAGATGGAACGTGTAAATTCGTGATTCCTTTATCGGAATTCACCATCGCAATATCCGGACCATTTTCAATTGCCGCCTGAATATCGGCTTTAATTTGCGCTTCTTGCGGATCGCCTGCAATTTTGGCATAAAGTTCGCCTAATCCATTATTTGGGTTAACACCTAATTGGGCAAAAAGTGCGGTGTATTTTTGGAAAACTTCTTCAAAATAAACCGATACGATTGCGCCAAAAATAATTGGATCGGACACTTTCATCATGGTGGCTTTCAAGTGTGCCGAAAATAGCACGCCCGCTTCTTTAGCTTCCGCTTTTGCCTGTTTTACAAAGGCTTTCAGCGTGGCTAAACTCATCACGGAAGAATCAATTACTTCGCCAGCTTTTAATGGCGCTAGCGCTTTTAATTCTTTCACGGTTCCGTCTTTTGCTACGAATTCAATATTAAATTGCGACGCACTTGGCACGGTCACCGCTAATTCAGTACCATAAAAATCGCCGGCATCCATGTGCGCTACTTTAGTTTTAGAATCTTTCGACCAAGCCCCCATGGAATGCGGATTTTTCTTCGCATAATTTTTCACCGCTTTCGGCGCGCGTCTATCCGAATTGCCTTCACGCAATACCGGATTTACCGCCGATCCCAACACTTTCGCATAAGCCGCTTTGATCGCTTTTTCTTCATCTGTTTTTGGATCAGCGGGATAATTCGGCACTGCAAAGCCATGCGCTTGTAATTCAGCGATAGCGGCATTTAATTGTGGAATAGAGGCGGAAATATTAGGTAGTTTGATAATATTGGCTTCCGGTTTTTGCGCCAATTCGCCTAATTCGGCTAACGCATCTGCGGTTTTTTGTTCGTCTTTGAGATATTGCGATAAATTTGCCAAAATACGACCGGCTAATGAAATATCTTTGGTTTCTACTTCAATATCAGCCGCTGAAGTAAAGGCTTGAACAATGGGAAGGAAAGAGTATGTCGCCAACATCGGCGCTTCGTCGGTAAGAGTATAGATAATTTTAGCTGTTGACATCAGCGTGACCTCCTGTATAAAAGGTTAAAAAGTCAATTAATCGCACATGAAATAACAGAAAACATTTCAGAATGTGTCTTGGCTATTCTACACCCCTAAACCAATTTAACTCAAGTAAATAAATTGTTAAATTTTTGTCTAGTTTTTATGAATAACAATGAATACATGATAAGAAAGCATATTATTTATTCTTCTTTGCTAAGAATAAATACAATGTTAGTTATTTCTATGTTATTAAAATTTTGTTAACACCTTATTTATTTTTATTCTTATTATGTCAATGTAGCCAATAGTGCATCTCCATTGTGGCGCCTATTCACTGGCTTTTTCGACACGAATTTCACACCCTTTGCGTGGTTCCAAATTTATCTTTAAAAACAACGCCCTAAAAGCTCAACTTGAACCTTTAGGGCGTAAACTCAAAAGTGCGGTCATTTTTTGGCGGATTTTACGCCGCTATTTTACTCGACTTCCCGCTTTGGCACCTTGATCAACATCCAGCAAGAACAGATCCGTATCGCCTGTACCCGCCGATAAAATCATGCCCTCGGAGACGCCAAATTTCATTTTACGCGGCGCTAAGTTGGCAACAAAAATCACAAAACGCCCCTCCAATGCTTCCGGGTTACTGTATGCCGATTTAATCCCGGAGAATACTTGGCGAGTTTCCGCGCCCACATCCAAGGTAAATTTCAGCAATTTGTTACTTTCCGGTACCGCTTCGCATTTCAGCACTTTCGCCACCCGTAAATCTAATTTGGCAAAATCATCAATGGTGATGGTCGGTTCAAAGGGTTCAATTTCAACAGAAACGTCCGATTTTTCTACTGCACTTTTCGCTTCTGCTACTTTTTTCGCGGCGCCCGTCATTTGTGCATTTTCCGCTTTAGAAGCCTCAATCATGGTTTCAATTTGTTTCATATCAACACGACTAAACAACGCTTTAAATGGCGCAATTTGATGACCTAATAATGGCGTAGCTAAATTTGCCCAAGTTAATTCCGCTTGCAAAAATGCCTCCGCTCGTTCAGCAAGTTTTGGCAATACCGGCTTTAAGTACCCCATCAATACACGGAAAAGCTGAATGCCCATGGAGCAAACTTGCTGTAATTCCGCCTCGCGACCTTCTTCTTTTGCCATCACCCAAGGCGCTTTATCATCTACATATTTATTCGCACGATCCGTTAATGCCATAATTTCACGAATGGCTTTACTATATTCACGATTTTCATAAAATGTCGCGATTTGCTCCGATTGTGCAATAAATTCGGCAAATAATGGCTCATCTTCTAATTTATCCGCCAATTTCCCAGCAAAGCGTTTTTGGATAAATCCGGCATTCCGCGAGGCAAGATTGACTAATTTATTGACCAAGTCCGTATTCACCCGTTGTACAAAATCTTCCAGATTTAAATCTAAATCATCAATGCGATGACTTAATTTTGCAGCATAATAATAACGTAAACATTCCGGATCCAAATGTTTTAAATAGGTCGCGGCTTGGATAAACGTACCGCGCGATTTTGACATTTTCTCTCCATTCACGGTCACATAACCATGTACAAAAATATTGGTTGGTTTGCGCAATTGCGCGCCCTCTAACATCGCCGGCCAAAATAAACTGTGGAAATACATAATGTCTTTGCCGATAAAGTGATAAAGTTCCGCGCTACTGTCTTTGCGCCAAAAATCATCAAAATTAATACCGCCCTTTTTACTGCATAAATTTTTAAAGGACGCCATATATCCAATCGGCGCATCCAGCCATACGTAAAAATATTTACCGGCAGCATTTGGAATTTCAAAACCGAAATAAGGCGCATCACGCGAGATATCCCATTGTTGCAACCCGGCTTCAAACCATTCTTGCATTTTATTTGCCACTTCTTGCTGCAAACTGCCGGAACGGATCCAATCTTTCAACATACTTTCAAAACTTGGCAAGTCAAAGAAAAAATGCTCACTTTCTTTTACTACCGGCGTTGCGCCTGAAATTGCCGAACGCGGGTTGCTCAATTCAGTTGGGCTATAAGTAGCCGAACACACTTCGCAGTTATCGCCATATTGATCTTCCGCTTTACACTTAGGGCAAGTTCCTTTCACAAAACGATCGGGCAAAAACATTTGTTTTTCCGGATCAAAAAGTTGCGAAATCGTGCGACTTTTAATAAATCCGTTGGTTTTTAATTGATGATAAATCGCTTCGGATAACTCGCGGTTTTCTTCGCTGTGCGTTGAATGGTAGTTATCGAAACTAATATTAAAACCGGTAAAATCCGCCATGTGTTGTTGTTGGACATCTGCGATTAATTGTTCCGGCGTAATCCCCATTTGATCGGCTTTTAACATGATTGGCGTGCCATGCGCATCATCGGCACAAACAAAATGAATTTCATGCCCGCGCATACGTTGAAAACGCACCCAAATATCCGCTTGAATATGCTCTAACATATGACCTAAATGAATTGGACCGTTGGCATAAGGCAATGCGCAAGTGACCAAAATTTGACGATTATCCGACATTGATTTTTTACCTTTAAAAATAAAACAAAATTTGTGACTCATCTTACCTTATTGACGGTATTTTTTCCAGTTTAACCCATATTTATCAATTTTTAACTTAACAGAATAAAATTGGCATGGTTAAATATAGCAATCTACTTTCTACTCTATAAATAAGGATGTATTTATGACAATTGTCTTTTCCGAAAATTTGACAGAAAATCAGAAAAATCAATTACAAAAAGCGTTTCAACAATTTCAACATCCCAGTTTACAAAAAGATTTAATCGCATTAAATACGGTTAAAAAAATCGAAAAAGGTGGCGATATTTTATGTATCGAAATCACTATGCCTTTCGCTTGGAACCGTGCTTTTGAGCAATTAAAAAGCGCACTTTCCGCACAATTGCAAGCGATCAGCGAATGCCAACAAGTGAAATGGCAACTTAATTATCAAATCGCTACCCTAAAACGTGCCAATAATCATCCCGCGGTAAAAGGGGTAAAAAATATTATTGCGGTCACCTCCGGTAAAGGCGGTGTAGGAAAATCGAGCGTATCGGTCAATTTAGCGTTAGCCTTACAAGCGCAAGGCGCCAACGTTGGTATTTTGGACGCCGATATTTATGGCCCCTCTATTCCACATATGTTAGGCGTTGCCAATCAGCGTCCAACCTCACCGGATAACCAGCATATCAACCCGATTAAAGCCCACAATTTGTTGGCAAATTCAATTGGTTTCTTGATGGAGGCCGATAGCGCAACCATTTGGCGTGGACCGATGGCAAGCAGCGCATTAAGCCAATTATTGCAAGAAACCTTATGGCAAGATTTAGATTATTTAGTGATCGATATGCCTCCGGGTACCGGCGATATTCAATTGACCTTGTCACAACAAATTCCAGTTACCGGCGCAGTCGTGGTCACCACACCGCAGGATATTGCGCTCATTGACGCGGTCAAAGGCGTGTCCATGTTCCAACGTGTTTCCGTTCCGGTGTTGGGCATTATCGAAAATATGTCCATGCATATTTGTAGCCAATGCGGTCATCACGAAGCGATTTTTGGAACTGGCGGTGCAGCGAAAATGGCGGAAAAATATCATGTACAGGTGTTAGGACAATTACCGTTACACATTCGCTTGCGCGAAGATTTGGATAAAGGTGTACCAACCGTTGTCGCTGATCCGAATAACGAAATCAGCCAAGCCTTTTTGCAATTAGCGGAAAAAGTGGCAAGCGAGCTGTACTGGCAAGGCTCCGTTATCCCAAGTGAAATTATGTTTAAAGAGGTGAACTAAATCAATTTTACGTGGCTTTAGTATTCAAAGAGTGGTTATTTTGTTCTGCTGCAAAAAGTTAAACCGTTATTCAAAGGACTGATTTCGATATTGTATTGAACTCAGTCCTAACGCAAAAAAGCATCCAGATTATTTTGGTGTTGCGTAAAATACTTTCTCATACGACGTCAATACTGCGCATCATTGGTTAACGTCTCTGGAAAAACCCAATCAAATATTTTTTTGCTTCTTGAACCCGCCATTATTAGCTCAAGTTCTGCAACACAGCGTCGATAATGGGGCATTTTTCTATGTTCTTCTAGTACCTGTTCATCAACATAAACTTCATAGGCATAAAAACGGGTCTTAATTTCAGGATCTCGTAACACATCAAAGCGTAAATTACCTTTTTCTTGTCTTGTTCCAAGATAATTATGTTTAAACACGTCAAGAAACTCTTGCTCTTTGCCTTCTTTGATATTAATTTCTACCAACATTGCAAACATAATGAACTCCTTAAATTTCAGGGCAAATATAATATTTGCCCATAAGTTAAGCTTTAATGATTTTTTTCGTCTAAATAAAGTTGATACGCTTTCTCTGCAGTTTCACCACCATGTATAACAGCATGAACTGCTTTGAGCATCGCAATTGGTGAATCAGATTGAAAAATATTACGTCCCATATCCACCCCTAATGCGCCTTGATCGACTGCTTTGTAACACATATCTAATGCATTAAATTCTGGTAACTTTTTACCCCCAGCAATAACGATAGGGACAGGGCAACCTGCAGTGACTCGCTCAAAACCTTTATCTACATAATAAGTTTTAATAATATGAGCCCCCATTTCTGCGGCAATACGAGTGGCTAAAGAAAAATAACGCTGATCACGCACCATATCTTTCCCTACTCCAGTTACAGCCATCGTTGGCATACCATAACGAGTACCTTGATCAACTAATTGAATAATATTCTTAATTGATTGATGCTCATATTCTGAACCAATATAGACCTGTGCCGCCATCGCTGAAACATTTAAACGCAAAGCATCTTCTATAGAAACTGCAACAGCTTCGTTAGAGAGTTCAGTCAAAATTGAATTTGCTCCTGAAGCTCGTAATACTACTGATTTACGTGTTTCTGGCGGTACGATACTACGTAAAATACCGCGCGTGCACATCAGCACATCGGTATAGTCAAACAATGGTGCAATATGTAAATCAATGCGCTCTAATCCTGTAGTTGGGCCTTGGAAATAGCCATGATCAAAAGCGAGCATAATAGTCTTTCCTGTTTTCGGATTAAAAATATTTGCTAACCGAGATTGCATCCCCCAATCTAAAGCACCTGCCCCTTTTAAATAAAACGCTCGATTCGTTTGGAATTGAGCCAAACCAAAATCTTTACCATCTTTAATATCATCTAAATCAGCCATTTTTTGCCCCTTGTTTTAAACTAAAAATCGTAGTTATCGATATTATCTTTTGTGAACACTACACGTTCTGGTAATAAAACAATACCATTACCTTTTTCCTCATACTGATATCCTTGTATACTATTTGGCGAAACTTCCACTGTACCAATATGAGGAACATCAATTTTGGCTCCTACATTTAATGCCTTGCCTTTCAGCAATTCATTAGCTACTGCCACAGAGATCTGACCTTGTTTAACCACATCCCATAAACCAAATTGTTTCACTGTGCCACGTTTTACATACGGTCGCATTACATTCGGTGTACTAAAACCAACAATGGCAACTGAACGTACTTTAAGATTTTCTGCCGCTTGGGCTGCTGCAGGCAATGCATTGGCATCTGGTGCAATAATGGCATCTAAATCAGGATAAGCTTTTAAAATCCCTTCAGCAGTTTGCAAGGATTTAATTGCATCGTTATAACCAAATTGGGTTGTAACAATTTTCCATTCTGGATGTTCTTTCGTAATTTTTGCTTTTGCTGCATTCACCCATTGATTTTGATCAGTAACTGTTGGACTAGAATAGAAAAAGGCAACTTTCGCTTGTGGCTTGTCTAATTGGCTTGCCACCATATCCACTAACATTGAGCCTAATTGTTCTGGTGTACCTTGGTTAATGTAATGACTACGACATTCAGGTTTTACATCAGAGTCCCAAGTCAATACTTTAACGCCGCGTTTCATTGCGCGTTGTAATGTTGAACATAATCCCTCTGGCGAAACTGCAGAAACAATAATTGCATTGTAACCTTGATTAACAAAGTTATTAATTAGCTGAACTTGATTTGAAACACTGGGTTCCGTTGGCCCATCATAAGTGACCGAAATACCAAGCGTTTTCCCCATATCTATTGCACCTTGACCACCACTCGTAAAAAAACCGACGCCAACGAGTTTAGGAATAAAGGCGATACGCTCTACCGCTTGAACTGATGTGATAGCAGATAAGCCCAGTACCGTTGCAAGTACGGTCGATTTTAATTGAAATTTCATAGTCGATTCTCCTATTTAAGGGATAGTTGGTGATGTACTACTTCGCTAAAATTGTTGGTTTTTCCACCGCACTTTTGTCTATTTGACCAAAGTACGATAATGTAAACGTAAAGATTTTCCAATTAATACAATGATTAGCAATGCGCCTGATAATGCACTAGATATTTCGTTTGAAATACCAGCCATTTGTAAGCCTTGTTGCAAATAACCAATTAATAATGCAGCAATCACTGTACCGATTATTGAGCCTGAACCACCGTAAATATTAGCACCACCTAAGACTACTGCGGTTAATACAGGCATCAATAAAGAGCTACCTAAATCTGAACGTGCAGAACCAAAATAAGAAACGAGTAGAATTGCTACAAATGCCGCAATAAAGCCAGTCGCAGAGTAAATAATAAAAAGTGTACGATGAATTGGCACTGCACTATAGCGAGACGTTCGCTCACTTTGTCCAATTAAGAACACACTACGTCCAACATATGTTCTGTGCATAAATGCCCAGAAAAATACAGTGATAATTAAAAAATAAATAATTGGTGTGGGAATATTAAATAAAGTCTGGTTGGAAAATTCTAATAAGCTATCTGGAAATCCACTAATCCCCTCATAGCCTGTTGCTCCTGCGAAACCAGATAATAATAACGCGCCCCCCAAATAGATACATTGTTCCTAATGTAATTATCAATGGATTTACTTTTGTATAGATAATCAAACTCGCATTGATTAATCCACAAAGTATTCCTATAACAAAAGTGAATGGAATCGCGAAAGTTAAAGATAGATCAGATTTAAACAATACTCCCAATAAGATTGCACAAAGTCCAACTGTTGAACCAAAGGAAATATCCATTCCACCACTAACAATAACCACCGTTAAAGGCAATGCAAGCATTCCGATATAGATAAAATCACTCGTACTATAAAGTAAAACATTAAGATCCAGCATTCGGGGATTAATTAAACCAAAACCTAAAACTTCAAGAATCACTAAGATTAATAAAGTGGCCTCCCAACCATATTTTTTTATATTTAACATGGCGCAACCTCCCTATTCATTTTCTTTTAAAAAACGTGCGTAACGTTGTAATTTCAAGTTATTTGCAATCATAACTCGAATACGTCCATCAAAGACTAATACTGCAAGTAACACGATGCCAGCCACAAAGTTATTCCAATAGGCAGGTACTTTCAATAAAACTAAAATCGTATCAATTTGAATAAGAAAATAAGCTCCTAAAACGGCACCAATTAAATTGCCTGCACCACCCAAAAGACTAATGCCACCTAATACACAAGCGGCAATAGCTTTCATTTCTAATCCGCTCCCTGTTGAGTTGGGTACAAAACCGATTTGTGATGCAAAAACTATGCCAGCTATCGCTGCCATTAATCCGTTTATTGTAAAGGCTGAAATTCTAACGATATTAATGTGTACACCAAGCTGTAATGCCCCCTGTAAATTATCCCCAACAGCATAAAAATCACGACCTGATTTTCGTGTCGTTAGAAAAAAATGCATGACAATAATTAAAGCGATAACCAAGCAACCCATTGGGGATAAACTAAATAACAGAGGCTCAGATAATGTTTTCAGATCTTGTGGTAAACCTTCAATCCATTTCCCACCAGTAATAAGCAACATAATTCCTTTATATAATCCCAAGGTTCCCAATGTTGCAACGATTGCTGGAATACGTAGAAGAGTCACTAATATTCCATTGACGAGACCTGCGATTCCCCCACACATCAGTGTAATTAAAAAAGCGGAAACGAGACCAAAACCTGAGTTTAATGAACTTCCCGCAATAACAGCACACAGCCCCATTATGGAACCAACAGAAACATCAATATTACGAGTTAAAATAACAAAGGTTGCTCCAATTGTTAGTAAAATAACGATTTGCGCAGAGCTAAAAATCATCAATAAGGTTTCAAAGAAAAAACCACCACCGCTTATTCCCAATAATAAAAAGAGAAAGCCTATTGCGACTAAAATGGTTAATTCTCGATTATCTTGTATGAACTTCCACATTTTATATCTCCTTACTCATCACCAAAGACCCATTGCATAATGTTATTAGTGGTAATCTGGTCGCCACTTAATGAATAGTCAATATGTCCATCATGCATCACCAATACCCGATCTGACATTTGTTCAATTTCTTCTAAATCCGATGAAATAAATAGCACCGCCACATTTTGTTGTGCGATACTACTAATTAATTGATAAATATCCGCTCTAGCTCCAACATCAACGCCACGGGTTGGCTCATCAACAATTAATAATACAGGATCCGCCTCTAAACATTTTGCAATCAAAATTTTTTGCTGGTTCCCTCCTGATAATGTTCGAACTGCTTGTTGTTCATCAGAAAAGTTAATTCCCACTGCTCTACGGTAACGTTCTAAAATCGCATATTCTTTACTTGTATCAATCCAAAATCCCTTTTTGTTATAAGTTAATCCACAAGCATTCCACGTTAAAGGCGCATCTAAATAAAGCCCCGAAGCTTGGCGATCTTCGGGTAAATAAACAATTCCCTTATCTAAACGTTTTTGAACAGATAAATTACTAACCTCTTGATTATTAAATATAATTTCACCATATTTTTTATTGCGCAAACCATAAATAGTTTCTGCTAACTCCGTTCTTCCCGCGCCTACTACACCAGCAAGCCCCAAAATTTCGCCAGGAAATATCTCAAAAGTAATATTTTTAAATCCTTCACCGGTTAAATTTTTGACGTATAAAATTGGTTGTTCTTTTGTTTTTATCCGATGATGACCTGGTAATTCGAGCCATAATTTTTGACTTTCAGTTAATTGCACATTTTTTGATTTGGGTGTAATTGCTGCAATAATGTCATCTTTATTTAATGATGCTGTTTGTCCAGTTAAGGCAATGATGCCATCTCGCATAACACTTATACGATGTGCAATTTGCCAAACTTCTGGTAACTTATGTGAAATAAATACAATTCCAACGCCTTTTTCTAACAGAGAATGAATTTTCTTAAATAAACTCGCCGTTTCTATCGGTGTTAATGAAGCAGTTGGTTCATCAAGAATTAAGATAGATGAATTACGCATTAAGCCACGCATAATTTCGACCAATTGTTGATCTGCCACATCAAGCGACCCTGCCAACATATCTAAATTCAAGTGGCTATTTAATTCTTTTAAAAGTGCGGTAAGTTTTTCTTCTGTTTTGTCGTGTTGCGCCAAACCAAATAAAATATTTTCTTTCACACTTAAATTAGGAAAGAGCAAAGGCTCTTGCGGCACGAGATAAATGCCGAATTGATGGGCTTTACTAGGCGATAATCTAGTCGTAAGCTCGCCATTAATATAAAGCTCACCGTTATCCTGCGCTTGAATACCAGCTATAATTTTCATTAATGTTGATTTACCAGCACCGTTACCACCTAATAATGCGTGAACCTCTCCTGCATATAAAGAGAAATTGATACCTTTAAGTACTTCCACACCTGAAAATGCTTTACTGATATTATGTGTAGCCAACAAACATGTTTTCTCGGAAATTTGAGATTGCATTTTTTACCGCCTAAACAAAATGAACAAATGTATCTAATAAAAAACATTTTTTCATCATGCTAATGATGTAGAAATAATTTTTCTGCGATCTAGATCACAAAACAAAAGAAACTCTTGTTAAGTTGATAATAATTTTTTTAAAGATGTGATCAATATCACGATTTTAGAAAAATTTTAAATGAACAATTGATAAAATAAAAAAACAAATGAATAATGTATTCATTGTTAGTAGGAATGAATGATGAATGATAAAAGATTTGATTACACAGAAATACCTCAGCCTATAAGTGAAGAAGAGTTATTAGCTAGAATTGCTTGGTTCTATTACCACGATAATCTTACTCAAGGTGAAATTGGCGATAAATTGGGTTTGCCTCGTTTAAAAATTTCTCGTTTATTAGAAAAGGGGCGTCAGCAAGGCATCATTAAGGTCCAAATTAATTCCCGTTTTACGGGTTGTCTTGAATTAGAACAAGCCCTACAACAACGCTTTAATCTAAGACATATTCGTATATTACCAGAACTAGAGCAACATGAAATCAATGAGCGATTGGGGATTGGCTCCGCACAAATGCTAATGTCCTTACTTCAACCTAACCAATTATTGGCTATAGGCTTTGGCGAAACGATTATGCAAACAATTAAATATAGTAATGATTTTATTACACATAATGGCATTAGATTAATTACGTTATCGGGTGGCGTTGGACCATATATGAAAGGAATCGGTCAATTAGATGGCTCTTGTTCTATCAGTATGATCCCCGCTCCGTTACGTGCTTCTTCTATTGAAGCAGCTAAACTTTTCAAGAAAGAGGCTTGTGTGCGAGATATTATGCTTGCTGCTTGTAGTGCTGATGTCGCTATTGTAGGTATTGGTGCAACCCGTCAATGTGGGCAAGCAACTCTATTACGAACAGGATATATTACAGAAGAAAAACAACAAACCCTTCGTTCACAGGGTGCTGTTGGCGATATTTTGGGCTATTTTATGCAAAAAGATGGTCGCTTACAACCCGATATGCCATTACATGAAGAATTGATTAGTGTGTCACTGGATAAACTAACAAAGATCCCAAATGTTATTGGCATTGCTGGTGGTGAAAATAAAGTAGAGGCAATTCTCAGTGCTTTACAAGGTAAATACATTAATTCATTAGTTACGGAAGAAAAGACTGCTCGAATGATGCTGACCCAATTAGTTTAATGGTGTAAGGTGGAATGATTGCGGCTATTTTCTTCCTATCAAGATAAGGAGGAGGCGATGAGTGATCCAAACAAATATCTTATGGCATTAGATGCTGGAACCGGTAGTGTAAGAGCGGTAATTTTTGATATAGAAGGCAATCAAATTACTTCTGCACCAAGAGAATGGATGCATTTAGCCGATCCAAATATTCCCGGCTCAATGGAGTTTGATCTAACAAATAATTGGCAACTTACCTGTGAGTGTATTCAGAGGGCTTTACAAGACGCAAAGATTTTACCACAACAAATAGCGGCTATTTCTACTTGTTCAATGCGTGAAGGAATAGTGCTATATAATGAAAATAAGCACCCTATTTGGGCTTGTGGTAATGTCGATGCGCGAGCAACAACGGAAGTAAATGAACTCAAAGCTCTCAATAACTATACCTTTGAGCAGCAACTTTACAATATTTCTGGGCAAACTTTAGCGTTAAGTGCACTACCACGTTTACTTTGGTTAGCACATCATCGCCCCGATATTTATCAACAAACTAAAACTATTACCATGATCAGCGATTGGTTAGGTTTTATGCTAAGTGGGGAATTAGCGGTTGAACCGTCTAATGCTGGAACAACAGGAATATTAAATCTCAAAACGCGTCAATGGTCACCCGAACTCCTTGATATGGCAGGTCTGAAATCAACTATTCTTGCGCCTGTTAAAGAAACAGGTTCAATTTTAGGATATGTTACAAAACAAGCTGCCCAACAATCAGAATTAAGTGTGGGTACTCCCGTCATTGTGGGCGGTGGCGATGTGCAATTAGGTTGTATTGGTTTAGGGATTACAGAACCGTCACAAGCAGCCATAATTGGTGGAACCTTTTGGCAACAGGTTGTGAATTTACCTGAACCAATCACTGATCCAGAAATGAATGTACGTGTAAATCCTCATGTAATTTCACCATTAGTCCAGGCCGAATCTATTAGCTTTTTTACCGGATTAACAATGCGATGGTTCCGAGAGGCATTTTGCGAAGAAGAAAAACGCCTTGCAGAAAAACTAGGGACTGATGCCTATACTTTACTAGAACAGATGGCTGAACGTGTTCCCGTCGGCGCCAATAATGTTATTCCTATCTTTTCCGATGCAATGCATTTTAAATCTTGGTATCATGCCTCTCCTTCATTTATAAATCTTTCTATTGATCCAGAAAAATGCAATAAACCCGTATTATTCCGAGCGTTAGAAGAAAATGCCGCAATTGTATCTTCTTGCAATTTAGAGCAAGTAGAAAAATTCTCAGGTGTTAAACTTAAAAGTATTGTATTTGCAGGTGGTGGTTCTAAAGGGAAACTTTGGAGCCAAATTTTAGCTGATGTAACAGGTTTAACGGTTAACATTCCTGTAGTCAAGGAAGCGACTGCTCTAGGTTGTGCAATTGCAGCCGGTGTGGGTATCAGTATTTACCCATCTTTATCCGAAGCCGGTAAGAAATTAGTGAAATTTGAACGCCAACATAAACCCAATATCGAATGCCATCAACGCTATAAACAACATAAAATAAAATGGGCAAACATCTACGCCAAGCAACTGCAACTCGTGGATAGTGGTTTAACCACATCACTATGGAAAGCTCCCGGCTTGTAATAGCGGTTTACTCAAATTAGGCTTAAATACAGAAAAACAACCCCTATCTGACAGTTGCGTTTAAAATAACAGTGGCTGTCAGATTAATTTGGGCTTAAATTCTTTTCCGACAAAATCCATTTTCCATCAAGCAATGTTACTATCGACGTGCTTTTGCAGCACATTTTTCCTTGATAAGTTTGATGATAGTTATAATATATCAGTCATTTATCTAAATCAGCTGGAAATGTCGCCGATAAAATCAGTTTTTATGATATTTCAATAAGTTAAAAAGATTAAGGAAATAAATTTGAAAAATACTTAATCAAGAGAAGATAACTTATAAAAAAACGCCTGAACTTACTTTGTAAAAAGATCATCATTTTCCTTAAAATTTCACTCTCCCATAAATTAATTAAACAAGATGCAATATAAAGTTATTACCACTCATTTCATTTTGAGCTACAGATGACAAGTGATTATCCGTAATAATATCTGTTAATTCATTTAAAGGTACGACACAAAAAAGCGAACATTGCCCATATTTACTGCTATCTGCGACCATAATTTTACGTTTAGCATTCTTTAATAAAGCTCTCTTAAGGTAGGCTTTCTCTTCTGTTGGTGCTGTTATACCTTTCTCCATACTCCATGAATTGCAACTGACAAAAGCAAAATCAGGATAAATGTTGCTCAATAAATTAACGCCATACGAACCGATACACGACTGACTACTATTATCTACTCTCCCACCAGTTATTATTACCTCAATCTGTTTATATTCAGACAGTAATAACGCAACATGTAAATCCGTCGTAATAACCCTTAATGGCATATGTGCCAGTTTTTTAGCAAGGCATAGTGTCGTTGTTCCAGCATCCAATACGATTGAGCTACCCGGCACAATCAAATGGCTCACATATTCTGCAATACGCTCTTTTTCGATAATGTGTTTTAACATTTTTTCATTAGTTGAAGGTTGAAACGGAATAAAATCCTTTAACCCGACACCGCCATGAGTGCGGATAATCACACCATCTTTATCCAATTTGATTAAATCGCGACGGATAGTTGCAGGGGAGGCAGCAGTAACCCGAACCAACTGTTCAACGGTTGCCACATTATGATTTTTTAGAAAAAGTAAAATAGCTTCTCGGCGTTGTTGTGACATAATTATCTTCAAACAGGAAAAATAAGGTTATTATAGCCTGATTTTTATCTCCGTTATAAAAAAATTAAACCCTATTGATAGCTGCCGATAGGGTTTAGTATTTATTTCTTAAAGAAACACTACATTTTCATCATTTCATTTAACAAATTTGGATCGCCAAAACCACCTGATTTTGTCATCACTTTCATTCCTGAATATGATGCTCCATCATCAACGATACAAAATGGAACACCTGGTACTATAGCATATAATATTCTCATCTCGGTTATCCCCAGTTTACCCAATAATGCTGCTGCACCATCACCGCCAAATAAAATCAAGCTATCAAATTTTTGATTATCTAACGCATATTGACCTAAATCTGCCAAATAATCTGCAATTTTTTGGGTAATATCATGAAGATTATTTCCCTGATTTATTATCTTAGTAGGGTTAGCACGGATAATGACATTCTCTGTACTTGAATGAATTAAAGCCTTAAGTTGCTGTTTTAATGCTGATTCAGACATTCGACGGTTAATAAGCTGTGATGGAGACGGATTGAACACAATCGCTTTTCCTCCCAAAGTAGAAATATATTGCTCAACTTGATTTTGACTGGTTTCATGGATCGATGTTACTACAATTAAAGTGCGGTTCAATTTTACTTTATGCTTTAGCTGTTTTTTGTGCTTTGGTAATAATTTTAATTTTTCAGCAAGTCCTGCTGACCCGACCGGAATAATTTTATTTCCTAATTGATGGATAACCATAGCAATTCTGCTAAGATCAGAATGACTTTCCGCTTCTATCACAATTTGTTTTTCCTCAACAGTATAAATTTTTTCTACTAATTCCTCTACAGAAAGGCAAGGCAAAACAATGGCTTCAGGTAATAGATCAGTTATTAACGGGGACGTTACTGGGCAAATAGCGTCTTTTCCAGAAGCAGTACGATTAACAGGAATATCATTTACATATAGACAACCTTTTTTAATTACCCGCCCCATATCGGGATATGCGGGACAAATTATTGCTTTAGCGTTAGGATAGCGGGTTGTCCATGCAGTTAATGCCCCTTTAATTTGATGTTGTACTGATCCTCGCATTGTTGAATCAATTTTTAAATAAATCTGCTTAATTCCTTTTTTAATGCCTGATAATACTGCATTCTCGGTAATTTTTTCAGCATTAACACCTAGCGCTCTGGAATTCGTCGAAACTGAAAAAACATCTGCATTTAAAAAATCCACCATATCAAGAGAGGTTAAATTGACTTCTAATTTTGTCTCAAACCCTGCCTCTGAAAACATCACTCCCGTATCATTAGCTCCGGTCAAATCATCAGCGATTACCAATAAATTTTCTTTTTTCATACTCATTACCTCTGCTATGCTATTCAACTAAACCACCTTGATGTTTTAAAACCCAAGCTGCCAGTAATGGCGCTAAAATAGCGGAGACTAATACTGCGGCAGCAATTTGTGCTGTTGCAGTTTGAACAAATGGGGAGAAACTTGGATCAGCTTGTGCAACAATTTCCGGTGTAATGATCGAATTACCGGCAGTTGTGCCCGCAGCAAAACCTATTCCGGATTGGCGTCCTCTATTCAATAGGAATTTATATCCGATAAAAGTAAGCAAGCCGGTGAAAACTGAAGATAAAATACCTAACACAAGCCCTGTCATACCGCCAGTTACAATTGCCTGTAAATTAATACCGGTTCCTAATGCAAAAGCAAAGAACGGAATAACAATTGCGCCTGTCGGCTTCATTAAACTTGTCCACTTTGGATCTAAATTACCTACAATCATACCGATTAACAAAGGAATAACCGCAGCCAACATCAAAGATAACGGTATATCCGCCAAACCGGACACCCCTAAAAATAATAAAACAAAGAAAGGTCCATCATTTACTGCAGATGCAACATAAGCGCCTTGATCACGATAATCACCGTATTTCCCAGTAAAAGCCAACCAAATTCCTCCATTTGAATTTGCAACAACAGTTAACAGCGCCAATAACGACACCCCATCACACCTGCATTTCCAATAAATTGCCCTAATATAATAACTAATGCCGCGGGTATAATGGTTTTACATAATAAAATAACCCCAGTATGGATTAATACCGGACCCGAGCTACGCAATGTAATTTGCATTCCTGTTGAAAAGATCAACAACGCGATCAGCGGTGTTGCTGATGATTTAAAGAGTGCGGTAGTAAACGAACCAATCCCAAGAAACTCAGGGAAAAAAGTACCAATAATTGAACCTAAAATTAGCGGAATAACCATTGCTCCGCCAGGAATTTTACTCATCCCGTCATACAAAGGAATAATCGTTTTCTCAATATGTTTCCATTGATTAGCCGTCATACGCTTCTCCTTATTTTGCATATTTTACATTCGCCATTTTGGCAGCTAAATAAAGCGATTCAGTCATACTACGACTGTCCGCCGTTCCCTTTCCGGCAATAGGAAATGCAGTACCGTGATCTACTGAAGTGCGAATAAACGGTAAACCTACCGTGACATTTACACCGGAATCAAAACCTAATAACTTAATCGGAATATGCCCTTGATCATGGTACATCACTACGACAATATCGAATTCATTCAAATTAACCGCACGATGAAACACCGTATCTGGTGGCAACGGACCAACCACATTTATACCCTCAGCTTGAGCTTCTTTTACGGCTGGCAAAATTTCTCTTTCCTCTTCATCACCAAATAACCCGCTTTCCCCCGCATGTGGATTAAGCCCCGCAACAGCTATACGAGGATGAGCAAAATTAAGCATTTTACTGCATTCTTTTGCCTGCCTAATGACTGTCAATACCCGATCTTTTTTAATCAAATCACAAGCCTGACGCATAGAAACATGTGTTGTCACGTGAATAACGTTTAACTTTTCAGAGGTCAACATCATAGAAAAATCTTCAGTTTGGCTGAGGTAAGCAAGAATTTCTGTATGCCCTGGAAAATTTTTGCCACCGGCATGCAATGCTTCTTTATTGAGTGGCGCCGTCACAATGGCATGAATTTTATTTTTTAGTGCTAAATTGACCGCACTTTCAATATACTCATATGCCGCTTTTCCTGCTCGACTATCTACTTGTGAAAACGGTAGATCCACGGGAAGGTTATCTAAATCAATAACATCAATATACCCAAATTCACTTCGTAAATTATCCACCTCGGCGACAGTTCGTATTCGCAAATCGGATTTCACAATTTCCAATGCCCGCTGTATTATCTTTTTATCACCAACTACAATCGGACTTGCCACATCATAAATCCGCTGATCTCCCAACGCCTTAACAATCACTTCTGCACCAATCCCAGCAGCATCTCCCATTGTTATACCCAACACAGGTTTCATCTTCCCCTCCTTAATTAATCACTGACTAAATTTCATCAACTCCGACATATTTCAATAACACACTTTGCTTTAATCCCTTTTAAATTGATTTATTTCAATCAAAAAAAAATATATAAAAAACAGCTGGTTCAAAACCTAGAATATTGACTATATCAAACACTAAAATAACAGAAACAGGTAGAACAAAGCATTTTATCCGCTCTTAGCCTATTTAATCCGCTATTTTTTATCTTATGTTTACATTAAGTGTAACTAAGATCGCCAAAAAATACTGTGATCAAAATCACACTTATCGATCCAAAACAATCAAAATGATTTTTATCAATCAAATATATTTAAAAATTAAAGAGGAATTGTTTACAAGAGAAAATGTTGATTATTATGCGGATAATTAATCTATTAATTGGTTTAATCTTAATAAAAACGAATTAAATCAAGCGAATAGATACCGCCCTTTGAGCGGTATTTGAAACGATTTAAAGTATGATCTTTGATAGAAGAAATAAAAAGCTTATCTGCTTAATCACGAGAAGCGCTAGTAGCCCAAAAATCCACCGCCGCGTTGACGACCGGTTTAATAATGCCTTTGCGGATCACAAAATCACCAAATGCTTCATTTTTTGACCGCTCTTTTGACCATAACCCCACCAGCGTATCCAATTCCTGAATAATTTGCTCAAGAGTGATATTTTCCTTATACAAACGCGGAATACGCAATCCCGCGCGATCGCCGCCAATATGCAAATTATAACGCCCTACCGCTTTACCAACTAAACCGATTTCCGCCAACATCGCGCGTCCGCAACCGTTCGGACAACCGGTAATTCGCGTAATAATATATTCTTCGCAAAGCTGATGTTTCGCCATGACGTTATCCAATTCTCTAATAAAATCCGGCAACACCCGTTCCGCTTCCGCCATCGCCAACGGACACGTTGGGAACGCTACACAAGACATTGAATTTTCACGCTGTTTTGTCACATCATCACGCATTAAACCATATTGTTTCGCCAATTTTTCAATGGTTTTTTTGTCTTTTTCTGCCACATTAGCAATAATAATATTTTGGTTAGCGGTAATCCGAAAATCGCCTTTATGTACTTTTGCAATTTCCAACACTCCAGTCATCAACGGTTTTTCCGGTTGATCGGTAATGCGCCCACTCTCGATAAACAAGGTTAAATGCCAGTTATTATCAATCCCTTTTACCCAACCGATACGATCGCCACGTTCGGTAAATTCATAAGGACGAATTGGCTCAAATTTTACCCCCATGCGTTTTTCCACTTCAGCGCGGAAACCGTCCAAGGTCATATTTTGCACCGTATAACGCGTTCTGGCATTTTTACGATCATGGCGATTACCAAAATCACGCTGCGTAGTCACAATCGCTTCCGCCGCAGCCAAGGTTTTATCCAATGGCACATAACCCAATTCCAAAGACACATTCGGGTAAGTTTTAGTATTACCATGTTCAAAAGACAACCCGCCGCCTACTAACACGTTAAACCCGCAAAGTTGTCCGTTATCATCTTGGATTGCCACAAAATTCATGTCATTTCCATACACATCCACATCATTGAGCGGCGGAATTGCAACAGCAGTTTTAAATTTACGCGGTAAAAACGTCTTACCTAAAATCGGCTCATCTTCTTGTTTTAACACATCTTCTGAACTTTCGATTTTTTTACCATCAATCCAAACGTCAAAATAGCCGCGTGAACGAGGCAATAAATGCTCGGAAATTTTCTTCGCAAATTCATAGGCTTGTTGATGTAATTCACTTTCAATCGGGTTAGACGTACAAAGCACATTACGGTTCATATCCGCCGCTGTAGCGATAGAGTCCAAACCGATTTTATGTAACAAACGGTGCATTGGTTGCAATTGCCCTTTCGGCACACCGTGATACTGGAAAGTTTGACGGTTGGTCAAACGAATCGATTGATAATAGGTATGCTCACGAGCAAATTTATCAATTTCAATCCATTGTTCCGGCTTAATGATCCCGCCCGGCAAGCGACAACGCATAAGCATAAATTTTAACGGTTCCAATTTTTCTTCCAAACGTTCCGCACGAATATCACGGTCATCCTGCTCATACATACCGTGGAAACGGATTAATTGGAAATTATCGCCGGTAAAACCGCCGGTTAACGGATTTTCCAAATCTTCCAAAATCGTTCCGCGCAAATAATGGCTTTCGCGTTTTAAACGTTCATTATCCGACAACGGTTTCTCTTGCCATTCCAATTTTTTAGTTTCTTTGTTACTCATTTCATCACTCCAATTTCTTTGAATTTTTTGACCGCACTTAAGGCAAAATTAATACACATCGCGTTGATAACGTTTATCTTCTCTTAATTCATTTAACAATTCTTCCGCTTCATCTTTTGATAAATTACCTTGTTTTTCAATCACTTCAAGCAAGGCATTTTCGACATCTTTCGCCATTTTAGCCGCATCACCGCAAACATAAATATAAGCGCCTTGTTGTAACCATGCCCATACCTCTTGCGCTTTTTGCAAGATTTTATGTTGCACATAGACTTTTTCTTGCTGATCTCTTGACCAAGTAAAATCATATTTATGCAAGAAACCGTCTTTCACAAACTGCTGCCATTCCGTTTGATACAAGAAATCTTGGGTAAATTTCTGATTGCCGAAAATCAGCCAGTTTTTGCCTTCCGCTTCCGCCGCGGCGCGTTGTTGCACAAAGGCGCTGAAAGGGGCAATTCCGGTACCAGAACCAATCATAATAATTGGTTTGCTAGCGTCTTGTGGCAAACGGAAATGATCATTACGCTCAACGAAAACACGCACTTGACCATCCTCTTCCACGCGATCTGCCAAGAAACTGGATGCCGCGCCGCTACGCGCTTTGCCATCATGTTCAAAGCGCACTACGCCCACGGTTAAATGCACTTCTTCGCCCACTTCATCAGTGGCAGAGGCAATGGAATACAAGCGCGGTGTTAACGGACGGAATAAACTCGCCAATTGCGCCGCAGTTAATTTACTCGGAAAGTCGTTTAACACATCCACCGGCGGCGTATCTTGCACATATTGTGCTAATTTTTCCGCATTTTTCACCAAGGTAGTCAATTTTTTGCTGCCCGCCAATTCCGCATAGGCTTTCACCAAATTCGGTGTATTTTGCGTTAATTCAAGATGAGATAAAAGTGCGGTGCGAATTGGTAGTGTTTTTTCCGCTACTTGAACCGGCTCATCGCCATTAACGCTGACCGCCGCTAAAATTTCCTCTACCAACGCCGGATCATTATCAAACCACACGCCCAACGCATCGCCCACTTGATAACGTAAACCAGAACCGGTCAAATCAAATTCCAAATGACGCACATCTTTTTCCGCTTGGCGCGCCGTAATTTTTTGGTTGGTGAGCAAGGTTGCTGGGAACGGATTATTTTTGTTATAAACACTTTCTACGACCGCTTTTTCTGCAGAAAAACCTACCGTACTTTGAGCAACTTCGGTCGCCGCTGTGGATAATTTTGTTTGAATAACCTCGCTGACTTGCTTAATCCATTGCTCCGCTGTCGCCGCAAAATCCAAATCCGCATCCACACGCGCTAACAAACGCGTCGCCCCCAAATTTTCCAACACCTGATCAAAATCTTTGCCCGCTTGGCAGAAATTCGGATAAGACGTATCGCCCAAGCCCAACACCGCAAATTCCAATTGCGTTAATTGTGGCGCTTTTTTGCCATGCAAGAATTTATATAAAGAAACCGCTTCTTCCGGCGGTTCGCCTTCACCTTGAGTTGAGGTCACCAATAATAACAAGCGTTCATTGGCAATGTTTTTCGCCTTATAATCGGAAGCGGAAACCAAAGTCACCTCCGCCCCCAGTTGGGTTAAGTGCTTGGCTAAATTACTCGCCACCGATTTTGCATTACCAGTTTGCGACGCCGATAATACCGTCACTTTCGGTGCCGGCGCGCTGGCAGCAACTGAAGCGAGCGCATTCGCTACACTTTCTGCGCTACTACTCAATGCACCAATTTGGCTTTCCGCACCTTGCGCTTTCGCCCAACAATAGCCGGATAACCATGCTAATTGTAGGTTATCTAACTGCGCTAAAATCGCCTGTGTTTCAGCATTTAATGGAAAATTTGTTGCTTTATCTGTCATCTCAATCCCCTTAATCCTTAGGCTAAATCCAAAATCATGCCGGCGGCAACCGTATGATAGGTGCTTTCATCAATTAAAATAAACGATCCACCAGTTAAATTTTGTGCATAAGTGGTCGCCACAATCGGTTTTTGCAAGGTTACTTGCCCCTGCGCAATATCATTCATTTTGATTTCATCCGCCCCACCGTCATTAAGCAGCGTACGAATATCTAACACCTGTTCAATTTCATTAATTCGCGCAAATACAGTTTGTGTTGCTTGTTTTAACAAATATTTACGCGCTGGATTAAACGGACGCTCGTCAAACCAACATAAAGTTGCTTGTAGTTTTTTACTTGGCTGGATCGGCGATTTCTCCGCCAAGAAAACATCGCCGCGTGAAATATCAATATCTTTATCCAAACGTACCGTGATCACCTCGCCCGCTTTCGCGCGTTCAACGGAACCTTTCGGCGATAAAATTTCCGTTACAGTTGCAAAAAGTGCGGTCGGTTCTACGCGAATTTTTTGTCCAATAAAAATCTCACCCTTTTCTACTCGCCCTTGATAACCACGAAAATCATCTTGCTTATCTGCATCTTGGCGTACAACCAATTGCACCGGATAATATAAATCTTCTGCTTGAGTTTCAGCATCATCTAAACTTGGTAAATTTTCCAAAATGGTCAACAGCGGCTCGCCCTCATACCAAGGCGTACTCTCGCTTTTATAAACCAAATTATCACCCAACAAAGCGGAAACCGGCACAAAACGCACATCTTCCAAGCCCAATTGTTCTGCTAATTGCAAATAGGCATTTTTGATAGCTTCAAATTTTTCTTGGCTATAATCCAATAAATCCATTTTGTTCACTGCCACAATAATGTGCGGACAATTTAAGTGATGCAAAATGGCAGAGTGACGTTTGGTTTGATCTAATAAGATCAAATTCGGCTGCGTAAAATCCAATTGTGATGCATCCACTAACACGACCGCCGCTGATGCAGTTGACGCACCGGTCACCATGTTACGGGTATATTGTTCATGTCCCGGAGTGTCAGCGATAATAAATTTACGTTTCGCAGTAGAAAAATAACGATACGCTACATCAATGGTAATGCCTTGCTCGCGTTCCGCTTCCAATCCATCGGTTAACAAGGAAAAGTCAATCGCCTGTTTATTGGATTTCTCTTTCGCGCGCTCCAATAAAGTTAACTGATCCGTCAGTAAGGCTTTGCTGTCGTATAATAAACGTCCGATAAGGGTACTTTTTCCATCGTCCACGCTACCAGCGGTAATAAAACGTAGCGGGGCTAATTCTTGAGATTGTGATATTGTCATTTGATACTCCAATTCTACATATTCGTTAAAAGTGCGGTCATTTTTGGTCTATTTTTTTAGAAATAACCTTCTTTTTTGCGTTTTTCCATTGCCGCTTCGCTGGCTTGGTCATCTAAACGGGTGGCACTGCGCTCTGAAATATCTGCCAGTGCAGTTTCCTGAATAATTTCTAACGGATTAGACGCCAAACTTGCCACTGGGCAAGTACAGCTAATATCGCCCACAGTGCGGAAACGCACATCTAGAAGTTCGCTTTGTTCTTGTGCAGTTTTCGGCGTTAACGGAGTCACCGGCACCAATAATCCTCGACGACGCACCACTTCGCGTTTGTGTGAATAATAAATTGGCGGTAAAGCGAGATTTTCGCGCGCGATATATTGCCAAATATCCAATTCCGTCCAGTTAGAAATCGGGAATACGCGCATATTTTCGCCTTTGTGCAATTTCGCGTTGTACAATGACCATAATTCCGGACGTTGCGCTTTCGGATCCCATTGACCAAATTCATCACGGAAAGAGAAAATCCGTTCTTTGGCGCGCGCTTTTTCTTCATCGCGTCTTGCACCGCCCATTAAGGCATCAAACCCATTTTCTGCAATGGTTTCCAACAAGGTTACTGCTTGCGCCGCATTGCGACTATCGGTTTCTTTGCGCAATACTACGCTACCGCGACGAATAGATTCCTCCACTTCGCCCACCACCAATCTGGCATTTAATTTTGCCACTTGCTCGTCACGAAATTGGATCACTTCCGGATAGTTATGTCCAGTGTCGATATGCACTAGCGGAAACGGAAGTTCTACTTCGCGATCGCCCAACTGAAACGCTTTGCGCGCCAACGCCAATAACACAACGGAATCTTTGCCGCCGGAAAATAACAAGGCCGGATTGGAACATTCCGCCACCACTTCGCGAATAATATGGATGGATTCCGCTTCCAACCAATCTAAATGTCCGTTTTGGATTTGTGTTTGTTCTGTCATGATGCTTTCCTTTATTTTCTTTAATTCTCAATTATTTATGCAAGCCACATTCTTTGCTGTCTTTATTTTCCCACCACCAGCGACCGGCGCGAATATCTTCGTCTGCTTTGATCGGGCGGGTACAAGGATCGCAACCGATACTTGGAAAACCTTGATGGTACAATTGGTTATAAGGTACGTTTTGGGTCAAAATATATGCCCAAACATCCAGTTCTGACCAATCGAAAATTGGATTATATTTATCCATTTGGCGCGCTTCATCCCGTTCAGCCAATGGTAATTCGGTACGGGTTGCCGATTGTTCGCGACGTTGTCCAGTCAACCATACATCCGCCCCTTGCAACGCACGATTAAGCGGCTCGATTTTACGTAAAAAACAACATTGACGACGCAATTCCACGCTTTCGTAATAGGCATTTTTACCGTGTTGCGCGACAAACTCTTCCGTATCCACATGATTCGGTTCAAAAACTTGCACCTTCAAATTCGGGTAGGTTTGACCAAGTTGTTGCAATAAATCCAGAGTTTCTTGGTGTAATAAACCGGTGTTTAACGTGAAAATCTCAATTGGCAATTGATGTTTAGCAATTAAATCTGTAATTAACATATCTTCTACCGCCAAACTTGAGGCAAAGCGCACTGCGTGGTGAGTGTCTGCGATTTGGCGCAAACGTGCGACTAACACGCTGATTTTGTCCGGTAAGCCCGCCAATACCTGCGCTGTCGGTTGTGAAATTGTCCATAAATTGGGTTTGATACTCATTATTCACTCCAATATTTTTAACGCTTTTAATGCTTTTTATCATTTTTGATCATCAAGCGACGCGCTCAATGCGTAAATTATCCAAGGTAAAGTGCGGTGCATTTTGCGCGAGTTTTTCTTCACCAAACCAAGCCAATTTATGATGCAATTGCACCACTTCTCCCACCACAATCAACGCCGGTTTCGCCGCTTGTTCCGCCAATGTTGGTAGCGTTTTAAGATCGCCGATTAAGGTTTTTTGACTGGCTTGCGTCCCATGCGAAATAACCGCGACCGGCGTAGTCGCTACGCGTCCGAAACGGATTAATTGCGCGCTAATATCTGCCGCTTTTAATGTCCCCATATAAATCACTAAAGTTTGCTGACTGCGCGCTAAACTTTGCCATTCCACATCCTCCGTACTATCGGATTTGCGATGTCCGGTAACAAACACTGCACTTTGCGCATAATCACGATGGGTCAACGGAATGCCGGCATAGGCTGTCGCGCCAATAGCAGCGGTAATCCCCGGCACGACGGAAAACGGAATTTGCTGCCCACTTAAAATTTCCAACTCCTCGCCACCGCGCCCAAACACAAAAGGATCGCCGCCTTTTAAACGCACCACGCGTTTTCCTTGTTTGGCATATTTCACCAACAATTGATTGGTTTCTTCTTGCGAGACACAATGCCCTTGCGCCCGTTTGCCCACAAATACCAAATGCGCATCGCGGCGCACCAAATCTAAAATTTCATCAGAAACTAAAGCGTCATACAACACCACATCCGCCTGCTGAATTTCCTGTAATCCTTTTAAGGTCAACAATCCCGCATCACCGGGACCGGCGCCCACCAACGCCACAAAACCGCCTTGATAATCCGCTTGTAATTGCTGCTGCAATTCGGCTTGCGCTTGTTCTGTTTGACGATTTTTTAATAATTGCGCAAACCGCCCATTAAACGCCCGTTCCCAAAAACGACGACGTTCGGTCACAGTAGCAAAACGTTGTTTCACTGCAGCGCGCCATTTGCCGGAAATTTCCGCCATCGCGCCTAAATGCTGCGGTAGCAAACTTTCTAATTTTTCGCGCAACAAACGCGCCAACACCGGCGCACGTCCGCCGCTGGAAATTGCCACTTGAATTGGATTACGATCGATAATGGAAGGGAAAATAAAATTGCAATGGGCTTGGTCATCCACCACGTTGACTAATTTATGTTGCTGCTCAGCCACTAAAAAAACACGATGATTTAATTGCTGATCATTGGTAGCCGCAATCACCAAAAAAACTGACCGTACTTGTTCGGCATTGAATTCTTTAGCAATCCAAATGATTTTTTGTTGACTTACTAAATCAGCAACTTCAGCATTCAATTGCGTGGCGACCACCCGTACTTGCGCACCGGCTTTTAACAATAAATGAATTTTTCGTGCTGCCACCTCGCCACCACCAACCACTAAAACCGGTCGCTCGCGTAACTCGGCGAACAAAGGAAAATAATTCATAACCACTCCTTAATGCTTATTCCATAAGCAACTAAAACCAAATAAATTTCACTGGCGTTAGTTATAAAATAAAAATAAGAGGGTTAAAAATAATAAAAAGGCATTTAATATAGCGTTTTGAAATAAAAAACGATAAATATCAGCCTTCTATATAACAAAAAGAAATATTAAAGAATTAGAAGTTATTTAATATCAGCAAGGATAGAAAATTGGTATGAAAAAACCGCGCTTTAAGGTGTTCATTGATAAAATAAACGCTATGAGGTTTCTCTTTCGATAAGAGAAATAGGCAGTTGAATAACTTCTTGAATATTTTTCTCATTTGTTCGCAACAACTCGACTAGCTTTTTACCGGCAATCATTCCTAGTTTTTTATAAGGTACTGAAATGGTCGTTAACTTCGGATAGGATACTGTACTTACATCTAAATTACCCAACCCAACAATTGCCATATTGTGAGGAATCACTACATGTCTTCTCGCTGCCTCAAATAACGCTCCACACGCTAATTCATCAGATAAAAAAACTAACGCATCTATTTTCCCCCACAAAAGCAAAGCTTCTTCCAATAATTTTGCGCCACTAGAAAATGAAATTGGTTCCGCACTATGTAAAATCAAATGTGGATTGAGGTGATTTGCTAATAATGTAGTATGCCAACTCTCTAAATATTGCTGAAAAATAGCAAGTTCTTGTTTTGCACAAAGCAATCCAATTTCCCGATAACCCTTATTAATTAAAAAAGACAACAGCGTTTGTACCGCGTTTTTACTATCAATACAAATATTAATACCAATTGGATTTTCTTGTTTAGCGCCAACTTCAATACATAGAATCTGGCTCTCTTTTATCCATTGCGCTACTTTGGGTGAACAATTGAAATTAAGTAAAACAATTGCTGCCGGAGAATGATTGATAAGTTCATTAAGCCAATCTTGACCTGTTGCCAACAAAATAATCAATTGTCTATCAAGTGATTGCAGTTGTTTTTGTAACGCATCAAAGATTAATGTATTTTCTGTTGAAGTAATAGATGCAGTGACTACGACAATGTTCCCAGAAGAAACCGAAGCCAAATTTCGAGCAGAAATATTGGGAATATAACCAAGTTGTTGAATTACTTCTTGAATTTTTTTTCTTAAAGGTTCAGAAACCAACTGTGGAGTACGTATTGCACGAGATACTGTCATTTGTCCCACACCCGCCTTTTTAGCCACATCAGCAAGTGTTGTTTTCCCTGTAGAACGACGAATTCGCATAAGTATTAAGTTTATTTATCCAAGATTTATTAATTTTATTATAACAAATTTTTTGATAGAAAAGTTTTTGATTAAAAATGTTAGCTATATCACATTTCTGATATTTTCTATTTGATAGCGCTATCATTCTTGTTTTAGACTAACTAAAAATTCAGCCATTATAGGAGAAAGATCATGCTTAATGTCTATTTACCTGATTCACGTATACAATTGGTTGAGTATTGTAATGATTGGCAACAAGCAATACGAATTTGTGCCACGCCTCTTCTAAAAGAAGGACTAATTGAAAATCGTTATCTTCATAATATCTTTGAGCTGTTTCAAAAATTAGGTCCTTATTTTGTCGTTGCTCCACATATAGCCATGCCTCATGCCAGACCAGAAGACGGTGCAATTAATACAGGTTTATCGCTATTAGTTGTTAAGCAAGGCGTGCGCTTTAATTCTGAACATGATCCCGTTTACCTCATTGTGATGTTAGCCGCTAACAATACCAATAATCACTTAAATATGTTAGCACAACTAGCAGAATTTTTAGCAAATGAAGAGGACGTACTACGTGTAACACGATCTTCATCAATAACAGAAATCTCAGAAGTTATATCCCATTATTAATCAACCTTAAAAGTAGGAGAATAGCATGAAAATTATGGCAGTATGTGGTGCTGGCTTAGGCAGTAGTTTTATGATGGAAATGAACATCAAAAAAGCATTAAAGAAATTAGGCAAAGAGGCAGAAGTCAATCATACAGATTTGGCATCTGTGACACCTAATGATGCGGATGTCTTCGTTATGGCTCGTGATATTGCTGATAGTAGCAATATACCAACTGAACGAATTATTGTTGTGAAAAATATTGTAAGCGTAGCAGAGTTTGAAGAAAAACTTGCTGAATACTTCAATAACTAGAGGAGCATTATCATGGAAAGTTTACTCTTCTTTTTATTAGATATATTAAAAGTTCCTGCGGTTTTGGTTGGTTTAATTGCGTTAATTGGATTAATTGCACAAAAAAAATCCTTTTCTGATGTAATAAGAGGAACAATTAAAACTATATTAGGTTTTATTGTATTAGGTGGAGGAGCAACAGTATTAGTGGGCTCGCTCTCCCCTTTGGGAGGAATGTTTGAACATGCTTTTAATGTGCAAGGAATTATTCCAAATAATGAAGCTATTGTTTCTATGGCAATTGAAAAGTATGGTGCAGCCACAGCATTAATTATGGCATTTGGAATGTTTGCTAATATTATTGTGGCTCGCTTTACCCGTTTAAAATTTATTTTTCTAACGGGTCATCATACATTTTATATGGCATGTATGATCGGCATTATTTTAACCGTTATTGGATTTGAAGGCATACAATTGATTTTTGTTGGCTCATTAACACTAGGGTTGGTAATGGCATTTTTCCCAACAATCGCCCATCCCTTTATGAAAAAAATCACGGGAAGTAATAATGTCGGCTTTGGTCATTTTGGTACATTAGGCTATATATTATCCGGTTGGATTGGTCAATTAGTTGGTAAAGGCTCCAAATCAACGGAGGATATGAATTTACCTAAAAACTTGAGTTTTTTACGAGATAGTTCCATTTCAATTTCACTTACCATGATGGTGATCTATTTTGTGCTAGCTATTGCCTCTGGCAGTGAATATATAACGACAACATTTAGTCATGGTCAACATTATTTAGTGTATGCACTAATTCAAGCAATTACTTTCGCAGCGGGGGTTTTTATTATTTTACAAGGAGTGCGGTTAATTTTAGCCGAAATTATACCTGCATTTACCGGTTTTTCGGAAAAATTAGTGCCAGATGCAAAACCTGCCTTAGATTGTCCGATCGTATACCCTTATGCGCCTAATGCTGTTCTCATTGGTTTCTTATCAAGTTTTATAGGTGGAATTGTTGGTCTATTTTTCTTAGGTCAGCTGAATTGGGTACTCATTTTACCAGGTGTTGTCCCACATTTTTTCTGTGGCGCTACAGCGGGGATTTTTGGTAATGCGACAGGAGGAAGACGGGGGGCAATTTTAGGTGCATTCGCTCATGGATTATTAATTACATTCCTGCCAGTATTCCTATTACCAGTATTAGGATCGTTAGGATTTGCAAACACCACTTTTTCAGATACCGATTTTGGTGGTATTGGCTTAATACTAGGTAACATGGCTCATTACATGTCAAAAGATATGATTATGATCTTTATTAGTACTATTTTTATACTATTAGTCGCCTATAACTATTTAGCAAAAAAACCAATCGTAAAAGATGAGGACTAGAGAAGACCAGAGGTAACAACAATGAATCTCATTGAAATTAAAGCATTTGCTAAACAAATTCGACTGCAAACACTCAACGCGTTGTTAAATTTAGGATTTGGTCATTTTGGCGGTAGTTTATCCATAGTGGAAATACTTGCTGTTCTCTATGGAGGCATAATGAAAGTTAAACCAGATGATCCAAACTGGGTAGAACGGGACTATTTTGTGCTGTCTAAAGGTCATGCCGGCCCTGCACTTTATGCCACACTGGCATTAAAAGGATTTTTCCCCATAGCGCAATTACTTACTTTAAATGAAAATAAAACTGCGTTACCTAGTCATCCTGATCGATTAAAAACAAAAGGAGTTGATGTTACAACTGGCTCCTTAGGGCAAGGAATATCCATTGCTGCCGGTATTGCATTATCACATCAACTACGCCATCTGCCGAACAGAACTTATTGCATCCTAGGAGATGGCGAGCTAAATGAAGGACAATGTTGGGAGGCATTCCAATTTATTGCACACCGAAAATTAACCAATTTGCACACAATTATTGATTACAATAAACAGCAACTTGACGGTAAACTGGAAGACATAATTAATCCCTTTAATTTACAAAGTAAATTTGAAAGCTTTGGATTTTGTGTCAAAAAAGTTAAAGGCGATAATATTGAAGACTTGTATCACGTTTTTAATCAATATTATGAAAAACCGCTCATCATTTTGCTAGATAGTAAAAAAGGGCAAGGAGTACCCTATATTGAGAACTTACCAAATAGCCATCATTTACGTTTAAATGCAGAAACTAAAGCCATTATTTCCCAAGCTATTGCGGCATTGGAGGCAAACTAAATGTTACACCTTGATGAAATAGAAATGCGTAAAATTTATTCAGATACTTTATCTGAATGTATGCAAAAAAATCCACTAATTATTGATCTAGAAGCAGATTTGATGAGTAGTATGCTGATGCATAAAATACAACAAAAACGACCAAATCAAGTGATTAATTGTGGAATTATGGAGGCGAATGCAATTGGTATGGCTGCCGGTTTATCAATAGCGGGGCATATTCCCTTTTTTCACACTTTTACTGCATTCGCTAGTCGACGTTGTTTAGATCAACTATTTATGTCTATTGATTATCAACAAAGCAATGTCAAAGTAATTGCTTCTGATGCCGGCATTACCGCTGTTCATAACGGAGGTACGCATATGTCTTTTGAGGACATGGGGCTTGTTAGAGGATTAGCTAATTCGATAGTATTGGAAATCACCGATGGTGTCATGATGAAAGACATTATAACTCAATTGACAAATTTAACGGGGTTTTATTGGGTAAGAACGATTCGAAAACAGGCATTCAAAATCTACCACGAAGGAGAACACTTTACCATAGGTAAAGCAAAAATATTACGAGATGGAAACGATATTACATTAATTTCCAACGGAATTATGGTCGCTGAATCATTAAAAGCTGCACAAATTTTAGCAGAAAAAGGAATCGACGCCACAGTCGTAGACATGTTTACTTTAAAGCCGCTTGATAAAGAATGTATTATTAGTTGCGCAAAACGCACAGGAAAAATTATTACTTGTGAAAACCATAGTATTCATAATGGATTAGGTTCCGCCGTTGCAGAGGTTTTGGTTGAAAATTACCCTGTACCAATGCGTAGGGTAGGCATTAAAGAGCGTTATGGACAAGTCGGTACACTAGATTTTCTAATGAAAGAGTATGAGCTTACTGCAGAAGATATTGTAAAACAAGCAACTCAACTTTGCGGCTATAGCTAGAACCTGTATCAAATATTGTGTGAACTCCGCTCCTAAGACAAGTTATAGAAGATCAAATTTGATCTTCTATAATTTGTTCCAAGTGCGGTTAAAAATCTTTTAGTTTACGCGACGCAAATCCTTACTGTAAATTATGCCGGTCGGGTTGTTGGTGTCAATGCCGAGTAAATCGGGGTTGATGGAAATCGGCGTACGATATTGGAAAATCGGCAACACCACGTTATCATTTTGCAATAATTGCACAATTTGATTATAAATGGCTTCGCGTTCTTGCGTAGCCATTTTTTCCGTGCTTTTCTCTAATAATTGATCCACTTCCGAATTAGCATAGCCGCTTTTATTATCGGGGCTTTTAGAATGAAAATTAACCAAAAACGCTGACAAATCATTGTAATCCGCACACCAGCCGGAACGGATAATTTGAAAATCACCTTTGGCTCGTTTTTCTAATAAAGTTTGCCAAGAAACCGGATCGGCGTGAACGCGGATCATATCCGATTGTGACCAAGCTTGAATGAGGCGTTGGGCAATTTGCGGGTGAAAACGGTCTTGATCAAAGGTTAAGGTTAATTGTAACGGAGATTTATCGTTAATGCCCTCTGCTTGCAATAAATTTTCTACTAAAATAGGCTCCCAATTGCCCTCTTGCTCCGATTGCATGGATTGTGGCAAAAAGCTGACGGAAGCCTCCATACGTTGCCCATCCTGTGGCACCAAATTTCGCACAGAAAGCATGGCTCGCAACGCCTTGCGCACCTCATTTTTTGCCAACATTGGATCCGCAAAATTAAATTCATAAAAATAACTACATAATTTCGGCAAAAACGTCGTTTCCGGCGTGATATTTTGTACGTTTTCAATTAAATCAAGGTTATTTTCACTTTCACCCGAGGTGACTTTGCGATAATTAACTTGCTCAAAATAGACATTTGCATTGCCCCAATAATAAGGGTTACGTGTCAAAATAACAGTATCGCCTTGTTGTTCAGTAAATTGATAGGCACCATTGCCAATGGTCTGATTCGAATCAGAAGCCGGATGGCTCGGCAACAACACGGAATGCGTCAGCATCGCCGGTAAATATGGCGTTTTTTTATCCAGCACAATGCGCAAAATGCGCTCATCCAGCGCTTCAATGCCCAATTTTTCCGCCGACATTTTGCCAGCCATCACCGCGTTGGCATTTTTTAAATTTAAAAATGCCAAATAGGTTTTCAGTGGGCTTTGCGAGGTGGCTAATTCGCGCCAGCTGCGCACAAAATCCACCGCTGTTAAAGGCTCGCCATTGGACCATTTAGCATCTTCACGCAAAATAAACACCCAATTTTTGTTATCGCTGGTTTCCCAATGTTCCGCTACACCGGGAAAAAGCTTGCCTTGTGAATCGTAGATCACCAAACCCTCAAATAAATCACGTAACAAGGCTTGTTGTTGATCATTGTCTAAATGATGAGGATCAAATTGAAAATCGCTGTACATCCCGCGGGTTAATACGCTCGGTTGTGGTAGCGTTTCTGTCGTCTCTGGCGCTATCGAGGTTTCTTCTTGCACAACGGTCGCAGGTGGTGGCGTCGGATTATCGCAAGACAATAACAACAAAACGCCGCCCAAAATGACCGCACTTTTTCTTATTGCGCGAGAAAACCCTTTTAGTTTACACATATCATCCCCTTTCAATAACCGACTTGGCATTATAAAAAAACAGCTGAAACGAATAACATCTTATTCAGGAATCGTTTTGATCCAAAAGAAAAAAGAAAAATATTTAATGAATAACACTGCCAAAATAATACTGCGTCCGATAAGACTAGGGGTGAAATAAAAGCCGAGTCCTAACATCAAGGTAGCGCACGATAAAATCCAGATTTTCGATTTTTTAGTTAACGCGCGTTGTTGGTGAAAAGATTTTAAATGCTTGCGATACAACTCGGTTTGGATAAACCATTGATGTAATCGCTCTGAACCTTTGCTGAAACAAACCAATGTTAGCAACAAAAAAGGCACACCGGGAATGCCGGGCATGACTGTTCCAATCACGCCAATGACCAGAAAAATACCGCCTAATAAAAGATAAATCGCTTTCATCCTACTCCTCAAAATGCAATCTCTTTGCCGATTATGCAGATTTTTTTACCTTTTGCAACTTGATTTTCACCTTACTGTCCCCATGTCATTAGCATTAAATTCGTTGAAAATAATAAGGAATTTTTATGACTAATCCATTACTTGCAGCCCATGATCTGCCTCGTTTTTCTGAAATTCAGCCGGAACATATTCAACCGGCAATTGAGCAATTACTTCAACAAAGTCGCGAAACCGTCGAACAATTGGTGAAACAACCACAACTTAGCTGGGACAATTTTATTCAGCCACTTAATGAAATCGACGATCGTTTGCACCGCGCTTGGTCGCCGGTCAGTCATCTAAATTCGGTCAAAAATTCGCCACAACTGCGTGATGCCTATCAAGCCTGTTTACCGCTGCTTTCCGAATACAGCACGTGGCTCGGGCAACATGAAGGGTTGTACAACGCTTACGTACAATTAAAAAACAGCGCAGAATTTGCAAATTACAGCGTGGCACAAAAAACTGCGATTGAGCATGCACTACGCGATTTTAAATTATCCGGCATTTCCTTACCGCCCGAAAAACAACAGCGTTATGGCGAAATTGTTTCTCGTTTATCTGAACTCAATTCGCAATTTAGCAATAATGTACTGGACGCTACCATGGGTTGGGACAAAGTCATTGAAGATGAAAGCCAATTACAAGGTTTGCCGGAAAGCGCATTACAAGCGGCAAAACAGTCCGCCGAAAGCAAAGGATTAAGCGGCTATCGTTTTACGCTGGAATTCCCAAGTTATTTGCCGGTGATGACCTATTGTGAAAACCGCGAATTGCGCGAAGAAATGTACCGCGCTTTTGCAACCCGCGCCTCCGATCAAGGTCCTAATGCCGGAAAATGGGACAATTCGGCGATCATGGAAGAAATTTTGCAATTACGCGTTGAGTTGGCAAAATTGTTAGATTTCGATACCTATACCGAACTTTCACTTGCCACTAAAATGGCGGAAAATCCACAACAAGTATTAGATTTTCTTGAAAATTTAGCGCTACGTTCCAAAGCACAAGGTGAACAAGAGTTAGCCGAATTACGCGAATTTTGCAAAACACAGTTTAATTTGACCGCACTTGAACCTTGGGACATTACGTTTTATAGCGAAAAACAAAAACAACATTTATATGCCATCAATGATGAAGAACTTCGCCCTTATTTCCCAGAAGATCGCGTCCTTTCCGGCTTATTTGAGCTAATTAAACGCTTATTTAACATTCGCGTCAGTGAACGTTTTGATGTGGATACGTGGCACAAAGACGTGCGTTTCTTTGATTTAATTGATCAAAATGACCAAGTACGCGGCAGTTTCTATTTGGATTTATACGCCCGAGAACATAAACGCGGTGGCGCTTGGATGGACGATTGTATCGGGCGCCAACGCCATACCGACGGAAGCGTGCAAAAACCGGTAGCGTATTTGACCTGTAACTTTAATGCGCCGGTTGGCGATAAACCTGCGCTCTTTACGCATGATGAAGTCACCACATTATTCCATGAATTCGGACACGGAATTCATCATATGCTAACACAAATTGACGTTGCCGATGTTGCTGGAATTAACGGTGTACCTTGGGATGCGGTGGAACTGCCAAGTCAATTTTTGGAAAATTGGTGCTGGGAAGAGGAGGCATTAGCCTTTATTTCAGGTCATTACCAAACCGGCGAACCGCTGCCAAAAGCCAAATTGACACAATTATTAAAAGCCAAAAATTTCCAAGCGGCAATGTTTGTGTTACGTCAACTAGAATTCGGGTTGTTTGACTTCCGCTTGCATCACCATTACCAAAGCGGAAAAGCCAATCAAATTTTGGATACGCTCCACGCTGTGAAATCGCAAGTGGCGGTTATCAAAGGCGCCGATTGGGCAAGAACACCACATAGTTTCAGCCATATTTTCGCCGGCGGCTATGCAGCAGGATATTACAGCTATTTGTGGGCAGAAGTGTTGTCTGCGGATGCATATTCTCGTTTTGAAGAAGAAGGTATTTTTAACCCAACTACCGGACAATCTTTCCTTAACGAAATTTTATCCCGCGGCGGTTCAGAAGAACCAATGATCCTATTTGAACGCTTCCGCGGACGCAAACCAACCTTAGATGCCCTATTACGACACAAAGGCATCACGCAATAAAAACCCCGCAAAAACAAACCGCACTTTTGGGATCAAATCGCCTAAAAGTGCGGTGGTTTTTATGTGGTCAGTTTAACGTAACCAACCAAATTGATCGGCGATAAATAATAACGTAAAGCCGGTTAAATAAATTAATCCGATAATGGATAACCAAAGTAGCCCGCCTTTAACGCGATGCTCGCCTTTTAACACCAAAGATAAATTTAACCAAGCAAACACCGGCGTGGAAACAAAGGAGGCAATCATGGCAAATTTAAGCATTGGTCCGACAGCGTTATTAAAATAAAACACCACAGCAAGACCAGAAATGGCTGCCAGTAAAATTGCAATATTTAAGGTACGCGGGCTGCTTTCTTGTTTTTTTAATAATAAACGCAGGCTTTCCACGTTGGTGCGAGAATAGCCGTCAAGAACCGTTAATGTGGTACCGAACATACACATAAATGCAATAAACGCAATTAATCCACGCGCCCAATCCCCGATCGTGGAAGCGTACATATTGATTAACTGGGCAATGTATTTGCCTCCGACCATTTCCACCGGTTCGCCAGAACCAAATTGTACTAAGGCGCCTAATGCTAAGAAAATAACTGCTAAAATTGCAGTACCAATAAAGCCAACATTAAAATCAAAAATTCCGTCGCGGTATGAGACTTTAGTTAAACGACGTTTTGCCACCACCCACATGGAGTTAATCGCAGAAATTTCAATCGGTGCCGGCATCCAGCCCATTAACGCCACGATAAAAGCAAGTGCGCTTAATTCCCAAGGTGACGGGCTAATATAATCTGCCGCGGCTACCCCTTGAATTCCATTACGCATTAAGGCAATGACCACAGCAGCAACAGTGGTGACCGTTAAGGCGATCATGATCAATTTGGATAATCCGTCTAAAATACGGTATTTCCCTAATAATAAAATTAATGCACTACCGCCGATAACGATCAAACTTAAGGTTGGAACCGGTACCGGAAATGGCAGCACAAAGGTTAAAATTGCCGCGCATAACAAACCGACCGCTGCGGCATTGATGATGGTAGCAAATACATTTAACAAGAAGAAAATCCAAAGATAAATACGCCCTTTTTGTAAATAACCTTCGAGCAACGTATTGCCACTATCCAACGTATATTGCGCGCCGAAGCGGAAAAAAGGATATTTAAATAAATTGGCAAGGATGATGATAATCGCCAATTGCCAGCCATAAATCGCGCCGGCTTGGGTGGATGCGATGATATGCGAGCCGCCAACCGCCGCCGACGCCATCAAAATACCGGGACCTAATGCTCCCAACTTAGATGACCAAGTTGAGGCTTCTTGTTTATTTGTTTCACTCATATAAAGTTATCCGTTAGAAAAATGTCATTGTAATATTGAAAATTTCGCTACGATACCACAGCAATAAATAAACAAAAAGCAATATTTTTTCGCAAAATTTAACAACAATTAGTTAAATAATCTAAAATAAACTACAAAAACAGAATATTAATCCAATTTAATCCAAAAAACTTAGAAATATTACTATGCTAATCACATATAACAGAATGACATAAATTTTTATGATTTTATAAAATAAAGGGATAGCTAAGCGTAAATTTAGAGAAAGAGAATACTATTGTTGAAAAATAAAATGGCTGGGGTACTAGGATTCGAACCTAGGGATGCCGAGATCAAAACCCGGTGCCTTACCGCTTGGCGATACCCCAACTGAGAATTTCTTAGAGTAGATATAAGAAGATCGAAATTGATAGTATGGCTGGGGTACTAGGATTCGAACCTAGGGATGCCGAGATCAAAACCCGGTGCCTTACCGCTTGGCGATACCCCAACAACTATTTTGATTTGCAAACCAAATGGTGCGGGACGAGGGACTTGAACCCACACACCTTGCGGCGCCGGAACCTAAATCCGGTGCGTCTACCAATTTCGCCAGTCCCGCAAATATGGTGGCTATGACGGGATTCGAACCTGTGACCCCAACATTATGAGTGTTGTGCTCTAACCAACTGAGCTACATAGCCATATTTGCATTTACCATATCGGCTTTGCGGGGCTAATTATGCTGATATCTGCCCGCCTCGTCAACTCTTTTTTGCAGAAATTTTAAATTTATCAATTGTTCGCATAGAGATTATACAAATTGACAAAAAAGTAACCGCACTTTTTATTCATTCAGCAAACGTTGCAGCAAACTTCCGTCCAATAAAGCACGTTTAATCAGCGCAAATGCCCCAATAACATCGGTATTTTCCAATTCCGACGCCACCAAAGGCGTATTTTTCACAAACGCCGGCAGCGCATGATTTTCCAAGGTTTTACGAATAGCGGCAAATAAAATGTCTTTGGCTTGCGTAATCTCGCCGGAAATCACAATTTTTTCCGGATTGAACATATTTACGCTCATCGCTAGCACCCGACCGATTTGCACGCCCACATATTCGATTAATTCAATTGCTGCTTCATCATGCTTATGACTTGCTTTACAAATATCTTCAATATCGTGCGCTTCTAAAGAAAGCCATTTGCTACGATAACCTTCTTGCAATAAATTCAACATCTTATCTTCAATTGCCGAATTACTGACCACCGTTTCCAAACATCCAATATTGCCACACAAACAACGCTTACCCAACGGATCGACTTGAATATGCCCAATTTCACCCGCGTTATTTTTATAGCCGAGAAAGACTTCGTGGTTAATCACAATTCCCGCCCCCACGCCACGATGGATGCGCAACACCAAAGAATCGTAGCAATCTTTCGTTACCCCGAAATAATGCTCCGCCAACGCCAGACTGCGCACATCATGTCCAATAAACACAGGCAGCTGCAATCTTTCGCGCAATATGGAGGCTAAATCCCAAGGTTGTTCCAAGGTAAAATGTGGCAAATATTCAATATTATTAGTTTTTACATCCACAAACCCCGGCACCGTGATACCAATAGCAATAAATTCTGAGCTACAATGCTGGTTTTTTTCCATAAACTGACACAAATGTTGGCATAAAAATTGTTCAACATCCTTCAATTGCTGGCTTTCCGGTAACTCTAATTGTTCTTTTTTCAATAACTTAGTGGAAAGATCCATCACCACCAAGGTCACCTGCTCTCGCCCTAAATGCACCAAAATTGTACGAAACGCTTTACGCTCCGCCACAATTGAGGTCGCTCGACGCCCACCAGTAGACTCTTGCTGTTCTACTTCTTTAATCAAGCCACGTGCTAAAAAATGTCGCGTAATTTTGGTAATACTTGCCGGCGCCAACTGGCAGGCTTCTGAAATTTGAATGCGAGAAATTGGTCCGGCTTGATCGATTAATTTATACACTACAGCACTATTCATCTGTTTAACCAAATCAACATTGGCAATTTGATGATTGTCTTTCATCTTTTATTCCTTATGAGTATTCGTAGGGGTAATTACTTGAAATAGCATAATCATTATAAATAATGTGTATTTTAAAATGAATTGATGGGAAATCCTAGTTTCAAAATGGCTCGCTCCCTTTTTCCATTAAACATTGGATAAGTGAAACCTTCTCATATTACATATGAAATACGTATATCTCTCATTTATTGATATACAAAATATTTTCATAGCTGCTTTTCTTCAATTAGTTAACAACTGATTAACATTTATTCAGTTCTGATACCTTATCTACGATAAATCTTGCCAGAGATAAAAATAAAAATTATTATTATTTAATATTTTGATTGAGATGAGCGCTGTATGAAATTTATTTATTCTTTTTTTATTTGTTTGATTGTTCTAAATTCGTCTGCAAGAGCAGAAGAACGGATTATTAGCATTGGGGGAGATGTAACTGAAATTATTTATGCTCTTGGTATGGGAGAACAATTAGTTGGTCGAGACAATACTAGCTTATTTCCTGAACGTGTAAAAGATGTGCCCGATATAGGCTATATGCGTCAGCTTAATATTGAAGGTATTCTTGCATTGAAGCCAACTCAAGTGATTAGCAGTGAAGTAGCGCAACCGGCTGTCGTGTTTGATCAATTAAAAGCTGCGGGTATAAATGTTAATACTGTTTCTTTTGGTTACACTGTCGAGAGCGTGGTAAAAAAAATTAACCAAATCGGTGGAAATCTGAACAAAATAACTCAAGCTAGTCTATTAGCGAATAAATTTATGAATGAAATAAAAGCTATTCCACGCTCGCCACTCAATGTACGGGTGCTATTTATCCTTAATCAAGCTGGGACTAATCAGATTGTGGCAGGAAAAAATACTGTTGCAGACGAAGCAATAAAATTGATCGGTGCTAAAAATGCGATAGAAAATAGTGTTCGATTTATTCCGCTCTCACAAGAAGGGTTAATTGCCGCTAATCCGGATATTATCGTAATGACACATATGGGGATTAAACACTTAGGTACAATAGACAAAGTATGGTCATTAGCCGGTATAGGACAGACAAATGCCGGTCGGCATAAACGTCTTCTAGTTGTAGATGATTTATCTTTAATGTCTTTTGGATTAACAACCCCATCAGTTTTGCGTCAACTTCGCCGAGCAGCAGAAAATGTACAAATTGATGAATAATCGTCTTTATTGGCATATCGGATTAATATTATTATTGCTTGTAACGATATTTGCAGCTTCAAATATAGGTGCATTATCGCTTACCTGGCAAGATCTTTGGCATAATCAATCTGATATCCAGTGGCAAATTTGGTTACATATTCGGCTGCCACGCATTTTGCTTGCGGTAATAGTTGGATTAGCTTTGGCTTTATCTGGTGCATTATTTCAAGGATTATTTCATAATCCTATGGCAGATCCAGCATTGATCGGAGTAAACAGCGGTGCCTCTTTGGCAGTTGGCTTGGCCATCATTATGCCAAGTTTCTTACCGCTTGAAATGGCGCTATACAACACAATGCTCGCCGCCTTTGTCGGTAGTCTTATTGTATCAAGTATAATTTATCTCATTAGCCACCGTTCTCATGTATCAATTAATAAATTGTTATTAGCTGGAATTGCTGTCAATGCGCTTTGTTTTGCCTTAGTTGGAATCTTAACATATGTGAGTAATGATCAACAATTACGTCAATTCAGTCTATGGACAATGGGCAGTTTGGGGCAGGCTCAATGGAAACCACTAATTCTCGCCTCCTTACTCATTTTGCCCAGCTCAATCTATGCGCTAACTCTGGCAAAAAAACTTAATTTACTACAATTAGGTGATGAAGAAGCGCATTATCTCGGCGTCAACGTGGTAAGCCTCAAAAAACAATTAATCCTTATTGGCGCTTTATTAGTTGGCGTTGCTGTTGCGGTGAGTGGTGCTATTGGATTTATCGGTTTAGTCATTCCCCATTTAGTCCGTTTTAAATTTGGTGCTGATCATCGTTGGGTACTTCCTGCCTCAGCTTTATGCGGTGCTATTTTATTACTATTGGCTGATACATTAGCCCGTACACTAATTGCTCCGGCAGAATTACCTGTCGGCATGTTGACTAGTTTGATTGGTGCACCTTATTTTCTTTGGCTTGTAATTCGCTATAGCGGGGTAAGTTCATGATGAGCACAACGCCACTATTTACTGCTCAACAAATTCATTTCCAAAGGGCGCAACACCTTCTTTTGGATAATATTTCGCTGAACTTACCACAGGGAAAACTTACTGTACTCATTGGTCCTAATGGCGCTGGAAAATCTACCTTATTACAGATCTTATCTGGCTATCTAGTCCCAACATCTGGAGAATGCTACTTTAATCAACGTTTATTGTCTCATTATTCTCCTTTAGAGCTAGCGCAACAGCGTTCAGTGATGCGCCAACACAACCAACTAAACTTTTCTTTTTCCGTCGAAGAAATTATTACTATGGGTGGTTATCAGCGACGCAAACAAGAAGTTGCACAATGGCTCGATCACATCATTGAACTGACCGATTGCCAATCTTTACGCCATAAAGCTTACTACCAATTATCTGGCGGTGAGCGGCAACGTACTCAACTAGCCCGTGCTTTGCTGCAAATTTGGTCAGAAAAGGGGATGTATGGCAAACTTCTTTTTTTAGATGAACCCACATCAGCCTTTGACCTGTATCATCAGCAACAATGTTTACGTCTCATGAAGCACCTTTGTGAACAGCAAGGATTAACCGTTTTTTGCATTTTGCATGATCTCAATTTGACCGCGCTTTATGCCGATCAAGTTATTCTGTTAGCCGCGCAGCAGATTCAAGCACAGGGGTTACCACACCAAGTATTGACTGAAAAAATTATTCAGCGTTGGTATCAAGCAGAAATTGAAATCTTACCGCACTATTCAACACATGTTCCGCAAATTCAATTTTGTTATTAACATTTAAATATAAGGAGAAATGATGACCTCATTACATCAACAAGTGGCTGATTATTTGGCTCAAAACCCCTCTGTGATGACAATACAAATAGCAGAACAATTAAGGCAACCGGAAGGGCATATTTTAGCAGCCTTACCAAATCAATATGTAAGATTATTTCCTGCTCAACGCGCACAAGAAATTCTCACTCAAATTAGTCAATGGGGGAACTTTACGACCATTATTGAAAAGGAAGGATCTATTTTTGAAATTAAAGATCGATTTCCCGATGGTAGGATAGGACATGGTTACTATCACCTTAATCTGCAAGGAAAAGAAGGAGCACTACATGGCCATCTAAAATTAGATAATCTTGCGCAAATTGCTTTTGTCAGCTTGCCGCTTCGTGGCAAAGAAAGTTACAACATTGCATTCATTGCACACAGCGGTCAAATCATGTTTAAAGTGTATCTAGGGCGGGATACGCAGTATCGGTTATTTCCGGAACAAGTCGAAAAATTCAAATCATTTCAATAATATAATTCAAAAAAGGGGTAATTTATATGTCAAATAGCATTAATCCAACTGATCGTCAAGCAGTATTACAAAACCGCCTCGGACCTGAAATTCAAGAGTTCAAACAACATATTAAAACCATTTCGCTCGCTACGGTTGATCCTCAAGGTAACCCGAATGTGAGTTATGCGCCTTTTGTGATTACTAATGGTGAATATCAAGTGTTAATTTCAACAATTGCACAACATGCCCGGAACTTACTTGAGATTCCGAGAGTATCAATGATGTTGATTGAAGATGAAAGTCAAAGTCGGGAAATTTTCGCCCGACGTCGTTTAACATTTAATGCCACAGCTCGCCTTATTGAACGCCAATCCTTAGAATGGGAAAACGCTATTCACGCGCTTACAAAACGTCATGGTGAACTTGTATCACGCCTAACGCAACTTAATGATTTTCATCTTTTTAGTTTTAAGCCTGAACAAGGATTATTCGTAAAAGGATTTGGGCAGGCATTTCAAGTCAGCACAGATGACTTAGTGAATGTCGTACATTTGGATCAAGGTCATCAACCTATAACAAATTAACGTTTTGATTGACAGGATATTAGCATAATGAAAAAAAGAATGAAGTTAACCCCTCTTGCAATTTTTGTTACTACCGTTTGTGCAGTAACGCCTGCGATTGGTGAAGATAATAGTAATACGCTTGATCCAATTGAAATCACCGCACAAACCAATAATAATGTAACAATTGCCAAAGATCAGATTGCGCAACAACAACCCCGTAATTTAAAAGCGTTACTGAAAGATCAGCTTGATGTTCAAGTCAATGAGTTACAACGTTCCCGTGCTGGTAATGACGGTATCAATATACGTGGCTTACAAGGAAATCGTGTTGCTACTACGCTTGACGGTATTCCTTTACCCGAAACACAAGAAAACAAGCTCTTTGTTTCCCTTGGCGTTAATTTCGGTGGGCTTAATACTATTGAGCCCAGTGCATTACGATCAGCTAAAATCAACTATACCGGCTCTTATCGATCATTGTCTGGTGGCGTAGATTTAGTCACGCTCAATCCAAGTGATCTTATTCGTTCAGGCAATGTAGGCGGATTTGCGGCTACCGGTTACGATAGTGAGGATAGCTCTATCTATGGTACCATAGCTGGCGCAGTAAACGAGGGACGCTATCAAGGCTTATTGCTTGTTTCTGGACGCAAAGGCAATGAAACTGATAATCACGGAACCGTAGGTGGAGATGGAGCAGATCGCACTAAACCAGATCCCTCAGATTATAAAAACCAATATATTTTGCTGAAAAACGGTTATCAATTTGATGCTCATAATGACATGCACCTCAGCCTCGAACATTATTACGGTAGAAAAACAACTGATTTACGCTCCTCTAACGGGGCACGAATTGACCGTGCGACAGGGACACAAATAGAGGGAACTAGCAAAGATAAAAATCGTCGGACACGTCTCTCTTTGGCGCATGAATACCAAAATCATCAAGGTTGGATAAATTATGCCAAGACACAGGTGTACATTCAAAACAGTAAAGTTGAAAATTTTCGATCTCGTTTGTCCGATCGGGCTGATCGTGTAGAATCCGCGGATACCCAACAAAAACTTTACGGGATTAATAGCGATTTGACGACTTTTGTAAATACCGCCATTCCGCAAACATTACGTTATGGTCTCGCTTTTCAATATACTGATTTTAGCTCCCACTTTGCCTGTCCGACTTGTTCGAGTAATGAAACCATCTCCCCTATGGCTAACAGTAAACAAATTAAAGCGCATGTATACCTTGAAGATGAATTTGCGCTAGGAAATTTCGTCATAAAACCGCATCTAGGAATGCTATATTATCATTATGATCCTTCTACAGAAGGTTATAAACAGAGCGCCGAAGAATACGCACCGGTAAAAAATCAAAATAAAACCGTATTATTACCTAAATTAAGTTTAAACTGGAAAATTAATGCGCTTTTTGAACCTTATTTCCAATATTCCCGCGGAGTAAAAATCCCCTCTGCTCAGCAGTTTAGTTCCTCCTTCGGCAATTCAGGTGTAGTTCGTGTCGGATCTCGGCAGATTTCTTATGCCTATGCAGTTATTGGAAATCCGAATTTGAAACCTGAAACTGCACATAATTTCAATCTCGGGATAAAAGGACGCCATGAGCAATTTCAATACGATATTGCAGCTTACTACAATAAATATAAACACTTTATTGATTGGAAATCCCGTTCTACACCACGCTATAATCCCTTAGTTCAATACCAAAATTTGGATAGCGCTAAAATTTATGGTGTTACCGCGAATGCTAAATGGAAATTTATTGACCCCTTCTATATTTCAGCTGGCATTGCTTATACCCGAGGTAGCGCCCAAAATAATGGTGAAAAAACACCGATTAATACTGTTCAACCGCTCAAACTTCAAGCTGGGTTAGGTTATGAGGGAGAACGATTTGGTGGAAATATTGCTTTAACTCATATCCGTGCCAAAGCAGACAAGGATATTGAAGGTACTATTTATAATCCAACATACTCAGTTAATTTAGTTGATATCGGGGCTTACTGGCGCCCATTAGAAAATTTGCTACTCACTGCCAATATAACGAATTTATTTAATCGTAAATATTGGAACTGGGCAGATATTTCCTATTTTGCTGTACAATCTTCATCTGCTGCCGCGGATCGCACACTTGCCTTAAATCAAGCAAATGCTGATGTTTATAGTGCACCGGGGCGCAATTTCAACATAGGAGTACGTTACGAATTTTAATCAGTCTTGCCTTAATACTCTTAACTCTTGAGTTAAGAGTATTAACTTTTACTTATCAACTCGCTAATCTGAAAACGCCTTCACTGCCACGAGTAACACAATCCATTAGCAAAAATATCGCAAAAATGACCGCACTTTTTCTCTTTTTTGTGTAGCAGATCGCAAAAATTTGTCTCTTTTCTGGATGAAAAGATACCCTTTTCTTAAGCTATCTTTTATGTTGAAAGAGAGAAAAAAGATGGTTAAAAAAATATTTCATAGTTTATGGTTATTTATTTATACATTATTTATGACACTACCAAGCCTCGCTACTCCTTCTAATTTAATGTTATTGGAAACTTATCATAATCAAGATTTACAAGGTTGGGTGATGAGCGAAAAACTCGACGGTATTCGTGGATATTGGGACGGGACGCAATTATTCAGCCGACAAAACCAAATCTTAACACCGCCTCATTATTTTATTCGCGATTTTCCACCTTTTGCCATTGACGGAGAATTATTTTCGCAACGCAATCAATTTGAACAAATTTCCGCGGTGGTGCGCTCACAAAAAGACAAAGGCTGGGAAAAATTAAAACTTTATGTGTTTGACGTACCGAATGCTAATGGCAATTTATTTGAACGTTTGGCAACGTTGGAGCAGTATCTCGTTCAACATCCCACGCCCTATATTCAGATTATTGCGCAAATTCCCATCGAAAATAAACAGCAAGTCATGGAGTATTTGGCGCAAGTGGAAAGCCAAAAAGGCGAAGGATTGGTATTGCGCAATCCGCAAGCCGCTTACGAACCCCGTCGCAGCTCACAAATTCTCAAATTAAAGACCGCACTTGATGAAGAATGTACCGTCATTGCCCATCATCCCGGTCAAGGGCAATTTCAACATATGCTGGGATCGTTGACCTGCGAAAATCAACGAGGAACCTTTAAAATCGGCTCCGGTTTCAATTTACAAGAACGCCAAAACCCGCCGCCGATCGGCACGGTAATCACCTATAAATATCGTGGTTTGACGCAAAAAGGCTTGCCACGTTTTGCCACCTATTGGCGTCAACGTACCAATTTGCCGACAAAATAACGCCCATAAAAAAGCACGAGCCAATAAAAAAGCCCGTGCTATGATAAAAGGTGTAAAAAGTGCGGTCGAAATTAAGACAGAATTTTGTCTAATTCCGCGCTTACTTGTTCTACTTTTTGCGTACCGTCTAAGCGGAAATATTGCGTATTGCCCGCTTTAGCTTCCGCTTGATAATAATCGACTAATGGTTTAGTCGTGTTGTGATACACTTTTAAACGATCCAATACGGTTTCCGGTTTATCGTCCGCGCGGATAATTAAATCTTCGCCGGTTACATCATCTTTACCTTCCACTTTCGGCGGATTGTAAACGATATGGTAAGAACGTCCAGAGGCTTGGTGAACGCGGCGACCGCTCATACGTTCAACGATCACTTCATCCGGTACATCAAATTCCAAGACATAATCAATGCTTACGCCCACCACTTTCAACGCATCCGCTTGCGGAATGGTGCGCGGAAAACCATCTAATAAAAAGCCTTTAGCACAATCCGGTTGCGCCACACGCTCTTGCACCAATGAAATAATTAAATCATCTGGTACCAATTGTCCGGCGTCCATTAAGGTTTTCGCTTGTTTGCCCAATTCCGTACCCGCTTTAATCGCCGCGCGTAACATATCTCCGGTTGAAATTTGCGGGATATTAAATTTATTCATAATAAATTGCGCTTGTGTGCCTTTTCCTGCGCCCGGCGCACCTAATAGAATAATTTTCATACAGACCTCTCAAATAGAAATAAACTTTAATAAAATACCTTGCTTGCAGCAGAAACTCAAGCATTGCCAATGATTTATTTTTCGCGCCAAGGCGCCACCCAAAACAAACACAGCATTCCAGGAACCGCTAGCCAAAAACAAAACCAGAAATAATCATAATACCCAAAATATTGAATTAACGCGCCCGATTGGGTATTTAAAGTGGCGCGTGGTAGAGCGGATAAACTGGTGAATAACGCCAATTGGGTGGCGGTATAAAGCGGATTGGTTTCGCGCGCCATAAACGCCACAAATGCCGATGTCCCCAGCCCAATGCCAATATATTCCGCTGCCACAACAAGGGTTAAAGCAAACAAAGCAAAGGTATCCACTTGTTCAAAGGGACCCAATTTGGCAAGCCAAGCGAAGCCGAGAATGGTGATAATTTGTACAAAACCAAACAGCCATAATGCCCGATTAATTCCAATTTTCAACATGATCACCCCGCCAACAATACCGGCAATAATCATTGGCCATAACGAGGCATTTTTCACCACAACACCAATTTGCGTCATGCTAAATCCCATGTCCAAATAGAAAGGCGAAATCAATGCGGTCGCCATACTATCACCCAATTTATATAGGAAAATAAAGGATAAAATACCCAAAGCAGAAAGCACGCCTTTACGCCCGAAAAATTCTTTGAACGGTTCTACAACATTTTCTTTTAATGTACGTTGTTGTTTTAATTCAATTTTCGGCTCATGGCTCAAAAATAATGTCATGAAAATGCCCGGCAACATAAAAAGTGCGGTCACAATAAAAGTGATTTTCCAATCCACATAATCGACCAAAATTAAAGATAAGGATCCCGGTATTAGCCCCGCAACCCGATACGCGTTCACATGAATTGAATTGCCCAAACCAAGTTCGTTATCTGGCAAAATTTCGCGCCGATAAGCATCCAGCACAATATCCTGACTGGCGGAAAAAAAAGATACCAAAGTTGCCATCGCGGCAATCAGCAGCAAGCCGAATTGACTATGAGGATTAAGAAAGGCAAAGGAAGCTAAAGAAGCGATTAACAATACTTGAGAAATCAACATCCAACCGCGTCGGCGCCCTAAAAATGGCGGGACAAAACGATCCAGCAGTGGCGCCCACAGAAATTTCCATGAAAACGGCAAGGTCACTACGGTAAAATAGCCCAGCGTTTCCAAATCGACTTTTTCCGAACGCATCCAAAGCGGCAATAATGAAATAATGATGTAAAAAGGTAACCCCGAACTAAAGCCAGTAAAAATACAAATCAGCATATTACGGCTGAAAATTTGGCTAAACAGGCGAGAAAATGTCGTCGTCATAATAAAAGTGCGGTTAATTTTTTGATGATTTTTTAGTTATTTGAGAAAAGGCGATATGCTCGCCTTTTCCAACAGATTGATGCGACAACTATTCGTCGCGATAACCTTGTGGATTATTTTTTTGCCAATTCCAAGTATCTTTCATCATGTCTTCTAATCCGCGCTCAGCAACCCACCCCAATTCTTGTTTTGCCAAACTTGGATCGGAATAACAAGTCGCAATATCCCCCGGACGACGCGCAACCAATTGATACGGAATGCGAATATTGTTGACTTTTTCAAAGGCTTTTACCATATCCAACACGGAATAGCCACTGCCGGTTCCAAGGTTATAAATATGCAAACCAGCGTCATCTTGGTGACGATTTAGCGCTTTTAAATGCCCAATAGCCAAATCCACGACGTGAATATAATCGCGAACACCGGTACCGTCATGAGTATCGTAATCGCTACCGAAAACCGAAAGTTGCGCTAATTTACCAATTGCTACCTGGCTGATATAAGGCAAAAGATTATTTGGAGTGCCGCTCGGATCCTCACCGATCAACCCGCTTTTATGGGCACCCACCGGATTAAAATAGCGCAAAATAGTCACGCTAAATTGCGGTTCAGCTTTGGTAATATCGGTTAAAATTTGTTCCACCATAAATTTGGATGTACCATACGGGTTGGTGGTGCCACCAACTTTGCAATTTTCAGTAATCGGTACAATTTCCGGATCGCCATATACGGTAGCAGAAGAGCTGAACACAAAATTCCATATGCCGGCTTTTTTCATTTCTTGCATTAAGACCAAAGAACCGGTCACGTTGTTCATATAATATTCCGCTGGTTTACGCACGCTTTCGCCTACCGCTTTTAGTCCAGCAAAATGGATCACCGATTTAATTTGATTTTCCGCAAAGATTTTTGCTAATAACGCCGAATCTAAAATATCGCCTTGATAAAACTTCACTGATTTACCCGTAATTTCACTTACGCGTTGTAAGGATTTTGGCGAGGAATTACATAAGTTATCTAAAACGACAACTTCCTCCCCCACATTTAATAATTCAACAACGGTATGTGAACCGATATATCCAGCGCCGCCTGTAACCAAAATAGCCATATATACTCCCCCAAAATTACCCTAAAAGAACCAAGCATAAGTATAGAACATTTTGCCGAATAAAGAAAAAACTATCTGAAGAAATCCAAGGAAAAAACAAGTTGAACTTTTCCGGTATTCTGTGGTCTTAGTGGAAGCAAGTAGCAATACTTGCGCTATATAATGAGGAGTTTAAAAATGACAAATACGATGAAATTCATGGGCGCGCTTGTTTTAGCAATTACATTAAGTGCTTGTTCCGGAATGAATAAAACACAAAAAAATACCGCAATTGGTGCCGCGATTGGTGGTGTTGCAGGCAATGTAATTGGTAACTCAACCGGTGCAACCTTAGGGGGAGCGGCGTTAGGTGGACTTATCGGCAGTCAAGTTAAATAACTTATCCTAGTTTATACTCATAAAAAAAGATCTGTTTTGCAGATCTTTTTTTATTGCACAAAATCCTTAGGCAAACGTTTACTATTGAATATTTTTCGGTACAATAGCCACATTTTCTCTCATCAAATCAAAAGGTCTTATTGTTATGTCACTAGAATCCCATTTTGAACTCAGCAAACGCGGGTCAAACCTTCGCCAAGAAATCATTGCCGGCTTAACCACCTTTTTAGCTATGGTTTATTCCGTCATTGTGGTGCCTAATATGCTCAGTGCTGCCGGTTTTCCAGCCGAAAGCGTATTTATCGCTACCTGTTTAGTCGCCGGTTTTGGCTCAATTTTAATCGGTTTATGGGCAAACGCCCCAATGGCAATCGGTTGTGCGATTTCCTTGACCGCCTTTACTGCATTTAGCTTAGTGTTAGGTCAACAAGTCAGTATTCCCGTCGCGCTCGGTGCAGTCTTTTTTATGGGGGTGGTATTTACCTTAATCTCCGCAACCGGCGTACGCTCCTGGATTTTGCGTAACCTGTCTGCAAGTATTGCTCAAGGCGCGGGGATCGGTATTGGTTTATTTTTATTATTAATCGCCGCCAATGGTGTAGGTATTGTGGTTGGAAATGATGCCGGTTTACCGGTAAAATTAGGCGATTTCACCTCCTTTTCTGTATTAATGTCTCTTATCGGTCTTGCCTTGATCATCGGCTTGGAAAAAATGCAAATTAAAGGCGGCATTTTGTGGGTTATCATTGCCATTACGATCGTCGGTTTACTATTTGATCCAGAGGTCAAATTCAGCGGTCAAATTTTTAAAATGCCAAGTTTTGGTGAACAATCCTTATTTTTGCAATTGGACATAATGGGGGCATTGGATCCAAAAATTTTACCTGTTGTTTTCGCTTTAGTGATGACCGCGGTGTTTGATGCCACAGGAACCATTCGCGCCGTTGCCGGACAAGCCAATTTATTAGACAAAGATGGGCAAATTATCAATGGAGGTAAAGCCTTAACCTCTGACTCTGTAAGCAGTATTTTCTCTGCTATTTTCGGAACAGCGCCTGCTGCGGTATATATTGAATCCGCTGCCGGAACTGCGGCGGGCGGAAAAACGGGGATTACTGCTATTGTGATCGGCATACTGTTCTTATTGATGTTATTCTTCCAACCCTTAGCAACACTGGTACCAAGCTATGCCACTGCACCGGCGTTAATGTATGTGGGTTTATTGATGCTCAGCAATGTAAACAAATTAGATTTTTCTGACTTTATCGGCGCCATGAGTGGGCTTATCTGCGCAGTATTTATTGTGTTAACCGCTAATATCGTGACGGGTATCATGCTTGGTTTTGCCGGTTTAGTGATCGGTCGTATCGTGTGTGGCGAAGCCAAAAAACTCAATGTCGGTACCGTCATTATTGCGGTGGTCTTAGTGGCGTTCTACGTCAGCGGAAAAGCAATTTAATGCACCTCGACCGAATACAAAAAAGCGTTAAACTTCTGTTTAACGCTTTTTTTGGCTTAAAACTCGGATAAATTTAACCGCACTTTCAGAGCTTACTTTAATTTCCCTAATTTACTTTTGCCGGTTTTACAATTTCACTTGGATAACAACCTAGCACTTTCAAATAATTACTGTAAGATTTTAATTCCTCAAAAGCCTGCTGGGTTTGTGGATGATTAATATTGGCTTCGATTTCCAAATAGAACATTTCTTCCCAAGGTTTACCATAAATCGGGCGGGATTCTAATTTTGTCATATTAATATGGTATTTTTTAAATACCAACAAGGCATCTACTAATGCACCGGCTTGTTGTGAAGTACTCATCAACAAAAGGGTTTTCGTGTGAATTTGTGGAGAAACTACCACTGGATTTTTTGCCAAAACGATAAAGCGCGTAATATTATTTTCCTGGTTGGCAATGTCTGTTTTTAATACGCGTAAACCATATAAATGCCCGCCATCTTCGTTGCCCAATGCCGCAATATTCGGTTTATTAAGGCTTGCAACCAATTGCATGGCATGCGAGCTACTTTCACAATATTCAATATGCACACGCTCTAAACTGCGAATAAATTGACTACATTGTTGAATGACTTGCGGATGGCTATACAGGGTATCAATTTTACTTAAATCATCTTGTTCATTCACCAACACACAATGCTTAATCGGGTAAGCTAATTCACCAACCAACGATAAATCGGTATGTTGAAGTAAATCATAGACTTCATTGATGGCGCCGGATGTCGTATTTTCTAACGGTAAAATGCCATAATCCGCTTCGCCACTTTGTACCTTTTCAAAAATCTGCTCAAAAGTGTTACAACTCATTTCCACTAAGTGTTCTTGGTAACGCGTTGCATAATTGCGCGCAGCGAGGTGAGAATAGGAACCGCGTTTGCCTAAAAACGCAATATGAATATTTTTTTCGCGCTGTTCATTCAGTTTTTTCTGCAAATACACTTGTTGGGTAAGTACAGAATCTTCAATAATCCGCTGAAAAATTGCCATGATATATTGTGGCTCTAACTGATAGTTTTCATTTTCTGCAAACTGTACTAACTCTTGTAATAATTGCTGTTCCCGCTCAATATCCCGTAATGGTTTTTGTGTAATTTCTTTGCTGCGCACCACATCAAAAGCGAGTCGATGACGTTCCGATAATAATTTCAATAAACTACGATCAATTTGTGTGATCTGCTGACGAATTTCCGTTAAATCCAGTGCCATATCTCTCCCTTTAATCCTCTAAATAATTGCCAACGTTTCCGATATTCTATTCAATGATTTTATTGTACTTTGATTGTAAAAACAAAACAAAACATGACCGCACTTTAAATAAAAAAGCTATACTTCTGGTGAAATATAGCTTTTTAGCTGAATAGCTAAATTAAATTAAAACTTGAGAAGGCGCGACGTAACCTTGTGGAACCTGATCTTTATCTTCAAAGGTAACAAATTCCCAGGCTTCTTGATTTGCTAACAATGCTCTCAATAATTTGTTATTTAAGCCATGACCGGATTTATAGGCTTTAAAATCACCAATAATATTGTAACCTGCCATGTATAAATCGCCGATAGCATCTAACATTTTATGACGCACCAACTCATCTTTAAAACGTAAGCCATCTTCATTTAAAATACGATAATTATCCAACACAATCGCATTATCTAAACTACCGCCTAATGCCAATCCTTGGGATTGTAGATATTCAATATCTTTCATAAATCCAAAGGTTCTCGCGCGACTGATTTGTTGTACGAACGCTTGTGCCGAGAAATCCATTTGATAATGACGAACATCTTTACCAATCGCTGGGTGTTCAAAATCAATGGTAAAATCTAAACGGAAACCTTTGTTATAAGGCTTAAATTCCGCCCATTTATCACCATCTTCAACACGCACCGGCTGTTTAACACGGATAAATTTTTTCGGCGCATTTTGTTCTTCAATACCAGCATCCAACAGTAAGTAAATAAATGGACTTGCGCTACCGTCCATAATCGGAATTTCCGGCGCATCAACTTCAATAATAATATTATCAATACCTAATCCGGCTAATGCGGCATTCAAATGCTCCACAGTAGAAATTCTGATGCCATCTTCATTCACTAAACAAGTACACAGCATTGTATCGCGTACCGCATTGGCATTCGCCGGAAACGTCACCGGCGGGTTAACATCGGTACGACAATAAATCACGCCCGTGTTTGCCATTGCCGGACGCAAGGTTAGGGTAACTTTATTCCCACTATGCAAACCGACACCTGTCACCTTGATACTTTGTTTTAATGTTCTTTGTTTAATCATAATATTTTCTCTTAACTTATTGTAATACAACAAGATTAATGCTATTTATTTTTATTAAAAAAACTGGATACGTTAACCCGTTGGAACGCCGGCGTATCTAATTCTTTTGACGGACGATTTTGCACTGGTTGAGGTGGTTGGGCTTGCCCGCTCGCAAGTGATCCTAATTCACCATAACCTACCCCACTTGAAATTGGTTGAGGTTGGATTAAACCGCCTTGATGATTTCCCTGTTGTTCTGGTCTTAGTTGGGGATGTTTCAAAATCTGAATATCCGGCGTATCAATATCACCAATGCCGGTTGCTACAATAGTTACACGGATTTCATCGGTCATCTCCGGTACTAAAGTTGTACCGACCACGACTGTCGCTTCATCAGATGCAAAAGCACGAATGGTATCCCCCACGGTATAGAATTCATCTAATCCTAAATCCATACCCGCGGTAATATTCACCAAGACCCCTCTCGCACCGGATAAATCTACATCTTCTAATAATGGACTTGCGACCGCATCTTGCGCCGCTTTTTCCGCACGACCATCACTGACTGAACCATAAGCCACACCAGATCCCATCATAGCACGTCCCATTTCCGACATAACGGTTTTCACGTCAGCAAAATCAACGTTAATCAAGCCCGGAGAGGTAATCATATCGGAAATACCGGTTACTGCATTGCGCAAAATATCATTCGCCGTCGCAAATGCGCTAATTAACGTAACATTTTTACCTAAAACTTTGAGTAATTTTTCATTCGGAATGATAATCAAAGAATCCACGTGCTTAGACAACTCTTTGATACCTAATTCCGCAAATTGCATCCGTTTTTTCCCTTCAAAAGAGAAAGGTTTAGTGACCACTGCAACGGTCAAAATGCCAAGTTCTTTCGCAATTTGTGCCACAATCGGCGCTGCACCAGTTCCCGTACCGCCGCCCATACCGGCCGCGATAAACACCATATCGGCACCTTCCAGCATAGCGCGAATAGCATCCTGATCATCTTCTGCGGCTTTACGACCAACATTCGGGTTAGCACCGGCACCAAGCCCTTTCGTTGTTGCCCCACCAATCTGCACAGTTTGCTGCACATTGCTTTTACGTAATGCTTGTGCATCCGTATTCACTGCATAGAAAATGATCTTACCGTGCTCATCTTCCGGCATTGGATAGGCTAATTCGTCAGAGCCAACAAATGTACTACCAATATCATTTTTGATCATATTAGCGACCATATGGTTGACTGCATTTCCACCACCACCGCCAACACCAACTACTTTGATGAGAGCACCGCTCATTCCATCAACATCATAATCAATTGGTTCTAACATATTCATATTTGTTCTCCGGCTATGCTAAGTCGCAGCTTAACATTAAAAAAACTTAAATTGCTCTTATTGTAGATTAAAAATTAAAATTCTCAAAACTCTGAACGCACTTTATTTGCAAATTTTTTGATCGCATTCCAAATTGGTGCTAATGCACCACCAGAATTCCCGTCTGAACCTACGTCAATTATTTCATCCTTGTTATCTTGGGTATATTGCAATAAACCGATAACTGTAGAATATTGTGGCTTATTTACATAATCGGTTAATCCAGTGATATTCAATGGTGTACCGATACGAACTTGTGCACCAAAAACGTCTGACGCACATTGTTTTAAATCCTCAATTTGCGCACCACCACCAGTAATTACTACGCCGGCTATCAATTCAAACTTCATTTGTTTACTTTCAAGCTCATATTTTAATTGAACAAGCTCATTTCGGACCAAACCCAACAACTCCGTATAACGTGCTGAAGTAACGACTGAAAGCTGCTCTTTCGTAAGAACTCGTGGTGCGCGACCGCCGATACCAGCGACCTCAATTTTTTTATCCACACCGTTGCTTGGGGGATTAAGCGCACTGGCATAATTAACTTTAATGCCTTCCGCATCCATACGTGATGCTGCACAAGCATAAGCAATATCATCAGTTACCCGATTTCCCGCATAAGCAATTACCTTGCTGAATCGCAATGCGCCATTAGTGTAAACTACAATATCCATAGTTCCTGCGCCAAAATCAATCAAACAAACGCCTAAATCTTTCTCGTCTTCCGTCAATACTGAATACGCGGACGCGACACCAGAGAATACAATTTTATCCACTTTCAATTTACAACGCTCAACCGCTTTTTTCAGATTATTTAACCAATCTTGGTGACAAGCAATCAAATGCGCTTGCGCCTTCAAACGAACACCTTGCAAACCCAATGGGTCTTTAATATTCACTTGTTTATCTACTGCAAATTCTTGTGGAATTATATGTAATAGAGAAAGACCTTCGCCTATTTTGACCGAACTGGCAGTATGCATGGCAGAATCAATTTCGTCTTGGGTGACTTCACCATCAGCAATAGGAACAAATCCGTTCTCATTTAAACTTTGAATATGTTCACCAGTAATCGCTAAAGTTACGCTAAAAATTTCACAGTCTGCAACTGATTCTGCCGCATCAATGGCGCGTTGAATGGAAGTGACAACAGCATTCAAATCTGTAATGCTTCCTTTGTCAATACCTTTTGACGGGCAACTGCCGACACCCAATACATTCACAACACCATCATGTAACACTTCACCAACAACCGCCACGACTTTTGAAGTACCAACTTCCAAGCCTACAATAGTTTTTGATTCTACAATCTTAGCCATTTTTACCGTTCACATTATCAATAATTATTATCTAATCCGCATCAACTACGCCCACTGCCGCACCTACGTTATATCTTAGATCAACATAAGATAACCGTTTATTTTCAGGCACTTCAATCTGCGGATAAATTGTTACAAAACGCTCTAATTTGCTTTTCCATTCACCCCGCCCTAAACGTAAAGTGACGTCATTATCTAATACGATTTGCCAAGCACCTCGCGCATCAACCTTAACTGCTTTTAATGTCAGCCCTTTCAATTTTAAGTCATGATCAATTTTATTCCAAGCCTCAAGCACCATGCTACTTTGATAATCAGGACCAGATAAATGTGGCAATTTTTGCCCCTTTACTTTTTCTATCGGAAGTTTAAATACCGTACCGTCATTTGCCACAAACTCATTTTCATTCCAAACTGCCACCGGAAAATGCTCATTAACCCAAATGCTTAGTCGATCTGGCCAGACTTTACGCACAACTGCACTTTTTATCCAAGGCATGGTTTCAATTTGCTCGCGTACTGCCTCAATATCTTGACCAAAAAAACCTTTTAGCGCGCCCATTTTTATCAAGGTATCACGCACATCCGAATACGTGGTAAATGTCGGAGTGCCAATTAGCGCAAAAGCACTAATCGGGCGATTATCCAATTTTTCCAACCAACTTTGCCAGTTAGTATAGACATAAAACAAAACACCTACAAAAACTAAGAAAAACAAAGGCTTTAATGTTAAAAACTGTGTACTTTTCTGCCCCTTTGTTCTTACGCCTTGCACCGTTTTATGTTGGAACAGCTTCATTCCTTACTCAACTCCAAAATTTTCACCACTAACTGCTCAAAAGAATAACCAACTGTGGCTGCCGATTTCGGAAATAAACTATGGCTGGTCATCCCTGGGGTCGTATTGACTTCAACTAATCTAAATTGCCCTTTTCCATCCATCATCACATCAATTCGGCTCCAACCGCGACAACCAACAACATGATAAGCGCGTTTGACTAACTCGCGTAATTCCTGTTCACGTTCTGCCGACAAACCGGACGGACAAAAATATTGCGTATTATCAGAGAGATATTTAGCGTTATAATCATAAAACTCGCCTTCCGGCACAATTTTAATGGAAGGCAATACTTCATTATCCAATACCGGCACCGTCAACTCATCACCCGAAAGCCATTCTTCAATTAATACCGTTTCATCAAATTTCAATGCAAATTCGACCGCTCTTTTCAGCTCATCCACCGCTTTGACCTTGGTCAACCCAACGCTAGACCCCTCCAACGAAGGCTTCACCATTAACGGAAGTCCCAATTTTTCGACAACAGCGTGCGGATTTAGTTCTGCTAGCGAAGAGCGTGTCACAATCTCCATTTCCGCTACCGGCAAACCAAAAGCTTTCCACAACATTTTGGTTCTCATTTTGTCCATAGTCAACGCCGACGCCATCACACCGCAACCAGTATAAGGAATGCCGATTTGCTCCAATAAACCTTGCATAGCGCCATCTTCACCGCTGCGCCCATGCAAAATATTAAATACCCGATCAAATCCCTGCTCTTTTAAGGTTGCCACCGGAAATTCTTTTGGATCAATAGGATGCGCATCATAGCCCTGGTTACGCAACGCATCCAACACCGCCTGACCGGAACTTAACGACACCTCTCTTTCCGCTGAAGTTCCGCCTAATAAAACAGCAATTTTTTCTTGTTTTAATGTTTTTGTCATTTTAACTACCACTATTTATTCATTCGTCCAACGTTCGGTCAATTGACGAGAAAGTTTGCTCACATTGCCCGCCCCTTGTGCCAAAATTAAATCTCCGTCTTGAATAACCTGATCCAAGATTTTCGGCAACTGCTCATGATCCGCCACAAAAATCGGATCCACTTTACCTAAGTTACGAATAGAACGACTTAATGAACGACTATCCGCCCCCGGAATTGGTGCTTCGCCCGCCGCATAAACTTCCAACATAATCAGCACGTCCACCTGCGATAAGACTTGCACAAAATCATCAAACAAATCGCGTGTACGGGAATAGCGATGCGGTTGAAAAATCATCACAATACGTTTATTTTCCCAACCTTGACGCGCCGCCTGAATGGTAACACCCACTTCCGTCGGATGGTGACCGTAATCATCTACCAACATCACTTTACCATTCGGTCGAATAAATTGTCCCAACTGATCAAAACGACGTCCCGCTCCTTGGAAATCCGCTAATGCCGCTAAAATCGCCTCGTCATCAATGCCCTCTTCTTTCGCCACGGCTAACGCCGCTGTCGCATTTAAGGCATTATGTTTGCCCGGAACATTAAGCAATACGTCTATCCGCTGACCACTTGGTGTCATCACGGTATAATGTCCTTGGAAACCAGTTTGTTGATAATCTTCAATGCGATAATCCGCGTGTTCGCTAAATCCGTAGGTGATCACTTGACGAGCGACTTTCGGAGTTAATTCATTCAGCACCGGATCATCAGCGCACATCACTGCCAAACCATAAAACGGTAAATTATGTAAGAAATTTACATAAGTCTGTTTCATTTCCTCAAAATCACCATGATAAGTATCCATATGATCCGGTTCAATATTAGTGATCACTGAAACCATTGGCTGCAAATGCAAAAAAGACGCATCACTTTCATCAGCTTCTGCAATTAAATAACGACTACACCCCAAATGCGCATTAGTACCGGCAGATTTTACCAATCCACCATTCACAAAGGTCGGATCCAGTTTAGCTTGCGCATAAATCATTGAAATCATTGCTGTTGTGGTAGTTTTCCCATGTGTGCCCGCAACCGCAATTCCATGACGAAAACGCATGATCTCCGCCAACATTTGCGCCCGTTGGATCACGGGAATACGTCTTTCTTGCGCCGCTAAAACTTCCAAATTATCCGGCTTAATTGCACTGGATACCACTACCACGCTCGCACCTTCAATATTACTGGCTTGATGCGAAAAATAAATCTTGGCGCCTAAAGAAATTAAGCGATTTGTGACCGCACTTTCTGCGATATCCGAACCGCTAATCAAATACCCCTCATTTAATAACACTTCCGCAATACCGCCCATACCCGCGCCGCCAATACCGACAAAATGAATTTGACGTACCCGACGCATTTCCGGCACAGTTTGTCTTACGCGCTGTCTAAAATCTTGCATATTCTTATCCTTATTTCGCCACTTCAGAGATCACATCAGCGACACGTTTTGCCGCCAACGGAGCGGACATGGACTTCGCTTTCACTGCCATATTCAATAATTTGTCACGATCTAACTGCTGTAACAAAGTTATCAAGGCTTGTGCAGTTAAATCAGCTTGCTCAATAATATACGCCGCCTCAACATCTGCCAAATATTTAGCATTTAAATATTGTTGCTTATCTTTATGTTGAAACGGAACAAAAATCGCCGGCGTTCCAACCGCCGCCAATTCACAAACCGTCAAGGCGCCAGAACGACAAATCACAATATCCGCCCAGCTATAGGCTTCCGCCATATTATCAATAAACTCAAGGACTTTTACATCTGCATCTGCAGCATAAAGTGCGGTGATTTTTTCCACTGATCCTGCGCCTACTTGATGACGAACTTCTAATTGTTCGCCTAATGCCTTCACCACGTCCGGCATCACCAAATTCAGCACTCTCGCCCCTTGGCTACCGCCCACCACCAATACTTTCAATTTGCCCGAACGTGACGCAAAACGCGTTTGGGGATCTGGCGTTAAAAATAAATCCTCTCTTACCGGATTTCCCACCACTTCCGCATTTGGAAATGCACGTGGAAAGGCTTGCAACACGCGAGTCGCCATTTTCGCCAACCAATTATTCGTCAATCCCGCCACCGCATTTTGTTCATGTAAAACAATCGGAATGCCACATAATTTCGCGGCTAATCCGCCCGGTCCGGAAACATAACCGCCCATACCTAATACCGCATCAGGTTGATAACGCTGAATAATTTTACGCGCTTGTAATACCGCACGTAAAACAGCAAAAGGCGCTTTCAATAACGCCTTAACGCCTTTACCACGTAGCCCGGAAATTTGAATAAACTCAATAGGAATATTGTGCTTCGGTACTAATGTGGCTTCCATACGATCTTTGGTTCCCAACCAACAAATTTCCCAGCCTTGTTTTTGCAAATATTGCGCTACGGCAATCGCTGGAAAAACGTGTCCACCGGTACCGCCCGCCATTACTAATAATCGTTTTGCTTTTTCTGTCACTCTTTATCCCCAATATATTAATCGTCACGCAAACGGGCTTGTCCGCCTCGCATCAAACGATTTTCGTGATCGATACGCAATAAAACCCCAATGCTAATTGCCATAATAATTAAACTTGAACCACCATAACTGACCAAAGGAAAGGTCAGTCCTTTAGTCGGCAGCAAGCCAAGCGCCATGCCTAAATTCACAAATCCTTGGAAAAAAATCCAAAAGCTAATGCCAAAGGCAAAAAATCCCTTAAACCGCTGTTCCAGTTGTAGCGATTCGCGCCCGATTTTCATTGCTCTAAAAATCAATAATGCTAATAGTACAATCACCACAAATACGCCGATAAAGCCAAATTCCTCACCGACCACTGCCATCACGAAGTCGGTATGCGCTTCTGGTAAATATTCTAATTTTTGAATGGAATTCCCCAAGCCTTCGCCACTAAACTCACCGCGCCCGAACGCCATCAAGGAATTTGATAGCTGAAAGCCGGTACCGTAAGGATCTTTGAAAGGATCCATAAAACCGGTTAAGCGCTTTAAGCGGTATGCCGATGAAATTGCCAACCAAAGCAGCAATAAAATCCCCAAGCCACCTAGCGCAACGAATTGCCAGAAATTAGCGCCGACAATAAACAATAAACCGAAAGTAATAATGAAAAGTACCACTGTACTTCCCAAATCCGGTTGCAAAAGAATGAAAAAGCCTAAGGTTCCCATCACTAAGAGCGGTTTAAATGCGCTGAGTTTTTTACTGCGCACTTCATCATAACGACGAGTAAAATAACTAGCTAAAAAACAGGTTAAGGCTAACTTAGCAAATTCTGCCGGCTGGAAATTAAAAACGACCAAATTAATCCAACGTCTCGCCCCGTTAATCTTCGAGCCGATACCAGGAACAAGCACTAATACCAATAAAATCAACGCAATCCAAAACAGGCGAGCGTGCCATTTTTCCCACATATCCATCGGCACCTGCACAAAAAAATAGCAAGCAAAAATCGACAACACCACATAAACCGCATCGCGTTTGGCAAAATAAAAAGAATCATTAAATAATCTTGTTCCTACTGGAATTGACGCGGAAGATACTGCAATCAAGCCGACAAATAACAAGGTAATAAACAGCCACAACAGCGCCCGATCATATAACAAATTGTTAGGAGTAATCGTCGCACTTTGCTCATACAGCCGCTTAGCTTTATCTAAAAATTCCATTCCCTATCCCAATAATTTCGCCAATCGGGTAAATTCCTCACCCCGTTTTTCAAAAGAACTAAATTGATCTAAACTGGCACAAGCCGGCGACAGCAATACCATATCGCCCGCTTTCACTTGTTGACTTAACGCGTTCATTGCCTGCTCCATCGTGTCAAACAATTGACTCTGCGCCGATAGTGCCGCTAATTGTTGACCATCTTGACCAAAGCAATAGCAATAAATATATGGTTGATTAATCAAGGTTTTTAATTCTGAAAAATCTGCTCCTTTACCATCACCACCCAATAATAAATGTAAGTTTCCATCTAAAAATAAACCGGTTAATGCCGCCACAGTACTGCCGACATTGGTGGCTTTAGAATCATTAACCCAACGCACACCATGCGCCAAATGGGCTAATTGAAAACGGTGATCCAAACCGCTGAACGTCGAAAGTGCGGTCTGAATTCCGGCTAAATTAATGCCCACCGCTTGAGCCAAGGCAATGGATGCCAGCGCGTTCATGTAATTATGTCGCCCGCTCAATTTGATTTGATCGCAAGGCAAAATCACCTGCTCACCCGCCATCAAATATTGCTTACCATCTTCAGTTTTTAACCAATAATCCGCCTGATGTTCCGCAAAGCTCACTTGATGCTGCGCGCTTTGTTGTCCATCTTCGCGCGTTAATCTGTCTTCTGCATTCACCACCGCGGTTTGACAATGCTGATAAATTTTAAGTTTAGCTTGACGATAATCTTCCAAATCCACATAGCGATTCATATGATCTTCTGTCACATTCAATACTGTCGCGGCGACGGCATGCAAACTATAAATGGTTTCTAATTGGAAGCTGGACAACTCCAACACATAAAGATCATAATCCTCATCCAACAAGGACAATGCCGGAATGCCAATATTCCCGCCCATGCCCACTTTCAAGCCGCCCGCTTTTGCCATTTCCGCCACCAGCGTCGTCACCGTGCTTTTTCCATTCGAGCCGGTAATTGCTACAATCGGCTTGGTTGCTGCGCGGCAAAATAACTCAATATCGCCAATGACTTCAACACCGGCTTGAAGTGCGGTCTGAATTTCCGGTGTTTTAACCGCCAATCCCGGGCTTATCACGATAATATCGCTATCCAATAACCAATCCACATTCAACCCGCCGGTATGGAGTGGAATCTCGGCTTTTTGTGCCAATTGATCTGCGCCGGGCGGATTGGTACGCGTATCGATCACACGAATATTCGCCCCCTGTTTAAGCAGAAAATCCACGCAAGAAAGTCCGGTTTTACCCAAACCAATCACCGTTACTTTTTTATCTTGATAAGACATTTTTATCCTATTTCCAACCGTGTATTAACGTAATTTTAAAGTCATTAAGCCAAGCAATACCAACATCAACGAGATAATCCAAAAGCGAATTATCACGCGTGGTTCTGGCCAACCTTTTAATTCAAAGTGATGGTGAATTGGTGCCATTCGGAAAATGCGTTGCTTGCGTAATTTATAAGAACCCACCTGCAAAATTACAGAGACGGTTTCCATCACAAACACCCCGCCCATAATCACCAATAAAAACTCTTGACGCACCAATACCGCCACAACACCCAGCGCACCGCCTAGAGCAAGGGAGCCGACATCCCCCATAAACACTTGTGCCGGATAGGTGTTAAACCAAAGAAAACCCAATCCCGCGCCGACAATAGCAGTACAAAATACCACTAACTCGGAGGCATGTTTAATATATGGGATATAGAGATATTTTGACCATTCAATATTACCGGTCGCCCAAGCAATCAGCGCAAATGCCCCGGCAACAAATACGGTCGGCATAATAGCAAGACCGTCTAAACCATCAGTTAAATTTACCGCGTTACTGGTTCCAACAATCACGAAATACGCCAAAATAATATAGAATAAGCCCAATTGTGGCATCACGTCTTTGAAAAAAGGAACCACTAATTTTGTTGCATCTGTATCTTTGCCCACTGCATACATACCAAAAACCGCTACCAACGCGATAGTTGACAGCCAAAAATATTTCCAACGGGCAATTAATCCGTCGGTATTTTTGCGGGTAATTTTGCGATAATCATCAACAAAACCCACTGCGCCATAACCAAACAGCACAAATAAACTGAACCACACATAAGGATTGGTCAAATTTACCCATAACAACGTGCTAACGCCGATTGAGATTAAAATCATAATCCCCCCCATGGTTGGCGTACCGCGTTTACTTAAATGGCTTTCCGGTCCATCATTACGCACTTCTTGACCGAATTTCAAAATTTGTAACCGACGAATGACCTTCGGTCCAACCCACAACGACAATAAAAGCGCGGTAAATAACGCCATTACTGCACGCATAGTGATATAAGAAATAACATTAAATCCGCTATAAAATTGTTGTAAATATTCAGCGAGCCAAACTAACATACAAAATGATCCTTTAATGAATGAATCACATCTTCCATCTTCATTCGACGTGATCCCTTTGCCAATAAAACAACTTTCTGATTTTCTTTTAATTTTTGTTCAATAATATTTTTGAGATAATCGGCTAATGTGTTTTTATCTGAAAAATGTATTCCATGAGCAACATGGGAAATCAGCGCACTTTCTTCGCCAAAGCTAACCACTAACTCCAATTCGGCACCTTTGACAAAATCCGCCACTTCTTGATGACAAGACCGAGTATTCTCGCCTAATTCCGCCATATCTCCAACAACTAAAATGCGAAATGCTGAATATTTTTGCAAAACACGAATCGCCGCCTGCAACGAGTTCACATTGGCATTATAGGTATCATCCAATAACAACAGGTTTTCATCTACTTGGATTGGAAATAAACGCCCTTTAACCTGCGATTTTTGCGCCAACCCTTGCTTCACTTGTTGTAAATTTGCCCCCACATTCATTGCCAATGCTGCCGCTGCCAAGGCATTACTAATATTATGTTGCCCTAAATATGCCGAATGCACCTCAATATTACCTTGCGGTGTGCAAAGCAAAAAAGTCGCGCCATTTTCCGTCATTTGTACCTGATCGGCATAATAATCCGCTTGCGAATTTGTCACAGAAAATGACCGCACTTGATGAATGCCGATTTCCGATCGCCAACGATCCAAATAGTGACAATCCAAATTAATCACCACCATGCCATCATCCGCTAATCCGCGATAAATTTCGCCTTTCGCTTTTGCAACACCATCAATCGACCCAAAGCCCTCCAAATGCGCCGCGGCAACATTATTGACCAACGCCACATCCGGACGCACTAAATCCGTTGTATAAGCAATTTCACCAATATGATTCGCCCCCAACTCAATCACCGCAAATTGATGGCGCGGTTCAAGACGCAACAATGTCAAAGGCACACCAATATCATTGTTAAAATTCCCGTTGGTAAATAAAACCGCATCAGAATTGACCGCACTTTGTTGCAAAATCGCCGCGGTCATCTCTTTCACCGTTGTTTTACCGGAGGATCCGGTTATTGCCACAGTTTTAGGATGTAAATACGCTTTTAACCATTTTGCCAATTGCCCCAAGGCAAGCCTTGTGTCGACAACCAAAATTTGTGGCACGTTAATGTCGCATTGGCGATCAACCACGACAGCAACACAGCCTTGCTCAATGGCGTTGTTCAAATAATGATGCCCATCAAATTTCTCGCCTTTTAAAGCAAAAAATAATCCGTTTGGTGTATGTTGACGGGTGTCAGTGCTAACGTTTTCAACCGGCATTGTGGCATCACCGATTAATTGCCCGTTGAGGATCTCGGCAAGTTTTTTTGTTGTTAATGTAATCATGACAAATAGCTCTTCGCTGTTTCTTGATCAGAAAAATGGTGTTTTTCCATTCCAATAATTTGATAATCTTCGTGACCTTTGCCGGCAATCAAAATCACGTCATTTTCCACCGCACTTTGAATCGCGGTTTTAATCGCTTCTGCGCGCTGGTGAATAATCTGCACCTGTGCAAGGTTGGTAAAACCGGCTTGAATATCTGCCATAATTTTCGCTGGATCTTCTGTACGTGGGTTATCATCAGTGGCAATCACCTTATCCGCCAGCTTTTCCGCAATTTGCGCCATGAGCGGACGCTTACCGTTATCGCGGTCACCACCACAACCGAAAATGCACCACAGTTTTCCGTGACAATGAAGACGCGCAGCAGCTAAGGCTTTTTCCAAGGCGTCCGGCGTATGTGCATAATCCACAATCACCGTCGGTTTATGCGCCGCGGTGATCATTTCCATGCGACCGCAAACCCCGCTTAATTGGGAAGCGGTTGACGTTAATTGTTCGACTGAATAACCTAATGCCAATAAAGTTGCAGTCACCACCAGCAAATTACTCACATTAAATGCCCCGATTAAGCGACTTTCCAGTTTGCCATTGCCCCAACTTGAGGTAAATTCAATGCTCGCACCTTTGCTGGTGAAAGAAAGTGCGGTTAATTTTAACCATGTTTTTTGTGTCGGCTGATAATCAGGATGGCAACTGACAGCAATGGCGTTGGGTAATTGTGCCAACCATTGCGCGCCAACTTCGTCATCCACATTAATAATTTGCTGCTTGGTATGCAATTCGGTAAATAAGCGTTTTTTCGCGTTGGCATATTCTTCCATCGTATGATGGTAATCAAGATGATCACGGCTTAAATTGGTAAAAATTGCCGCGGCAAACGAAAGTGCTTCTACCCGATGTTGTACAAGTCCGTGCGACGATACTTCAATAGCCGCAAAATCCGCACCTTGACGAATAAATTGATCTAAAGAAGATTGAATTTCAATCGCCGATCCTGTCGTATTTGCCGCTTCTGTCGTTTTGCCAAATAGCCCGTTGCCAATTGTCCCCATCACTGCGCTAGTATGCCCTAACATTTGCGTCCATTGCGCCAGCAATTGCGCCACTGTGGTTTTTCCATTCGTTCCGGTCACACCTACTAAAGTCAAACGTTTTGATGGCTCGTGATAAAATTGATCGGCTAAGGCGGAAAGGGAGCATGATAGTTGAAAATAGGCAATGCACGGAACGCCTTGCTCAACATGAATTTGCAAATGCTGCTGTGCAAAATCAGCGTCAAAAATGACCGCACTTGCCCCTTGTTTGATGGCTTGTGCAATATATTGACGACCGTCAGTTTGATGACCCTTAATGGCAACAAAAAGACAGCCAGTCTTTACAGAGCGGCTGTCTAAGGTCATACCTGTTAACTCAATATCCGGCAATTGAAGATTTGCCCCAAAAAGTGTGGCGAGATTTTGCATAATTTACTCTTTTGATTTAATTTACTTTTTGTTCTTTTTTATCACTAAGTCGAACCGTTCTTTTAGCGGTTTTATCCGACTCAACTGCATCCGGCATAATATTATTGGCGCGCAACGCATAACTCATAATATTAGAGAATACCGGCGCCGAAATTGCACCACCGTAATAGCTCCCCGCTTTCGGTTCATTGATTAATACGACTAAAGCATAGCGAGGGTCTGAAATTGGTGCAATTCCAACGGTATACGCAACGTATTTATCTACATAACGTCCGTTTTCTAGCTTTTTCGCTGTTCCAGTTTTGATACCAACCCGATAGCCCTCTACCATCGCTCTTTTGTTTTTAATTGCCACTTTTTCCAGCATATTCACAACATCTCGGGTGATTTTCTCGGAAAAAACTCGATTACCAATCACTGGTGGATCCACTTTTGTGATCGACAATGGGCGGTAAATACCGAAACTCCCTAAGGTGGCATAGGCATGTACCATTTGCAATGGAGTTGCCGTAATGCCATAACCATAAGCAACATTTGCTCGCTCAATATCCGCCCAACGCTTACGGTTAGCATTTAACAATCCAGATTGTTCCCCCACTAAACCCAAATCCGTCGGCTTTCCCAAGCCGGCATCTTGATACGTCTCCATTAAAGCATTCGGAGGCATACGTAACGCTAAACGACTTACTCCACGATTGCTAGAGTTTTCCAGAATTTGATCGAGTGTTTGTTTATCGCGTGGCGCAACATCCCTGACCTCATGTCCATTAAGAACTAAAGGTCCGGTATTAATCACTTCATCACGTCGAACCACTCCTCGTTGAAGCGCGGTCAAAATCACGAAAGGTTTGACCGTCGAACCCGGCTCAAAGGTATCGGTAATCGCACGGTTACGCATTAACTCGGCTTTCACACCCACTCGGTTATTTGGATTATAAGAAGGCGCATTTGCCATTGCCAACACTTCGCCAGTACGAATATCAACCAATACTGCAGTTCCTGACTCAGCACGGTTTTCCACCACCGCAGTTTTAATTTCGCGATACACCATGGATTGTAATTTTTCATCAATACTCAAGGTAACATCATGTGCATCATATTTTTTTATATTAGTAATATCTTCTACCACATTGCCGAATTTATCTTTACGAAAGGTACGCGAACCAGATTTACCAACCAACAAGGAGTTAAAACTTTTTTCGATACCCTCAATACCTTCTCCGTCGATATTGGTGTAGCCGATCAAGTGTGCAGTTTCTTCTACCCGTGGATAAAAACGTCTGGCTTCATCCTCAAGTGCAATACCTTTCAGATCCAGTTGTTTAACATAATCCGCAATTTGTGGCGAAATTTGACGCGCTAAATAAACAAAGCGCGATTTTGGATTTTTCTCAATATTTTTCAATATACTGTTATAAGAAATGCCTAATCCTTTCGCCAAAGCAGCCCAACGTTCTTTATCTTTTAACGAATTTTGATCAAAAATCACCTTCGGATCAGCAACAACCGCATACATTGGCACACTAACGGATAATAATTGCCCATTACGATCTAAAATCGAACCGCGGACAGAAAGAATCGTTTGCGTACGCAACGAACGTTTGTCAGCCTCATTCATCAGTGGCTCAGAATTAACTACTTGCACATAAGTCGCTCGCGCAATCAATGCGCTTAACCCCATTAAAACCACAGCAATCGCCCAATAAAAACGCCCTTTTAAAAAACTTTTTTCATAAACGACAGGCTTTTTATTGCGTTTAGCACCTTCAATATTGTTAAGGGACTTTCTTGTTTTATTTAGATTTTTTTTATTATTATTTCGATTAACCATTATTTATCCTTAACCTACTCTAAAATAATCACTTCTTGGTCAGCGGTAATACCTTTCATTTTTAACTTTTCAGTCGCGATAGATTCAATACGAGTATTATCGCTTTGCGTCGCCTCTTCCAATTTCAAATTGAGAAATTCATTTTCTAACGCCTGTTGCTGAAAAACCAATTCATTTTTTTCAGCAATCAATCCTCGGGTTTGATGAGTGATCCAAATGGTCCCCAAGGCAGTCAATAACACAGAAAACATCAAGCAAAACGCCAACTTATTGGCGGAAAATAAATCTTCTAAAATAATCTGCTGCAGCGGGTAGCGCTCTGAAGTAATTAACATTTAAATCCTCTCCGCTACGCGCAAAACCGCACTTCTAGAACGAGGATTTGCCTGCATTTCTTCTTCTGTGGGCATAATCGCTTTACCAATCACTTTCAAGGTCTGATTTTTATTAATCTGATCTTCACGTAAAGGCAATCCTTTCGGCAAACTTTCTCCTTTACTTTGCTTACGTATGAAATGTTTCACCATACGATCTTCTAAAGAATGGAAACTAATAACCGATAAACGCCCCTGTGGTGCGAGTACACTCAAAGCACCTTGTAACACTCGCTCAAGCTCATCCAACTCTGCATTAATATAAATACGAATGGCTTGGAAACTGCGGGTTGCTGGATGTTTATGTTTATCCTTAAAGGGAACGGATTGAACAATCAATTCTGCTAATTGCAAAGTGCGTGTTAATGGTTCTGTGCTATTTTGCACCGCACTTTTATTATATTGCACGATCGCTTGCGCAATACGTTTAGCAAAACGTTCTTCGCCGAAAGTTTTCAGTACCCAAGCTAAATCTTGTTCCGAAACTTGTTGCAGCCATTCGCTCGCGGAAATTCCTTGCGAAGTATCCATACGCATATCTAGCGGACCGTCTTTCATAAAACTAAAACCACGTTCTGCGTCATCTAATTGTGGCGAAGATACACCAAGATCCAGCAAAATCCCATCAATTTTTCCAACCAAATTAAGCTGTGTGCAAATTTCCGGAATAGCAGAGAAACTATTGTGTTCAATATGAAAGCGTTTATCTTGGATAGCCTGCGCGACACGGATGGCTTGAAGATCGCGATCAATGGCAATAAGACGACCGCTGTCGGACAATTTCGATAAAATTAAACGGGAATGACCGCCTCGCCCGAAAGTACCGTCAATATAAATCCCGTTTTCTTTCAACATTAACCCATCTACCGCCTCGTTTAGCAAAACAGTAATATGTTCAGATGAAGAAAATGGATTTTGCATGACCATCATTGTTCCCAAAAAATAAAAAGATAATTTAACGTTCGATAAGATAACACGGTGTACAATTGTACACCGCTTATCTTTGCTAGTGCCGCTGTTCTTTTTTAAAAAGCAATGCTTTCTCTTATAACGACAGCGTATTTAATGCTTCTGACAACGCAAATTGACCACTGGCCCCCAAAGCCATATCTTTTTCAATTTGAGTTTGCCATTCGATCTCGTTCCAGATCTCGAATTTATTTAATTGTCCGACCAACATCAGCCCTTTTTCTAGCTTAGCGTGTTGGCGCAATAGACTGCTTATCAAAATACGTCCCGCACTATCCAATTCACATTCAGTGGCATAACCTAACATCACTCGTTGTAAACTACGTTGTTGCGGATCAAAATTTGATAGCTGTAATAATTTTTGCTCGACTATTTCCCATTCATCCAAAGGGTAAAGTAACAAGCAAGGTTGGCGAATATCCACGGTGCAAACCATATTGCCTTGATTTTTTTCCATAATCTCAGCACGATAACGGGTTGGGATAGCCAGTCTTCCTTTTGAATCTAAATTGACCGCTGATGCACCGCGAAACATAGTGTTACCCAACCATTATTAAATGAGCTTTAGCTTATTGGTATTTTCGTTCTATTTTTACCACAAAATACCACTTTTCACCACTTCCCGTAAGTTTATTATTAGTTTTACCAAGTTGCAAGCAGTTTAAGCGCGAAGAAATGTAAAGTTATGTATATTTTTATATATCCAGAAAAACAAAAACCACTTACGCTTTAAAGGTAAGTGGTTCTTAATACTAACGACTTAGAAATAAGAATCGATTATTCTAGTGATGCCAATTCTTCCGGTGTTTTTACCGGTTTAAGTAATCCAAAGAATAACAAGCCACATACGACAGTACAAGCAAGACCGCCCCATACGGAGATATCATAGCTTAATCCAAAACCGATTGGAGCATTTAATATGAAAGTTGCACAAACTGCGGTCATGAATAATGCTGGAATGGTGGCAATCCAGTGGAATTTACCGGTACGTAATAAATAAGCAGCCCCGACCCATAAGGTAATCATGGCAGTGGTTTGGTTCGCCCAACCGAAGTAACGCCATAAGATTTGGAAGTCAATGGTTGAAACATAAAAACCTACTGCAAATAACGGTATGGCAATCATTAAACGTTTACCAATATTACGTTGATCGAATTTTAAGAAATCAGCAATTAACAAACGAGCCGCACGGAATGCGGTATCACCAGAAGTGATAGGTAATACCACAACCCCTAATACCGCTAAGATACCGCCAAATAGGCCTAACATACCAATCGCAGAATCATAAACCACTTTGGATGGCGTACCTTTTAATGCTTCTACTAAAGAGGCTTGATCTGGATAGAAACTTAACCCAACCATACACCAAATTAATGCAATTACGCCTTCACCAATCATCGCTCCATAGAAAATAAACCGACCTTCTTTTTCATTTTCAGTACAACGTGCCATTAATGGAGATTGGGTCGCATGGAAACCGGAAATCGCCCCACAAGCAATAGTGATAAACAATAAAGGCCAAATTGGTAAATTATTCGGATGCATATTTTTAAAGAAGTCTAAGAAACCAATCTCAGTACCCACAGTTCTAAAAAGCGGGATCCCTTCGAATAATAAACCGAACAACATGCCTAAGGTCATAAACATTAATAATGCACCGAAGAACGGATAAATACGACCAATGATTTTATCGATCGGAACTAATGTTGCAATAATGTAGTAAACGAAGATAATCGTTGTCCACACAGTTAAAATTGTCCCGGCTGATGCACCAGCCTCATCATTAACTGCCGCCGCTCCCACAGAACCAGAAGACATTAAATCGCTGGTAATATTCGTTAAAAGTGATGCCGGACTTGCTACGAATACCACACCGACTAATAATAACAACAAAATCGCGAATACATTCATAAAGTGTTTCGCTGGACGACCAAGATATTTACCCGCAAGATAAGGAATATTTGCCCCACCGTTACGAATACTTAACATACCCGTTAAATAATCGTGTACCGCACCGGCAAAAATACAACCGAAAACGATCCATAACATTGCTACTGGTCCATACAATGCCCCTAAAATAGGACCAAAAATCGGACCGGTACCAGCGATATTTAATAACTGGATTAACCAAATTTTCTTTTTGGTCATTGGCACATAATCAACCCCATCTTGTTGCGCATACGCTGGCGTTTCGCGCCCTGGATTGATTACAAATACTTTTTCCACAACCTTACTGTAAATAAAATATCCCACCAGCAAAATTGCGACACACAATAAAAACCATAACATAAAGAACACCTCATACGGATAAAAAATACATTTGCCTTACAACATTAAGAAAAATAAAGTAGGCGTATTTTATGGAGTTGTTATAATTAAGTAAACTGAAGTTTGGTTAACTGGCTAAACTTTATTTGGAAATTTGTGATTCTCATCACAGTTTTTCATTTCAACAGGCGCGTTATCCGGAATTTTATTACCATTTTTATCTGCCCTAACCACTGGCATACAACCACAATGTCGCCCTTCTAGCCCAGCCTCCTCATAAAATTGATTGTACTTTTGCCAAAGTTGTTTTAACCAACTTTTCTTTTGTTTTGTCATACGCCCTCCTTTTTACAGTATAAATCGCTAATATAATTAGCCTTGTTCGTTAAATTTCACTATAGCTAAGTTGTTGCAAAAAGACCTTAATTTCTAACCGCACTTTTTTTAACCAATCTTTTTTTCCCATGATACATGGATTTTGCCCTGAATAACGCAAAAAATCCTGCAACAAAGGGGTATTTTCCAATTCATAATGTCGAGCCAAACGTCTCAACGATGGAATTGTCGCCATTAAAGTGCGGTGAAAATTGGCAAAGTTTTGCAGCATACAAAAATCTTGTTCATTCAATTCCCACTCAACTTCTGTTGCAAACTGGCTAGATAAAGGATGAAAACTCAACGCAAAATCTCGTTCAAATTGGCTTCGCACCTGCTGTACAAATTCCATGCCTTGCACCGAAATCCCACGCAATGCAATCGCCGAGTAACAACCACTGCTCGCTTCTTGATGTTCACCAATTTGCACCAAAACAAAACCGCACTTTTGCCAGAAATTCATTAGTTCTTCTGTATAGCCAAAACTGACCGACAAGAAATCCACATCGGTTTCCTGCGCTATTTTCTCAATTAACCCTTGACCCAATCCCTGATTTTGCCAATTCGGTTGTACAGCAATACGTGAAATCCGCAAAGAGCGCAATTCACAGGCTTGCGGAAAATGGTAATAAAACGCCAAGGCTTGCGCCACGAGATTGCCCTTTGGACGCCGCTGCCCACGACAAATTTGCTCAATCAAATCCTCATCCGTAAAATCACCTTCTTCCATTAACCATACGCCACCCAGTAAGGCACTTTGCGTTTCCGCTACATAAAATTGTTGTTTCGGCGCATCAAACAAACGGCGCAAATCCAAGGGCGACGTACGATAATGCGCAAGCGTCAACAAGCCATAAAAATCTTGAATGCGCTCAACAATCTCAGCTTGCAAAACTCGGTGAAAACTCACCGCACTTTGGGGATTAAATACGGGTTGAACCAGACGATCTTCTACTTCTAACAACAACAATTCATCAATAAATTGTTCTAACTTATCCCCTTCCGCCCAGCGCAAAGGTTGTGTCAGTTCAAAATGCTGAAAAGAGCGGTTTAAATTTACCAAGAATTTGAGTAAAAAACCACGCCCTGTGCCTTCGTAACTGTGAATGGTAGTCGTGATGACAATATGCTTAAAAGTTGAAATAAATTGAAACAACAAAGGCAAAGGCAACATTGCTGCCTCATCAATAAATAGCCAATCTTCGGCGAACTGGTAGGGATTTGCATTGATTTTCTGAAAAAGTTCATCAGGTGCAATAAAATCCAAAGGTTCTTCAGCAAAATCTTGTAAGGTTTTGACCGCACTCTTGTTGGGCGCGGTTAACCGTAGGGTGGGTATCCCTGCCCACCGATGATTTTCCACGCCATTTTGGTGGGCAAGGATACCCTCCCTACGAATTTCTTGCGCTAACAATCCAGCTAACGCAGACTTACCACGACCACGTTTAGCGGTGATGATATAAAGATCCGATTGTTGTTGTAGGATTTGGTTGATGATTTTGGATTGTTCATTTGTCGCCCGTAGGGTGAGCATCCCTGCCCACCGATACTCTTTCGCACTATTTTGGTGGGCAAGGATGCCCACCCTACGGTATTTATCAATCAATTTATAAAAATAATGGCGAAAATTCGGCGCTTCAATTCCTTGCTCAACGCCTGACCAACGCTGACTATCCAAATCAATTTTCTGATTTTCGTCTAACCATAAAACTAACTCACCACCCGCTCGCAAGGTTCCTACCGCAATGGCTAAAGCATCTAAATTCAACGCAGCTCTGCCATCATATAAAATCCAATCAAATTCTTGCCCAAGCAGATTTTTGGCTTTGCTAAAATTTTCAGGCGATAAAACGACCGCACTTTCCTTTAAGTTTTCGGGAAAGTGCGGTGGATTTTGGTCGAGTTTTAAGGTTAAAACGCGTGATTTCATTTATTCTTCGTCATAAGAATAAGGATCTTCAAAGCCAAGCCCTGTCATAATTTCCGTTTCCAAGCTCTCCATTTCTTCCGCTTCGGCATCCTCAATATGATCGTAACCAAGTAAATGCAAACAGCCATGTACCACCATATGCGCCCAATGCGCCATTAACGGTTTGCCTTGCTCCTGCGCCTCTTGTTCCACCACTTGACGACAAATAATCAAATCCCCAAGCAGAGGCAATTCCACTTCATCCGGACATTCAAATGGAAACGACAACACGTTCGTCGGTTTATCCTTGCCACGATAGGTTAAATTTAACTGATGGCTTTCTGCTTCATCTACAATACGCACTGTGATTTCCGGTTCCATCGTTTGCGCCCGTACCGCGGCATTCGCCCATTGCTGAATTTGTCCCTCGCTCGGCAAATTCTCGATATTTTCACTGGCAATTTGTAAATCAATGATCACATTATTCATCTTTCTTATCCTGCTCTATTTCCGCTTGATTTTCTAACCGCACTTTGCGACGCTGTTCTGTCAATTGTTGACGACGAATTTCATCTTCCGCCTCCCATTTTTCGTAGGCTTGAACGACTTTAGCAACAACTGGATGGCGCACAATATCTTGACTATCAAAATAGTCAAAGCTCAATTCCGGCACATTTCCCAACACTTCCATCGCATGGCGTAAACCGGATTTTTGGCTACGCGGCAAATCAATTTGCGTCACATCGCCTGTAATCACTGCTTTGGAATTAAAACCAATACGGGTAAGAAACATTTTCATTTGTTCTACCGTGGTATTCTGACTTTCATCCAAAATAATAAAACTGTCGTTTAACGTCCGTCCGCGCATATACGCCAAAGGCGCAATTTCAATGACATTACGTTCCATCAATTTTTGCACTTTTTCAAAACCAAGCATTTCAAACAAAGCATCATACAATGGACGCAAATAAGGCTCAATTTTCTGCCCTAAATCGCCCGGCAAAAAACCTAATTTCTCTCCGGCTTCTACCGCTGGACGGGTCAATAACACACGACGAATTTCTTGTTTTTCCAACGCCTCAACCGCTGCCGCAACCGCTAAAAAGGTTTTCCCGGTTCCCGCCGGACCAATTCCAAAGCTAATATCATGGGTCAAAATATTGTGCAAATATTCAATTTGATTTTTGCCGCGCGGCTTAATTAACCCACGCTTGGTTTTAATCGTGGTACTATAAACACGACTTTCTTCCCGTTCGTCAGGCGCCTGCAACAACATTCGACTTTCTTGGATCGCCATATGTACATCTTCCAAATCCAATTCTTTCACTTTGCCTCGCACCGCGGTAGTTTCTACATACAAAACTTGAATTAATTTGACCGCACTTTGCAATAATTGCGCATGATGCGGTTTCACCTCATCCTCTTGAGATTGAATTGTAAAGGTAAAATTTCGTCTTGAGATCAACAAATTAAACGCTTTTTCAATTAATTGGATATTTTCATCAAACGCGCCGCACAAGGCTTGTAAACGCGCATTATTTTGCGGTTCAAGGGTGAATGTTTCAGTCAAATCGTGAGTCAAAGGACAATCCTTACAGGGTTGATAAATAATAATTTAGTGTAACAAATTTTTCCCGCGGCGACTAATATCCTTTCGCCTAAGCAAATTAAATTTTTTTCAATAAAAAAAGCCACTCCACTGTTAGCAATGCATAGAAAAATATTGTACATTAAAGACAAACCGATAAAAGTGCGGTGAGTTTTTTAATATCCTTTATATAAGATGACAATGTCCAGCGCCAATTTTACTGCACGTTCCAATTGCGAACGCAATTGAATTGGATGCAATATCGGATGTTGCTAAGTAACGACAAATCTAATGTATTATTAGAAAAAACAAAATGACATTAACAGGAAGATGGATAATTTCGCTTTTACTAAATTAGAAATAAAAGAATTATCAAACACTTAACATTAATAAATTTTATGTACTGAAGTAAGAAATAATGACCAAGCTAGTAATCATCGACACAGGCTGTGCAAACCTGTCATCTGTAAAATTTGCATTCGACCGTCTAAATATTCAAGCGGAAATTAGTCGTGATCTTGCGACGATTAAATCGGCGGATAAATTGCTGTTACCTGGTGTAGGCACAGCGGTTGCGGCAATGAAAATCTTACAACATCGCAAGCTTATTGAAACCATCCAAAATGCCACCCAACCAATGCTCGGCATTTGTTTGGGTATGCAATTAATGACGGAATTTTCCAGCGAAGGCAATGTGGAAACGTTGTGCCTGATGAGAGGTAAAACTGAGTTAATTCCAAACACAGGCTTACCACTGCCACATATGGGCTGGAACCGTGTACGTTATGTACAGGATCACCCGTTATTTGCCGGCATTGAGCAAGATAGCCATTTCTATTTTGTGCATAGTTATGCCGTGCTTCCGAATGAAAATACTATTGCTACAAGCAATTACGGTGTGGATTTTTCGGCAGCGATTGCGAGTAAAAACTTCTATGGCGTACAATTCCACCCAGAGCGTTCGGGCAAAAATGGTGCTTTATTACTAAAAAACTTTGTGGAGAATATCTAATGGCTGAAGTATTAGCCCTTAAAATCGGCTTGGTGGAAAATGTAACCTTTGCAGACGGAACAATTTTAGAAACCGCAATCCGTAAACGCCCCGTGGACAAAATGGTGGTTCATGCATTAGGCGCAGAAGGTAATGACATTGCCTTAAAAGCGCATCATGGCGGCGTGGATAAGGCATTGTTTTTTATGGCAGATAAAACCTTTGAAAAACTGACCGCACTTATCGGCAAGGATTTTGATTGGCGCAATACTGCGATTTATGGTGAAAATTTTGTGGTATCGGAATTGGAGGAAACCAATGTTTGTGTCGGCGACCATTATCAAATCGGTGATGTGATTTTTGAAGTGTCGCAACCGCGTAAGCCTTGCGAGCGTTTGTCATTAAATTCCGACTGTGCGGACACGCAAAAAATTGTGCGAGAGCAAGGTTTAACCGGTTGGTATGTGCGTGTCATTCAAACAGGCACTTGCAAAAAAGGCGATCAAATCCACCTTCTGCAACGCCCTTATCCGCAGTTGAACATTGCGCACCTAAACCAATTGGCGGTACAAAAACCAACGGAAGCCATGCGTGAAAATTTGGAAAATGCTTTGGCGTGCGAGGTGTTGGCGGAGGCGTTTAAGAGAACGTTAAGGACGCAGTTGAGAAAAATTGAGTAACACTTCCCCTCGCCCGCTTGCGGGAGAGGAGAAAAAATATAGGAATAAAATATGCAAAAAAAATCAATCATCATCCCCGCCCTCGATCTTATCGACGGGCAAGTCGTCCGCCTGCATCAAGGCGACTACGCAAAACAAACTACTTACAGCGACAACCCGATTGAGCAATTTGCCAGCTACCTTGCGCAAGGGGCGGAGCAGTTGCATTTGGTGGATTTGACTGGTGCAAAAGATCCTGCGAAAAGACAGACCGCACTTATCGGTAAAATTATTGAAGCCACAAATTGTAAGATCCAAGTAGGCGGTGGTATTCGTACGGAAAAAGATGTTGCCGATCTTTTAGCTGTGGGGGCAAATCGTGTGGTGATTGGCTCAACCGCGGTGAAAGCGCCTGAAATGGTAAAAGGCTGGTTTAACAAGTATGGCGCGGGGAAATTTGTGCTGGCGTTGGACATAAACATTGATGCAAGCGGTCAAAAAATCATTGCGATTAGTGGTTGGCAAGAAGCGAGCGGCGTGTCGTTGGAAGTATTGATTGAAGATTTCCAAGCGGTCGGTTTGCAACACGTTTTATGCACCGATATTTCCCGCGACGGTACGCTGGCTGGCTCAAACGTGGATTTATATAAAGAAATCTGTGCAAAATATCCTGATGTGAATTTCCAATCCTCTGGCGGTATCGGCTCATTGGAGGACATCAAAGCGTTAAAAGGCACAGGTGTGGCGGGCGTGATCGTAGGGCGTGCGTTGTTGGAAGGTAAATTTAATCTAGCGGAGGCTATCAAATGTTGGCAAAACGGATAATTCCTTGTTTGGACGTGCGTGATGGGCAGGTAGTGAAAGGTGTGCAATTCCGCAACCACGAAATTATCGGTGACATTGTACCGCTGGCGGCGCGCTATGCGGAAGAAGGGGCGGACGAGTTAGTGTTTTACGATATTACTGCCTCATCTGACGGGCGAACGGTAGATAAAAGCTGGGTGCAACGCGTAGCAGAAGTGATCGATATTCCGTTTTGCGTAGCCGGTGGCATTAAAACCATCGATGATGCGGAAAAATTATTTGCTTTCGGCGCGGATAAAATCTCCATAAATTCGCCCGCACTTGCCGATCCAAATTTGATTACGCAATTAGCCGATCGTTTCGGCGTGCAAGCGATTGTGGTAGGCCTTGATAGCTGGTTTGAGAAAGAAACAGGCAAATACTGGGTGAACCAATATACGGGTGACGAAAGCCGCACTCGCCAAACCAACTGGCAGCTGCTTGACTGGGTGTCGGAAGTGCAAAAACGTGGTGCCGGCGAAATCGTGCTAAATATGATGAACCAAGACGGTGTGCGCAACGGTTATGATTTAGTACAACTGAAAAAAGTACGCGAAGTCTGTAATGTACCGTTAATCGCATCAGGTGGCGCAGGCGAAATGATACATTTCCGTGATGCATTTATTGACGCAAATGTGGACGGAGCGCTGGCGGCGAGTGTGTTTCATAAGCAGATCATTAACATTGGTGAATTGAAGTATTATTTGGCACAGGAAGGTGTGGAAGTTCGCCGATAAAATGTAGGGGCAAATTATATTTGCCCCAAAGCCAGTAATGAGAGCATTCAGGGCAAATGTAATTTGCCCCTACGAGCGGTTAAATTTTAGGAAAAATATGATAAACAAAATAAACTGGAAAAAAGTAGAGGGTTTACTCCCCGTTATCGTTCAACACGCTCAAACCTGTGAAGTACTGATGTTGGGCTATATGGACCAAGAAGCGTTAGGCAAAACCCTTGCAGAGAAGAAGGTAACTTTTTTCTCTCGTACCAAACAGCGTTTATGGACAAAAGGCGAAACTTCAGGCAATTTTTTGAACGTGGTGGATATGAGCTTGGATTGCGATAACGATACGTTATTAATTTTAGCAAATCCAATCGGTCCAACTTGCCACACGGGAAAAGAAAGCTGTTTTCATCAGTTTAAAACCCAATCCGAAGGCGAGTGGACATGGTTTGCGAAGTTGGAACAAGTTTTAGCTGAACGCAAAAATGCCGATCCTGAAAGTTCTTATACCGCGAAACTTTACGCCAAAGGTACGAAGAAAATCGCGCAAAAAGTTGGCGAAGAAGGGGTAGAAACTGCCCTTGCTGCAATGGCAAAAGATCAAGAGGAAATCATCAGCGAAGCAGCAGATTTGGTCTATCATTTAACGGTGTTGTTACACAATGAAAATCTGGCGTGGCACGACGTAATTGAAAAACTTAAAGCGCGTCATCAAGGCATTGGATTACATCCTGAAGGCTCAAATAAATAATGACTAAAATTAGGTATGGTATCTTATTCCAAGAAGAATATACTTAATTTATGTGAAATTTTTTGAAATATTAAACAAATTATGCAAAATCCATTTACAGCCTCTTGGAGTTCCAAAGGCAACACGCTTTGTTTAGGCTATTGGGAAATTGAGTACAACGGTAAACCGATCAAACTGCCCTCCGACCGTCGCGATCAGGATATGGGAACGCAAAAAATCTATAATTTTATCGATCCTGAAGATGAACTCTATCTAGAGGGGTTAGATGAAGATGATTGGATTGTGGCAAATATCGATTGGCTAACTGATTTATTTATTCAGGAAGACATCCCGATTGAAGAACAATATATGCGCTATTTTTACCAAGCGGTAAACCAAGACGATTGGCGCTGTGGCAGCTGCGGTGGCTGTATTTAAGCCACCGCGAAAACGTCCCCAAAATTGACCGCACTTTACTGCTCGTTTTTACACAGCAATTTGTCAATCACTCTCGACACTGCAAAAAAACCAAAGGTGGCAGTAATCATTGTTGCCGCACCAAATCCGTTGGCACAATTCATGCTTGCCGATACCTCGCAATGCTCCCCCATTTGTGGAAAAATCAAAGGTTGGGTGGAAAAAACACAATCCACGCCAAATTTCCGCTTAGGATTTTGCGTAAAACCATATTCCTTGCGTAAACGTGACCGCACTTTTGCCACCAACGGATCTTGAATGGTTTTACTTAAATCCGCAATTTGAATTTGCGTCGGATCCGTTTGCCCGCCCGCACCGCCAATGGCAATCACTGGGATTTTATGGCGCTTACAATAAGCAATCAACGCCGCCTTGGTTTTCACACTATCAATAGCATCAATCACATAATCATAGCCACGATTAAGATAATCCGCCAAATTATCCGGTGCAATAAAATCATCAATAATTTCGACTGCACATTCCGGATTAATCGAGCGTACCCGCTCTTTCATCACTTCTGTTTTAAGCAACCCCACATTGCCAGATAAAGCATGAATTTGACGATTGATATTAGTGGCACAAATATCATCCATATCAATCATCGTAATCTTACCGATACCTGAACGCGCCAAAGCTTCCACCACCCAAGAACCAACGCCTCCAATGCCGATCACCGCAATATGCGATTGACGAAAAATTGCCAATGCTTCAGCGCCATACAAGCGACCAATACCGCCAAAACGCTGTTCATAATTATCAATACGTTCTGTCATTATTGTAATAACCAAGCTCTACCATAATGTTTAGACAAACCGGCAATATGCCCCGCTTCGTCGCCAATACCGCGATATAAGTCAAAGTGATGACCTTTGACTGCGCCACCCACATCAAGCGCGACCATTAAATTTAATTTATGTTTACCGGTCCAATTGCCTTTGTTATCAATTTCAGGCACTTCCACCAACAACACCGAACCGGAAGGAATGAGGTTGCGATCGGCAGCAATGGACGCCATAGGCACCAAAGGCACACCGGCTGAACCACGCACCTTTCCATTTGGATCATTTTTAAAGAAAACATATGATGGATTGCGCTCTAATAAACTTTGTAAACGTGATGGATTTGCGTTTGCCCAGTCTTTGATAGCTTGAATGGACATTTTTTCTTTTGGAATTTCGCCATCTTCTACCAGCAAACGCCCAACCGCCACATAATCAAAACCGTTTTGACCGGCATAAGCAAAATAATTTAAATCACCATTACCAAAATCCACATAACCGCTGCCTTGTACACCAAGTAAGAAATTATCGATCATAGAATCACTGTACGCCAATTCCAACCCTTTGCCTTTCAACGCACCAGCATAAATTTGCGCACGCGTAAAACGTTTTTGTGTCGGCATTGCATAAATCGGTTGATTGTATTTGCCTTGTGGCGTGTGGCGCGCATGAATTACCGGCGAATAATATCCTGTCATTAACACATTTTGGTATCCATCTTGCCCTTTCATGATTTGAGGATGAATATCAAATGTTGATAAATCATTTATATCTGCACCGGTCAAAACCCAATTGGTTATTTTTCTATACACATTGGCAAAGCGGTTACTTAAGCTCTGTGAATAGCCATATATATTGGATAACTGCGTTAAAAAATCCCCCTGATTTCTCACCGCACTTTTATTTTCTACTTCTAATACCGGCATTAAGTTTACTTGCTGATAACTTCTTCCTACATATTGAGCACCGAATTTTTCGTTAGTGTCTTGTGTTGAGTGGTTACTAGTATGTTGGGATGAGGAACAGCCTAGTAAAAATAATATGCTGGAAATCACAGCGATTTTTCTTATTGAAAGTGGTTTTAACCACATAATGAAGCCCTAACTAAAATAAACAAACAATGCTAAGGTATCAAAAAATGACTTGAAGATATAGCGCATTTACAGCAATAGAAGAAAAAATATCCATATTGTTTGTTTTTATACCAAATACATTATTTCACCCAATTTTTACTTGCATAAAAATTTCAAAAGCGTATTATGCAGGTACAGACGCGGGGTGGAGCAGCTTGGTAGCTCGTCGGGCTCATAACCCGAAGGCCGTCGGTTCAAATCCGGCCCCCGCAACCAGATTTCGCAAAGCGATTTGTTTATAGCAAACCGCTTTTTTTTATATTTGAAATACGCAAAAGGGTGGTGACTTTTTGCGTTGTTTTTTATATATATCCGTTGTAATACCATTTTCCGGCATAAAAAAACCATCATTGCTGATGGTCTTTGAGCTCACTTGATTTGACTAAACTAAAACAGCGACGTTTTCCGCTTTTTTACCACGTTTATCATCAATAATATTGAAAGTCACTGCTTGACCTTCTTTTAAAGTGCGAAACCCATTGGTTTGAATGGCTGAAAAATGAACAAATACATCTTCCCCATTTTCCGCTTGTAAAAAACCAAATCCTTTTGTTTCGTTGAACCATTTAACGGTTCCTTTACTTTGTGACATTACATAATCCTAATAAATAAAAATCTTGAGATAACGCTATAAAATATGGTGATATAAAACAAATTTTTTCATTTAGCCAGTCAATTATTCGTGCTATCCATTACGCCTTCACGATAAAGGCAACGCCATACTAACAGTATATATTATAAATAGCACGCTTTATTTTGCGATAATGTCAAATTTCTTACTTTGTTGACAATTTATCCAATAATTTTTGATGAATACCGCCAAAACTCCCGTTTGACATCACCAAAATATGATCGCTTTCACGTGCTTCGGCGACCACCATATCGACTAATTTATCAATATTTCCCGACCAGCTTGCCGGCTGCACACATTGATTACCAATCTCCACCACCTCCCAAGGAATGCTGTCCGGTTGTAATAAAAAAACATGATCCGCGCGCGCTAACGCCGGAGCGATTTCGTCTTTATGTACGCCCATTTTCATAGTGTTAGAACGTGGCTCCAATACTGCCAAAATGCGCACGCCGCCGCCCACTTTATCGCGAAGTGCGGTCAATGTCGCGAGAATTTCCGCTGGATGATGAGCAAAATCATCATACACCGTCACGCCATTCACCTGCCCTTTCACCTCCAAGCGACGTTTAGCATTCACAAAACTAGATAAAGCTTGACAAGCATTTTCAATACTCACGCCCGCATGATACGCTGCAGCAATCGCCATCAAGGCATTGTGCATATTATGCTGTCCGACAATATTCCATTGCACTTCACCTGCTTTTTCACCATGATGATACACCTCAAAATACGAACTATCGTTCGTCAAACGCTCCGCATACCATTGTTGATCCTTCCCCAAATATTGGCATTGCGACCAGCATCCCATCTCCAAGGTCTCTTTCACGCTTTGTTCATTGGCAACAGACAAAATTCGCCCACTTGCCGGAATGGTACGGATCATGTGATGAAATTGGCGTTGAATGGCTTTTAAATCGTCAAAAATATCCGCATGATCAAAACCGATATTATTGATAATTAACGTTTTCGGATTGTAATGTACAAATTTTGAACGCTTATCAAAAAATGCGGTATCATATTCATCCGCTTCGATCACAAAAAACGGACTTTTGCCCAAACGCGCGGATGTCCCAAAATTCCCAGCAATACCGCCAATCAAGAAACCTGGTTCCAGCCCATTTTGCTCTAAAATCCAACTTAACATACCGGTGGTGGTAGTTTTGCCATGGGTTCCGGAAACCGCTAACACCCAACGCTCATGCAATAAATGATCATGTAGCCATTGTGGACCGGAGGTATAAGGGAGATTATTTTCCAATACATATTCAACACAAGGGTTTCCGCGCTTCATTGCATTACCGATCACCACCAAATCTGGCGCCGGTTGTAATTGGGAAATCTCATAATGAGGAATAATTTCAATACCGCTCTCTTGTAAAAATGTACTCATTGGCGGGTAAACATTAGTATCCGAGCCGGTCACTTTGTAGCCCATTTGTTTGGCAATAATCGCAATACCGCCCATAAATGTGCCACAAATACCTAAAATATGAAGATGTTTTATTGTCATTGTTGTCTCTTATCAAAAAATCATGTAATTTTTACAAAAAAAGTGTGGCTGAGATCACAGAGATTTAAAATCTTTTTTCTGTCATGAAGTCAAGGCTGTTATAATAAATCAACTTTCTGAGAGAGTAAAATCTATTACCAAAATAAGGACACGATATGAAAACGTTAGGGCAATTTATTGTCGAAAAACAAGCTGAGTATCCCAACGCTAAGGGAGAACTCTCCGGTATTCTTTCTTCCATCCGTTTAGTGGCAAAAGTGATTCACCGCGACATCAACCGTGCTGGGTTAACCAATAATATTATTGGTAACAACGGGGTAGAAAATGTGCAAGGAGAAGCGCAGATGAAACTGGATTTATTTGCGCACAACACCATGAAACAAGCGTTAATTATGCGCGAGGAAGTTGCCGGATTTGCCTCCGAAGAAGAAGAAAACTTCGTCGCATTTGATACTGAACGTGGCAGAAATGCCAAATATGTCATCTTAACCGATCCGTTAGACGGTTCTTCCAATATCGACGTCAACGTCGCCGTCGGTACTATTTTCTCTATCTATCGTCGCGTTTCCCCAATCGGTACGCCGGTGACGTTGGAAGATTTCCTACAACCGGGTAATCGCCAAGTTGCCGCTGGTTATATTGTTTACGGTTCCTCCACTATGCTAGTTTATACCACGGGTAATGGCGTTAACGGATTTACCTATGATCCTTCCTTAGGCGTATTTTGTCTTTCTCATGAAAATATCCAAATTCCGCAAAGTGGCAAAATTTACTCCATTAACGAAGGACAATATTTAAAATTCCCAATGGGCGTAAAAAAATACATAAAATATTGCCAAGAAGAAGATAAAGCGACCTCTCGTCCTTATACTTCCCGCTATATCGGCTCCTTAGTTTCCGATTTCCACCGCAATATGTTAAAAGGCGGAATTTATATTTATCCAAGCGCCACCAATTATCCAAATGGTAAACTACGCTTATTATATGAAGGTAACCCAATGGCATTCTTAGCGGAACAAGCCGGCGGCATCGCCAGCGACGGATATCGCCGCATTTTAGATATTCAACCAACCACGTTACACGAACGCATTCCGTTGTTTATCGGTTCAAAAGAAATGGTGAACAAAGCGCAAGACTTTATGCGCGAATTCGGTTAATTTCGATTATCCACTCAAACATAGTGCCATAAAAGCTAAAACCTCCGCATTTGTGGCGCTATGTGTTAATACAACCCTAATAACTTCCACCACGCTAAACCAACGAAAAATACAATAATAACATTAGCTGTAACAAGTATAAAATTGATTCTATAAAAACGTGGGCGTTCAAAATAACCTTGTGCAAAATAAATTGGACCTGGTCCACCACCATATTCTGTAGTACTCCACATTAGATTACTGAAAATGCCAAAACAAATTGCAACCATCATTGGCGGTGCGCCAACAGCAATAGCAGTTGCGGCAAACGGAGCATAGAGTGCAGCGACATGTCCAGTTGCTGTTGCGAACAAATAATGTGCATAAATGTACAATAATCCTAAAATAACCAATGTTTCAATCGTGCCAAAATTTTGCATGGAACTAGCTAATTGAATAGTCATCCATTTGATAAAACCTAATTCAGATAAACCTGCTGCCAAAGCAATAATAGCACCGAACCAAATAACCGTATCCCAAGCAGAATGATCATCAAGTAAATCCTTCCAATGAACCGCTTTTGTAGTAAACAAATAGGCAGCAAGCGCTAAACCTACAGATGTAGCAGAAAATCCTGTGATTAAGCTGGTTCCCCAACCAATTAAAGCTAAAATAAAACCAATTGCAACTTTTTTTTCAGCAGATGTCATCGCTCCCAGTTCACTATAAGCTTGTTTCCCCATAACTTTGGCTTCTGGTGTTTTTTTCAATTCAGGATCTAAAAGTTTATAGGCAAGAAGTGGCATAATGAAAAAACAAACCACTATCGGTATAACCGCTGCGATAAACCAACCTGACCAAGTAATGTCCACATTCAAAACTTTTTTGGCTAAATCCCCCACTAACGGATTAGCCGCCATCCCGGTTAAAAACATTGCTCCCGTAAGTGGAGTAAAATGAAAACAAACCATTGTCAGAAAATCACCGATCTTTTTACCGGATACACCGGGTTTAGAATCTAATGCATCATTAATAGATTTTGCAATTGGGAAAATAATACCTCCAGAACGTGCGGTAACAGAAGGCATAGCCGGTGCCATAATTAAATCCGATACACCTAAGGAATATGCAATCCCCAAACTGCTACCACCAAACAGGGACAGCAATTTATAGGCAATACGTTTACCCAACCCGGATGTAACAAATCCGAGAGATAAAATATAAGCACAAAAAATCAACCATACAGTACCACTGGCAAAGCCGGAAAGTGCTTGTTTATCAGTAAGTGTTCCTGTAAAAATAGAAAAGCATAATGCAATTAACATCACTGCTCCAGAAGATAGCGGTTGAGTTAAAATGGCTACGATAGTAGCAGCAAAAATCGCAAACATTTGCCATGCTTGAGGGGTTAATCCTTCTGGTACGGGAATAAACCAAATAATCACCGCGATTACAATTGGAATGAGTGCAGCAAGAACTTTATTAGACATAACATCACCTTGTATAAAACTCAAAAAAAACGGACCGCACTTTGCGATCCGTATAACAGATTAATATCCTAATTTAGCAGAATTTACCAATACTTGATCCACCATTTCTGGCGCAATACCAAGATAATTGCGCGGATCCGTCAAAGACTCAACTATTTGCGGATTAAGACGATTGGATACGCTTGGCATCGCATTTAAAACATCAGCTAAACGACCACCTTGTTCATTCACCACACGACAAGCATCATATACCACATCATGTGCATCTTGGCGACCAATATACGGTGCTAATCCCATCATTACTGCTTCGGCAACGATTAACCCATTAGTCATATCTAAATTACGCCCCATAGCTTCTTCATCCACAATTAAACCACTTAGCATAAATTTTGCCTGGTTTAACGAGCCTGCAGCTAACACAAAGCTTTCAGGAATAGCAATCCATTCCGCATGCCAAGGTCCTGTCGCGCGTTCCAAATCCTGAATCATTGCATCTAACATCAAGCCGGCTTGTTGACGTACACCTTTAGCACTAGCAAGCATTAATTCACTTGAAATCGGATTACGTTTTTGTGGCATAGTACTACTAGCACCTCGTCCTTTTACGAATGGTTCATATAACTCACCAAATTCATTAGATGCCATCAACATAACATCGTAGGCAATTTTGCCTAGAGATCCCGTCACTAAAGCAAGAAAGTTAACCACTTCGGCAAAACCATCACGTGCTACATGCCAAGTAGATACCGGAACACCTAATCCAAGCTCTGCCATCATCACTTTTTGTACAACTAAACCCTTATCACCCAACGAGGCTAATGTACCAGCTGCCCCAGCAAATTCCCCAACTAACACTCGTGGTTTTAATTGTTCCAAACGTACTTGATGACGGTCAAACATATCCAACCAAATTGCAGCTTTATAACCAAAAGTCACCGGTAACGCTTGCTGTAAGTGTGTACGTCCCGCCATCGCTGTATTGCGATAACGTTTGGCTAAGCCAGCTAAAATTGAACGCAGTGCTTTAATATCGCGCTCTACAATTTCCAAACCATCACGAATTTGTAACACAACAGCACTGTCCATAATATCCTGGGTAGTAGCTCCCCAATGAACATAACCGCTTGATTTCCCTGCTTGTTTTGAAATCTGATGGACTAGTGGAAGAATAGGATAGCCGACAATTTCTGTTTCATGTCGTAATAAGTCAAAGTCCAGCGTATCTGCGTCACATTTTGTAGCGATTTCATCCGCAGCTTCCTGAGGGATAACACCGCATTTAGCCTGAGCTTTTGCTAATGCGATTTCCACTTCTACATATTTACGAATTAATTCCTTATCGTCGAAAACCGCTCGCATTTCCGGTGTACCAAAGGAATCACGAAATAAAACTGAGTCTAGAACGTTTGATGCCATAGTAAGCTCCTTTATTAACAATATCATTTATTTGTTCGGACATATAATAATGTTCGGACATATAATAATGTTCGGACATATAATATCAACAATAAATTAGATTTTTCTTTGATAAAAATCAAGAATCGGTAAATTTCTGTTAAAATAATAAAAAATATTTAGGTAGTAAAAATCATGAATCAAACTGAAAAAGAAAGCCGTTATATCAATATTGCGAAAGAATTAGCACAGCGTATTTCAAAAGGAGAATTTCCTGTGGGTTCTTTGTTACCAACGGAAATGGAATTATGCGAAACCTACCAAGCCAGCCGTCACACTATACGAGATGCTTTGCGTGAATTATCTGATATTGGTTTGGTATCACGCAAAAAACGTATTGGTACAAGAGTAGAAAGTATTGCGGAGACACCAATCAACCGTGCGCAGTCACTGGCATCACTGGAAGATTTAGTTGAATTAGCAAAAAATAATGTTCGAGTTGTAAAAGATATTCAAACACGGGTTGCAGATTCAGCTTTAGCTGATTTAATTGGTTGTCCATTAGGATCTCATTGGATTCAAATTGAAAGTGTACGTGAAGATGCTGATAATACCAACGCACCAATTTGTATTACGGACAGTTATGTTCATGCTAGCTACGAGAAAATTGTTGAATTGATTAAGTCAGATCCCTACGCATTAATCAGTGATTTAATTGAACAGCAATACGGACGTCGCAGTGTAGAAGTACGTCAAACAATTACCGCAGTAGCAATTAACTCACGAGAGGCAAAAATTCTTCATGCTGAAGAAGGATTCCCTGCACTAAAAATCATTCGTCATTATTTAGATCGTCTCGGTAAAGTGATAGAAACAACAGTATCAATCCACCCCGCTGGACGTTACACTTGCTCTATTATTTTAAAACGAATGACAAAAGCCAAAATTTAAAAAAACAACAATGGTTCTTATTGAAAATATTAATGTATTAAGTAAATTAAAGTTCGTTTCAAAATGACAATAAAAGAAAATATGTGGCATTGTAAACCCTTTAACGCGCTGACAACGACAGAGCTTTTTCACATTTATCAAGTTCGTGTGGCGGTGTTTGAAGTGGAACAAGCGTGTGCATATCCGGAAGTGGATGAAAAAGATTTAATCGCACAGCATCTTTTTTACCAAGCAAGTGGCGAAATTCTTGCCTACGCTCGAATGATTCCCGCTGAAAGTGCGGTGCATTTTGGACGAGTTTTGGTGGTCAAAACCGCTCGTCATTTGGGTTTAGGACGACAGTTAATCAAGAAAGTATTAACGGAAATCCAACACCAATGGGCGGATAAATCCATTCATATCCAAGCGCAAACCTACCTGCAAGATTTTTATGCTTCCTTTGGTTTTAAGGCAATATCCGAAGTCTATTTAGAAGATGACATCCCGCATAGTGATATGGAAAAATAATGATGAACGCCACACATTTTACGGTTCAAATTCAACAACGTTATGGCATAAAAGCCCAATACCCATGGGAAAATTTCCCAATTATGCCATCTTTCGCCACGCTCATCACCGCAAGTGGTTTGCGCTATTGATGAACGTTGCCGCCAATAAAATCGGTTTACCCAGTGGAGATGAAATCAATATTGTAAACCTCAAAGCAAAACCGGAGGAAATCGGATCTTTGCGCAGGATAAAAGGAATTTATTCCGCTTATCATATGGATAAAGAACATTGGATCAGCGTGCATTTAGGCGAAATTGAAGAAGCGTTGCTGTGGGAATTAGTGGATGAAAGTTTTTATTTGACGGTAAAAAAATAAAAGTGCGGTGGATTTTTCTCAAAAATAAGCTCAAATTTAACCGCACTTTTACTATATAAATCACATGGATGCTGCACCAGCACTTAACCCGATTGTCGCTAATAAAATCGGTGAGGTAAACAAACCAACTAAGACCAAAATCCATGCTAAAATATTGATGCCTATAGCCGGCATATTTTTATTTTTAACCGCAATAATCGTACCGATTAATGCCACAATTGCCGCTAGCGGTACAAAAACCACACCTAAAAATAAAATACCTAATACCGCAAGAACACAAGCAATAATTCCTGCCGTTTTACCCGCCTTAGTATTTTTTAGATTTTCAGTCATTTTTCTCTCCTATCTTATTGTAAAATGATGCTAATTTTCTCTACTCAACAACGTCCAGCGGCTTTCATCAACGGATTGCATGACGATGCTTTACTATTTTCGATCGTTTTTCCTCCGCCAGAACAAAGCGCATCTGAAGACAACACTCCTCCAATTGTCGTGATATAACATTGGTGAGAACGTTGACCGACCGTTGCAACAAATCGAATATCATCCACTCCTCCATTGCGTTGACTAATGGTGACTTTATCTGCTGTTGTATTTAATGCAAAAGCTGCTTTTTCTTTTAACGATTGATCAGAAATTACCGCATTCCCAACGACACCACACCCTGCCAGAAAAAAACTGACAATACTACTCAAAATACCAAGTTTTATCACTTGATTGTTGCTCATTTTGACATCTCCTATAAATCCACAATCGTAATGTTTAAGTCTCGCACCTAAAACAGGTTCATTCTAACCTGAACCTAAAATAGGTGCAATGAAAACATTACGCTCCTCAATATATTCTGAAGAACAAGTTTGGTTACGCGAACTTTTCATTCACAGACGCCAAGAATTAGGATTATCACAACGTGCATTAGCAGAAAAAATGGACGTAGTTTACTCATTGATAGGAAAAATTGAGACGGGTGACCGCCGTTTAGACGTACTAGAATTTATTCAATATTGTCGGGCATTGGAACTGGATCCACAGCAAGTGATACAAGATTTGGAAAACTTATCCACTAAATAACCCCAGACTAGTACGCCAGATTTGATCTTCAATCATCTCTGGCGTTTCTGGTCTTAGCGCGCATAATGCATGAAAGACATTAACAATGCGCTGTGGTCGGTTAGGTTGCCCTTGAAAGCCGAAAACTGGCATATCCGGCGTGTCAGTTTCCAGCACGAGGCTGTCTAAAGGAAGTTTGCTGATGGTTTGTCGGGTTTTATTTGCCCGTTGATAGGTAATCGTGCCACCGACGCCGATTTTATAGCCCAGATCCACAAAACGTTTTGCCTGATCGTAGCTGCCGGAAAATCCGTGTACCACGCCACATTTTGGCAATGTAATGCGTTTTAAGAAGGCAAATAATTGATCATGCGATTTCCGCGAATGCAAATTCACCGGCAAGTTAAATTGCTTGGCAAGGAATAATTGTGCTTCCAAAAAGTCACATTGTTTACGCCACAACGCCTCGCTTAACAAGGTTTCCACACCGCGTTCCAAGCCAATTTCCGCCAGCGCAGTACAAGCTGAGCCGCGTTGACGAAGCGCTTGCGCCAGTCGATCTAAATCCGAAGATTGGTGCTGCTCAATATATAACGGGTGCAAACCCAATCCGTAATAGAGGCGGTTGGGATAAAGTGCGGTCATTTTTTCGATCGTTTTAAAATCCTTTTCTAATACCGCCACAATCAACATTTTTTCCACCCCCGCCGCTTGCGCACTATCCATTAATGGCGCCAATGGCTCAGAAGTCGTCTGAGCCAAATAATTTAAATGGGTATGAGTATCAAAAAATGCCACTATTCTACCGTCACAGACGTGATAATCACATCTTCCACCGGCACATCTTGATGGAAACCTTTATTGCCGGTTTTCACGCCTTTGATTTTATCGACCACGTCCATACCTTCAACCACTTCGCCAAATACCGCATAGCCCCATTCTTGCACCACAGTTTTACCGAACATTTCTTTTTTACGGTGATCCAAGAAGGTATTATCCGCCACATTAATAAAAAATTGTGCGCTGGCAGAATGCGGATCGGAAGTACGCGCCATAGCAATGCTACCACGTTTGTTGCTTAACCCGTTGCCGGCTTCATTTTGGATCGGCGCTTTAGTATTTTTTTCGCGCATCCCGACTTCCATTCCTCCGCCTTGAATCATAAATCCGTCAATAACACGGTGGAAAATTGTGTTATTATAGAAACCCTCTTTGCAGTAATTTAAGAAGTTTTCCGCTGTAATTGGCGCTTTCTCATGATTTAAGGCAATTTTAATATCGCCGAAATTGGTGTGTAATGTGATCATTTTGATTTCCTTATGAAATTAAAAGAGGTTTATTATTCCATAAATCACAAAGAAGTGCTATAAAGTGCGGTGAGTTTTACCCCCGAATTTTAAACTGGAACAACCATGCTAAAAATATTTAATACATTAACCAGAGAAAAAGAAATTTTTAAACCGATTCAGCAAAATAAAGTCGGAATGTATGTGTGCGGCGTGACCGTTTATGATCTTTGCCATATCGGGCATGGCAGAACCTTTGTTTGTTTCGACGTGATCGCCCGCTACTTGCGTTATTTGGGCTATGAATTAACCTATGTGCGCAATATTACCGACGTGGACGATAAAATCATCAAGCGCGCCTTAGAAAATAAAGAAACTTGCGAACAATTGGTCGATCGCATGGTGGTGGAAATGTATCGCGATTTTGACGCCTTAAATATTTTACGTCCGGACTTTGAACCGCGCGCAACCCACCATATTCCAGAAATCATTGATATTGTTGAAAAATTAATTCAAAAAGGTCATGCCTACGTCGCGCAAAACGGGGATGTGATGTTTGATGTGGAAAGTTTCAGCCAATACGGACGCCTTTCTCGCCAAGATTTAAGCCAATTGCAAGCCGGCGCGCGCGTGGAAATTTCGGAAATTAAGAAAAATCCGATGGATTTCGTGTTGTGGAAAATGTCCAAAGCCAATGAACCGAGCTGGGCTTCACCTTGGGGTGCAGGACGTCCCGGTTGGCATATCGAATGCTCGGCAATGAACAGCAAACAACTTGGCGAACATTTTGATATTCACGGTGGCGGTTCAGATTTGATGTTCCCGCACCATGAAAATGAAATTGCACAATCTTGCTGCGCTCATGAAGGTGAATATGTCAATTATTGGATCCATTCCGGTATGATCATGGTAGATAAAGAAAAAATGTCAAAATCCCTTGGCAATTTCTTCACCATTCGTGATGTGTTGTCCCATTATGACGCGGAAAGTGTACGCTATTTCTTGTTGACTGCCCATTATCGCAGCCAGTTAAATTACAGCGAAGAAAACTTAAATCTGGCACATGGCGCGCTAGAGCGTTTATATACTGCGTTGCGTGGCACAGATAAAAGTGCGGTCGCTTTTGGCGGAGAAAATTTTGTCGCCGCATTTAGCGAAGCTATGGATGATGATTTTAATACGCCGAATGCGATTTCAGTGCTGTTTGAAATGGCGCGCGACGTCAATAAATTAAAAGCGGAAGATATGGCAAAAGCAAACGCGTTGGCAGCAAGATTACGCGAATTAGCCAATATTTTAGGTTTGTTGGAACAAGATCCGGAAGATTTTTTACAAGCGGGATCCAACGATGACGAAGTGGCAAAAATCGAAGCCTTAATCCAACAACGCAATGCTGCGCGCGCTGCGAAAGATTGGGCAAGCGCAGATGCCGCGCGCAATGCTTTGACAACCATGGGAATTGTGTTAGAAGATGGCGCCAACGGAACAACATGGCGTAAAGCGTAAAAAAGTTATCCATCAACATGGACATAAAAAGCGGGATTTCCCGCTTTTTTATTTAATCATAATTTTCGATTTGCGCATTCGCAAGCATGAGCACAAACCAATTTCTCGTCGCCTCATCTATGGCATTTAACTGCGCCGGCGTCCATGACATTTGTTCATACAAACGTTGCCAATACGGATCTTTTTCCGCGATTTTCGCTATAAAATCCAAAACTAACGAAAAATCCACCGCACTTTCCGGCGCATTTTGCGTTGCACTTGAGTTTTTTGCCATCTTAGCCAAATAATCCGCGATATTTAGCATAATCACCGGCTGCAACTGTTGTTGAGCCGCAACAAACGCCTCAATATAGCATTGCAACTGTTGAAGCGCGGTCGTTTTTTCCACAGTTTTAAAGCGCATACGCTTGTCTTTGCTAAAAAATAAGGCTTCTTCCGCCATCTCTTGGCTGGCACATTGCAATAAAAAATACACCCAATTTTCAATCACATCTTTATCACGCAATTTCCCTACACGCCATTTTACCCGCTGCCAATGTTCGCCCATCGGATATAAATGATCCAACTGACCAAGCAAACTCACGTTGCCTTGTGTCGTGTCAAAGTGCAAATGGATCGGCACCGATTGATGTTCTTGCGCCAAATAACCCGCTATTTTTTGTTGCAGCCCGCTTAACTCGCGGCTTAATTTATCGCGGTAAATTTGAGCAAAATTCCCTCGAGGCATGACGCCTTTTACGCGCAATTTAGCAAAAAATTGCTCGCGTTGCGACACATCACAATATAATAACGCTTCATTAATATGATATTTATCCAAATGATTTAACTCAAAATTTTCATTTTCCGCAATGCCTTTTTCTGCTTGTTCAAAATACACGCCAAGTTGTTTTTCAAAGAAATATTTCACGGGGTTTTGCACAAACCCCACCAATTGTGCCACATCGATTTCCAGATGAAAGGCGGTATTCGGCAAAGGTTGGATAAAATCTTGTACTTCACAATAGGCTTTATTTGCCACCGGTAACCATTGCCGCGCAAAAGTGCGGTCATTTCCAACAAAGTTTTGCGGGCTAAATGCGGTCATCGGATGTTGTTTTACTAAACGTTTTTTCCACGCTTGTTGTTCTAGCGACGGAGCACCTAAGTGCAAATTCTCGCTCAAATAATCCAATAACTGACTAACCAATACCGACGGTTCCAATGGCGAATCGTCAATAATCGACCGCCCGACGTAGCTGATATATAATTTCTCTTGCGCCGATAACAACGCTTCTAAAAATAAATACCGATCATCATCGCGGCGCAGGCGATCACCTTTAAGATGATGATATTGCATCAAATCAAAGCTGTGCGAAACCTGTTGGCGCGGATAATCATTTTCGTTCATGCCCAATAAACAAACTACTTTGAAAGGGATGGAGCGCATTGGCAGCAAGGTACAAAAGTTAATTTTGCCGGCTAAAAAACGCAAATTATTCGGATTATCCTGCAAATTAGTATTCATCACCTCCGAAATCACTTCAAGCTCCAGCGGCGCGGAAAAATGTGTGCTTTCAATTTGTTGCGCCAATTCGGCAATGCGATCTTTTAAATACCACAGAGTTTCCGCATCCTCACGCTCGTCGCTAAAAAATCCGTCGATCATGTCAATAAGATGCGCTCGCCATGCATCCACTGCATAACTGTGCTGAATAATTTGTTGCCAATGGGATAAACGTTCAATAAATTGCGCCAACTTGCCGACTAATTGCCCGCTTAAACTATAGGTGCTATCAAAGGCAAGGCTATCTTGCCAAATCCCGTTTTCCTCGCGCATGGCGTATCCCAGCAACATCCGCTCTAAGCCGGCTTGCCAAGCGTTATAATTGTCCGTTTGCTTCTCCAATCCGTAGCGAATGCCGGAATGTTCAACCCAGTAGTGAATATGGGTTAACTCATCCAATTCAATCGCAAATTTGCGGCGGATTGCCGGCACATCGAGAAATGCCAATACTTCTTCCGCGCCAAACAGGCTTTCTTTGAGAGTTAATAAACGTAAAAAACTGGAAATAATGACATCGTTTTCCGACAATTTATTATCAGAAATGGAAAACGGGAGCGTTTGGGCAAAAGGTTGATGACGTTGTTGCCCAAATACCGCGCGAATATAAGGCGTATAGCGATCAATATCCGCCACCATCACCACAATATCTTTCGGCGTCAGTTGGCGGTCTTGATTAAATAAATGCAACAAATAATCTTTTAACGCTTCCACTTCGCGCATTGGGCTGTAGCAAGAATGGATACTCAACGAACGATCTTGTTCAGACCAATGTAACGGTTGGGTTCCGCTCGGCTGTAAATGAAAAATCTGTTGTTGTACTTGCCCCAACAAATGCGGCTCAAATTGCGCGACATAGGCTTCAATTTCATTAGCTTCCGTTTGGGTAAGCAAATGCAGAAAATCGCGCCCCAGCTTGCCCCAAGAAGCAAGCAGCGGATGTCCCACTTGCAATATTTCGTTATCGTAAGTATGTTCCACTTGCTGCGCTTGCACTTGCTCAAATTTCTGTTCAGAAATCCACCGCACTTTTTGCTGCGTTTCATGAGTAAGGCGAGAACGTTGACGCAATTTTTGCCAATAGCTCGGATCCACTAAATCGCCCCAATATTCGCGACATCCATTGTTAAAAAACAAATGCACATCGCAATGTTGGCTGATGGCGTTGAGTGTCTCCAAATATACTTTAGGCAACGCAGAAATGCCAAACACAAAAATGCGCGCTGGTAAATTCTTCACCTTTCCTGACGTCAATTGATGTAAAAATTGTTGCTGCAATTCAGCGCGGTGTACCGCTGGTTGCTGTGGATTTTCGCCTTTGATTTCTGCCACTAACGCGCGCCATAAAATGCCTTGCCATGCAATATGTTGTTGAATTTGTGCGGAAAGTTGCGGTTGCTGCAATTTGATTTGTTGGATAATTTTTTCATCTTGCAGCGCTTCCCACGCGGCAATCCAATCGGGACGATACACCAAATATTGGTCAAACAAATCGGCAATTCGACAAGCCAAGGCATACAATTTTTGTTGTTCCGTTTGCGGTGCATGGGCGAGATAATGGCGCAATGGCTCAAATTCCGCTTGTGATAAATAATTTGGAATGAGGCGCATTAAACGCCAACGCAAATAATCTTTGTTAAATTCCGACTGTTGACTCACATTGGTGAGGTTTTCTGCATATTGTTGCCAAATAAAACTGGCGGGCATAGGAAAGGCGAAATTTGCCGCAATACCTTTTGTTTCAGCAATTTGCCATTGCAACCATTGTGCCATGCCTGGGCTTTGCACCAAAATCACTTCAGCGCAAAAGGGATCCTGTAATGGTTTTTGTGCCATTAAATACAGCAAAATGTCTTTTTGTACGTCAAGTTGATTGGAATAATAAACAGTAAACACAATTTCACCTTAGTCGATGGTTAACTTGATTTCTCCGCCAGCGTAACTGACGCGAACCGCCGATGCCTCGCATTTAACCTTAAATATCAGCCCGTTTTGTTGTACTTGAGGCTGACAAGGCAGCTTTGCCAACCGGCGTTGCTGCTGGTTTTCGCTAATTTGTATCGCTTGAGAAACCTGATAAATTTGCACCGCACTTTGACGCTGGTGCGATGTCCATTGATTGATGGTCAGAAAAATACCACTAAACAAGGTTAATGTCACCAATAAGGAAGTAAAATTCATGCCGCGATAACTAATAGCATTGGGGTGATGTAAGTGGTAACCCATGGTATTACAGCGGTTTAAAATCATACCAACTTTTCTCCTCTAAACGCCAACGACTATAACGACGTACTAATTTTGTCACTGTGGCTTTTCGATAGCTCACGGTGACGCTCTCTGCGAGTGTTAACTTTCCACCGGTAATCAAGGCACCACTAATTTTGCCCTTGCCAGAAATCGTTAAATCCCCTTCCGCCACCACGATACCTCGTACATTCCCCTTCAACTCCCATTCGGTTTGTGTTGCATCAAACCAATAAAGTGTATCACTTAGTTTTTTCGGCAATACCGCCGGCGGTAAGGCTAACTCCGTCTTAAAGTGCGGTAGAAATTCTGACTGAATTAATTGCGCATATTCTCCCGCTGAAACGCCCTTTTTCGGCGCTTGTTTAAACAACCGTTGTCGCCCACACCACATATATTGCGAAAGTCGATCTGCCTGCGCGCCTCGCTCAAACACAATTTGCTGCGTATTGAGATCATTATCCAAGCTCAATTGCGTGCAAAGGTTTTCTTTTTGTTGCTGGCTGATATGTTGTAATGCCAAACTTTGTTGTACAAAAAGTTGACGCTGCGCGTTGATCCCTTGATATAAACGCAATTGTTCGTCGTCAAATAACATAAACAACACTAAAGCAGAGCTGAATAAGAGCAATAAGGTTAAGGTCATCACGCCTTTATAACACCCACAACAAAGATCACCGATACGCAATTGCATTAATACTCCTTAGCTAGCTGGGATGAGGGTTCTTGATTGACCAAAGGAACAACAAGCGAGGTGGTATAATGAATTTGCGCATAGCGCTTTAATTTGCCTTGTAGTTTGACTTCCAATAAGCTATTTTCAATTAACCAATTGAGCGAAAAGTGGGTAATTTGAATATCATTGGCATCCAGTAAATCCGTCCAGCCGCCACTATTACAGGCGGGTTGGTGTAAATAACTTTGGCATTGTGCTTGCGTACAGGTCTCATCCACCGCGCTTTTATAGGTCGCGCGGGTTTCAATCATCCCTTTACTCAAACGATAACCAAACAGCTCGCGTTCAATTGTTTTGGCAGTATTATGTCCGTTGGTTACACAGCTGCCGGATTTATAAGTTGAACCGATACAACCTGAGGCATCCAAATCATAAAAAAATAACACACAACTTTGTTCAGCTTCTTGATCCGCGTGTGTAATCACGAGGCTTTTTCCCTGTGGATCTTGTTCAAAGAGATGCACGTTTGTTTGCGTCAGTTTTTCGGCTAAAGCACGAAACCCGGCACGTCGCAAATCTTTACCAATCAGTTGCAAGGTGCGCTGTAATTCATTCTGTAGCCTTAATTGCAGGAAAAGTCGATGATTTTGCTGCTGACTGTTGCTGTAAAACGAGATAATGACCAACAATAAAAAAGACGACAACGCTAATGACACCATGAGCGCCAGCAAACTTTGTCCGCGATAAAGATGACGCATATTACACTCCGCTAATACAAGCACTTGACGATTGATAACCTTTTAATTTCAGGCTACCGACGTTAAAAAAGGAAAAGACGGTGCGAATACTGTCGGCTTGTAATACAAAACAGGCGGTTGAAAAAGTGTTGCGGATACCGTTTAAGCGGGTCATTTCTTTCGGGTAGTAGGATTTGGTACTTAACATGGTTTGATGTTGATAATAAGGATAATAGAAATGAGCAAATACATCTCGGCAAGCAGTCGGATATAAACAATCGCAAAGTTGCTCACTTTTGATTTGTGCGGTCAAACACCAATGTTTTTCTTCTAGATTTCGGTTTGCTATCAGCAACCAAATTTCATTAGAATTTTCCACTCTGGACTGGATTTGTCGTAAGAAAAGATAGAGTTTTTGTTGTTCTTTATTGAGGATTAAGCGGGCATTAGCTTGTTGCCAGGCGGGTAACGATAATAATGTAAGAATGCTGATAATCAACAATGCAATTAATCCCTCTAGCAGGGTGATACCTTTCCACATAAAACTTTCCTTTTTTTAACCGCACTTTAGCGCAAGAAAAATAAACAGGAAAATTATGGAAGTACAATTTGCGATCCCGATCGCAAATAAAAAATTAATCAGTAAAATTTTAATTAAATTAGATAACAGAATGATGAATAAAATTAAATATACTTGACATAGATGGTGGGTCGTGAAGGATTCGAACCTTCGACCAACGGATTAAAAGTCCGCTGCTCTACCGACTGAGCTAACGACCCGTAAAGGGAAGTATTTAAATGGTGGGTCGTGAAGGATTCGAACCTTCGACCAACGGATTAAAAGTCCGCTGCTCTACCGACTGAGCTAACGACCCGCTTAAATAACTTAACTGCTTGACTGGAAATATGGTGGGTCGTGAAGGATTCGAACCTTCGACCAACGGATTAAAAGTCCGCTGCTCTACCGACTGAGCTAACGACCCATATATTGCTTCGTAACGGAGGCTTATGATACGGATTTTAGTTAAATAATCAATAAAAATTTTAAATTTTTTGTTTATTTGACTGAATAACCAACAATATGATGATAATAAAAACAAAAAACCGGACACAATTGGTCCGGTTTGTCTAATTTGCACTAATTTTTAAATTAGTATGCTAACACTGCACGACGGTTTTTAGAATATGCAGCTTCATCATGCCCTAACTCAGCTGGTTTTTCTTCACCGTAAGAAACAGTTGAAACTTGACCCGCTTGAACACCTTTAGCTGATAAGAAGTTTTTAACTGCATCTGCACGACGTTGACCTAAAGCAATGTTGTACTCTGGGGTACCACGTTCGTCAGTATTACCTTCAACGACAACTTTTGAAGCTGGAGTTGCGTTTAAGTATGCCGCGTGAGCATCTAAGATTTGCTCATATTCGCCTTCAATATTGAATTTATCAAAACCGAAATACACGGTGTTATAACGTTGTTGTAAATCTTGAACAGAATAACCTGCCGCACCAAATGTTTGACCATTTGCGTTTGCAGAGCTATCTTCATTTTTGTTTGAACCACAAGCTGCTAATACTGCTACAGAGCCTGCCACTACTAATAATTTAGCAAAGTTTTTCATTAACCTCTCCTAGTTTTTACTCAAATATGGTGACCAAGCTGGAAATTTAACTTGTCCATCACTTCCTGGAAGACGGGCTTTAAACCGACCGTCCGAGGAAACCAATTGTAGCACCTTTCCCAAGCCTTGTGTAGAGCTATAAATAATCATAATTCCATTTGGTGAAATACTCGGACTTTCGTCAAGGAATGTCGAACTTAGCATCTCAGTTGCTCCTGAAACTAAATCTTTTTTCATAATATGATCACCTGCAATCATGATTAACGTACTACCATCAGCAGAAATTTGCCCACTATAACTGCTACCGCCAGAGCTTACTAATGAAACACCACCACCTGATGCACTCATTTGATAAACTTGCGGTGAACCGCTTCTATCGGATGTGAACACAATAGAACGACCGTCCGGTGACCAGCTCGGCTCTGTATTATTACCAGCACCACTAGTAAGCTGTGATATCTGCCCATTTCCCAAATTCATCACATAAATATTTAGCACACCGTCTTTAGAGTTCGCAAAAGCTAATCTCGCCCCATCCGGAGAAAAGGCAGGCGCTCCGTTATGCCCTGGGAATGATGCAACCACTTTACGTGAACCGGAACCTAAATCATGTACCACTAATTGCGATTTTTTATTCTCAAAAGAAACATAGGCTAATTTTTTACCATCCGCTGACCAAGCTGGAGACATTAACGGTTGAGAACTTCGAGCCACGATAAATTGATTATGACCATCATAGTCAGCGACACGCACTTCATAGGGTTGCGAACCGCCATTTTTTTGTACAACATAAGCAATACGAGTTCTAAATGCACCACGGATCGCGGTCAATTTTTCAAACACCTCATCACTCACAGTATGCGCACCATAACGAACCCATTTGGGCGTTACGGTATATTGATTTTGACTTAATACCGCACCGGCACTGCCTGAAGCGCCAATAGTATCCACTAATTGGTAGGCAATATTATAACCGCTACCAGATGGAGTGACCTGTCCAACCACAACCGCATCAACGCCCAAAGAAGACCACGCATCCGGCGTCACTTCAGCTGCAGAAGTGGGCTGTTGTGGCATACGATCGACTGCAATCGGATTGAATTTACCGCTATTACGCAAATCTGCTGCCACAATATCCGCTACATCTGCTGGAGCAGAACCCGGACCATTCCATTTAAACGGAATGACCGCAATTGGACGAGCACTATCAACACCTTCGTCAATAACAATGCGAACTTCATCCGTCGCCAATACAGTTTGCGTCAACAACACAAACAACATAGAGATAAAACCAATCATGCGAATCATTAATTTCATTATGTTTACCTTTTTACCCTAGGTTGATTTACCTTCCTAAAATTCACCGTTTACCGAATATCAAAATCAATAATTGGTGATTTATACTTATTATAAACCGCATCTGAAGGCGCCGCTGGAACTTTTTTCGTTCTCGCTACCGCACTTAATGCCGCCGTACAAATATCATCTGGACCGGAAACTTTCTGATAACCTGAAATCGTTCCGTCTCGCTCCAATTGAATTCTAATACGACAAACTTTACCTGCAAAACTTGGATCTTTCAAGAAACGACGTTGAATTTCTTTCTTGATCACGCCGGCATATTGATCGCCAATTTTACCCCCATCTCCAGCGCCCAAGCCAGCCCCGCTACCTTGACTACCTTGCTTATTCGCATTGCCACCTTTGGAAGCACTACCGCCACCAATATCGCCACCATTTAAGAAGTCGTCTAATGCTGCCTGTTCTGCTTTACGTTTTGCGGCAGCATCTGCCTTCGCTTTCGCATCTGCTTTTGCCTTAGCTTCGGCTTTAGCTTTTGCCTCTGCGTCCGCTTTCGCCTTCGCTTCCGCTTTAGCTTTTGCTTCAGCCTCTGCTTTCACCTTCGCTTGTTTTGCTGCTTCCGCCTGTTTTGCTGCTGCGGCTAAACGTTTCGCTTCCGCCTCTGCTTTCAATTTCGTGGCTTCTTCTGCTTGTTTAGCTTTGGCTTCTTCTGCTTGTTTTTGTTTCTCTAAGGCTTCTTGTCTGGCTTTTTCTTCTTGCTGTTTTTTCTGTTGTTCAGCAATTTTTTGTTGGCGCTCTTGTTCTTTTTGTTTTTCTAATTGTTTTTGTCGTTCTATCGCCTGTTGACGCTCTAATGCTTGTTGGCGTTGTTCTTCCAACTGCGCTTGATCAAGTTGCGGTTCTTCTACCGGTTCAGGTATGGGTTCCACTTTTTTGGGTTTATCCGTTTGCCCTTGTTTCTGTTGTTGCAAACGTCCCCACTCTTGTGCTGCTGATCCGGTATCCACCATCACCGCCCCCAGCACGTCACCGTCACCTTCGCCACCGCCCATAATTTCAACACGTTGATAAAGAGAGCTTAATATCAACAAAGCAAACAAGATAATATGCATGATGATCGAAATCAGAAATGCATCTACACCTTTTTTTTGTCGATTATTCTGCACAATATTACCTACTTAATTAAATTGGGTTAGTCATCAATCCAACAGATTTAATACCCGCAAGATGTAATAAATTTAATGCCTTAATCACTTCTTCATAAGGAACATCTTTAGCTCCTCCGACTAAAAACATGGTATTATTATCTTTTTCAAATTCTTGTTTAGACATGGCAGTTACCATTTCTTCGGTTAACCCTTCGCTACGCTCCCCGCCAATAGAAAGCGTATATTGCCCAATTCCGGAAACTTCTAAAATCACCGGCACTTTATCTTCATTAGATACATTTTGACTATCTACCGCATCCGGCAATTCCACTTGAACGCTTTGGCTGATAATCGGCGCCGTTGCCATAAAAATCAACAACAACACCAATAATACATCTAAAAAAGGAATAATATTAATCTCTGATTTAATATCACGACGTTTACGACGATAAGACATATTTGCCTCTAAAAATTCTTTCAAAAGTAACCGCACGTTAAAAGTGCGGTCAAAAATACATTAGTTTTGTTGTGATTTACCAAATACTTGACGATGTAAAATTGTAGTAAATTCATCAATAAAATTACCGTAGTTTTGCTCTAACTTGTTGACGCGTAAACTTAAACGGTTATACGCCATCACTGCGGGAATTGCCGCAAACAAACCGATAGCGGTTGCAATCAAGGCTTCTGCAATTCCAGGCGCTACCATTTGTAAAGTTGCTTGTTTAGCGCCACTTAATGCCATAAAGGCATGCATAATTCCCCATACAGTGCCAAACAAACCGATATACGGACTAATTGACGCAACGGTTGCTAAAAACGGAACGCGAGTTTCTAAATCTTCAATTTCACGGTTCATCGCCAAATTCATAGCGCGTGATGTTCCTTGAATAATCGCTTCTGGTGCTTCTGGGTTGGCTTGTTTAAGACGGGAAAATTCTTTAAAGCCGACAAAAAAAATTTGTTCACTGCCAGTTAAGGTGTCGCGACGATTATCCAATCCTTCATATAATTTATTGAGATCTTCGCCAGACCAAAAACGATCTTCGAAAGTAGCAGATTCTTTTAATGCTCTGGTTAAAATACGACTACGCTGGATAATGATTGCCCACGAAATAATCGAGAACGAGATCAAAATTAAGATTACAATTTGAACAACAATACTGGCTTTCAGAAATAATTCCAAAAAGTTCAATTCAGTGGTCATTACGTCACTCCGAGAAATTTATAAACAATTATTTTGTTTGAAATGCCGCTTTAATTCCCGCGGGAATTGCGACTGGCTTCATTTTACCTAGATCCACACAAGCCACTTTTACCGTGCTCTTGCATAAAATCGTTTCATTTCGCTTTAAAGTTTGCACAAACTGGATTGTCGCCCCTTTCATTTCTTCGACGAGAGTTTCTACAAGCAATAAATCGTCTAATCGTGCCGGATAGCAATAATCTATTTCCATGGTTTTGACCACAAATGCCAGTTGTATTTCTGCTAACAGCATTTGTTGCGAAAAGCCCAACTGACGTAAATATTCCGTTCTTGCCCGTTCAAAAAAATGCAAATAACGCGCATGATAAACAACACCGCCGGCATCAGTGTCTTCATAATATACTCGAATAGGATACGTAAAAATATTCATTTGTGCATATTGCCTGACTAATTTATATCCATTTTAATTTAAGAGAGAAAATTGGCGTATTTTAGAGCGACATACTAGGATAAGCAAGCCCTAAAGTGCGGTTAAATTTAAAAAATTTTTTAGGGCTTAAAATCAAGTTTAAATCAACGACGATAATGCGATAATTAGCAAAATGACATAGCCCAATAATGGTAAGAAACAGGTTTTCCACAGTAGCTTTCGAATGACAAACCCCATACCATGGATCCATAATGTAATAATCGCCCACATTCCCAGTATGATTAAATAAGGTGAGAAAGATCGCAATGTGCTAGCAAAACCGTTGACATTAAAAAACAAACTGAACGTTAAAACGAGCGCTAGGACACATGAAAGGGCTCGCCAAGAGCCCTTATTTGTAAATTGGTATAGTGAATTGATCATCAACCTACTCGTCAAATTTACCGGTTTTTTCAATACCGATAGTAATTACGACACTTAACATGATGGTGAACAAAACACCCACTACCCATAATACATAAAACATAATTTATCTCCTTACTTCATGAACTAGTATAATGAGTTTTTGTTTTCTTCAATAAATTCACTGTCAAGGCGACCAAACATTTTCGCATATGACCAAATCGTGTAAGCCAATAAGATCACAACGAAAACTAAAGCAAAGCCTAACATCAAGGTCAATGTCCATTGACTTGATGTAGCATCCCACATTAACAAGCTCATTTCAGGATGAGTAATAGATGGCATCACAAATGGGAACATAGCAATACCACAGGTTAGAATAATCCCCGCCATAGTTAATGATGAGAAGAAGAAAGCAAACCCATTGCGATTGGCTTTAGACGCTAAAATGTTCAACAATGCACCAACAACTGCCAAGGCTGGGAAGATCCACAATACTGGCATTTCATTGTAATTGTTAAACCATGCGCCTGCTTGGATCGCTACTTCTTTACCCAAAGGTGAGGCTGGCGCGCTGTGATCAAGGACACTAGTGACAACAAAACCGTCTTTGAAATATAACCATACACCGGCTAATACAAAAGTAACCAAAGTTGCCAAGGCACCCACTTGAGTGATCACACGAGCACGATCACGTAAATCTGCAGTGGTTTTCATTTGTAGCCATGCACCACCTTGAGTTGTCAACATAGACAAACTGATTAAACCACAAAGTAAGGCAAACGGATTTAATAATTCAAAGAATGAACCAGTGTAAGTCACTTGCATTAGTTCATTAAATTCAAAAGGGACACCTTGTAATAAATTACCGAAGGCAACACCAAACACTAATGAAGGGACAAAACCACCAACAAATAACCCCCAGTCCCATGCTTTACGCCAAGTTGGATTATCAATTTTGGCACGATATTCTAACCCTACCGGACGGAAAAACAAGGCGGCGAGCACAAGGATCATCGCAATGTAAAAACCAGAGAAAGAGGTGGCATAAACAATCGGCCATGCAGCAAACATTGCACCACCAGCGGTTAATAACCAAACTTGATTTCCATCCCAGTGCGGTGCGATAGAGTTGATCATGATGCGTCTTTCCACTTCTTTTTTACCGGCAAACGGTAATAAAGTTAAAACCCCCATATCAAATCCATCAGTTACTGCAAAACCAATAAGCAATACACCGACTAAGATCCACCAAACAAAACGTAGAAATTCATAATCAATCATAGTTAGGCTCCTGCTTATTTAGATGATTGCTCAAAATAGTAGCGACCTGTTTTTAATGAGCTTGGTCCCAATCGACCATATTTAAACATTAAATACATTTCTGCTACAAGGAAGATAGTATATAACGCACAGATTAAACAAATAGAGAACCAAAGATCACCTGTCGTTAAATTAGAAGCAGCAACACCAACTGGCAAAACATCATAAATTGCCCAAGGTTGACGACCATATTCAGCCAAGAACCAGCCACTTTCAATTGCAATCCACGGTAACGGAATGCCCCACAATAATAGTTTTAGTAATAACGGGCTGCGTCCCACAGTTTTACGCACATTTTGAACAAATGCAGCAATGAGCATAAGGAAAATTATTCCGCCAGCAAGCATCATAATACGGAACGACCAGAATGTTGGTCCTACATATGGAATTGTATCTGCCGCAGCTGCTTTAATTTGTTCTTCATTTGCATCAACCACATTATCTGTATAACGTTTTAATAGCAAGCCAAAACCTAAATCTGTTTTTACCGCATTAAATTGCGCTTTAGTTTCTTCGCTAACCTGACCATTTTGTTTTTTCTCTGCCTTTAATTGTTGCAATAAACTATAAGCGACGATACCGTTACGAACTCGATCTTCATTAATTTGTTGTAAGTCATTAATGCCTAAGAATGTTTTATCTAAAGAACGGGTTACAATTAATCCAGCAGCATACGGAACCTGTAAAGCAAAATCATTGCGTCGTTCTGCCTCATTTGTTAAAACAATCGCATTCCAATTTGCTGGTGCTGGTTGAGTGTGCCATTCACCTTCCATTGCGGCAAGTTTTACTGGTTGAGTTTGACCAATTTCATAACCAGATTCATCTCCCATAATCAACACACTAAATACCGCTACGATACCAAAAACGGAAGCAACAGAAAAAGAACGTTTTGCAAACCCGATATCACGCCCTTTTAAAATATAATATGCGCTGATACCCAACACAAAACAAGCTGCTGAAACATAACCGGCTGATAAAGTGTGTAAAAATTTACTTTGTGCCACTGGATTTAACCAAACATCTAAGAAACTGTTCATTTCCATCCGCATGGTTTCAAAGTTAAATTCTGAACCCGCAGGATATTGCATCCAACCATTAGCAACCAAAATCCACATTGCGGATAAATTGGAACCGAATGCCACACAATAAGTTGTTAATAAATGTTTACCTTTTGATAAGCGATCCCAACCAAAGAAAAATAATCCGACGAAAGTTGATTCCAAGAAGAATGCCAACAGAGCTTCAATAGCAAGCGGTGCACCAAAAATGTCACCTACATAATGAGAATAATATGACCAGTTTGTACCAAACTGAAATTCCATTGTAATACCGGTAGTTACCCCTAAAGCAAAGTTAATACCAAATAATTTACCCCAGAATTTTGTCATATCTTTATACACTTCCTTGCCCGTAGTCACATAAAGCGTTTCCATAATCACAAGAATCATGGTTAGCCCTAACGTCAACGGCACAAACAAAAAGTGGTACAATGCAGTTAATGCAAACTGCAATCTAGAGAGTTCAACAACGTCTAACATCTCGACTCCTTGTAAATGCTACAAGTTTTTCAATTATGATTACTAAGTAATCACCCCATATTACCTTCTCTAAGATATGTCTTATCTTAAGGTCAAGTGACCGAATTATTTTCACAATCATCACTAACGAAATACCAGTATATAAGTTAATCATTATAAAAATAATCCGTGATCACTGTGTATTCTACTACTAAAAGTAAGGATAAAAAATAGCAAAAATGACAGACAGATCACATTTTTTAGATTTAAATCAAAAATAATCCTAAAGGTTTATCACTAGATCTATTGATACTAATCAAATTATGAATTTTATTAACATTTTCACAACATTCATTATTCCTAGGATCACAATTTTTGAATAAAACCAACTTAAGCACTAGACATCATATCGATATTCTGCTAATTTTCTTTGCGCTTATTTTTGTTTAATATTTTATATAAAGGTGATAGGGTGTTTATAAATAAAATAACAACTTTTGCTTTCGTTGTTGCCACGGGTATTTTAGTAGTGGCAGGAGGCGAACCCGCCGTTGCAAAAGCGGAATCCACAAAGGCACAACTAATGCAAAATAATACCGTTGTCACACTGCCTCAACAATGTGAACAATTGTTCAAAGCAACCGAGAGCTTAATTGCAGAAGCTGAAAAACAACCGGGTACACACACCCAGTTAAATAAAATTAAAAGTAAGTTAAACCAAAGCAAACAGCAAATTCTAGAAATGGAATTAGCGACACAAATTAAAAGTTGTGATGTTGGTTTAGTGAGACTGGCTTCCAAACAAAATGATGCCACCAACTGATTTCTAAAACCACCGTTAAGGTGGTTTTTTATTGCCCGTCGTATAAAATGTAAAAAAGCTTGCTAATCAAATAGCAAGCTTTTTTTGTTCTAAGTTCAATAAACAGGAAAATACAATTATTCCTGCAAAATCACTTTTCCGATATAGCCTAAATTACGATGGCGTTGTGCATAATCAATCCCGTAACCCACCACAAATTCGTCAGGAATAGTGAATCCCACCCAATCTACGGGCACTTCTACTTCACGCCGAGAAGGTTTATCCAATAAAGTACAAATTGCCAACGACGCCGGATCTCGTAATAACAAGATCTCACGCACTTTTTGCAAGGTATACCCCGTATCAATAATATCCTCCACAATCAACACGTGCTCATGACGAATATCGCCTTCCAAATCTTTACTGATTTTCACGTCATGATTGGTCGTCATACCGCTGCCATAACTGGCTGTCGTCATAAATTCAATTTCTACTGGCAACTTAATCTCGCGAACTAAATCCGCCATAAACATAAAAGAACCGCGCAACAGTCCAACAACAATTAATTTATCTATTTGTTTATGTTGGTAAAATTGAGTAATTTCCGCACCAAGAGATTGAATACGAGAACGAACATCTTGTTCGGAAATTAAAATATCTACAGAATGTTTTTTCATTATAAATGACCTTTCAATATCAGGTTTAGCTAATCGGCGCCTATTGTAGCAAAAAAAAGGCTGAAGTATAAACCTCAGCCTTTAAATACCCTAACGAATTTACTTTCTACTCTACTTGTTTGGTGTACTTTGCTACAGAGACAAAAAATTCTTTTCCTCGGTCGGCAATGTGTAACAAACCTCGCTATTCTATCTGGGCTTGACACACTTGTCAATGAGAATTATTTGCATTTAGTTAATTACCCGAAACTTTCATGTTTCCCAGCAAAATAGACCCAGTTTGAATATTTGAACGAGACTCAATATCATCGCTCACTGCCACAATTTGATTAAACATGGTTTTTAATTCTCCCGCAATGGTAATCTCGGCAACCGGATATTGAATTTCCCCGTTTTCCACCCAAAAACCACTTGCGCCGCGTGAATAATCGCCGGTAACCAAATTTACCCCTTGCCCCATCAAATCCGTCACTAACAAACCGGTTCCCATTTCACGCAAAAGTGCGGTCAATCCGCCGCTTAAATTTGGTTTCACCAACCAATTATGGATCCCACCGGCGTGTCCAGTGCTTGGCATTCCTAGTTTTTTACCGCTATAACTGGTCAATAAATAGGTTTGTAACACTCCCTGTGCAATAATCTCACGCGACACCGTACGCACGCCCTCGCTATCAAAAGGCGACGACGCTAACTGCCCGATTAAATGTGGACGTTCACTAATCGCAAACCAATCTGGCAAAATTTGTTTACCCAAATGATCCAATAAAAAACTCGACTTACGATACAAGCTACCGCCGCTAATTGCCGCTGCCAAATGACTAATAATGCCCGTTGCCACATCATTTAAAAACACCACCGGCACTTCTTGGGTCGCCATTTTTTGCGGTTGCAAACGCGCTAAGGTTTTCTCTGCACAACGTTGACCGACCCAACTTCCACTATCCAAACGCTTAACATCACGCGAAATCGTATATTCATAATCACGTTCCAGTTGCTCATCCTTACCCGCGATCACCGAGCAAGAAAGCGAATAACGACTGGATAAATAACTTTGCAGCATCCCGTAGCTATTACCATAAACCCGAACGCCGGTATGAGAATTAAATGCCGCCCCTTCGCTATTAACAATTTTTTCGTCATAATCCAACGCAGCTTTTTCCGTTTCCAAAGCAAGTTTTATCGCCTGATCTACATCCATCTCCGCCGGATGATATAAATCCAAATCCGGCGCCTCAAATGCCATCAATTCACGATCTGCCAATCCCGCGCAATTATCCGGCGAAGTATATTTAGCAATCGCTAACGCCGATTCCACCGCACTTTTAATTGCCACTGGGCTTAAATCCGAGGTTGAAGCATTGCCTTTTTGCTGCCCAACATACACAGAAATCCCCAATGCTCCATCATTATTAAACTCGACATTCTCCACTTCTTGCAAACGTGCCGAAACCGATAAACCGCTCACTTTCGTCACCGCCACTTCCGCCGACGCTCCGACCTTTGTTGCAATCTCAACCGCATAACTCACAGCCTCACGCAATTCTTGTTCTTGCTGCTTTAAAAGTGCGGTACTATTTTGTTGGGTTTCCATATAATTTCCTTGACTAAATCGTTCATAACGCGCATTTTACCGCATTTTCAACCAACCCGCTAACGCCCCCTCAATCTTTCCGCATTTATTTTCAGCAATACGAATTACTGTGCTAAAATAGTCAGCTAAAAAATAATAGAGAACAAAAGGATAACCTATGGCAAAACGTAAAAAAGAAGCCTTTGATTGGGAAAATGAAGAACAAGAAGAAATTATTTGGGTGAGTAAAAGTGAAATAAAACGCGATGCACAAGCCCTTAAAAAACTCGGTGAAAAACTGGTAGCGTTAAATGACACACATCTGGAGAAAATCCCGTTAGAAGAAAACTTATTAGATGCAATCAAATTGGCGCAACGCCTACAAAAAGAAGCGCGCCACCGCCAATTACAATATATCGGCAAATTATTGCGTAATATCGACACAGCTCCTATCCAAGAAGCCTTAGATAAAATCGAAAATAAACACGTACAACAACAAGCCATGCTCCACAAATTGGAACACCTGCGCGACGAATTAATAGAAAAAGGCGATGATTTATTAAGCGAACTGCTCAACGACTACCCTCAAGCCGATCGCCAATATCTACGCAATTTAATTCGCAACGCCCAAAAAGAAAAAGAACAAAACAAAGCTCCCAAAGCCTATCGTGAACTCTTTCAATATTTGAAAGAATTGATGATAACAGAGAAATAATATAAATAAAAAGTGCGGTCAAAAATGCTCTACCTCCAAATTGGTCTCACTTACAACGGATACAATACCAAAATCAGTCCTTTGAATAACCGGTTAACTTTTGGGGGTAGTTCATTTTTGACCGCACTTTTTTATTTTCCCTTGAATTTTAGCCTTTCACCCCAATATTACAGCTTAACCCCAATTTTTTAGAGAGAGTAAATGAGAGATGAACGCAAAACGAACTAAAACACTAACGATTCCAGTTCTACCATTGCGTGATGTGGTAGTGTTTCCTTTTATGGTAATGCCATTATTTGTCGGGCGAGCAAAATCCATTCGTAGCTTGGATGAGGCGTTGGAAAGTGGTAAACAATTATTATTAGTGGCGCAGCGGCAAGCGGATTTAGAAGAGCCGACAGTTGATGATGTGTATGATGTCGGGACGATCGCGAATATCATTCAATTATTAAAATTACCGGATGGTACGGTTAAAGTGTTGGTGGAAGGTCAACAACGTGCCAATATTCGTTCGTTACAAGATACTGGGGAGTTTTTTAGCGCGGAAGTGTTGCCGATTGACAGCGTGAGTGGTGATGAAAAAGAATTGGATGTTGTGAGAAATGCGGTGCTTTCTGAGTTTGAAAAATATACTAATTTAAACAAAAAAGTGCAGCCGGATATTTTGCCGGCGTTGCAACGCATTGATGATGCAGAATGTTTAGGTGATACCTTGGCGGCACATTTGCCGGTGGCAGTTGCGCAAAAACAAATTTTATTGGAAGAAGCCAATGTGGTATCGCGTTTTGAATATTTGCTTGGTTTGATGGAAAGTGAAGCAGATTTGCTACAAATCGAAAAGCGTATTCGCGGTCGCGTGAAAAAACAAATGGAGAAAAGCCAGCGCGATTATTATTTGAATGAGCAAATTAAAGCTATCCAAAAAGAATTAGGTGAGAATGATAACGCCATTGTTGAAGTCGAGCAGTTGCGTAAAAAAATTGAAGAAGCCAGAATGCCGACGGAAGCGCGAGAAAAAGCGGAAGCGGAATTACAAAAGCTGAAAATGATGTCGCCAATGTCGGCGGAAGCAACCGTGGTGCGCAGTTATATTGATTGGATGATACAAGTTCCTTGGCATAAACGCACTAAAGTGAAAAAAGATATTGCGAAAGCGCAGGAAATTTTAGACGCCGATCATTATGGTTTAGAACGCGTGAAAGAGCGTATTTTGGAATATCTCGCGGTGCAAAGTCGCTTAAATCAAATTAAAGGTCCGATTTTGTGTTTAGTGGGACCGCCGGGGGTGGGGAAAACCTCATTGGGTCAATCCATTGCGAATGCTACCGGACGTAAATATGTGCGTATGGCGTTGGGCGGTGTACGTGATGAAGCGGAAATTCGCGGACATCGTAAAACTTATATTGGTTCGTTACCGGGAAAATTGATCCAAAAAATGGCAAAAGTGGGGGTGAAAAACCCGTTGTTTTTGTTGGATGAAATCGACAAGATGTCTTCCGATATGCGTGGCGATCCGGCGTCTGCGTTGTTGGAAGTGTTGGATCCAGAACAAAATACTCGTTTTAATGATCACTACTTGGAAGTGGATTATGATTTATCGGATGTGATGTTTGTGGCAACGTCCAATTCCATGAAAATTCCGGGACCATTGTTAGATCGGATGGAAGTGATTCGGCTATCCGGTTATACGGAAGATGAAAAATTGAATATCGCTACTCGTCATTTATTAGCAAAACAAATTGAACGTAACGGGTTGAAAGCCGGTGAACTAGTGATTGAGGATAGCGCGATTTTAGACATTATCCGTTATTATACGCGTGAAGCCGGTGTGCGGGGTTTGGAGCGAGAAATTTCCAAAATTTGTCGTAAAGCGGTGAAAAACTTGTTACTTAATAGCAAATTGAAATCCATCACCGTTAATGCGGAGAATTTGCATGATTATCTTGGCGTAAAACGCTTTGAGTTCGGGCGTGCAGATACGCAAAATCACGTGGGCGAAGTAACCGGTTTAGCATGGACAGAAGTGGGTGGTGACTTACTGACTATTGAAACTGCCTCTGTTCTCGGCAAAGGTAAATTGACCTTCACTGGTTCCTTAGGGGATGTGATGAAAGAAAGTATCCAAGCGGCAATGACTGTTGTACGCGCCAGAGCGGAAAAATTAGGGATTGCCGCTGATTTCCACGAAAAACGCGATATTCATATTCATGTGCCGGATGGGGCGACGCCCAAAGACGGTCCAAGCGCGGGGATCGCAATGTGTACCGCTTTGGTGTCTTGTTTAACCGGTAATCCGGTGAGATCCGAAGTAGCAATGACCGGTGAAATCAGCTTACGCGGGAAAGTGTTGCCGATTGGTGGGTTGAAAGAAAAATTGCTGGCGGCACACCGTGGTGGTATTAAGACCGTAATTATTCCGAAAGATAATGTGAAAGATTTGGAAGAAATCCCAGAAAATGTGAAAAATCATTTAAGTATTCATGCGGTGGAAAGCATTGATGAAGTGTTAAGTATCGCATTGGAAAATCCGCCGGAAGGAATTGAGTTTGTGAAGCATAAACCGTTAAATAAAGTGAAAAGCACGCGCAGTCGAAAAGCAAGCACTACCTCAAGGGCGGTTAACTAGCGAAAGTGCGGTCAATTTTTACGTTATTTTATAAGCCGAGGTCAAATCCGGCTTATTTTCGTTTTTTCCGTGTTTTTCATGGTGCGAAGGCGTAAAGTTTCTATTATAATCAAAAAGATTTGCGGTAGCGGAGAGTTTACGCTGCCGATAATGGGTTTTAATTCTCACTATTACAGGAACAGATTCAATGTTAATGGAAAAATTTCATGCGGCGTCAAATAGCATTATTTGGAAGCTGATAATGGGACTTATCGGGGTTTCTTTTGTGCTAAGTGGCGTTGCCGGCTATATGTTTACTCAAGTGGATACGTCGGCGGCAAAGGTAAACGGAGTGGAAATTCCGCAGCAAATGTTTTTGCAGCAATACAATAATGAATATCAAGCATTAAGCCAACAACTTGGCGCGCAATTTGCCGCAGTGGCGGATTCGCCGGAGTTTGTCAATGGTTTGCGCAAAAATATTTTAAATCGTTTAATCGATCAAGAATTATTACGCCAATATAGCGAAGATCTAAAACTGGGCATTAGTGATGCGCAAATTAAACAAGAAATTGTTTCTATGCCATCATTACAAACCGACGGGAAATTTAATAACAATTTGTATCAACAAATGTTGGCAGCAAATGGAATTAGTTCTGATTCATATGCGGCATTGGTACGCGAAGCCCTACGCCTTGAGCAATTGCAAGCGGGATTAGTTTCCTCTGATTTTGTAGTGCCGATACAAGCGGAGACGTTAGCTAAATTATTTTTCCAACGTCGCGAAGTGCGTTTAGCCACATTCCCACTCGCTGATGAAATTGCCAAACAAACGGTAAGCGAGCAGGAAATGCAAACCTATTATAAAGAAAATCGATCTGCTTTTGCTGCGCCGGAGTTGGTGAAAGTGCAATATATTGATTTGACTCGTACGTTAGCGGAAAAAAACCTCAATGTGACGGATGTTGAGATTTCGCAATATTATCAAGATAATAAAGCGCAATATATGTCGCAACGTTTGGCGCATATTCAAGTGCCAACCGAACAAGAAGCGCAAACCCTTTATGCGGATTTACAAAAAGGCGAATCGTTCACCCAATTGGCGAAATTATATTCGACTGATAAAATTTCCGGTGCTAACGGTGGGGATTTGGATTGGGTGACGCCGGGTATGATGCCGCCGGAATTTGAAGCCGCGGCAAGTCAACTTGATGTTGGGCAATACAGCCAACCGGTGAAAGTAGATAATGCGTATCATATTATTAAATTAGAAGATGAAAAAGTACGCTCGTTAGATGAAGTGAAAAATGAAATTGCGGCAAAAATTCGTAATGAGTTAGCAGTAAATGCGTTTTATACATTGGAAAAACAAGTAAACGAGAAAGCCTTTGAACATCCGGATAGCTTAGAAAATGCAGCGAAAGCGGCAGATGTGAGTATGCAAGAAACCGCGTATTTTTCCCGTCAAAATATTCCTGCCGAGTTAAATTACGCCAATGTGGTTTCGACTATTTTTGATTCGGATATTACCCAAGGTGGGGCAAATTCGGAAGCCATTAACGTAGGCGATCAGCATTCTATCGTAGTTCGCGTAGTGGACCATAAACCAGAAGGTATTCGCCAGTTTGAGGAAGCCAAAGCAGATATTGCAAATTATCTGAAACGTCAAAAAGCGGAAGCTCTGGTGTTAGAAAAAGCACAAAAATTAGTGCAAGGTTTATCGTCAGCAACAATACAAGAAAGTGCGGTTAATTTCTCCGAACCTCAATCGTTAGTCTATGCGGAAAACAAAGATCCTATGTTGAATAATGTCATTTTTGCCATGGCAAAACCAACAGACAATAAAGCAACTTATGGCGTCGCCCGAGATAGCAACGGTGATGTAGCGATTGTGGCATTGCAAAAAGTTGAAGATGGAAAACTGTCTGCTGAGCAATTGGCTGCTTTTAATATGCAGTTGCAACAAGCGCGTCAAGCAGCGTTGCATAATACGGTTTTAGTCGCATTACGTAATAAAGCCAAAGTGGAAATTAACGAAGAGTTTATGAAGCAAGAGTAGTTTTTCTTTTATAAAAACAATTAATTACGAAAAGAGTTGGGATTACCAACTCTTTTTTACGTTTATCCAACTGCCCTATTTCTCTTTTGGGACGTTATGGGCGAACGATTTAATATCATACGTCGGCAGCAGCCAAGCTATCTCTACATTTACCATCCCAATATCAATCCTTATTTAATATTATTGATAACGAAAGCCCCACCAAATCGTAAAGAAATGTAAATTTCGTGCAGAAAATTTGTCGCGCGATCAAAACTATTTTATACTGTCAAGGCTGTGAATAAACACGTCGGATATGTTGAAAGTGGGGATAAAACCCACTATACAAACCGTTATCCGTTATTTTTTAGGTCAATTTAGAGGTATATCCATGAATAAAATCTTCAAAGTGATTTGGAACCACGCGACACAACATTTTGTCGTGGTATCCGAATTAAGCAAATTAAAAGGCAAATCCGCCTCAAGTACTGATGCTCGAGTACAACCAAGCAAAACCCTTGTGGTGACTGGCTTGGCAGCCCTCATGGGGGGGGGTAATCAGTAGTGCGCAAGCGGCAACTTCTGCGCCATTAACCGCTCATTCACCTACAACAACCACTTCACCTCCTCAATCTCTTGATCAAAATCAAGTATATGTCTATGCCGATAACCAAACCTTAAACGCTACTTTATCCCATGATAGTTTAGGTCTCGGTAATAATGTCACTGTAAACAATGCCGATGTCGTATTGGGGAATAACGCGACTTCTACTTACAGTAAAAATGGTGAGAGTAATGGCAACACCAAAAGTTATAACACGGTTATTGGTCATGGTGCAAACGCTAGCAATACACAATTCGCGACAGCTATTGGTGCCAATGCGCTCGCCGCGGGCAGTAATGCGCTTGCTATAGGCGAAGGCACAAAAGCCATGACAAAATATTCCATTGCAATCGGTAAATCAACCAATGTAACCGCTGATGAAGGTATTGGCGCGGGATATAAATCTACAGTGACAGGATTGAGAGGTCTTGCACTTGGTTATCAAGTGCATGCAAGTAGCCAACATACCATTGCTTTAGGAGCAGAGGCTAAGGCTTCCGGCGAAAACTCAACTGCCATTGGTTTAAAGGCAAATGTCACTAACATCTCTCAACATGGTATTGCCATTGGTCGTGAAGCAGGCGCTGACGGGCAATTTGGTATTGCAATGGGTTTTTTAGCAAAAGCGCTAAACAGTCGCGCACTAGCTATTGGTTCTGTTGCTAAAGCATTTGCTGAAAACTCCACCGCATTAGGCGCGGGGGCGGTTGCCGAGAGTACTGCGACTAATTCGACTGCGGTGGGTCGTTTAGCGAAAGTGTATGGTACAGATTCCGTCGCGATGGGGCTTAATACGAGTACGTCTGGGGCGCATTCTATTGCTATTGGGGATAATAGTTTAGCAGGAACTGCGCTTGATAAAATGAGTGAACTCACCGAGGCGAAGAAAAAAGCAGAGGAGGAAGAAAAAAAGGCGAAACAAGCCGGAGAAGCAGCGAAGAAAAAAGCTAATGGCGACGGTCAAAATGCATACCAACAAGCATATGATAGCTATTCTAACGTGAGCAGAAAAGCTTATGCCGACTTATTAGCTGCTGCCGCTACAAAAACGATTGCAATTGGGCATGGTTCAAATGTCTATGGTAACCAATCTATCAGTGTCGGTTCCGAGAACAAGGTTAGTGGGGTAAATTCCGGGGTATTAGGTACTAACAATAACGTGGCGAATAACAGCACTTTTGTGTTGGGTAGCAATGTAAAAAGCACGCAAGATAATAGCGTAATTTTAGGGGCAAACTCTACCGACCGTGTGGCGACAGTGGAAAATTCAGCAGTAGTTGGCGGTTATGCTTATTCAGGTTTCCATGGGGTTGGAAAAGAAGGGAATGGCGTCGTTAGCGTTGGCTTCCAAGGTGGAGAACGCCAAATTATCAATGTTGCCGCGGGGAATATTAGCGCCACGTCGACGGATGCGATTAATGGTTCGCAGTTGTATTTAGTGGGAAATAGCATTATTAACCAAATGCCGGTGATTTATACGGATGACAAAGGTAATAAAGTTTATAAGCTACCGGATGGCAGTTTTGTTAGTCCAGATGGTTCTCCTGTTACTAGTAATGTAATCGCTTCTATGAATGATGGTGATAATCAAGCAAATACACCAAAAACCTTGGCGAATGTAAAAGGGAATTTGCCGGATACGTATAATGTTGATAATAAATATAATCCGGAAAATAAAGATATTACAAAATCACAATCATTACCAACTGATTTGAACGTTAACAACGCCGCTACTGTCGGAGATATTTTAAATTCAGGTTGGAATTTAAAAAATAACGGTCAAGTGAGTGATTTTGTGAAGCCTTATGACAGTGTCGATTTTGCGAATGGCACAGCGACAACCGCGGTCGTTGAACCGTCGAAGGATGGTAACGCCACAACGATTAAATATAATGTCAATGTGGATAACGAAACCATTACCACCAAAGAAGTTAACGACCCAGTAACACAAAAGCCGATTACCCAATTAACCGCTAAAACCACAACGTTAGCTGATGACAATCAAGATGGGAAAATAGATGACCCTACCGAGAAAAACGCGTTAGTCACGGCGGAGAATATTACAAAAGCTATCAATGCCTCTGGCTTTACCTTAAAAACATCCGCTACTACTGACGGAGAAAAAGATAAAACTTCAACTCCAGAAAATGGAGAGCTCATCAATCCAGGCGATAGTGTTGAGATGATTGCGGGTAAAAATCTGACCGTTAAGCAAGAAAACGGAAAAGTCACTTATTCAACAAAAGAGGAAGTGGATTTTAACAAGATAACCTTATCCACCGGAGAGGCTAACCAAGTCAATTTGGTAAATGGCGCGCCGGTAGCAATGAATGCCAATGTTAATCCGCAAGACAGTCAACCAACTGCCTCGTTAAATATTACCTCTGCGGACAATAAACCAACCCAATTAACCGGCGTCGGTTCGGTGTTGAATACCATGCAAATAGAGACCAACACAGGAACTCAACCTCAAGGTTCAGCACAAAAGGGAACGGATAACTTGTTAAATTTGGGCGGTAAAGATAAACCGTTAGAAAACGATGTACTAAACTCCGCCGCCACGGTGCGCGATTTAACCCATTTGGGCTGGGTGGTTTCCGCAAGTGGTAACGGATATAAAAACACGGTGAAAAATGCCAATGAAGTTAATTTCGTGGGTGCCAATGGAATATCGGTGACCGGTGAAACGAAAGAGAATGTACGCGAAATCAAAATCAGTGTAGATTCCCAAAGTGCGGTGGAATCTGCGCAATTACCGGTGGTTTATACCAATAAGGCGGGTAATAAGTTGGTGAAAGTAGGAGATAAATTCTACAAAGCTGGAGATGTGACAGATGGTAAACCCAAAAATGATGCAACGCCAGTGGAGACAAAAGATGTGATTGCCGCTATGAACAATGGCGACAACAACACGACAACCCCAATGGCATTGTCAAATCTTCAAGGCAATCTTGCGCCAACGTATAATGCTGGCGATAAGAAAGAAAATGAAAATAAAAAATTGGGTAATGACGTAGTGAGCGCGGGTGACATAACCAAAGCACAGACTGCTCCGGACAATGTTACCAATATTTATCACAATGCTGCCACGGTAGGCGATATTCTTAATGCCGGCTGGAATTTACAAGCCAATGGCGAAGGCAAAGATTTTGTTAAGGCGTATGATGCAGTGAATTTCGCCAATGGGGTGGGCACCACGGTCAATGTGGAGGTTGCTGAAGATGGCAAAACCAGTGCGGTGCGAATTAACAGCCTATTAGGGATTACGGATAAGGAAGGAAACCAAGTAGTCAAAGGCAAAAACGGTAAATACTATAAACCGTCAGCGCTTAAACCAAACGGAGAGCCGAAAGACAATGTTGTAGGAGTTGACGCCGGCGACGTACAGGTCAATGTTATCAATCCGGCAGCTGCGGATAAGGGCACGAAAGGCGATGTCGTCCAAGTGGGCAATTTAAGCAGCGGATTGAGTACGCAAAATGTAGAAACCAAACCAACTGGTAAAGGCAATCCGACAGGAAGCAGTTCATTGCTTAATCTAAACGAATTAGCAGCTGACGGTAAGAGTAATAAAGTTCCTGACAGCAATGCCGCAACGGTAGGCGATTTGCGCAATATGGGCTGGGAATTACGCGCTTCCGGTAATGACTATATTGATACGGTAAAAAATGCCAACAAAGTCGATTTTGTCGGCAGCGGATTAGCGACCGTGACAGGAGAAACCAAAGGGGATGTACGCACCATTACGGTGGATGTAGATGCCCAAGCGGTGACCAACAATGCGCGCTTACCGGTGGTGTATACGGATAAAAACGGGAAACAACTTTACCCGATAAAAGACAAAGACGGTAACATCACTTATAACACTAAACCGGATGGTCAAGGTGAGACGGTTGAACCAGATAATGTGATTACCTCCATCAATGGACCGAAAGGCACCACAACGCCGACCGTATTAACCAATGTTATGTCTAATTTACCGGAGACATATAATGATGATGCGTATAACCTCAACAAAAAAGCGGTCACAAAAAATTATACATTACCAACGCATTTAAACGTTAACAACGCTGCCACCGTTGGCGATATTCTTAACGCCGGTTGGAACTTGAAAAACAACGGTCAACCAGGGGACTTTGTCAAAGCCTATGACAGCGTAGACTTTATTGATGGTAAAGGCACAACAGCTGTGGTAGAAACCACGAAAGATGGAACATCCACCACCGTCAAATACGACGCCAAAATCGACAACAACACCATTAAGCTCAATGACAAAGGTGAATTGTATGCCGATTATGCTGGCGACATTGCCAAAGCGACTACCAAAGTGGCAGCGGGGAACAATATTGACGTGACCCCAACAGTCAACCCAGATGGTAGCACAACCTACACCGTAGCAACGAAAGACGACGTGGCATTTAAAACCGTAAACGTCGGAGACAATGTCAACATCAACCGTGATGGATTAACCATCAAAGATGGACCGCGCATCACCGTTGCTGGCATTGACGGTGGAAATAAAAAAATCACTGGCGTTGCCAACGGGGATATTTCACCAACCAGCCACGACGCTATCAATGGTTCACAACTGTATGCAGTACAACAGGCGTTAACCAGCAGCATTGCCGCGTCTAAAGAAGAAGTGACCTCCACGGACAACTCGGTAACGGTGACTGCCACACCAAATGACAGTGGTGCCAATGTCTTTGACCTCTCGGTCAACACCGACAACACCACCATCACCAAAGATGCCACAACGGGCGCGCTTAAAGCCAAGACCACGACCTTAAGCAACACCAATGGCAAAGTGGATACCCCGGCACCGGAAAACGCCAACGCCTTAGTCAGTGCGCAAGACATTGCTAGCGCCATTAACCAGTCCGGTTTCACCTTAACTGCCCAAGGAGAAAACGGTTCAACGGTTCATCCGGGGGCAACGGTAGATATGAAAAATACTGATGGTAATATCGTGATTAGCAAATCGGCGGGAAGCAATGATGTCACCTACAATCTAGCCAGAGACATCAACGTAGACCAAGTGAGAGCAGGAAACACGGTATTAAACAACAAAGGGGTCACCATTGGCAGCGGCGCGAACCCAGTAGAATTAACCGAAAACGGATTAAATAACGGAGGCAACCGCATTACCAACGTGGCACCGGGTCAAGCCCCGACGGATGCGGTGAACGTCAGCCAATTACGCGGTCAAATGGGCAATGTTTACCAGCAAATGAACAAAATGGATAAGGATTTGCGCGGGGGTATCGCGGGCGCTATGGCAGCGGCTGGACTGTATCACGCCACCATCCCGGGTAAATCTATGGTATCCGCGGGGGTAGGAAGCTATCGAGACCAAGGAGCGTTGGCGGTAGGCTACTCAAGATTATCGGATAACGGTAAATTGGGGGTCAAACTTTCCATTAATGCGAATACCCGTGGCGACACAGGGGCTGCCGCAAGTATTGGGTACCAGTGGTAATTAAGCCAAAGTGCGGTCATTAATCAGCACAAACACAAGGGCGGGAACCATCCCGCCCTATTTTTATCTGCTAAAGATCAAACCGGTTTGATAATTTATTAGCGTTCACCGCTTAGCGTTGCACAATATCCGCTATCGATTTGCCTAGGCTATGCCCTTTCTAAAAAATTTTGCAGAAAAGCAAAAATCAGTTGCGATATATATATATATATATAATGAATAATGGCTCATTTATAGAGGCATGACAAGATCTTGTTTCGTTTGAGCAAATATTACTTAGGCAAATGATTAATTTGTGTGTTTTACTTTGAAATTAACGAGGCAGTTTTAATGAAAAAAACGTTTAAATTTAATGTGATGCAAGCGGTTTTGCTTGGATCTTTGGGTGTTTCAGTATCAGCGGTCGCAGCAGGTACTAATACTAACAATAATGGAGTACAGAAAGTCGTTTCACAAAAAAACAATGCATCTAACCTTGAAATTGGTGTGAAAACAGATAAAAGCGGAACTGTTACGTTAAATCTTCCGAAAATTACCCGTTGGGAAATTGATAATAGTGGCAAAAACGTACTAGGTGGAAATAAAGCGAATGATGTTGTAACCGCATATGGCTTAACTGGAATAGTTAATAACGTAAGTTGGTTGGTAAAAACTACTGATAAGTCAGGATACAATAACGGTGATGTAGTATATGTGAACGCTGGTGATGAAGTTAAATTTGATAATGGTACGAATATAAGCGCAGTGGTGACGAACAAGGTCGGTGGGGACAAACTTAATCCAGCTGCCGATAAGGATACGACAACAATTAAATTTAATCTCAATGAAAATCTAACCGGTATTCGCTCGATCGAAAGTAAAGATAAAACCAAAATTAGTTTAGAAAAAGACAAAGTCAACGTGAACAAGGCAAGAGTGTCCAACGTTGCTGATGCAAAAGACAAGTCCGATGCAGTTAATTTAGGACAATTGAATGGCGTAAAAGATAGCGTAACGTCGCTTGATAAAAAAGTTACTGGTGTGCAAGGTAGCGTGACAACCCTTGATAAAAAAGTTACTGGCGTGCAAGATAGCGTAACAATCCTTGATAAAAAAGTAACAACAAATATCACCGGCATACAAAGCAACCTACATTCAATTGACCAAAAAGTGAACAAGCTAGATGAACGTGTACGCGGTATTGGCGCAAGTTCAGCAGCCGCGGCAGCTTTACCACAGGTTTCTTTAGCCGGTAAATCGATGTTAGCGGTTTCTGCGGGGGGATATAGTGGTGCTTCTGCGGTAGCGGTAGGATACTCCGGCGCAAGTAATGACGGTAAAGTCATATTGAAATTACAAGGTACCGTAAATAGCGAGGGACATCTATCCGGCGGTGCTGGTGTCGGTTATCAGTGGTAAGTCGATAAAGACGCTAAATAAATTAGCTATGCTCTCAAGGTTAGTGAAGAAATAACAGTTGGGGCAGACTTTTCTTTTTGAATGAATGCCTGATATATTATCAGGCATTATTTTTGCCAGTTGAGAAAATTTTCTGGTTTTTGACCGCACTTTATGATATAAAGCACGCCGATATTTTAATTTTTCAAAGATATCGAATTTATTTTAAATCACACACATATCGCTCGGGTAAATCGGGGTGCCAAACGGTCGATTTGCTTGGTATGTGGAGGCTAAACCCCAAACAAAAGGAAAAAATATTATGGCACAAGTTTCAATGCGCGATATGCTTCAAGCAGGCGTTCACTTCGGTCACCAAACTCGTTATTGGAATCCAAAAATGAAACCTTTCATCTTCGGACCACGTAATGGTGTACATATCATCAACCTCGAAAAAACCGTTCCAATGTTTAATGAAGCATTAGCAGAATTAACTCGCATTGCAAGCAACAACGGTAAAATCTTGTTTGTTGGTACAAAACGCGTCGCAACTGAAGCAGTTAAAGCAGCAGCATTAGACTGTCAACAATATTATGTCAACCACCGTTGGTTAGGTGGTATGTTGACTAACTGGAAAACAGTTCGTCAATCAATCAGACGCTTAAAAGATTTAGAAACGCAATCTCAAGACGGTACTTTCGACAAATTAACGAAGAAAGAAGCGTTAATGCGTACGCGTGAGATGGAAAAACTTGAGTTAAGTCTTGGCGGTATTAAAGATATGGCTGGTCTTCCGGATGCGATCTTCGTTATCGGTGCAGATCACGAACATATCGCGATTAAAGAAGCAAATAACTTAGGAATTCCAGTATTTGCTATCGTTGATACTAACTCTACTCCTGATGGCGTAGATTTCGTTATCCCAGGTAACGATGATGCGACTCGTGCAATTCAGTTGTACCTTTCCGCCGCCGCCGTCGCAGTGAAAGAAGGTCGTCAACAAGAAACCGTTACTGAAGAAAGTTTCGAAGCTGAAGCGGCTGTCGCTGAGTAATTCGGTTGTCTCAGACGGTGAGTGGCGTAAGCCCTTATTAATCACAACGATTAATTGGTTAGCAGGGGGCTTGATGGCTCCCTGCTTTTTTCATTAAAAGTGCGGTAATAATGACCGCACTTTAAACTCAATAGCGTGATAGAGGATTTTAAAATGGCTGAAATTACAGCAGCATTAGTTAAAGAACTTCGTGAACGTACCGGCGCCGGTATGATGGAATGTAAAAAAGCCTTAGTAGAAGCTAACGGTGATATTGAATTAGCGATCGATAATATGCGTAAATCAGGTCAAGCAAAAGCAGCGAAAAAAGCAGGTCGTATCGCAGCGGAAGGCGTGATTTTAGCGCGTCTTGCCGACGGTTTCGGTGTGTTGGTTGAAATGAACTGTGAAACAGACTTCGTGGCAAAAGATACCGGCTTCTTGGGCTTGGCAAATGAAGTTGCCGACTATGCGGTGGCTAACAAAGGTACAAGCATTGAAGCGTTACAAGCACAATTTGAAGAACAACGTGCGGCATTAGTGGCAAAAATCGGTGAAAACATGACCATTCGTCGTGTTCAATATTTAGATGGTCAAGTAATTGCACAATACTTACACGGTGCGAAAATCGGTGTATTAGTTGCCGGTGAAGGTTCTGCTGATGAGTTGAAAAAAGTGGCAATGCACGTGGCTGCAAGTCGCCCCGAATATGTTAATCCAAGTGATGTGCCGACTGATGTGGTTGAACATGAGCGTAATATCCAAGTGGATATCGCAATGCAATCCGGTAAACCACGTGAAATTGCAGAAAAAATGGTTGAAGGTCGCATGAAAAAATTCACCGGTGAAGTATCATTAACAGGTCAACCGTTTGTTATGGATCCTTCTCAATCTGTGGGCGATTACTTAAAATCAGTGAGTTCCTCTGTATCTAACTTTATCCGTTTAGAAGTGGGCGAAGGTATTGAGAAAGTCGAAGAAGATTTTGCGGCAGAAGTAGCTAAAATTACTGGCGGAAACGCATAATTTTTTACTTTGCATGAGCATAAAAAAGCGGGTTGATAATAACCCGCTTTTTGTTTGACTGTTTTTTATATGGCATTATTTGAATGTTAATTGAATGCCTAATTCGCCTAAGATCTGACTTTCCGTCGTTAAGTCATTTTGTATTAACGGATTGCGCTCAAGATACCCTGTTTCAAATTGTAACTGCCATAAATTAGCGGTATTATCCACTTTTAAGATCATGTTATGGGTCACTTCTGTGGCTTGGCGTGAGCGATTAAGTAAAATGGCTAATCTTAACAAGCAAATCATCGCCATCACATCGGATTCGGCATAGCGAGTAAATTTCGCCAGATCTGTCAGTTTAAACGAGTTAATTTGGTAGCGGACAATGGTGGCGAGCAAACGTTGCTGCTCTTTGTCAAAACCCGGCAGTTCCATATTTTGTAGAATATAGGCAGAATGTTTTTGCATACCTTTATGATTGATCACAATGCCCAGTTCATGCAATCTTGCCGCCCAAAGGAGAATATCTTTCATTTCTTGCGCTATGCGTGGATTTTTCCAATTTTGATATTGTCTGGCAAGCAAGCGTGCGCTTTGATAGACGCGATCCGATTGTGGTAAATCTAAATTAAATTGCGTCGCTAATGCCACTGCAGTACGCTGGCGGATATTTTGTACTTGGAAATTTTTTTCTAATCCGTACATAACGCCTTCGCGTAACGCTCCGTCGGAATAACGCATTTGCTTGATTTTAAAGGTATCAAAAATCGCACTTAAAATCGCCAATCCCGGCACAAAGACATCTACGCGATCATTATTTAAACCCGGTATTCTTAATTGATTGTAATGTGAGACATTGAGTGTTTGTTTTATTAATTGATCAAGGCGTCCCGGCGTGATGATGCCATTCGGTGCAATAATGATACTAATGACCTGTGCAACAGTTTTAATGGTACCGGAAGAACCTAACACAGATGTCCAGCCGAGACTGCGATATTCAAATTCCAAATCTTCAATTTTATTTAATGCACTTTGCTTCGCGCGCTCGAAATTTTCTCGTGAGATTTTTCCTTTCGGGAAAAATTGGGCGCCAAAACTGACACAACCCATATGGCGGCTTTTTGCGATTAATGGGACAAAATCATCACCAATGATCATTTCGGTTGATCCGCCACCGATATCAATCACCAATTTGCGCCCGACTTCTGGTTGGGTGTGCGATACGCCGGCATAAATCGTTTTAGCTTCCATTTCACCGGTGATGATATTAATCGGATAAGGAAATACCGCTTTGGCTTGACGTAAAAATTCAGTATTATTGACCGCAGTTCGCAGGGTATAAGTCCCGACTACATTCACATTATTTGGATCAAAGCCCTGTAACCGTTCGGCAAATAAGGCGAGGCAGTTGATGCCTCGCGTAATTGCTTCTTGGCTTAATACCTTATTTTCATCCAATCCCTCGGCTAATTTTACTTTCTGCTTTAAGCGCGATAAGACTTGAATTGAACCGTTAACAATACGGGCAATGATCATATGAAAGCTATTGGATCCTAAATCAATAGCAGCAATTTCTCTCACATTGTGACGCTTTTTATCAAGTGCGGTCACTTTTTCCGTTAAATTTTCGTAGTGCATAGCGTTCCTAAAATTCAAATCGATACAGGAGATCAAAAGCCTGATTTACCCCTGATACAGATTGTACATAAAGTTGCGGTAATAATTTATAGCGAACGGTAAATTCAGCCAGTCCGTCAAATAAGCCAACGCCGTATTTGACTTGCAGACGTGGCGTAATATTGCCACTTACCACCACTTGTGAGCTGTCCCCAACACCTTGCGTTCCGATATTGAGATCTCGAATACCAAAAGTTTCTCCAATACCGCCGATCACTTTTCCGCTTTTTGCCAATCCCATGCTCAATAAAGCGGTTCCGACTGCGCTACCGGAGCCGGCTTCGCCACTCTTTTCCAGTGAGCGTCCGGTTAATAAATAAGCTAAGGCTTGATCTTGTGGCAAACTTGGCTGAGAGAATACCGTAACTTCAGGGCTGTCTGCAATACCTACAACGTTCACCCCAGCGGTGACATTGCTATCTTCCATTGCATCCGGATTGCGAATGGCTTCAATTTCTAACATAGGTTGTGATGGCAGTCCGGAGAAGCTAATTTGTCCTTTGCGGATTAATAGATCTTGCCCGAATGCAGCGTAACGCCCTTCATTTAAATTAATCTGTCCATATAATCCCAATTGACCGCGATCTTGTCGAACCGACAACAATCCGTGTAATCCGGTTTGTAATCCATACGCCTTTAGTCTAACGTCATTGCCAATGTTGATTTTCAGATCGGAGCGAATTTCCATTCCACTTTTGGTTTTTGCGGGCATAGGTTGTTTTTGTGTCAATTGCTGCTTTAGCGTTGGTTTTTGATCCAAAATGACCTCGTCTGGGCTGCCGGATACCGCGCTATCCGGCAAACTTTCGATCGCAATTCTTGCCCACGGAATATCAATATTTCCCGATAACTCCAATAATTTTGGATCGGCAATAATTTCAATATCCGGACTAATTTTTAATTTTGCTATTGACGGAATGCTAACATTAAAGCGATCCGCCTGCGCGCGAAGACGGGTATTCCAGCGATCCATGTTTTGCCAATCAGCATTACCGTCCACATTAAGGCGACTATCATCAGTTTGCACATAACCTTGCAACGTGGAACGATTACCTTGGAATTGCAAACGAAGCTCACCGTCGTTAATATCAAAAGGCAACGCATTCATTTGGGCTTTCAACTGGTTAGCGACAAATGAGCCCGTCAATAATGGCGCATTTACATTTCCACCGAAGCTCAAACGCGCATTGACATCTCCCACGACACTTTCGCCACGAGACAACAATTGATTGACCACATTTAAATTCACATTTTGAATATTCAATGTTCCACCCAATTGACGAGCGTGGACTAAATCTTGAATGCGAATGTCAGTATTGATTTGCCCTTGATTTTGAATATTAATCGTTGATTTCAATGCTAAATTATTATCTTGTAGATCCGCATTGAAAGTTAATTTCGGAATATCCAATTTGAAGGTTCGATAGTCAATCGGTTGGTTGACCGATAGGGCGTTCCCATTAATCTGCAAGGCGAATTTCAACGGTTTATCGACAAACCATTCCACATTCCCTTTACTTTGTAACTGCCCTTTGAATAGCGTTTTTTCCAAATAATGATTGATGAGTGCTAAATCAAGTTTTTTAATTTCAAATGGTATATTCCCGTTTTTACCGGCGTTAAAGCCTTGCGGGAAACACAACTCCACGCTGGTATTCATCCAACAATGGGCGGAAATTCCAACGACAATTTGTTGATTGTCATAATCCAGGTTGACATTTTGATTATTCCGCCATGCGCCGACCGGCGAGCTGATATTCACTTGGCTTAACACGCCTTTCCATTGTTGCAAAGTGCGGTCAAAATTTCCGGACAAATTTAAATCCAGCGCCAATGGCTCGCCTTGCGATTGCAATTGCAGATGATGATTTTTTTCATCCCCAGTTAAGGTTAACTTGGCATTGCGAATATTAACGTCGTTATACACTACCCCACCAACGCCCAAATCCAAATTTCCCTTGATAAGCTTTTCGGATGTCACTTGTCCTTGCAAAGATAACGTCGCCAGACGTATAGCATTAAATTGGATATTTCGCCCGCTCAAATCCACATTTAAGTTCGGCTCGGTGATTTTGCCCCAAAGCGCTACTTTGCCCTTAAGTGTTGCGTTTAAATTTGGCAATAATCCGCGTAAATTCGGCGCTTGAATATCCAAATTAAAATCAGATTTTTCGCCTAATTCGCCTTGAGCGGTCATTTTATTTTCGCCATAAGTTAAGCGCAGATACGGGATCGACAACCCTTTTTCTTTGGCGGCGGTAAGGCTGCCAGTTAGATTGAGCGGATGCTGGGACAGCGTGCCTTGCAACGCTAATTCCGGTACATTGACTAACCAATTTTGCCCTTGGACTTCGCCATCCGAACGGATTTTACCGGATAATATCGCCGGAAATTGCGCTAAATAACCGCCTAAATTTAATTGCGACAAATCCAGTGCAGTTTGCCATTTCACGCCGGATTGCCAATCCGCTTTACCGCTTAATAATGCGCTGCCTTTTAAGGTATTGAGTTGCAATTTCTCGATATTGGCATATGACAAGCCGCCCTGTAGATTGACATCCACATCACTTTGCGGGATCCCCATGCCTTGCGCGCTTCCTTTGAGTTGGGCTTGGTAATCCAATAAATTTCCCTCAATGGCTAAATCCAGTTTGGAAACTTGCAGGGCATCGGCATTTTTCGCGGCAAGCGGATATTGCAATTTATCGCTGTGCAAAGTGAGATGAAATGGCGTTTTTTCTTGGTTAAGCTGAACTTCCGCCTTTAATTGCGCTTGTATGCCGCCTTTGGCTTGGATGGAAAGTGCGGTCTGTTTTTTCAAATTTCCGTTTAATGCCAACTCAATCTGCGTATCTGGCAACAAGACTTGGTCATTTTCGCTGATTTTTTTGACCGCACTTTGCAATTGAAAATCTAACGGAAATTCGCCATTGAGTTGTAATTGTCCTTGTCCTTGTAGATTGCCTAAGGAGCTTTCCAGTTGTAAACTGTGTAATTGTACGAGATGATCTTGTGCTTGCGCTTGAATTTGCCAATGGGGAATATCCACCGTTTGCAGCACCTTTTCATTTTGGTCAAGTTGTTGATATTGCCAATTTTTTCCTTGTAGATCTTGCAAATTTAATGCAAAAGGCAAATTAATTTGCGCAATATCGCCGAGTAGCGCCGGCGTTAATTTTTTCTCCAGCGCTTGCCAATCTATTGATTGCACCGCTTTTTCTATTTGTTCTTTTGTTTCTTTTTGCTGTTTGGTCTCGCTTGCACTTTGCACAACTTGCGTGATAAAACGCAGATCGTTAATTTGCGTTGGCGAAATAACCAGACCTTGTGCATTATCTAAAGAAAGTGCGGTGGAAAATTGCGCGAGATCTAAGCGATTTTGATCCATTATTAAGGTCAGTTGATCGATAGCAACCTGATCTGCGACGACGGAAATCGGCAAATGAATCAGTTGCAGCGGCGAATTCTCTTTTGGCTTTGCTTCTGACGGTGGCAATTTGGCACTATCAATTTGGATTAACGGTTGTTGCATACGCAAATCGCGCAGGCAAATTTGAGCTTGTAGCAGACAGCTAAAATCCAGTTGCATACGCACTTGTTCAATGTGCGTATCTACGCCGGGCGACTGGTAACGGATATTGCGTAAAATAAGCCCATTTTGCAATCCGCCATCAATTTGCTCAATAGTAAGCGAGTCGAGCAAATTATCGGTTAATTGAAGTAAGCCTCGTTGACCGCTGTCAGTTGCCAAAGCGCCAAGTAAGGCAAAAATTGGCAAAATAACGACCGCACTTAGCGCACAAGCGATTTTGTGCCAGGTTTTCTTTTTCTTCGGCGGCGTATTGGGCGAAGTTGCCTCATTTTTTGCCACTTCATCATGTTGTCGATACTGTTCTTGTTGTTCTGTCATGCGTTACCCTGTTAGAGATCGGAACCTAACCCAATGTAGAATTGTATATTTTTACTGTCGTCTTTATCTCGTATCGGCGTGGCAATATCAAATTTGATAGCGCCGATAGGAGATGCCCAACGTACGCCGACGCCGGCGCCATAACGTAATTCTGACGTGCTATAGGATTCGGCGGCAAGTCCGCTGTCGGCAAAGGTCGCCAACCACCAATCCGGATACACTTGATATTGATATTCAAAGGTGCCGGTAGCTAAACGGGAGGCACCGATATATTTTCCATTCTCGTCTTTTGGCGAGATTTTTTTATACCCATACCCGCGCACGCTGCGATCTCCCCCGGCGAAAAAGCGCAAGGCTGGCGGAATGCGTTGAATATCATTGGTATGCAACCAGCCTAATTCCGCGCGCACGAAAAAACGGTGATTTTCGGCGAAAGTACGAACCCAAGCACTTGATGCCTGAATTTTAATGAAGCTCACATCGGAAAGTAACCCGCGCTGCCCCACGTCAACGGTCAAGCGCTGCGAATCGCCCCAAGTGGCAAATAATCCGTCTTTTATGCGAGTACGACTAGCAGAGACTGTCGGATAAACTAACAATGTTCTATCCGACATGCTTCCTTGCGTAAAAGCATCGTAACGCACCCGCAAACCTAAAGAGTTTTGCCAGCCGGTAATTCGATTCCAGTAACGCAACGCCGCAAAGGTGACAGAAGTAGTATCAGTATCTAGATTGTTGTCATGTTCATTTTCTGTACCGGCTGAAAACTCATAATAATAATTGAGTGGATTTTTTAATAATGGCATTTTGTAGGTCGTTTCAACGGTTTGCTTTGATGATGAAAGGTATAAATTGGAATGAAAACTGTGACCTCGACTATTAACCCAAGGCTTAACCCAGCCGAATTGGAAACGTGGACCAACATCTGTTGAGTAGCCAATCCCAACATCCATGGCATTTTTTTTACGCGGATAGGTAATTATATTAATATCCACCGTTTTTTGATCTTCGTGTAATGTCGGCTGCAATAAGACGGAGCTAAACCAGCCGGAAGCGTTGTAACTGTTGGTGAGTTTAGAAAGATCATTGATCAGATAATAATCGCCTTCTTTGATTTGCATAATATTACGTAAATAATCTTCCCGAATTTGACTGTGGGCAAGCGTAATTTTGCCAAATCGATAGCGTGTTTTACTGTCAAACACAATGCGCCACCAGGCTTGATTGGTCGAGGGCAGCACTTCCAAGCGCGAAACATTAAATTCCGCGTCAAAATAACCGCGTCCGGTGGCTAATTTTTGCAGGCTACTTTTGTAATCCTCATAAACCGAGTGATACATCATATCGCCTTTTTTCGCGACGTTTCTCTTTAATTCAGCAAAAGCTTTATCGTCTTTGGCTTCCCCTAAAATCCGAATATCCGTTTCTTCAATTAACGCCGGTTTACCCGCCTTGACATCCGCGATCAACAACGGTTTTTGATTTTTACGCGGTTGCAAGGTGAAATTAATTTCAGCGTTATAATAACCATAAACTCGCAAGCCTTTATTAATGGCATCACGCACCAATTGCTGATAGCGTTCGGAACCGTCAGCTTCATCTTTATCGATCATTGAGGTATAAATATCGACATTTTCAATGGCTTTTTCCCCGCGTACGCCGGTCACTTTGAGATCGACGGTATATTCCGCTTTCGCGGCGACGCTCATGCAGATAAGTCCCAAATAACAAAGTGGACGAAAAATATCACCCTTTCGGTTGGCAAATAATTTCATACATTCCCCTGAATTAATCCGCTAAGTAGTTTACTTTCTAGGTGCTTGATTGGCAATGGAAAGAGCGGTCTGTTTTACGTTAATTTACACTAAATCGGCACAAATCCTGTTTCTGTTCGCAAAAATCGCGTTTTTATGCGAAAAAAAGTAAAAAGATGTTGATTTTGTGATCTTGCCACTATTTCTATTTTAATTTTTAGCGTACATTGAGCGAAATTTTCCTAGGAATTTTCCTTAATGATGAGTTTGCAGCAACGTTTACTTTTTCTTGAACAACGCGATTTGATTGATACGGAGGTGCGCCATTGGGTACTTTTGGTGCGTGCGCATTTTGCCAAAAAATGGCAGCTCAATGTACATACCAAGCAAATGGGAATGTTATTCATTCATCTGGCAATGGCACTGGGGCGTATTCGGCGCGGCTATTGTGCCAATGCGCTGGATGATAGCATTTTCTGCGAAATGGAAAGTGCGGTGTTTTTTCCGCAAGTTTTAGCGCGCCATCAGGAAATGTTGCAACTATTACCTCTTGATATTCCTTTCAGCGAACAAACGCATTTGATCGCCAATTTATTTTCCTTAGCCCTTGAACAACCGCAATTGTTAAAAACCGCATAAAAAATCGCCGCACTTTTCGTTAATCCTATATTGGGATATAATGAGCGCAATTTTTCTGCGATAAATTGATGAAGGAATTCTCTATGCAAAATCCAAAAGATGATGTACTTTACGCGCCGATTGAATGGCAAGATTATAGCGAGGGCTACAGCGATATTTTGTACCATAAATCTGCCGACGGTATTGCGAAAATTACGATTAACCGTCCGCAAGTACGCAATGCGTTTCGTCCGAAAACCGTACAAGAGATGATTCGTGCTTTTTCGGATGCGCGTTTTGATGAAAAAATCGGCGTGATCGTGTTAACCGGTCAAGGGGAAAAGGCGTTTTGTTCCGGCGGTGACCAAAAAGTGCGTGGCGATTACGGTGGTTATAAAGATGAAAGTGGCGTACATCATTTAAATGTTTTGGATTTCCAACGGGATATTCGTAGCTGCCCGAAACCGGTCGTGGCGATGGTGGCGGGATATGCTATCGGCGGCGGTCATGTATTGCATATGCTGTGTGATTTGACCATTGCGGCGGAAAATGCGATTTTTGGGCAAACCGGTCCGAAAGTGGGATCGTTTGATGGCGGCTGGGGCGCAAGCTATATGGCACGTATTGTTGGGCAAAAAAAAGCGCGTGAAATTTGGTTCTTGTGTCGTCAATATGATGCTAAAGAAGCCTTGGAAATGGGCTTGGTCAATACGGTGGTACCTTATGCGGATTTGGAAAAAGAAACCGTGCGTTGGTGCCGCGAAATGTTGCGTAACAGCCCGATTGCGTTGCGTTGCTTAAAAGCGGCGTTAAATGCCGATTGCGACGGACAAGCGGGGCTGCAAGAGCTTGCGGGTAACGCGACCATGTTGTTCTATATGACAGAAGAAGGGCAGGAAGGTCGCAATGCGTTTAATGAAAAACGCGCGCCGGATTTCAGTAAATTTAAACGGAATCCTTAATCTAAAAATGTTGAGCAGGGCGCCGGAGTTGGCGTCCTTTAATTATTGTTCCTAGCTTAGATTATAGGAGAAAATCCAATGACAATACGTGAATATCATCTCTACCAATATAGCATCCCCGTCGATAGTCAATTAATTTTACGCAACCGTTTTTTGAAAAAACGTGAAGGTTTGTTGGTGCAAATTAAATGTGGCGAACATGAGGGGTGGGGCGAAATTGCGCCACTGCCAGAATTTAGCCAAGAAACCTTGAGCGAGGCTCGTGTGCAGGCGTTGGATTGGTTAGCGCGTTGGGATGAGGCGCGTTGTCATAATCAAAAACTGCCTTTGGAAAATTTATTTCCGTCAGTGGCATTTGGCTTAAGTTGCGCTTTAGCTGAGCTGAAAGGCAAATTAAATGCACAAGGCAATTATCAAGTCGCCCCATTATGCTATGGCGATCCAGATGAATTATACGAACCCTTGGATAATATGCAGGGCGAAAAAGTAGCGAAAATTAAAGTGGGGATGTATGAGGCAAATCGTGACGGGATGATTACCGATATGTTGTTGGAAGCCATTCCGGATTTGCAATTACGCCTTGATGCTAACCGAAATTGGACGCCGGCAAAGGCGCAGATGTTTGCTAAATATGTCAAACCGGAACACCGAGCGCGTATTCAATTTTTGGAAGAGCCTTGCAAAACGCCGCAAGAAAGTTTGCAATTTGCCAAGCAAACCGGCATTGCGATTGCCTGGGATGAAACTGTACGCGACGCTGGATTTCAAGTGAAAAAACAACCGCACTTGGCGGCGATTGTGATCAAACCAACTCTCGTCGGCTCCTTGGAATATTGCGTGGAACTGATTCAACAAGCGCAGCAACAAGGGATGAAAGCGGTGATCAGTTCGTCGATTGAAAGCAGCCTAGGGTTAACCCAATTAGCGCGTATTGCGCAACAATATACGCCAAATGTAACGCCGGGATTGGATACGTTAAGTTTGATGGATTATCAGGTGTTAAGAGCTTGGCAGGGATCGAATTTGCCTTTGCTTGATTTGCATTCGGAATTTATTGTTGAAATCACAAATTCCTAGCCATTTAAATCGCTCGTTCAATGGTTTGACCACGTATGAAATTACTGTGATTTGCCAAAAAATCATTATAATGCTGTTTGTTAAGAAAAAAGGATAAGGTTATGTCGCAATCTCCTCGAATTTTGCTGTTAAATGGTCCTAACTTGAATATGTTAGGAAAACGCGAACCAAAACATTATGGACGTTTATCGTTGCCGGCAATTGAACAACGAATGCAAGCTTTAGCGGCGGAATATCAGGTTGATTTGCAATGTTTCCAAGCCAACAGCGAAGAAAAGCTCATTGATAAAATTCATCAAAGTTTTCAACAAGTTGATTTTATTATTATCAATCCGGCGGCCTATACGCATACTAGCGTGGCGTTGCGTGATGCCTTATTGGCGGTGTCTATTCCTTTTGTGGAAGTGCATTTATCCAATGTGCATAAACGCGAAGCGTTTCGCCATCATTCCTATTTTAGCGATATTGCCGAGGGCGTTATTTGCGGCTTGGGTGCACAGGGGTATGAATTTGCCTTGCAGTTTGCTTTAAATTATTTATCGGAACAATCAAATTAAGTTGAATTTCGTAGAAATTTGCAGAATTTTGTCGCCAACTGTACGATTTTCAGGTAATCTTTCGCACAGAAATTTATCTTAAACCAACCGCACTTTTTGCTGTTTTATTGGTCAAAGTGGAAAGTGCGGTCAAAATTTTATTATTTTAGGAAAACATTATGGACATTCGTAAAATTAAGAAACTCATCGAATTAGTGGAAGAATCCGGCATTATGGAATTGGAAATTTCTGAAGGGGAAGAATCGGTTCGCATTAATCGCGGTTCGCCGGCAGCTAGCACCGTACAATACAGTATGCCGGCTCCACAGGTTGCACCGGTCGCGCCAGCTGTGGCAGCGCCTGTTGCTGCGGCACCAGCAGCGCCAGCGGCTGCGGCGAGCGATGAGTTAAGCGGTCACGTTATTCGTTCTCCAATGGTGGGAACCTTCTATCGTAGCCCAAGCCCGGATGCCAAAGCGTTCGTTGAAGTTGGTCAAGCAGTGAAAGTGGGCGATGCCCTTTGTATCGTTGAAGCCATGAAAATGATGAACCGTATTGAAGCAGATAAAGCCGGTGTGGTAAAAGCTATTTTAATCAATGATGGTGAGCCGGTGGAATTTGACGAACCGCTAATCATTATCGAATAATTCATATCCTTGTGGGGCACGATACCCCACAACAATATTTCATTTAAGAGTACGCATTCTTATGTTAGAAAAAGTTGTTATTGCCAATCGAGGCGAAATTGCCCTACGTATTTTACGTGCGTGTAAAGAACTCGGAATTAAAACTGTTGCGGTGCATTCGACTGCCGACCGTGAATTAAAACACGTTTTACTTGCCGATGAAACCGTATGTATCGGACCGGCACCATCAACCAAAAGTTATTTGAATATCCCGGCGATTATTGCTGCCGCCGAAGTGACCGGCGCTGATGCGATCCATCCGGGATATGGTTTTTTATCGGAAAATGCGGATTTTGCAGAACAAGTTGAACGTTCCGGCTTTATTTTTATCGGACCGACCGCGGAGGTAATCCGTTTGATGGGGGATAAAGTATCAGCGATTAACGCTATGAAAGCGGCTGGCGTGCCTTGCGTACCGGGATCTGATGGTCCTTTAACTGCCGATATGGCGAAAAATAAAGAAATTGCGAAAAAAATCGGTTATCCGGTCATTATTAAAGCGTCTGGTGGCGGTGGTGGTCGCGGGATGCGCGTGGTACGTGATGAGAAATCCTTGGAAGAATCCATTGCTATGACCAAAGCGGAAGCGAAAGCCGCATTTAATAACGATATGGTTTATATGGAAAAATATTTGGAAAATCCGCGCCATATCGAAATTCAAGTGTTAGCCGATACGCACGGGAACGCGCTTTATTTAGCCGAGCGGGATTGTTCAATGCAACGTCGCCATCAAAAAGTGGTCGAAGAAGCGCCGGCGCCGGGGATTACTGAAGAAGTGCGTCGTAATATCGGCGAACGTTGTGCGCGCGCTTGTGTTGAAATCGGTTATCGTGGTGCGGGTACGTTTGAGTTTTTGTATGAAAACGGTGAATTCTACTTTATTGAGATGAATACCCGTATTCAGGTAGAACATCCTGTAACGGAGATGATTACCGGTGTTGATTTGGTGAAAGAGCAGTTACGCATTGCAGCCGGTTTGCCGCTTTCCTTTAAACAAGAAGATATTCAAGTGCGTGGTCATGCTATTGAATGTCGTATTAACGCGGAAGATCCAAATACGTTTTTACCGTCACCGGGTAAAGTGGATCACTTGCATTCGCCGGGCGGTTTAGGCGTGCGTTGGGATTCTCATGTGTATGGCGGTTATACGGTGCCACCACATTATGATTCCATGATTGCTAAATTAATCACTTATGGTGATACGCGCGAAGTGGCGATTCGTCGGATGCAAAACGCGTTAAGTGAAACAATTATCAGCGGTATCAAAACCAATATTCCGTTACATGATTTGATTTTAGCCGACGAAAATTTCCAAAAAGGTGGAACCAATATCCATTATTTGGAGAAAAAATTGGGTATGCGCGATTAATGGGTTTATGTGAAGAAAAAGTGGAGTTAGCTCCACTTTTTTTATATCAACATTTATGCTGGAAACACGCAGAATAAGTAAACTTTAAGGTTCAAAAGAAAATAGGAATAGCAGAGATGAAGATAAATTCTCGTTATCAGCAGGCGGCAAAAGAAGCTCGCTGGGCGTTGGGATTAACCATTTTATATGTTATCGGTTGGTGCGTTTGCGCCTATTTACCGAAAGAAAGTCACGGACCTTTGGGTTTTCCTCTTTGGTTTGAATTAGCTTGTTTTTATCTGCCGATTTTATTTATTGTAGTGGCATATTGGGTGATCAAAATTGTGTATCAAGACATTGATCTTGAACATCAGCCGGAAAGCAAAGAGGCGCAAAAATGAATTTAGGGATTGTGTTACCGTTAATCATTTATTTGGTTTTCGTGTTTGGGGCAGCATTGTATGCCTATATTAAACGCAGCAAAGGGGATTTTTTAACGGAATATTATGTGGGTAATCGCTCCATGACGGGATTTGTGTTAGCAATGACAACCGCTTCCACCTATGCCAGTGCCAGTTCCTTTATTGGTGGACCGGGAGCCGCCTATAAGTTTGGTTTAGGCTGGGTATTACTTGCCATGATCCAGGTACCGGCAGTGTGGTTGGCGCTAGGTGCATTGGGTAAAAAATTTGCTTTATTGTCCCGTAAATCCAATGCCTTAACCATTAATGATTTATTGCTTTATCGCTACAAAAACAAATACTTAGTTTGGATTTCTTGCGTTGCCTTATTCATTGCTTTTTTTGCTGCAATGACCGTGCAATTTATCGGTGGCGCTCGTTTGTTGGAAACAACCATTGGTATCAGTTATACCCAATCGTTACTGATTTTTGCCTTAACCGTTGGGCTTTATACTTTTATTGGCGGTTTTCGTGCGGTGGTGTTAACGGATACGATCCAAGGATCGGTGATGATTTTAGGCACGATTATTTTATTGATCGGAACCATTTACGCCGCTGGTGGCGTTGAAAGTGCGGTGCAAAAACTCACAGAAATTGATCCGCACTTGGTCAGTCCTTATGGACCAAATGAGATGTTAGATTTTCAATTTATGGCATCTTTTTGGATTTTGGTATGCTTCGGCGTGGTCGGATTGCCGCATACTGCAGTGCGCTGTATGGCGTTTAAAGACAGCAAAGCGCTACACAGCGGGATGCTGATTGGTACGATTATATTGAGCGTTATCATGTTAGGGATGCATTTAGCCGGCGCGTTGGGACGGGCGATTATTCCGAGTTTGAGCGTACCGGATCAGGTTATCCCAACCTTAATGTTGCAAGTGTTGCCCCCTATCGTAGCGGGGATTTTCTTAGCGGCACCAATGTCAGCGATTATGTCCACCATTGATGCACAATTAATTCAATCCTCTTCGATTTTTGTGAAAGATTTATATTTATCGGTGAAACCAGAGATGGCGAAAAATCAACGGAAAATCAGCTGGTTTTCCTCATTAATTACTCTAGGATTGACCGCACTTTTAATTCTTGCCGCCCTAGATCCGCCGGAAATGATCATCTGGTTGAATTTATTTGCTTTCGGTGGCTTGGAAGCGGCGTTTTTATGGGGCATCATTTTGGGCTTATATTGGGATAAGGCAAATGCCTATGGCGCCATCAGTTCGATGGTCGTCGGATTGGGCAGTTATGTGGTATTAACCGCTTTTTCCATTAAATTATGGGGATTTAATGCAATTGTTCCGGCGTTAGTTTTCGGATTAATGGCATTTTTAGCCGGGAATTATGTTGGCATCCGAAAAAATGCTACAATGCGCCCTTTGCCGCATTCGGCATCATGAGAGAGAGGATAATATGGCTTGGGTACAAATTCGAATTAACAGTACAAATAAAAAAGCGGAAAGTTTAAGCGATTATTTAGAAAGTCTAGGCGCGGTATCGGTGACGTTTATGGATAGCCAAGATACGCCGATCTTTGAACCTTTACCGGGTGAAACACGTTTGTGGGGGAATACGGATGTGGTGGCACTGTTTGATGCAGAAACGGATATGGCGAAGATTGTGCAACAATTACAGCACGCCAAACAGTTGCATGAAGACATGGCGTATAAAGTTGAGCAAATCGAAGATAAAGATTGGGAAAGGGAATGGATGGATAATTTCCATCCGATGCAATTCGGTCGGCGTTTATGGATTTGCCCAAGTTGGCGCGAAGTGCCTGATGAACATGCGGTTAATGTGATGTTGGATCCCGGTTTGGCGTTTGGTACGGGTACACACCCGACAACCGCGTTGTGTTTAGAGTGGCTCGACAGCTTAGATTTGCAAGGCAAAACCGTGATTGATTTTGGTTGCGGATCGGGTATTTTGGCAATTGCCGCCTTAAAATTAGGCGCGAAAAGTGCGGTCGGAATTGATATTGATCCGCAAGCCATTTTAGCCAGTCGCAATAATGCCGAGCAAAATGGCGTCGCGGATCGATTGCAATTATTTTTATCCGATGAGAAACCCGCTGATTTAAAAGCGGATGTGGTAGTAGCGAATATTTTGGCAGGTCCGTTAAGAGAGTTATGTCCAATTATCAGCCAATTAGTCAACCCGCAAGGAGATTTAGGCTTATCCGGTATTTTAGAAACCCAATCGGCGTCCGTTTGTCAGGCGTATGCTGAACATTTTGCGCTGGATCCGGTGACAAGTCGGGAAGAATGGTGTCGAATTACGGGACGCAAATAGACATGATGGCAAGGAGTAGGTAAATACCTCTCATAATTTTACCTACTCAATCTTGATAATTAACATAAACGCTGGCAGAATTATTGCGCTTATTGCATCTCTTAAGAGATGCATGCTAGCAATTAACAATATTTGTAATTTAAGCGTTATTATTTTAACTAGGAAAAAAACTATGAATGAAATATTCAAGATCATATTCAATAAATCTCAATCAAAAGTAGATAAGCGTAGAGGGGGGGGGGGTAAGCAGAGTAAATTTGCTTTCGTATTCCCTCGCTACATCCTCTCTATCTGTATTATCACTATTACCGCATAATGCTTATGCAGTAGTCGCTCCTTCAGGACAAATCCAATACACTCAAGGTCAAGGGCTTTCTATCAGTAATGGTCTTGCTCAAGGCAATAGTCAAACTATTGCAATTGGTGGAGATGCTCAAGAGGAAAACAAAGCCGCTCAAGCTACTGGTAATAGCTCTATAGCAATCGGTGCAGAAACAAAAGCAACCAAAGATGGTTCTATTGCAATTGGTAGTAATGCTGTTGCTAACCAAGTGATTGATGATAATGCAGTCTATAATTTTGACCGTACACAATTGGCTGGTGGACCACAAGGGATAAAATTCCACGGATTAAGTCAGAATGGTGAGACCGTTTGGACATTTGATTTAAACGGTGCAGCAAGTACTCATGCTTCTGACAATTTGTTTATGGATTCAGGCAATTTCTTTGCAGCTACTTATGGTTCTAACCCACAAAAAACCTATCTTGAAATGTTGGAATTAGCCGCTAATACTGACCCAATGAAAGTAAAAAATGGTGTTGACGGCGGAAAAAATGCGATTGCAATTGGTAATAAAGTCTTTGCGCAAGGCAATAACTCCATCGCTATGGGGCGCGGAACTTTCGCAATTGGCGAAAGAACTATCGCGCAAGGTTCTTATGCTTATGCACTTGGCGCCAATGCCTTAGCCATGGGAACGGCAGCAAGAGCTTTGGCAGATAATGCGATCGCAATCGGTGTTGGAACTGGCGTACAACAAAAGGGAAAATATTCCACTGTGATCGGGAATAATTTAATGACCACAGCAGAAAAAAGTACCCTTGTTGGTAACCGAATTAAAGTTTGGGGCGATCCACAATCTCAACAAAATTCAAATAACAGTTTTGTTGCGGGAACGGAAATTGTATTAGATAAGAATGCAAATAGTACGGTTATCGGGCAGAATATCAAACAATTAGGAGTAGGTGCTAGTGATATTGTTGCAATTGGTAACGGCGTTAAAGTAACCCAGTCGAAAGGTGTAGCAATCGGTTATCAATCTTTCTCTGAGGGCGCTGATGCTATCTCCTTAGGTTCAAATGCTCAAGCAAAAGAGGAAGCGAATATTGCCATCGGTAAAGGTTCTATCGCTTCAGGAAAAGCGAATGCAGAGACAAGCTTAGCACTAGGCAATGAAGCACAAGATGTTTCTTCAATTGCAATTGGTCGTAACGTACAAAGTAATCGCGGTACGGTTGCCATTGGCTCAAATATTCGCTCTGGTAATGGAAAAGCAAACGTCATCTTGGGGCGTGATATTAGACTCAATACCGATTCTGGCGCGAACATCTTAATGGGAACGAATATCGTGGCAAATCAAGGCGCTGATGGTGCAATTGCCATTGGTAACTCTGCAGTTGTTGCTGGAACAAATGCCTTAGCATTAGGGCAATCAGCTAAAGCACCAAATGCAAAGTCTATTGCAATCGGTATTAATGCTGATTCGAGAGCCACTGATGCCATTGCATTAGGTAATAATGCAATGGTGCAAAATGAGGGAGGTGTTGCCCTTGGTTCAGATTCTACCGTACGCCGTGATCATGGAAAAGGCTATGATCCGCTCACAAACGCAGAGACCATTAACACAGATAGAACATGGCAATCAACTAAAGCCCCAGTATCTGTTGGTAGCCCACAACATTCTCGTCAAATCATCAACCTTGCTGCAGGTAAAGAAGACACCGATGCAGTCAACGTAGCACAGTTAAAAAAATTACGTGATTACGCGACAAATATCGCAACCTCGACTAAAAATGTGTTAGGTGGTAATGGTGTCGCAACCCTTGATGAACAAGGCAATATCGCAGTAACTAATCTAGGTGGAACGGGCAAAAATACCGTACATGAAGCTATTAAAGCCACACGTGAAAAAGCGGAGCAGGCTTCAACTAAAGCAGATCAGGCTACAACTACCGCGCAAGAAGCTACAACTACCGCACAACAGGCACAAACTGTTGCTCAAGAAGCGAGTAGAACTGCAACAGAGGCAAAAAATACAGCTGATCTAGCAAGCACTACCGCACAAGACGCCAAATCTGATGCTGCGATCGCAAAACGCACCGCAGAAGAGACAGCGACAAAACTAGGTGAAAAAGCGGATAAAAACACAGCTTATACCTTTAAAATCAAAAATAGCGCTAGCGCTACTAAGCAAGAGGGCGATGCTAAAACTTGGACACTAGCGAAACAAGACGAAATCACCTTTGGCGCTACAGAGGACTTAACCGTTACCACAGATGGCAATGGGAATATTGTCTATGGGCTCGCAGAAAAAGCGAAAGAAGCTATTGCTAATGCATCGAAAGCGACTCAAACGGTCACAAACCAACTTGCAAATATTGAACAAGCCAAACAAGATGCTGAAGCAGCAGCCACGAAAGCAGAAGAAGCACAACAAGGCGCTATAGCCGCAAAAGATGCAGCTGCAAAATCTGCTCAAGATGCTGAAACTGCAAAACAGGGCGCTGTAGATGCAAAAACAGCAGCTGAAACAGCACAACGAGGTGCTATAGCAGCAAAAGATGCAGCTGCAAAATCTGCTCAGGATGCTGAAACTGCAAAACAGGGCGCTGTAGCTGCAAAAGATGCAGCAGCAAAATCCGCTCAAGATGCTGAAACTGCAAAACAGGGCGCTGTAGATGCAAAAACAGCAGCTGAAACAGCACAACGAGGTGCTATAGCAGCAAAAGATGCAGCTGCAAAATCTGCTCAGGATGCTGAAACTGCAAAACAGGGCGCTGTAGCTGCAAAAGATGCAGCAGCAAAATCCGCTCAAGATGCTGAAACTGCAAAACAGGGCGCAGTGGATGCAAAAACAGCAGCTGAAACAGCACAACGAGGTGCTATAGCCGCAAAAGATGCAGCAGTAAAATCCGCTCAAGATGCTGAACTAGCAAAACAGGGCGCTGTAGCTGCAAAAGATGCAGCAGCAAAATCCGCTCAAGATGCTGAAACTGCAAAACAGGGTGCAGTAGATGCAAAAACAGCAGCTGAAACAGCACAACGAGGTGCTGAAGTAGCGAAACAAGGCGCAGAGGCAGCGAAAGCAGATGCTGAAGCAGCGGCAACGCAAGCAGGTCAATCAGCTGATACAGCAAAAGTAGAGGCAGGTAAAGCGGCAGATTCAGCACAGGCAGCGAAAGATTCGGAAACGAAGGCGAGAACTTCGGCAGAAGAAGCGAAAACATCGGCAACAGCAGCTCAAAGTTCGGCGATAAAAGCGGAGCAAGAAGCCAGTAAAGCCACAGATTCTGCGACGAAAGCTGAAACAGCGAAAACAGAAGCAGAAGCTGCAAAAGATGAAGCAGAAGCTGCAAAAGATGAAGCTGTAGCTGCAAAAGATGTGGTAGCAAAATCTGCTGAAGCAGCCGAGAAAGCAAAAGCAGGAGCTGAAGTAGCCAAACAAGACGCAGAGGCAGCGAAAGCAGCTGCTGAAGCAGCGGCAACGCAATCAGGTCAATCAGCTGATACAGCAAAAGTAGAGGCAGGTAAAGCGACAGATTCAGCACAAGCGGCGAAAGATTCGGAAACGAAGACGGGAACTTCAGCAGAAGAAGCGAAAACATCGGCGACAGCAGCTCAAGGTTCGGCGACGAAAGCTGAAGCAGCGAAAGCAGAATCTGTAGCTGCAAAAGACGCAGCAGCAAAATCTGCTCAAGATGCTGAAACTGCAAAACAGGGCGCTGAGACAGCTAGAGATGAAGCAGGTCAATCGGCAACAGACGCACAATCTTCAGCAGATAAAGCGAAAGCAGAAGCAAATAAAGCAGCGGGATCAGCTCAGATCGCAGAAGCGACAGTGAGAGAAATGAACACTAATTTTGTTTCATCTGATAATACCAATTCGAAAGGCTTTGCTAATGTTGGTAATAATTCCTCTAGAATGGGTCGTGATGCAAGTGCAACTGGTAACAAAGCGACTGCGGTTGGTAATAATGCAATAGCCAAGGGTAACAACTCTACAGCGATAGGTAACGGTGCTAAGGCAACCGAAGATAATACAACAGCTGTTGGTCAAGGTTCTAAAGCAGTAGCGCCTAATTCCGTTGCTCTTGGTCATGGTACGATTGCAGATGAATCAAACACGGTCTCTATTGGCAGTAAAGGACATGAACGTCGTATTACTCATGTAGCAGATGGCGTTAAAGCAACTGATGCTGTGAATAAAGGACAGTTAGATCGTATGGCAAGAGATCTTAAAGGTGAATTGAATAAAACTGATCGCAAACTTCGAGCGGGTATTGCAGGTGCGTTGGCAGTAGCCAATATCCCACAAGTTACTATACCGGGAGCTAACTTCGTTGGAATGGGGGTTTCTCATTATAATGGTCAGAATGCAGTCGCTATAGGATACTCAAAACTTTCAGATAACAGTAAAGTGATTCTGAAAGTGAGTGCTGGTGCGACATCACAAAGTGATTATAATATTGGAGCTGGTATTGGCTATCAATGGAAATAACATATTGTTAATTCTTTAATTTATTTCACCTATACTTTTGTATAGGTGAAATTTTTTCAAGGAGATAAAATGTTCAGTAAAGGTAAAATAGGGATTGCCTTTAATTTAGAATCAAAGTTCATGGATCTTTAGACTTAAGCGATTGTTTGATGATAATGTTTATTGTTTGATTGGAATAATTTTCGTATTAAAATTAAAAAATTGCACTTTGTATAAAAAATACTCTTTTCAAATGCCATAAAAGTGCGTATCATAGCACGCCTTGATTGGTCCTGTGTCGATTGAAAGATGGGTTGTAGAGAGGTAAAGGTGCAAATTGGTTGTTATAGATTGAAAAATCGCATTCTATTGGCACCAATGGCAGGCATTACTGATCAGCCATTTCGGAAGCTCTGTTCCCGCTATGGGGCAGGATTAACTTTTTCTGAAATGATGTCAACCAATCCGCGAGTTTGGCATACGGAGAAATCAAAACTGCGTTTGGCTCACCACCAAGAATTGGGGATTAATGCTGTGCAAATAGCGGGTTCCGATCCGCAAGAAATGGCAAATGCGGCGCGAGTGAATGTTGGGTATGGGGCTGAAATTATTGATATCAATATGGGCTGCCCTGCTAAAAAGGTAAATCGTAAAATGGCTGGTTCGGCACTTTTACAATATCCGGATTTAGTGCAACAAATTCTTCATGCTGTGGTTAATGCGGTGGACGTTCCCGTAACACTTAAAATTAGAACGGGTTGGGATCGGGCACATCAAAATTGTGTTGAAATCGCAAAAATTGCAGAACAAGCAGGTGTTCAGGCTTTGACTGTTCATGGACGTACGCGAGCCTGTCTATTTGAAGGGAAAGCGGAATACGACAATATAAAAGCGGTAAAACAACAAGTGAGTATGCCTGTGATTGCAAACGGAGATATTACTTCTGCTGCACAAGCAAAATTTGTCCTTGATTATACCAACGCAGATGCAGTGATGATCGGGCGCGGCGTCTTAGGCAATCCTTGGTTATTTCAATCAATGGAGCGCGTAGTGGAAACCGGTTCGGATTATCAAGAACCAAGTTTAAGCGAAAAGTGCGGTGTGATTTTACAGCATATTCGAGATATTCATCAGTTTTATGGTGAAGAAAAAGGGTATCGTATAGCACGCAAACACGTGGCTTGGTATCTACAGGGAATTCAACCCAATTCCGTTTTTAAACAGACTTTTAATGCGATTAGTGATGCGAAATCACAATTAATGGCATTGGAAGATTTTTTTAATTTGATTCAAATGGATGATAAAGAAAAATGTTAGAACAACAACGTAATCCAGCTGAAGCATTAACTGTTTCAGTGTTAAATTCACAATCTCAAGTTACAAACAAACCGCTACGTGATTCAGTTAAACAAGCATTGAGAAACTATTTGTCACAACTAGACGGTCAGGATGTTGACGATCTTTATGAATTAGTATTAGCGGAAGTTGAACACCCAATGTTAGATATGGTGATGCAATACACTCGCGGTAACCAAACCCGCGCAGCAACCATGCTTGGGATTAACCGTGGAACATTACGTAAAAAACTTAAAAAATACGGTATGGGTTAATTAAACCGGTTATCTTATTTTCAAACGCTCCAGCTTCGGTTGGGGCGTTTTTTATTGGGTATTTTTGTCATTTTTTGCCTTGTAGGCTGAAAATGCATCGTAAAAGTGCGGTGATTTGTTATTAAGTTTTAGCAACGCGCTATGGTGTAAGGCAACGAAAAAATAGGACGCCAAAAGGCGTCCTAGCGATTTGTCTTTTTTCTCTCGCTGATTTATGGAAAGGAGGGAAGAAAAGTGCGGTGCTTTTTTCGATTATTTTCCTAATAGATTTTGCAACGCTTGGTAAATTGCTTGTGCATTGCTACCGGAAAGGGCATTGCCATCTTCATCAGCAATCACCACCGCACTTTGCTTACCTAATGCGGTCAGTTGCATAGCGTAATCGCCTTTTTCTAAATCCGGTTTAGCGGTACTTAAGCGCAACCATTCGTCATCATCCAGTGGGCGATATTTTAATTCTCGATAGCCACGTCCCGGTTTGTCACCTTCAATTTCAAAGCCTAAGCGCGGTAAAACCTCACCTAAACGCGCCCAAGATTGCGCGAAATTGCTGCTTAATGCCAAGGCAGTACGTCCGTTCATATCGGTGACTAGTGCTGATTGAATTGTCCCAACAGGGGTGCTATTTAACTCGCGCTGTTGTTTGGTGTAGGCAGCATTTAGCTCGCCCACCAATTTATTTAAACGTTCAGAAGCATAACGCTGTTTATCCGCTAAATTCGGCGTGAAAACAATATCATCCCGTTTCATTTGTAAAATAGTAATAAATAACGCAGCAGCGGTTTGGCTGGAAACTTGTTCAATTTGATAACGTACCTGCGTATCGCCAATATCATCTTCTCGTCCTGTTGACGTCCAATCAGTCACTATTTTTCCCTCGGTAGAGGTGAAATTAATATTTTGTTCGCGTAGTAAACGCTCAATTTGTTTTAAGTTATAAACTGATTCTTTAGCAATAGGATAAGCAATTAGCGCACGCTCACCATCAAATTGCGCCACGGAGTTGCCAATGATCGGCAATGGATTTTCCGGCGGGCGAATATCCACATTTGGGGCTCTTTGACTATTCATTTGTGGCAACTGATAGGTATTATCTTGCCCGTAAACAGTTAAACCACCGGTGGATAAGGTGCTAAAGGTTGGCACTTCTGCCCCTTTACGCTCAAACGTATCATTGGCAACCTGTTTACTTTCATTGCTGGTTGAGCAGGCAGTTAGCGTTGTTAAAATTGCTGCAGTAAATAACCACTTCTTCATAAATGAATCCTTACATTAAAAAACTGGCCAAAAATGACCGCACTTTTCCTTTGGACAATAAAATTAGCAAAAAGTTTAGGGTCTGCAAGCAACTTACAGACCCTTAATTATCACAACATTAATTACAGTAAACCGGCAGTTTTCAGTGCTGCAATCACTTTCGGTTGTGCCACTTCACTGAGCGTGGTTAACGGCAGACGCAACACCGGTTCATCAATCAAGCCTAATTTATAGCACGCCCATTTCACTGGAATTGGATTGGATTCCACGAATAGATCTTTGTGCAATGCCATCAAACGCGCATTAATGACTTCCGCTTCGTCAAATTTTCCGGCAAGTGCTAATTCGCACATTTTCGCCATATCCGCGGCAGCAACGTTATTGGTCACGGAAATCACGCCTTGCCCGCCGAGTTTCATGCTTTCTAGCCCAGTAGCGTCATCCCCACTTAAGAAAATAAAATCTTCGCCGGCAAGTTGTTTAATTTTTGCTACGCGACTAACATCACCAGTAGCTTCTTTAATCCCCACGATATTTTTAATTTCAGCTAAACGCCCTACCGTCTCCGGTAGCATATCACTACCAGTACGACTTGGCACATTGTACAAAATTTGTGGTAAATCCGTGCATTCTGCTATAGCTTTAAAATGTTGATACATCCCCTCTTGGGTCGGTTTATTGTAGTAAGGAACAACAGACAAACAACCGGCAACGCCGCTATCATTTAATAATTTAGTCATGGTAATCGCTTCGCTGGTCGCGTTTGCTCCGGCACCAGCAATAACGGGAATACGTCCTTCGGCAAATTCTACAGTCTTCAAAATAGTTTTCACGTTTTCTTCAATGCTTAACGTAGCGGATTCGCCGGTGGTTCCCACTGAAACAATGGCATGTGTACCTGCTGCAATATGATATTCGACCAATTTTTTCAATCCGTCAAAATCGACCTCTCCGTGAGATGTCATTGGAGTAACGATCGCTGTAATACTACCGTAGAATAAAGGATTTGTTGCCGACATAAGACCTCCAGAAGTTATTTTAATTATAAACAGGGTTTGAAAAAATATTCAAAACCTACGTTGGGTTTGCTTGATAAACTCTGTTTAAGATCGCTAAAATAGGGGGGATTTGCAAGTCTTTTTTGCAGTTTTTTGCAAAAATATCGATTTATTTATTCCATTGAATTGATTATTGAAAGGAAAATAGTATGCATACATTACATGTCGGTGATTTTGCACCGCACTTTACGCTTCTTAATCAAGAAAATCAGCCGGTTTCATTGCAAGATTTTGCTGGGAAAAAAGTCTTGGTTTATTTTTATCCGAAAGCCTTAACGCCAGGTTGTACCACACAGGCTTGTGGTTTGCGCGATAGCAAAGCGGAATTGGATAAATTGGATGTGGTTATTTTAGGGATTAGCCCTGACGCACCGAAAAAATTGGCACAATTTATGGAGAAAAAAACATTAAATTTCACCTTATTATCTGATGAAGATCATCAAGTTGCCGAACAATTTGGCGTTTGGGGTGAGAAAAAATTTATGGGCAAAGTATTTGATGGTATTCATCGCATCAGTTTTTTAATTGATGAACAAGGCAAAATTGAGCACGTCTTTACAAAATTTAAAACTACAGATCATCATCAAGTAATACTAGATTATTTAAATCATAAATAACGCTTTTAAACAAAAGTGCGGTAAATTCACCGCACTTCTTCGCACATAACTACTTTGTCCGACAACTTGACAATATATCTAAATCTTTGTCATAAACCGATAACGTTAAATCAATATCCATCATACTCAATACCGTATGGAAAAGATTATCTTGGGAAAATTGCCCAGTTTCAGCTTTTTGTTTTACACAAGCTAAATCAAAAGGTTTATTTTTCTTCCATGTATCTGAAAACCAAAAGATCATTGGTATATGAGTTTGTTGTGTTGGTGCAATAGCCCTTGGTGTGCCATGTAAATATACCCCATTTTCGCCTAAAGACTCTCCGTGATCGGATACATAAAAAATGGCTGTTTTAAGATCCTTTCTATGTTCTACTTTAGCAATTAACGTATCAAGAAAATTGTCAATATATAACACGCCGTTATCATAAGTATTGATAAGCTGCTCATTGCTGCATTTCTGAATTTCATTGGTATCACAAGTCGGGATAAATTGCTTAAATGCTGGTGAATATCGTTCATAATAGGTCGGACCATGATTACCGATAGTATGTAATACGAGTACCATGTCTTTATTTGTACTATCAATTTCTTTCTCAAAATCCTTGAGCAGGGTTTCATCTAAACATTCGCCATCAATACAAAGTTGAGGGAAATCTTCTACCTTGATAGTACGATTTGGTACACGTAAACAAACGCCTTTGCAATCGCTATTATTGTCTATCCAAAGTACTTCAGAATTTGCCCGTTGCAATATATCCAAAAGATTATCCGTTTTCTCTGCTTTCACGCTATCGTATTGTTTTTGCGTAAAAACAGAAAACATACAAGGTACAGAAACTGCGGTAGAAGTTCCACAGCTTTCTACCTGTTTAAAATTGATTACCTCATCTCCTCGCGCTGCCAATTTAGGCGTTGTCTGACGAGAATATCCGTTTAACCCCCAATTTTGAGCTCGAGTCGTTTCACCTACTACGATAATCATCAAATTACGATAATTATCCTGTTTAGCTTGTTTCACATCTAAACCGATTTGTTGATAAGGCATATTGGCTTTACGAATGAGTTTTACTTTATTGACACCAGCAGCAATAAAATTCGAGGGCACTAATAGCGCAACCGTGCTTTTATTGTTACGCACAAAAGCGGCATAATCTTGATAATAAAACTGGGAAATACCAAATACGACTACTCCGGATAGGACAATCAACGAAATACGGGTCAATAATTCTTTCCAGATAACGCGGTAATTGATTTTGACAAATAAATATAACATTGCCGGCAATACGCCTAATACAATAATCCAGGTGATAAATTGCCAGGTCATCATTCGCATACTTTCTGCTGGCGTAGTTTGTAAAACATTTTCCAACATATCGGTAGTAAAATACACGTCAAAAAATAAGGCGTTATAACCAATGGCAGCACTTATTACGATTAACAACGGAATGATCACTTTGTGCAAAATTGGCAATGCTAATAATTGAAATGCCGCATTTAATACAAAGAAAACAAAAAGAGGCATAGTCAATAAAAAATAATCCTCCGGCGCACCGGTGAACGGATGTAGACTTAATACTTTGTTGTAAAACGGGTAATTTAAAATTACCGTAAAATAAAGCGCTACTAACGCAATGAGCGTTGAACTGCGCATGGAGAAAAACGATTTAAATAGTTTCATAAATTCCTAATACTAAAAAGGGAACGTCGGGCAATTAGACAAAGCAAATAAAAATAAAGTTCGTCAAATTGAAAAAATTTTATGGCAAATCGACATAAAAAAGGAACCTTAAACGTAAGGCTCCTTGTTACATTAAAATTCGCTTATTTACTACTCAGTTTTGGTTGGCGCAGAATACACATGGCTAATCGCGCTGTGATGTCCTGCCGCGCCTTTACCATGGAAGTAATAACGCGACTCTGTCCATTCTACAATTGCAAACGGCGGGTTAATTTGCTCTGAGGCTTTCGCCTGCGTCATTTCCGCTTTAATATGCTCGACTGCCGAAATGGTACCTAAACGCCCGTTAAACGTATAAGTGCGGTCAATTTTTGGCATATTTTGTGTCGTGATAACAACGGTTTCAGCAACCGGTTTCTCCACAGACATTTCCATATTCACCGTAGGGGCTTCCGCCGGTGCTTCGGTCGCTGGTGTATCGATGGTAATGGCTGTTGTGCTTTCAACAAGCGGTACCGACAGGATTTCTTTCGCCACTGCGACCACATTTTCATCCGCATTTAAGCGTTCCAACGATTCACGCACTTTTTTCTCCACCGAATCATTTGCCGGTTGGGTAATAAAGTTGGAGAAAGGTTTAGATTCACTTTTCTCATCTTTCACAATCAGATCGGTTGCGGGCAAAACCACTGACGATTTTGTCAATTGACCTTGTTGCTCCAATAATTCATCCACGGATAAGAAATTGGCATTTTTCGTCTCATTTGCTAGCGCCGAAGTGTCAATCCATACTTTACCGCTAGCAAGTTCTGGCGAAGCGACCGCAGCAAATAATGGCATTGGCGATTTTATCTCTGCCTGATTGCGACGTTTATTACGTTGATTGTTCACGCGTAAATGACGCGGAAGTCGGCGTTGGCGATTATTATCACGACGTTTTTCCTCGCCCTCGTCGGATTGATTTTCTACCATGGCAAATTGGTTGAGATTATTTGCTGGCACAATGTTTTCTGTCGCCACACTCTGCGTTGTAACGAGGGTTTGCGCAACCACTGCTTCAGCAGCGCCTTTTGAGGTCGCAGTTTCTGATGTTGACATATTTTCATTACTTTGATTTTCATCCCCGACACGCACTTTTTTACGCAAATCGCGACGTTGACGACGTTGTGTCGCTGGCGCGTCCACCACTTCACCAATCACATTCGACGCGGAGGTTTCGTCAATCATTTGCTCTTCGACAATATTTGCTTTTTTATTGCGTTTATTATTACGCTCATGACGAGCAGTACGAAGCTCTGCTTTTTCCGTATTCACCGCAGCACGCTCATTACGATCATAATTACGCTCATTGCTATCTGCCTTGGCGTTATCGACATTTTCATTGCGCGACCGGCGAGACGGACGGCGTTCTTGATTGCGACGTTGACGCTGATTGCGGTTTGGACGAGAAGATTTGGCTTTTTCTTCTTGTGCTTTTTCTTCTTCAGCAAAGAATGATTTAATTTTCGCCAAAATACGCGAGAATAAAGACGGTTTTTCCGGCACTTTACGTTCTGTTGGCATTGGCGCTGGTGTTTCAATTGCCATTGATACCGCGGCATTTTCTAATACACTTTCCGTACTCAACGCAGCAACTTCGGTATTGCGCAAAACTAAGGTTTCTTCTGGCGCCCCTTCATCTTCCGCTTCATGCAATTTAGCAAGATTGTAACTTAACTCGTTCACTTCTTCGCCATCACGCACGCGGAATACGCTAAAGTGCGGTGTTTCCATCGCTTCATTTGGCGCGACGACAATATCGACGTTGTGGCGTTTTTCAATGTCGCTAATTGTGCGACGTTTTTCGTTTAACAAATAGGAGGCGATTTGCACCGGCACAATGGTATGCACTTGTTTGGTATTTTCTTTAATCGCTTCTTCTTCCAATAAACGCAGAATAGATAAGGACAAGGACTCGTTATCACGAATTTTCCCCGTTCCTTGACAGCGCGGACAAACGTGGTGGGAGGATTCCCCCAAAGACGGGCTTAAACGTTGGCGAGACATTTCCAACAACCCGAAACGGGAAATTCGACTAATTTGAATACGGGCGCGATCTTGACGCACCGCCTCACGAATTCGGTTTTCTACTTCACGTTGATGGCGCACTGGGGTCATATCGATAAAGTCAATGACAATCAATCCACCTAAGTCGCGCAAACGCAATTGACGGGCAATTTCATCTGCCGCTTCAAGGTTGGTATTCAGTGCAGTTTCTTCAATATCACCACCGCGGGTTGAACGCGCAGAGTTAATATCAATGGCAGTTAAAGCCTCGGTCACATCAATCACTATTGAGCCACCAGAGGGTAAACGAACTTCCCGTTGGAACGCCGATTCAATTTGCGATTCGATTTGATAATGGCTAAACAGTGGTACTTCGCCTTGATATAATTTCACCCGATTAATAAAATCCGGACGCACTAATTTAATATGCGCTTTGGCTTTTTCATACACTTTCGGGCTATCAATCAGAATTTCACCGATATCACGCCGCAAATAGTCGCGAATAGCGCGCACGATCACATCACTTTCTTGGTGAATCAAAAATGGCGCAGAACGACTTTCGGAGGCTTGCTTAATTGCTTCCCAATGATGCAATAATACTTTTAAGTCCCATTGCAACTCTTCAGGCGATTTGCCGACTCCGGCAGTACGCACGATTAAACCGACGCCATCGGGAACCTCTAAAGAACTTAATGCCTCTTTTAACTCTAAACGTTCATCACCTTCAATACGACGGGAAATCCCGCCGGCGCGTGGATTATTCGGCATAATCACCAAATAGCTTCCTGCCAAGGAGACAAAGGTGGTTAACGCCGCGCCTTTATTACCGCGTTCTTCTTTATTGACTTGTACAATGACTTCTTGACCTTCGGTTAAAATATCACGAATATTTGGACGACCTTGATACACATAATCTGCCGGAAAATATTCACGAGCAATTTCTTTTAACGGTAAAAAACCATGTCTTTCCGCCCCATAATCCACAAATGCCGCTTCCAAACTCGGTTCAACGCGAGTAATACGACCTTTATAAATGTTGGCTTTTTTCTGCTCATGTCCTGGAGATTCAATATCTAAGTCAAACAAACGCTGGCCGTCGACCAACGCAACACGCAACTCTTCTTTTTGCGTCGCATTAATTAACATTCTTTTCATTAATTTTTCTCTTACTTATCGTTTTTATAAAATAATGACAAAACCGACCGCTCTTTGGCTTCACAATCGACCTCGTGTCTGTCGCAGAATGTCAATCTCTCGACTGTCAACTGCTGGGTGCATTGATTACGTTATTAACATCTGCCAACGCCGATCTTAATAAAAACAAAATGTACTTTTGCAACCTCATTTTGCAAGCGAACATCTCCGGTTTGTCAATGGAAATCGTTGAGTATCAATGTCTTATGCCATTCGCTGCATTATCTTATGTTCAACGAAAATCTTGTTGATTTTTAAGTTGAAATTCAAACTTAAAAATGCAGTCTATTATCCACTGAACTGATTTATTTAGCAAGGCAATTCGCTAATTAATCGTTTGCATTACTTAATCATTCGTTCAAACTAAATCAGGAATATGATATGATCGCCTCTCATTTTTAGGCGGAAAAACAATTTATGACAACCGACAATTCAGAAAAAATTATTAATCCCTCGGTCAAAATGCTTACGATCAGTGAAGATGAAAGCGGTCAGCGCATTGATAACTATTTGTTAAGTAAACTAAAAGGTGTGCCGAAAAGTTTAATTTATCGCATTGTGCGTAAAGGCGAAGTGCGGGTAAATAAAGGTCGCATCAAGCCGGAATACAAATTGCAACAAGGCGATATTGTGCGTATTCCGCCGGTGCGCGTATCGGATAAAGTGCAACCAGTCATTTCGAAAAAATTAAATAAAGTCGCGCAACTGGAACAACAGATCATTTTTGAAGACGATTGTTTGTTAGTATTAAATAAACCCTCTGGCATTGCGGTGCATGGTGGTAGCGGCTTGGATTTTGGCGTGATCGAAGCCTTGCGCGCCTTACGTCCGGAGGCTCGTTTCTTAGAATTGGTGCATCGTCTTGACCGCGATACCTCCGGTATTTTGTTAGTGGCAAAAAAACGTTCCGCCTTGCGCAATTTACATGAACAGTTGCGCGAAAAAACCGTACAAAAAGATTATCTTGCTTTGGTTAGAGGGCAGTGGCAGTCTCATTGTAAAGTGGTTAAAGCGCCACTTTTGAAAAATGAATTGGCAGGAGGCGAACGGATTGTTCGCGTCAATGAGCAAGGAAAACCATCGGAAACGCATTTTTCTGTAGAGGAACGCTATGTCAATGCGACATTAATTAAAGCAAGCCCAGTCACCGGCAGAACTCACCAAATTCGCGTTCATACGCAATACGCTGGTCACCCGATTGCTTTAGATGACAAATATGGCGATCAAGATTTCGATCAACAGATGTCGGCTCTTGGCTTAAATCGTCTGTTTTTACACGCTTTCTCTATCCGCTTTGAGCATCCAAAAAGCAAAGAAACCCTACGCCTAAACGCCCCGCTGGATAATCAAATGAAAGGCATATTGAAAAAATTGCGGGAAAGTAAATAAAAGACGTCATTTTTCTTGAGTATGGCTAAAATTTTCCTCGAAATGGTATTAAGCAGGCAAGCTACAAACAGTAAAATGAAAAGGGCGGTGCTTTTTATCCAGTTTTTAGAAACTTACAGCGCGCGACGCTTGAAACACCAGGAGTTATCTGGATACGACAGGATGTATTCGTATCCACAAATAATCTGGCGCAAACGTTTTCGTTTTTTGTTAATTTCCTTTATAATAAATCTCATTTTTTAATCTAGCTCAGGTGAAATGTATGTTGCAGGTTGTACGCGGAGCTCCCGCTTTTTCTAAATTTCGTTTAAATCAATTAATGAACCGCCTAAATAATCAAGGTTGTTCAATTAAAGCTATTCATGCCGAGTATTTGCATTTTGCATTTCTTTCCGCTCCATTGTTCGAGGTGGAGTCCGATCAGTTAATTGATTTATTGTATTATGGTCCAAATTTTGACGGGCACAGTATTGATGGGGAGCGGTATATTGTCATTCCGCGTATCGGGACGATTTCTTCTTGGTCGTCAAAAGCCACAGATATTATTCATAATTGCGGGCTGGATAAAGTGGATCGCATTGAACGTGGTATTGCTTATTATGTTGAATATGAACAACCCATGTTTGATGGTGAAGAAGATATAGTTAAAGCGGCGCTTTATGACAAAATGATGGAAACTGTCATTACCGAGCCGGCAGATGCCTATCAATTGTTTGAACAACCAGCGCCGAAGCAGTTTAACACCGTGGATATTTTACAAGGCGGAAAAATCGAGCTTGAATTAGCCAATGTGAATTTGGGCTTGGCGTTAGCTGATGATGAAATTGATTATTTAATGGAAAATTTCACCGCACTTGGGCGCAATCCGACGGATGTGGAACTGTATATGTTTGCACAGGCAAATTCAGAACATTGTCGCCATAAAATTTTTAATGCCGATTGGATTATTGATGGACAAAAACAAGATAAATCCTTGTTTAAAATGATCAAAAATACTTTTGAAAAAACACCAGAATATGTGCTTTCTGCTTATAAAGATAATGCGGCGGTGATGGAAGGCTCTAAAGTCGGGCGTTTTTTCCCAGATAGCGACGGACAATATCGTTATCACAATGAAGATACACATATTTTGATGAAAGTGGAAACCCATAATCACCCAACAGCAATTTCTCCGTTCCCAGGAGCAGCGACCGGTTCTGGTGGTGAAATTCGTGATGAGGGCGCGACGGGACGCGGGGCTAAACCAAAAGCCGCGTTAGTCGGTTTTTCGGTTTCAAATCTTTGTATTCCAGATTTTCAACAACCTTGGGAAAATCCATTATCCAAACCGCGTCGTATTGCTTCCGCTTTAGAGATCATGACCGAGGGCCCATTGGGAAGTGCGGCATTTAATAACGAATTTGGACGTCCGGCATTGCTGGGGTATTTCCGTACTTATGAGGAAAAAGTCAACAGCTTTGCTGGCGAGGAAATGCGCGGTTATCATAAACCGATCATGTTGGCGGGCGGTCTTGGTAATATTCGCGCTGAACACGTGCAAAAAGGCGAAATTCCGGTTGGAGCACATTTGATTGTATTGGGCGGACCGGCAATGAATATCGGTTTGGGTGGCGGTGCGGCATCTTCCATGACTTCCGGTAAATCAAAAGAAAATTTGGATTTTGCTTCTGTTCAACGTGACAATCCGGAAATGGAACGTCGTTGCCAAGAGGTTATCGACCGCTGTTGGCAGTTAGGAAATGATAACCCGATTTTATTTATCCATGATGTGGGTGCTGGCGGTTTATCTAATGCGATGCCGGAATTAGTGCATGATGGCGGTCGTGGTGGTCGTTTTAAATTGCGTGAAATTCCAAGTGATGAACGCAGTATGTCGCCGTTGGAAATTTGGTGTAACGAATCGCAAGAACGCTATGTGTTAGCGGTATCACAAGAAGGATTGGCAACGTTTAAACGAATTTGTCGTCGTGAGCGCGCACCATTTGCGGTTATCGGCGTGGCAACAGAAGAAGAACATTTAAGTCTATACGATATTTATTATGATAATAAACCGATTGACGTGCCGATGAATGTGTTATTAGGCAAAACGCCGAAAATGCTACGGGATGTACAATCGAAAAGTGTAAATAATCCACCGTTAAAACAAGATGAGATTAATTTAAAAGAAGCCTTGCAGCGCGTCTTGCGTTTGCCGGTAGTGGCGGAAAAAACCTTCTTGATTACCATTGGGGATCGTTCAGTAACCGGTATGGTCGCACGCGATCAAATGGTCGGACCTTGGCAAATTCCCGTCTCCGATTGTGCTGTTACTACAGCTAGCCTCGATAGCTATTATGGCGAAGCTATGTCCATGGGTGAACGTGCGCCGGTGGCATTATTGGATTTTGCCGCATCAGCGCGTTTGGCAGTCGCCGAAAGTATTACCAATATTGCCGCAACAGATATTGGCGATATTAAACGCATCAAGTTATCGGCAAACTGGATGTCCGCGGCAGGGCATGAGGGCGAAGATGCCGGATTATATGCTGCGGTGAAAGCGGTGGGCGAAGAACTTTGTCCGGCGTTAGGTTTGACTATTCCGGTGGGCAAAGATTCTATGTCGATGAAAACCGCTTGGTTAAATGAATTTGGCGAAAGAGAAAGTGTCACCGCACCGTTATCTTTGGTGATCAGTGCCTTTGCGCGCGTGGAAGATGTGCGTAAAACCGTTACGCCACAATTAAGATCCGATAAAGGACGTTCCCGTTTGTTGTTAATTGATTTAGGTGAAGGACAAAACCGTTTGGGCGCAACCGCGCTGGCACAAGTGTATAAACAATTGGGTGATAAACCGGCGGATGTAGTCAATGCAGAGACCTTGAAAAACTTCTTCAATGCAATGCAAGTCCTTGTACAACAACAAAAATTGTTAGCATACCACGATCGTTCCGACGGTGGTTTAATCGTGACATTAGCAGAAATGGCATTTGCCGGTCATTGTGGTGTTTCCGTGGATATTAGCGCGTTAGGTGATGAGGATTTAAGCGTCTTGTTCAACGAGGAATTAGGCGCAGTTATCCAGGTCAATGACAGTGTATTAAATGAGGTGCGCAATATTTTAACTCAACACAATCTCATTCATTTAACCAAAGAGTTGGGAGAAATTGTGAAGGAGGATTTATTTGAAATTACCCGCAGCACCAAAGTGTTATTGCAAGAAAAACGTTCCGAGTTACGCGGCATTTGGGCAGAATTAACCCACAAAATGCAACGTTTACGCGATAATCCTGAATGTGCGGATCAAGAATTTGCCAGCAAAAAAGCACCGGAAGACAAAGGACTTTCTGTACATTTAACTTACGATATAAATCAAGATATCGCCGCGCCTTATATCGCCAAAGGCGCTAAACCGCGCATTGCCATTTTGCGTGAGCAAGGGGTGAACAGCCATTATGAAATGGCAGCGGCATTTGATCGCGCCGGCTTTGAGGCTATTGATGTCCATATGAGCGATTTATATCATTGTCGTCACCATTTGCAAGAGTTTAACGCCTTGGTTGCTTGTGGCGGTTTCTCTTATGGTGACGTACTGGGTGCGGGCGGTGGTTGGGCAAAATCTATCCTATTTAACACCGCACTTCGCGAGCAGTTTGAGCAATTCTTTCAACGAGAAGATACGCTAACGTTAGGGGTATGTAACGGTTGTCAAATGTTGTCGCATCTCGCGCCGATCATTCCAGGGGCAGACGCCTGGCCACGTTTTGTGCGCAATAAATCCGAACGCTTTGAGGCACGAGTAGCAATGGTGAAAATCAACCAAACCGATTCTTTATGGTTTGACGGAATGGCAGGTTCGCATATGCCGATTGCGGTGTCGCATGGTGAAGGTCGCGTAGAGTTTAAAGATGCACAACAATTGGATTTATTACGTGCGCAAAATCTAATTGCTGCACAATATATTGATAACCAATTGCAACCAACAGAATGTTATCCGGCGAACCCGAACGGTTCGATCGACGGAATTACCGCGTTAACCAACCAAAACGGACGTGTTACAATTATGATGCCACATCCGGAACGGGTTTTCCGCGCGGTGAGCAATTCTTGGTATCCAGAAGATTGGAGCGAAGACGGCGCTTGGATGCGTTTATTCCGCAACGCACGCGTGGCGTTAAAATAATCAAGCGTCAACTTAGATCTTAAAAAAACATAAAAGTGCGATCAAAACGACCGCACTTTTTATTTTTAGCCTCATCAAGCACATAGATTTCATTTAGGCAAAAACGGATTTTTCAGGTAGAATAGCGGGATGTGAAAATTTTGAATAAGAAGTGGAGATAAAAATGAGTTTAATCCCTATGGTTGTTGAGCAAACCTCACGTGGCGAGCGTTCTTATGATATTTATTCCCGTTTATTGAAAGAACGTGTGATTTTTTTAAGCGGCGAGGTTGAAGATCATATGGCGAATTTAATCGTGGCGCAGTTGCTGTTTTTAGAATCGGAAAATCCGGAAAAAGACATCAATATTTATATTAACTCTCCTGGTGGTTCGGTGACTGCAGGTATGGCGATTTATGATACGATACAATTTATTAAGCCGGACGTGCGCACCTTATGTATCGGTCAAGCTTGTTCCATGGGGGCTTTTTTGTTAGCCGCAGGTGCCGCCGGTAAACGGGCAGCATTGCCGAATGCACGTGTGATGATCCATCAACCGTTGGGCGGTTTCCGTGGTCAAGCCTCGGATATTCAAATTCATGCACAAGAAATCCTAAAAATTAAGCATACCTTAAATGAGCGTTTGGCGTTCCATACCGGTCAACCCATTGAAAAAATTGAACGCGACACGGATCGGGATAATTTTATGTCGGCACAAGAAGCCAAACTATACGGTTTGGTGGATGATGTGTTGGTGCAACGATAGGGTGAGATAAACATGACTATGGATAAAGAGCTGCATTGTTCTTTTTGCGGTAAAGAACAAAAAGAAGTTGAGAAATTAATTGCCGGTACGTCGGGCTATATTTGCAACGAATGTATCGAATTATGTCACGATATGTTGACCAATGAAACAGAAACACCGGCGGAAGAAGAAAGCGGCATGTTGGCAAAATTACCAACGCCACACGAAATTCGCGCCCATTTAGATGATTATGTCATTGGTCAAGATTATGCGAAAAAAGTGTTGGCGGTGGCGGTGTATAACCATTACAAACGTCAGCGCGCGGCGCATAAAATTGATAACGTAGAATTGGGCAAAAGTAATATTTTGCTGATCGGTCCAACGGGCAGCGGGAAAACCTTGTTGGCGGAAACCATGGCGCGGATGTTGAATGTGCCTTTTGCTATGGCAGATGCGACCACTTTAACTGAAGCGGGTTACGTGGGCGAAGATGTGGAAAACGTACTGCAAAAATTATTGCAAAGTTGCGATTATGATATTGAACGCGCGGAGCAAGGGATTATTTATATTGACGAAATCGATAAAATTACGCGTAAATCGGAAAATCCGTCAATCACCCGTGATGTGTCTGGCGAAGGTGTGCAACAAGCCTTGTTAAAATTGGTAGAGGGAACCATTGCCTCCATTCCGCCACAAGGTGGACGCAAACATCCGCAGCAAGAAATGTTAAAAATTGATACGTCTAAGATTTTATTTATTTGTGGCGGGGCATTTGCCGGATTGGATAAAATTATCGAAAAACGCGTACACGTAGGCAGCGGAATCGGTTTTGGCGCAGAAGTCAAAGGCGAGACCGATAAGGCAACATTGACGGAATTATTTAACCAAGTGGAACCGGACGATTTGATGAAATTTGGTTTAATTCCTGAATTTATCGGGCGTTTGCCAGTGATCGCGCCGTTAAGCGAATTGGATGAAGAAGCGCTGATCAAAATTTTAACCGAACCGAAAAATGCGCTAACTAAACAATATCAAGCGTTGTTTAATTTAGAGGATGTGAGTTTGGAATTTACTCCAGAGGCGCTGGTAGCAATGGCGAAGAAAGCCTTAGAACGTAAAACCGGTGCACGCGGATTACGTTCCATTGTAGAAAGTTTGCTATTGGATACCATGTATGATCTTCCATCCTTGGAGAAATTACAGAAAGTAGTGGTCACCGAGTCCAGCGTAACGAAAAACGACCCCCTCATATTGGAGTTTGCGCAATAAGCTTGTAGAAAAGTGCGATCATTCATTTATCTGCCCCCAAAAAGTTGAGCTGACTTTCCAACTGATGAAGGTGCAGATTTCTACAGAAACATCTTTAACCACATTGATCCCCTCAAACAGGTAATCAACGAAGATGTGCGTTACTGCAATAAAGAACGAATTCAATTAGCACTAAAAAGACTGAGCCCAATATAATATCAAGCTCAGTCCGTTGAATAGTTGTCTAGTTCTTAGTCAGATTACTTTTGCTTAAATTGTCTAGCTCATGTATTTTATTTGCCCAATAACTCTTTTTCGATAATCTCTCTCGCTCTTGGCGCTTCCACTTCCATTTTTTCAGGAAAACCGAACATTGACACACAAGCAATACTCTCGCCACCAACCGAATAAGTGCGGTTAGCAAAATCCATTTTTCTTAAACTTTCAAAAATACCCGCGAAATCCACATCACCCTCACCTAGTGGTAAATGTTGATGAATAGTGGCACAGCAACCCGGTGGGTTAACAATATAACGACAATCTAGGGTTTGATTGAATGTATCGGCAAATAAAATATGCGACAAATCCTCACCGGCATATTCCAGCATCGCTCGCACATCGCCCTTGCCTTTGTCATAGAAGAAGCCATGTGGTGAAGAATACACATATTTCAGGTGATCCGAACGATAAGATTTTACAATATCGCAGGTTTCATTATTAAGTTCACAAAAATCATACGGGTGCGACTGAATTTCACAACGAATACCATATTTTTCAAAATATGGCATTAATTCATCTAAGGAACGAAATAGCATTCCGTTGCAAATTTCTGGTTGTTGCGGATCGCCAGATAATTCCGTATTGATCACACGTACATCCATAGCATCGGCGATTTCAATCATACGTTTCCAGTTAGCAACCGCGTGTTGACGTTGTTCCTCTGTTGGACCAGACCAACGATACACCACAATAAAAGACGAGATCTCCACGCCGGTACGTTGCAGCGCAGTGCGATATTCTTTTTCACATTCGCGTGAAAACAGCGGATGTTTGTAAAAAGGGTTTATCCGCGGATGCGGTGATTGTTCAATATATTTGTAACCCCAATCCGCGACTTTATGCACCATATCACTAATGCTCATTTGTTTTGCCAACACATCTACATCAAATGCAATTTTCATATAAGTTCCTCCGTTTTACTCGTTGTAATCGACCCAAACGCCACCTAAATCCGCCGATTGAACACATTTTTCCACCCAACGAACCCCCTCAACACCCGCATGAATATCCGGGTACCAAAAGTCGTAAGTTTTACCCTGTTCTTTAGCTACGATTGCCTCGGCAAAACGAGCGTAAAGGTTTGACCATGCTTCAAACAAACCTTCCGGATGTCCGCCACCGATACGATCTTCTTGTAAGGCACTGTCATGCAAATACCCCATACCGCGCTCCAAAATTCGTACCGGTTCTCCTTGTATTTCAAGACGTAACTGATTAGGTTGTTCATCCCACCACTCAATACTGGCTTTTTCGCCGATCACTCGAATTTTTTGCCCATGCATGGATCCCGCATTGACACAACAAGACCATAATGTCCCCACCGCACCATTATCATATTCCATTAAAGTCATGGCATTATCTTCCAATGGCGCGCGGCTTTTAACAAAACTTTGTCTAGAGCAAAGCAGACGTTTAATTTTCAACTGCGGCAACATTACTTCTGAAAGAAACAGCGGATGTGTACCAAGATCGCCTAGAACATAACTTGGTCCAGCCATTTTCGGATCTACCCGCCACTTGGTACTCGCAGCGTTTTGTTCTACCGCAACGTTGTGAAACCCATGTGCAAACTGCATATTTACAATACGAATTTCCCCGAGGGTTCCATCGGCAATCAGACGTCGCGCTTCTTCGATGACTTGATGCCCGGAATAACCATAAGTAATCCCAACAATACGTTGTTGTTTCTCTGCCAAGGCTTCCAACACCTTCGCCTCCGCATAAGTAAAACATAGCGGTTTTTCACAAATTACGTGTAGCCCCGCTTCCAATGCAGCTTTACAAATTTCAAAATGCGTTCCATTAGGTGTGGCGATAGATACAGCTTCAATTCCGTCAGCGCGTTTTGCCTCCTCTGCAAACATGGTTTTATAATCCGCATAGCAACGATCTTCTGCCACGTGCAAATTTTTACCAAAATCCCGACCGCGAGTAGGATCAAGATCAAATGCCCCCGCCACTAATTCAAAACAAAAATCCCGTAATGCGGCGGAACGATGAATATATCCAATTTGGCTGCCACGCCCACCACCGACCATCGCCCAACGAATGGGACGTTCTACCCGTTTTTCACCATAAATCATATTTCTCTCCTAAAATTGACCGCACTTTTACTCAAAACCAATCTGCTGCAAATTATCACGACTGATTTTTACATCGCGCAAACTTGACCCCGAATTACGTGGATCTCGCTCTTGTTCAACCGTAATATAACCTTGATATTTTAATTCATGCATTAATACATCACGCACTGCGGCATAATCAATGCAGCCTTCTCCGATACGACACATAACCCCCTCAGCGCAGGCTTCAAAAAAACGGATTTTTTGCTGCATCACTTCATGATATTTTGCTAAATTAATGTCTTTAAAATGCACATAATCAATCACATCAGCATATTGGCGTAAGTATTCCACCGGATCCATTTTGGAATAGAACAGATGTCCTGTATCTAAACAAAGTCCCGCCAGATCATATGGAATATCGCGAACAACTTGTGCAATTTCATCTGCAAATTCAATATAGCCCCCCGCATGAGGATGAATAACCGCGCGTACCCCATAACTTTTGGCAATTTCCGCTAATTTTTTGGTATGCACCATCATATTTTCCCATTGAATATCGGATAATCTTGGTGCTTTATCCGGATGTCCAGCCGCATAATCCCGTTCATCATGGCCCCAATCAATCAGTACCAAATAAGGCGTTGGAAATTTTTGTCCATCTTCTTGCGGTGCTTGTGGTAATTGAGTTATCAAGCGACAAATATCATGCGCTTGCTGCTGCAATTTTTCCTGATTTTCTTCAGCAACCAAATCATCAAAAATCGTTCCTGCAACAATAAACAAATCATTTTTCTGCAATTCTTGCGAAACCAATTCAATATCAATTGGCAAATAACCATAAGGTCCTAATTCAATGCCTTTATAGCCCGCTTGATGCGCTTCATTTAACACCAACGTCCATTGAGGCAAATAAGGATTTTTCGGATCATCAACGCCCCAACAACAAGGCGCAGTAGAAATTTTGATACTCATGCACAACCTCCGATTTCTCATCTGATGTGCAAAGTATATAAAGAACGGAAAAACAAGATCTTCACATTCTTGCTTTTTATTCAGGGGAAAAACACATTTTTTTGCTAAATTTGTCACAAATTTGCGTAATAATCATTATTTTCTTGCGTTCTGTAAAAATCATGAAAAAAATGACCGCTCTTTTTAGCAAAACAACTTAACTAAGTTTCTCTCCCACCCAAGACGTGCGATATAAACTTGGCGAAATTCCAATCATTTTCGTAAATAACGTACTAAAATAGTTGGCATTGTCATAGCCGACTAAACCTGCGATTTTGCTGATGCTGTAATTGGTGTAAGTCAATAGTGATTGCGCTTCGCCAATACGCCGCCGAATTAAATAGTGAATAGGCGAAAAGTGAGTTTCTTGCTTAAAAAGATGAGAAAGGTAATAAGGACTTAAATTAAAACGAAAAGCCAAATTATCCAACGTGATATTTTCTGCATAATGTGCATCTAAATATTGTTTGACCTGTTCAACTAACGTCAGTTTTTTATAAGGGATCGTTTTGATTGTTTCGCGAGGTAATTTTACAATAAGCGTTAATAAAGTTGACAGGAGATAACGACAGGTTTCACTGGCTTTATTTCCATTTTCTTTAATTTGTAAAAACATGATCGCTAAAAGTTGTTCAATCATGTCGTGCTTATCGCCACTAGAGATAACTGCTGGCGAATCAATATCAAAAAGTCGGTTTTTTTCCATTCCTTTAATATGCAACTCTTTGATACCACAGCAATAAACTACCATATCGGAATTTACTTCCGCCATTTCATCATGAATGACATCTCGGTTAAAAATTAAAATATCACCTGCTTTAGTATGATATTTAACATCGCCTATTAAATGGATACCTCAACCTTTGACAATAAAAACGATTTCAAGACGATCATCATGTTTATGCAACGCGCGTGGAAAATTTTGTTGCATCGTTTCGGTATTGCATAAATAAAGCAGTTGCGGTAGGCGATTGTTTTCAAAAATCGAGAATTTGTTTTCTTCTAAAAAATATTGCAACATAAAATCACCTTTTAAAATTCCACTTTCTCAGATAAAAAAGGCACGTTTGTCAACGTGCCTCATTGATAATGGATAAATTAAGCAATTTCGCTCAATTTTACTGGACGTCCTTCATCCAGTGATTTTTTCGCGGCAATGGCAATTAATACCGGTTGTAATCCATCGTTACCATTGACTAAAGTCGGCTTATCATTGACTACAGAGTCAACAAAACACGCCATTTCGTCTGCAAAAGATTGCATATAACGTTCCAAGAAGAAATATTTCGGTTTCTCTGCGATCACACCGGCTTCACAAGAATAAACCGCGGTAGAATCCGTGTCGTTACGCGTTTGTACAGCACCTTTTGAACCGAAAACCTCAGCACGTTGATCATAACCATAAACGGCTTTACGACTATTATCAATTACCGCAATCGCCCCATTGGCAAGTTTTAATGTAATCACTGCAGTATCAATATCACCAGCTTTTCCAATCTCAGGGTTAACTAATACGCCCCCTGCCGCATAAACTTCAGTGACTTCGCTACCGGAAAGATAACGAACCATATCAAAATCATGAATGGTCATATCAAAGAACATACCGCCGGAAACTTTTACATATTCAATTGGCGGAGCATCTGGATCGCGAGAGGTAACACGAATTAAATGTGGTTCACCAATATCTCCATTAGCAACACGAGTTTTAATTGCTTTAAAGTTATGATCAAAACGACGATTAAAGCCCACTTGGAATTTTACGCCTGCTTTTTTCACTTCCTCTAATACTTCTTTGATACGACCGACATCTGCATCAATCGGTTTTTCACAGAAAATATGTTTACCCGCTTTCGCTGCCGCAATAGAAATCGGCGCATGAGTATTGGTTGATGAACATACTAATACCGCATCAATTTCAGGATCTTGTAAAATTTGATTGTAATCTTCATAAACATGAGGAATTCCCATTCCTTGCGCCCATGTTTTTAGTTCATCAGTCACACGGACATCAGAAATCGCTTTAATTTCTGCCCCTTTCACATATTTAGTAATACTTTCTGAATGAACACGACCAATACGACCAGCACCAATAATACCTACTTTAATCATTTTAAACTCCTGCAACTTCACGAATGTATTTACGACCTTTCACCGCATATTCGAACGGATTGGCAAGTGCCGGATCCTGTTCAGCTTCAACGACCATCCAGCCTTTGTAATTGTGTTTTTCTAAAATATCGAAAATCGGTTTAAAATCAATTACACCGTCTCCCGGAACAGTAAAGGTTCCTTTTTTCACCCCTTCCAAGAAACTCAAATCGTTGGCTTTCACTTCTGCCACGACTTCATCACGCACATCTTTTAAGTGTACGTGTACGATACGATCCACATATTTCTCCAATACTTGCAACATCACTTCTTGGCTGCCTTCAGAGTAGTAAATATGACCGGAATCGAATAACAAATACACATCATCATTTGTCATTTCCATATATTTATCAATTTCTTCCGGTGTTTGGATACCTGTTCCCATATGGTGATGTAAAGAGACTTTCATGCCTTTTTCAGCAGCTAATTTAGCCAATTCATTATAACCTTCAGCCAATAATTGCCATTCGGCTTCAGTGAAAACGGTTTTTTCTTTGAAGATCGCTTTTTTCTGACCTTGAATACTTCGACTTTGTTCGGAACAACCGATCACTTTCGCTCCCATCGCATGTAAAAAATCGCGATGCTTAATAAATTCAGCGATTGTTTCTTCTTTTTTACCATCAACAAAGAACGTACTAAACCAAGCATTACAAATTTGAATACCACGAACATCAAGTTTATGTTTCAACACAGCTACATCGCGCGGATATTTATTACCCACTTCACACCCGACATAACCGGCTAAAGCCATCTCACTTACACATTGTTCAAAGGTATTCTCCGAACCTAACTCAGGCAAATCATCATTGGTCCAACCAATTGGCGCAATGCCCAATTTCACGTTTTCAGCTTTCATATTATGGTCCTTCTATTAAAGAATGATTGAATTGTGTTTGGCAGGCAAACCTACCGCATAAAATTAATAACGTCTTGCTTCATCAATTCGTTTCACCGAATTTTCATAGGCTTCACGAATCGTTTCTTTTTCAGAAACCGCCGCCACCCCCACGTGCCACCAACTGCCATAACCATGTACCATCGTTTTTGGCAAGACTTTCACATCAATTAACGTGGAAACTGTTTGTTTTTTCGCATCTTCCAACGCAAAGCGCAACTCTTCTTCATTAGTGACTTTATAGGTTTTACAACCGTAAGAAGCGGCATTCATAGCAAAATCTACCGGCACAAAAGCCCCGTCCAGTTGGTTGGTTTGCTCGTTTCTAAAACGGAATTCCGTACCAAAACTGTCCATGCCATTACCGATTTGTAAATTATTAATACAACCGTTGGTCATATTGTCAAATAACACCACATTAATTTTTTTCTTCTCTTGAATAGATGTCACCAATTCAGAATGTAACATCATGTAAGAACCATCACCCAACAAAGTATAAACATCACGTTGCGGCTCTGCTAATTTCGCACCTAACGATGCCGCAATCTCATATCCCATACAAGAATAACCATATTCAAGATGATAGGTATTAACACCTTTTGATTGCCATGTACGTTGTAAATCGCCAGGAAGACTACCCGCTGCCCCAACAATCACATCATTTTCACCTAAGGTTTCATTTAAAATACCTAACACCCGACTTTGCGTTAAACAGGATTTTGTCATTTCAATAAATTCGGCAAATACCGCATCACGGTTTAAACGGTCATCTACTTCCGGCACAAAATCTTTGCCGGTATAAGTTGCGTGATAAACGCGATCCAACTCTTGTGCAAATTGTTTTTTCGCCTCTGCAATTTGATTACCCCATTGTGCTTGATAACCGGTTGTAGCTAAAAGTGCGGTTAATTTTTGTAAAGTTTCTTTCGCATCCGCCGTCACTTGTACACCATCCAACTTATACGCATCAAAACGTGCCACATTAATGTTCAAATAGGCAACATCTGGATTTTGGAAAATCCATTTGGAAGAAGTCGTAAAGTCGGTATATCGAGTACCGATACCAATCACTAAATCCGCCTCTTTAGCAAGTAAATTTGCAGATAAGCAACCCGTTTCTCCCACACCACCAACATTTAATTCATGCTCAGAAATCACCGCACTTTTTCCCGCCTGAGTTTCAGCAAATGGAATACGATAAGTTTCAGCGAAAGCTTTTAATTGCTCCGCCGCTTCAGAATAACGCACGCCACCACCACAAATAATCAACGGTTTTTTCTTGCTTTGGATTAACGCTAATGCATCTTGTAACATCGGTTCTGTCGGTAATGTACGTTCAATCCGATGAATACGTTTTTGTAAAAAGGATTCAGGGAAATCATAAGCTTCTGCTTGTACATCTTGCGGTAAAGCAATGGTTACCGCACCAGTTTCTGCCGGATCTGTCAATACACGCATGGCATTAATACAAGCACTCATCAATTGTTCCGGACGACTTATGCGATCCCAGTATTTACTGACCGCTCGAAAAGCATCATTCGTACTAATACTTAAATCATGGGTTTGCTCAATTTGTTGTAAAACCGGATCAGGTTGGCGAGTTGCAAACACATCACCCGGCAATAATAGAAGTGGAATACGGTTAGCAGTGGCAGTCGCCGCAGCAGTAATCATATTTGCTGCCCCTGGACCTACAGACGAGGTACAAGCATAAATTTGCTTACGCAATTTTTGTTTGGCAAATCCCATCGCCACATGCGCCATTCCTTGCTCATTACGTCCTTGTCGAACAATAAGACCGCCACGATCTTGTTCCAGAGCTTGTCCCATTCCCAGTACATTTCCATGTCCAAAAATACTAAAAATACCTTCTACAAATTTAGTGACCTTACCATCAAATTCAATATATTGATTATCAAGAAATTTTACTAATGCTTGTGCTACAGTAAGTCTGACGGTTTTCATATTCATCTCCTAACAAAGTAACTCACTTGGTTTTGCAGTATATAATCACATTTTTATTCCAAATGAAATATAAATGAAAAATAAATTTCATTTTTGTGGCAGTGATCAAATTTTTGCAAAAATTCTTTGATAAAAAAGGCTAGTTAAGAAGAATTATTCTTTAAAAAGACAATTTGTAACAGAGAGATGATGAAATTTGAAAAGTTGTTCTAGTTTGAAATATTAATTTCAAAACATCCAAAAAAATGACCGCACTTTAATTTGCGGTCATCATAAAAAGAAGATTATTTCGATGTAGATCTCGTTGCCAATATCATGGTGAGAACAAAGGCGGTGATGAAAGAAATTAATAAACCGATAGAAAAAGTCAACATACTTTGTGCTTGGATAGACGGGATTGCTGGTAATCCGGCGGCGCCTAAACCAACGGATTTCACGCCATTATACGCAATAAACGCACTCGCAAGACCTGAGCCTACCATAGCGGCAATAAATGGGTAACGATAACGTAAATTTACCCCAAACATTGCCGGTTCGGAAATACCTAAAATTGCACTAATGCCAGAAGGAATCGCCAATCCGCGTACTTTCGGATCTTTATTAACCAATGCAACCGCCAAGCAAGCCGCCCCTTGTGCTACATTTGACATCGCTGCAATCGGGAAAATAAAGGTTAAGCCGACACTTGCCAATAATTGTGTTTCTACCGCTAAGAAAGTTTGGTGCATACCAGTAATCACAATAGGCGCATAAAAGGTCCCGAAAATCGCGCCGCCAATAAAGCCGAAGGAATCATATAACCAGGTTAATCCTGTACTTAGCAATGCCCCCGCCTCACGCCCAAACGGACCAATAACAGTTAAGGCTAAGAAGCCTGTAATAAAAATTGATAATAATGGGGTAAGCAGATTATCCAAGGCAGAAGGCACCACTTTACGGAACGCTTTTTCCAACGTTGCCAATACCCACGCGGCGATGATCACAGGAATGAGCGTCCCTTGGTAACCGGCACGTTCGATACTTAAGCCGAAAACATTCCAATAGGTCATATGCCCTTCGGCTAGAATTTTCGCGTAATTCCAACCATCTGCGGTGAGCGCTGGATGGACTAAAATCATGCCCAAAGTTGCGCCCAAAAACGGGTTACCGCCAAATTTTCGGGTTGCCGAAAAACCAAGCAAAACTGGTAAAAAAACGAATGGCGCATTCGCCAACATATTCACCAATTCGGATAAATCTTTGTATTGCGGATACAACTCAATAACAGATTTATGACCCAAGCTTTCATATTGTGAAGTGAGAACACTATAAATCCCCATTAGCAAACCGCCGGCAACGATCGCTGGAATTATTGGGATAAAAATATCCGCTAGCCCTTTGATAAGGCGTTGTAATATATTTTGTTTTTCCGCACTGGCAGCCGCCACTTCATTTTTGGTCATATCACCCATATTGAGCAAATTAGACATTTCCGTATGCACTTTATTGACCGTTCCAGAACCAAAAATAATTTGGTATTGACCGGAAACCGAAAACTGTCCTTTAACACCTTCAATGTTCTCAATGGCTTCTTTATCAATCTTACTTTCATCGTTAACCACAATCCGCAATCTTGTCGCGCAATGGGCTAAGGCATTGATATTGTCTTTTCCACCAAGTTTTTCAATGACCTGCTGGGCAATTTTGGGGAAATTCATCTTTTTCTCCTAAGGTTAATGATGCTAAATAAAGTGAATTCTAACTAAAACGTTTAAGCTGCACCAGCGGAAACAAAATAAAATTCGCTCAAAGCCTCTAAATCTCAGAGGCTGACAAATTTTAACCGATGTTTTAATTTACATAACCTATTACTTGCCAATTTTATTTAGCCAAGTGGCTAATTCATCTACATCATGAAGCCAAGATTGTGTAAGTTCGTTAACCCATTCATCAATGTGAACTTCCCATTTCGGCAATTCAGAATTTTGCGCTTCGGATGCGACTTTTTGCAAATGTTTCAATCCGACAGATGCCGCGGCGCCCTTAATTTTATGCGCAATGGAAGCCACTTCTTGATGTGCCTGATGATCTTGTTGATAGATTTGATACGCTTGAGATAATTCTGCAAGGTAACTTGGCATCGTTTCTTTAAACAGCATCAAATTCTTATACACAAATTCGCCACCCAAAATATCGACCAATTCTTTAATCATCGCATACTCAACAACGTCGTCATCGGCAGTTTCCGGTTCTGGCAGCGGCACATCCAAAGTAAGCGTTTCGTCAAAATGTGAAGAAAAACATTGTGCTAATTCATCTAATGAAATCGGTTTGCGCAACACATCATCCATGCCTTTTTGTAAATATTCCGATTTATCCTGCATAACGTTGGCAGTAAACGCCACCAATGGCGGTAAAAAGTCATATACACCCTCTTCATAATTACGACGTAAATGTGCGGCAATATCAAAGCCAGACATATCAGGAAGTTGAATATCTAATAAAATCAAGTCGTAATAATTTTGTTCAAATTTTTGAATGGCTTCTTTACCGGTCATAGCCACATCAACATTATGCCCCAATTTTTCCAATAGGGATTTTGCTACAATTACATTAACTTCGATATCTTCAACCAACAAAATCGTCATGGCTTGCGGTCCTGATGCTTGCGTATCGTATGGTTTATTCACTTCCTCTGCGCGAATGGTCAAGGTAAATGTTGAACCGTTACCATATTCACTATAGGCTTTAAGATCTCCGCCCATTAATTGCGCAATGGTTTTTGATACCGCAAGTCCAATACCACTTCCGCCGGATTTGTGTTCGCTGGATTTAACTTGGTAGTACATTTTGAAAATATTATCCAATTCCTCCGCCGGAATACCAATCCCCGTGTCCGAAATAGAAAAGGCATATTCCGTTTCAGAAATGCGTTTCACATCTAAACGAATGCGCCCTTTGTGGGTAAATTTCACCGCATTATTAATCAAATTCCATAACACTTGGCTTAGTCTTGCGCGATCTAACATTAGCCAATGCGGTAAATTTTCCGCAAAATGAAAATCAAAATGCAACCGTTTTTGTTCTGCTAAGAGTGTCGCAAAATTGGTAATATCATTTAAGAAACTATATACATCTACTTCTTTTAAATTTAATTTAATGCTTTGTGCATCAATTTTTTGCAAATCAATAATGTCGCTGAAAATATGCCCAAGGGAAATCGCGCTAACATTGATGGTTTTCAAATAGTTGCGCTGCTGCTCGCTCAATTGCCCATCAAGTAATATTTGACTTAAGCCAATAATTCCGTTCAATGGCGTTCTTAATTCATGGCTGATCGTCGCCATAAGTGCGGTCTTATCTCGATGATTTTTTTCCAGATCGCTTAGTGCAACGGATAATTTTCGCTCCGCCACTACGCGTTCAGAAACCTCTTTTCTTAAATTTCCAACTAATTTAGCTAAATCAAGGCGCGATTTTTCTAATTTTTCAACTAATAACGTAAAGAAATAAATCACAAAAGGCGCGGAAATTAAACCGAATACGATAGAGCGGACAATATCATCCCAATAAATTCGCCCAATAATACTCAAGCTGATAACGATTTGCGTACAAAGCGCAAAAATAGCGAGAACACAAACCCCTAATAACGAGAATTTCAATTTCCCTAAACGAACAACCCATTCAACGTATTTTTGTGCAAAATATCTTAAACTTCTCATAAGTATGCCTTTAAAATGTCAATATATGTATTCTAACATTGCCACAGATAAATAAAAATCTAAAAAAAATACCGCACTTTTCGTTATTTTCTATTGTGTTATTGATGTTTGGGTGTTATTCGTTATGATAAGGAGTTATCCTTTGGTAGCTAAGTTATTGGGGATGGATGATAAGGTAGGTTAGGAGCTGATTTCCTTTTGTGTTGGCATCCTCTTTTCCTCTCTGCCGACTGGTTAAAAAATAACAATCCGCCCGTAAAACGGGCGGTTTTTAGGCTACCCTATAAGGGCCTAGGACTTCACATGCCCCTCAAGGGGCATGTGAAAAGACCGACAACCGCACAATGACTCTATGGCTTACCCCTTAAAGGGGTCTACATATTCTTTCTTCGATAAATTATCCTGAATCATATCTTCTTTTTCTTGATTCCTGATGTATTCTTCCACTACTTTTGTGTTTAAGCCTACCGTACTCACATAGTAGCCTTTCGCCCAAAAGTGCCTATTTCCGTATTTGTATTTTAAATTCCCATGTCGTTCAAATATCATCAATGAAGATTTACCTTTAAGATATCCCATAAAACTCGACACTGCCAATTTCGGCGGTATCTTTAATAGCATATGAATATGCTCTTTCATTGCATGAGCTTCTATGATTTCTACATTTTTGTAGTCACATAATTGCCTTAATATCCCTCCTATATCAACTCGCAATTTCCCATAAATTGCCTTTCTTCGATATTTCGGAATAAACACAATATGATACTTACTGTTCCATCTCGTGTGTGATAGACTTGAATCGTCATTGGATTTACTTGCCATAACTTATCCTCCTATATTTTGAATTTTGGTTGTCAGCCTTATTCATTATATAGCGAGGATTTTTCATTTCTGCTCAACGCTTAAGCTTTTTGATTCCATACGCATAGCGTATGGTTTTTATAGGCAGACTTTGTCTGCCTATAACAAAAAACCTCAACGATTTCTCATTGAGGTTCTTATGATTGGTTACCTGGCGGTGCCCTACTCTCACATGGGGATGCCCCACACTACCATCGGCGTTACAGCGTTTCACTTCTGAGTTCGGCATGGGGTCAGGTGGTCCCACTGCACTATCGCCGCCAAGATTATTCTTTCGATGATTTCACCTTTCGGTGCTCTATCCTATCTTCTTGCTTTGTTTTGTCTTTGTTCTTCGTCTCTATTCTTTCTCTTAAATCCGAAACAAGCTGTCTACTGTATTCTTTTCGCTTTCGCACGTTGTCCTTTGTGCCTCTCTCTTCCTTCTTTCGTCTCTAGTCTCGTTACACACCCCAAACCAAAACGCTTGAGGTTGTATGGTTAAGCCTCTCGGGATATTAGTATGGGTTAGCTCAATGTATCACTACACTTACACACCCCACCTATCTACGTCGTCGTCTTCAACAACCCTTACCGGCTTATCGCCAGGGAGAACTCATCTTAGGGCAAGTTTCGTGCTTAGATGCTTTCAGCACTTATCTCTCCCGCATTTAGCTACCCAGCAATGCCTCTGGCGAGACAACTGGTACACCAGTGATGCGTCCACTCCGGTCCTCTCGTACTAGGAGCAGCCCCCCTCAATTCTCCAACGCCCACGGCAGATAGGGACCGAACTGTCTCACGACGTTCTAAACCCAGCTCGCGTACCACTTTAAATGGCGAACAGCCATACCCTTGGGACCTACTTCAGCCCCAGGATGTGATGAGCCGACATCGAGGTGCCAAACACCGCCGTCGATATGAACTCTTGGGCGGTATCAGCCTGTTATCCCCGGAGTACCTTTTATCCGTTGAGCGATGGCCCTTCCATTCAGAACCACCGGATCACTATGACCTGCTTTCGCACCTGCTCGACTTGTCCGTCTCGCAGTTAAGCTCGCTTATACCATTGCACTAACCTCACGATGTCCGACCGTGATTAGCAAACCTTCGTGCTCCTCCGTTACGCTTTGGGAGGAGACCGCCCCAGTCAAACTACCCACCAGACACTGTCCGAACACCTGTCTTCGGCGCTTCGTTAGAACATCAAACGTTAAAGGGTGGTATTTCAACAACGCCTCCACAATCACTGGCGTGACTGCTTCTCAGGCTCCCACCTATCCTACACATCAAAATTCAATGTTCAGTGTCAAGCTATAGTAAAGGTTCACGGGGTCTTTCCGTCTAGCCGCGGGTACACCGCATCTTCACGGCGATTTCAATTTCACTGAGTCTCGGGTGGAGACAGCCTGGCCATCATTATGCCATTCGTGCAGGTCGGAACTTACCCGACAAGGAATTTCGCTACCTTAGGACCGTTATAGTTACGGCCGCCGTTTACTGGGGCTTCGATCAGGAGCTTCTCTTTCGATAACTCCTTCAATTAACCTTCCAGCACCGGGCAGGCATCACACCCTATACTTCCACTTTCGTGTTTGCAGAGTGCTGTGTTTTTAATAAACAGTTGCAGCCAGCTGGTATCTTCGACTTACCTCACCTCTTCCCGTAAAGGGCTTCAATTACTGTAAGCGCACCTTCTCCCGAAGTTACGGTGCTATTTTGCCTAGTTCCTTCACCCGAGTTCTCTCAAGCGCCTGAGTATTCTCTACCTGACCACCTGTGTCGGTTTTCAGTACGGTTCAGTAAAGCCTTTCGCTTAGTGGCTTTTCCTGGAAGCAGGGTATCAGTTACTTCAGTGCCTTTGCACCTCGTCATCACTTCTCGGTGTTATGAGAATCCGGATTTGCCTAAACTCTCCACCTACCAGCTTAAACGCACATCCAACAGTGCGATAACCTAACCTTCTCCGTCCCCACATCGCAGCTTTACCAAGTACGGGAATATTAACCCGTTTCCCATCGACTACGCTTCTCAGCCTCGCCTTAGGGGCCGACTCACCCTGCCCCGATTAACGTTGGACAGGAACCCTTGGTCTTCCGGCGAACGAGTTTTTCACTCGTTTTATCGTTACTTATGTCAGCATTCGCACTTGTGATATCTCCAGCATACCTCTCAATACACCTTCATCAACTTACACAACGCTCCCCTACCCAACAGTATTTCGACTGATGCCGCAGCTTCGGTGCTATATTTTAGCCCCGTTACATCTTCCGCGCAGGCCGACTCGACTAGTGAGCTATTACGCTTTCTTTAAATGATGGCTGCTTCTAAGCCAACATCCTAGCTGTCTAAGCCTTCCCACTTCGTTTCCCACTTAATATAGACTTTGGGACCTTAGCTGGCGGTCTGGGTTGTTTCCCTCTCCACGACGGACGTTAGCACCCGCCGTGTGTCTCCTGAGTATCACTCTTCGGTATTCGCAGTTTGCATCGGGTTGGTAAGCCGGGATGGCCCCCTAGCCGAAACAGTGCTCTACCCCCAAAGGTGTCCGCTCAAGGCTCTACCTAAATAGATTTCGGGGAGAACCAGCTATCTCCCGGTTTGATTGGCCTTTCACCCCCAGCCACAAGTCATCCGCTAATTTTTCAACATTAGTCGGTTCGGTCCTCCAGTTAGTGTTACCCAACCTTCAACCTGCCCATGGCTAGATCACCGGGTTTCGGGTCTATACCTTGCAACTCACCGCCCAGTTAAGACTCGGTTTCCCTTCGGCTCCCTTATTCAGTTAACCTCGCTACAAAATATAAGTCGCTGACCCATTATACAAAAGGTACGCAGTCACCAAATAACTTGGCTCCCACTGCTTGTACGTACACGGTTTCAGGTTCTATTTCACTCCGGTCACCCCGGTTCTTTTCGCCTTTCCTTCACAGTACTGGTTCACTATCGGTCAATCAGGAGTATTTAGCCTTGGAGGATGGTCCCCCCTTCTTCAAACAGGATTTCTCGTGTCCCGCCCTACTTCTCGCAAACTTAGTACCACAACCCAAACTTTAAGTACGGGACTATCACCCTGTGTCGCGCAATTTCCCAATTGCTTCCTCTGTCTTAAGTCGCTATCACTTGCTGGCTCTTTCGCTTTCGCTCGCCGCTACTCACAAAATCTCGGTTGATTTCTTTTCCTCGGGGTACTTAGATGTTTCAGTTCTCCCGGTTCGCTTCCTTAAACTATTTATTCATTTAAGAATGATGGATTCTTCATCCATCGGGTTTCCCCATTCGGATATCTTGGATTATTCGCTTCTTATCAACTCATCCAAGCTTTTCGCAGATTAGCACGTCCTTCTTCGCCTCTGATTGCCTAGGCATCCACCGTGTACGCTTAGTCACTTAACCATACAACCTCAAACATTTTATGCTTAACGGTAGTATTACAACTAAACACTTAACTGCCTTTTCTCAGTTAAGATTTTCTTTCGAACTACTCAGACTTTCCTTTTTATCAGTTCCTACTCTCGTAAGCCCTGACTTGAAAAATCTCTCAGTTTTCAGCTTGTTTCCAATTTTTTAAAGAACAACAAGACAATCTAAAATCATCTTTAATTGGCGTCCCCACGGGGATTCGAACCCCGGTTACCGCCGTGAAAGGGCGATGTCCTAGGCCTCTAGACGATGGGGACATCAGGTAAAGATAATCTCTTCGCTTTCCTCGCACTTTCGTCTTTTATATTAATCTTTATTAATACAACTGCTATTACTCGACCTAGAAAGTAACCTAAAAGTGCGGTCTTTTTTTTCATTCTTTTCTGTCTACAATATCTCAGCCAATCTGTGTGAACACTCGCTATCACTTCATTTAGTTAAGGAGGTGATCCAACCGCAGGTTCCCCTACGGTTACCTTGTTACGACTTCACCCCAGTCATGAATCATACCGTGGTAAACGCCATCCTTACGGTTAAGCTATCTACTTCTGGTACAACCCACTCCCATGGTGTGACGGGCGGTGTGTACAAGGCCCGGGAACGTATTCACCGCGACATTCTGATCCGCGATTACTAGCGATTCCGACTTCATGGAGTCGAGTTGCAGACTCCAATCCGGACTTAGATGCACTTTCTGAGATTCACTCCACCTCGCGGCCTCGTCGCTCTCTGTATGCACCATTGTAGCACGTGTGTAGCCCTACTCGTAAGGGCCATGATGACTTGACGTCATCCCCACCTTCCTCCGGTTTATCACCGGCAGTCTCCTTTGAGTTCCCGACCTAATCGCTGGCAACAAAGGATAAGGGTTGCGCTCGTTGCGGGACTTAACCCAACATTTCACAACACGAGCTGACGACAGCCATGCAGCACCTGTCTCATAGCTCCCGAAGGCACAAACTCATCTCTGAGCTCTTCTATGGATGTCAAGAGTAGGTAAGGTTCTTCGCGTTGCATCGAATTAAACCACATGCTCCACCGCTTGTGCGGGCCCCCGTCAATTCATTTGAGTTTTAACCTTGCGGCCGTACTCCCCAGGCGGTCGATTTATCACGTTAGCTACGGGCACCAAACTTAAAGCCCAATCCCCAAATCGACATCGTTTACAGCGTGGACTACCAGGGTATCTAATCCTGTTTGCTCCCCACGCTTTCGCACTTGAGCGTCAGTATCCCCCCAAGGGGCTGCCTTCGCCTTCGGTATTCCTCCACATCTCTACGCATTTCACCGCTACACGTGGAATTCTACCCCTCCCTAAAATACTCTAGACCCCCAGTCTGAAATGCCATTCCCAGGTTAAGCCCGGGGATTTCACACCTCACTTAAAAGTCCGCCTGCGTGCCCTTTACGCCCAGTTATTCCGATTAACGCTTGCACCCCCCGTATTACCGCGGCTGCTGGCACGGAGTTAGCCGGTGCTTCTTCTGTGATTAACGTCAATTAGTGAATCTATTAAATCCACCACCTTCCTCACCACCGAAAGAACTTTACAACCCGAAGGCCTTCTTCATTCACGCGACATGGCTGCGTCAGGGTTCCCCCCATTGCGCAATATTCCCCACTGCTGCCTCCCGTAGGAGTCTGGACCGTGTCTCAGTTCCAGTGTGGCTGGCCATCCTCTCAGACCAGCTAGAGATCGCAGGCTTGGTAGGCCTTTACCCCACCAACTACCTAATCCCACTTGGGCTCATCTTATGGCATGTGGCCTTACGGTCCCACACTTTCATCTCCCGATTCTACGCGGTATTAGCGACAGTTTCCCGTCGTTATCCCCCTCCATAAGCCAGATTCCCAAGCATTACTCACCCGTCCGCCACTCGTCAGCAAAAGTGCAAGCACTTCCCTGATACCGTTCGACTTGCATGTGTTAAGCCTGCCGCCAGCGTTCAATCTGAGCCATGATCAAACTCTTCAATTCAAGTTAAATCGCTCAATATACTGCTTAGCTAAAGTTTACATATCACTCTACGTAATTATGAATTTCTAGTTTAAGCACCTATTAAGACTTCAAAATTAAAAATTATTTTTAAACAAAGTCAATCAACAAGTGCCCACACAGATTGTCTGATATATTGTTAAAGAACAAAAAAAAATAAGTGGTCGGCGAGATAGGATTTGAACCTACGACCCACTGGTCCCAAACCAGTTGCGCTACCAAACTGCGCTACTCGCCGACATAAATTATCAGTAAGATAATTGGGGTGGCTAATGGGACTTGAACCCACGACAACCGGAATCACAATCCGGGGCTCTACCAACTGAGCTATAGCCACCATTGAAAGATGAACGTTGCATTACTCTGGCGCGCTCGACAGGATTTGAACCTGCGACCTTTGGCTCCGGAGGCCAACGCTCTATCCAACTGAGCTACGAACGCGTTTCTCATTGCATTGCGTCGTTGCGGGGCGTATATTAAGAGTTTCACAATCACTTGTCTAGTCTTTTTTTTAAATTTTTTTTCACAAGATAATTTTTTGTTCAATTTGTTTATAATTTATAAAAAGTTCGGTGTTTTTTTGTCAAAAAAACAAAAAAGCTGCCCAAAAGCAGCTTTTATAAATATTGATACAATAAAAATTTTACTTTCTTCGCAGATTAAACAAAGCAAGCAAAAATAATCCCACAAGAAAACCTACGCCAGCTCCGCTAATTCCCCATTGAATTTTATTTGGTGACGAACTTTCAAAAGGTAAATCCGGTGCTTTCATAAAACGAAACGCCATTAATTTATTATCCAATGCATTAACCGATTTCATCATACTTAATTTTCCTTGCCATGAAGAAATTGCCACCCGTTGTTCCGTGGCTAAATTATCTACATCCAATTGTACTGCGCTATTAACTTGATTAAATACATTTTTCCAACGTATAATCAACTCACCATAAACCGCATTTCTCGTACGCATATTGACAAAATCAATAAGTGCGGTCATTAAATCCATCGTTTGTTTAGGATTATCTAATTCAAGGCTCACTTTTTCAATTTCTCTATTGCTCAATGTCACCTTGACTCGTCTCACCAAATTATCTAATAACTGGCGATCCTCTGTCGCATCGCCGGTCATTTTTTGTTTATAATATTCATTATTTTGCCAAAATTCGCGCAATGTATCATAGGATAAAAATTGACGAGTCAATTCCTGATAAACAATATCGCTCGCCCCAAACACCTCATTTTTGTCTTCCGTCACTAATTGATACATTGAAAACAACGAATAATAGTTACCTAATTCATTCGTCGTTGGCGGCGCCAATTGCACCTCAACTTTCCATTGTGGTTTCACCAAATAGCTAGCTGCATACCCGCCAATCGCAAAAATAATGAGAAAAAGTAATAAAATCAAAATCTGTTTAGCGCCAGTCTTATTTTGCATCATGTCTCCTTAGGCTTGTTTTGCGCGTCTAGCGCGACGTTTCATACGACGAACCCAACGCGTAATCCGCCAAGCGCGAGCAATAGAAAATGAATAGATAAAGAAAAGCAGAATAAATGCAATAAACATTACCCATTCATTAATATAGAAAATCTCACCTAAAATACCAAACCCAGCGCAAAGTGCGGCTAAAAATGTAATCAATAAAAAGGCTTGTCGCGATGTCAATCCCGCTCGCATCATCAAATGATGCACGTGCAGGCGATCTGGTCGAAACGGGCTTCTCCCTTTACGCAAACGACGATAAATAATTGCAATCATGTCCACCACAGGAATTGCAATAATCCAAAGCGCTGTGATCGGGTTCATTGGATGTCCTTTTCCTTGCGTACTTAATAATAGGATCCAAATAATCGTAAAACCGATCAACGTACTCCCCGCATCGCCCATAAAGACTTTAAACTTAGGTCCTAACGGAATACCCAAATTCAGCATAAAATAAGGCAAAATTGCCACAATTAAAGCAAAACTCCAATAAGCTAAATCCATTTGGTTATCCAGAATTAACAAAATGCCGATAGAAACAAACGCCACACTGGAAAGCCCGCCCAACAAGCCATCAATTCCATCAATCATATTAAATGCATTAATCACCGCAATAGTCGCGAACACGGTAATAATCAATCCAATCGTTCCCAATGTCAGTTGGAAAGGTCCAATAATTTGCCCAAGATGATCGAGGTAAATATTCCCCATATCAATCATCAAAATTGCAAGAATTGCCTGAATTCCCGCGCGCAAAAATGGGCTAATATCATAACGGTCATCTAAAATACCAATGGCGAGCAGAACAAAAATACTGAAAATATATAATCCTGGCAATCGCATTTGATCCCATTCCAACAAATAGAAGCATAAATTTCCCATAAATAAGGAAATACCGCCAATCAACGGAATAGCACCTTGATGGCGTTTACGATAGTTCGGTTTATCGACCAATCCTATTTTTTGCGCTACTGGGCGCATAATAAAAAGTGTCAATAATGCTCCAAGAAAAGTAACAAATAAGCTAAGTAGCATAGAATAAAAAAACTTCCTGAAAATTTTTTTGCCAAGCATATCATAAAGCAAAAACACTACATAAATATTTTTATAAATTTATGCGGTTTTACAGTACAATATCCCGCATTGATTTTTGCGGATTAAAAGAAAGGATAAACCATGACGCATTCAGCTACTTTATTTTCTCGCGCCCAACAAGTGATTCCCGGTGGCGTAAACTCTCCTGTTCGTGCCTTTAAAGGCGTAGGTGGAACACCCGTTTTTATTGAAAAAGCCAAAGGTGCCTATGTTTTTGATACCGATGGCAAACAATATATTGATTATGTCGGCTCTTGGGGCCCGATGGTATTGGGTCACAACCACCCCGCTATCTTAAGTGCTGTCATAAAAACGGCAGAAAATGGATTAAGCTTTGGCGCGCCAACCCCCCTCGAAATTGAATTAGCCGAATTAGTCTGCCAATTAGTTCCTTCGATTGAAATGGTTCGCATGGTCAGTTCAGGAACCGAAGCGACAATGTCCGCCATTCGCTTAGCGCGCGGTTATACCAAACGCGATAAAATCATCAAATTTGAAGGTTGTTACCACGGTCATTCCGACAGTTTATTAGTAAAAGCCGGCTCCGGCGCCTTAACTTTGGGTCAACCAAGTTCGCCGGGCGTGCCTGAAGATTTCGCTAAACATACCTTAACTTGCGAATACAACAATATTGATTCAGTCAAACGAGCATTTGAACAATACCCAAATGATATCGCGTGCCTAATTATCGAACCCGTCGCCGGCAACATGAACTGTGTTCCACCAAAAGCAGGCTTTTTACAAGCGCTACGTGAACTCTGTGATCAATACGGAACTGTATTTATCATTGATGAAGTCATGACCGGCTTCCGTGTTGCCCTCGGCGGTGCGCAACAATATTATGGCGTCACCCCGGATCTGACCACCTTAGGCAAAATTATCGGCGGCGGTATGCCGGTTGGCGCCTTTGGTGGCAAGAAAGAAATTATGCAATATATCGCGCCAACAGGTCCGGTTTACCAAGCTGGTACATTATCCGGCAACCCTATTACTATGGCTGCAGGTCTTGCCTGCTTAAACGAACTCAAAAAAGCCGGCAATGAGCAACGTCTTGCTCAACTTACTGAAACCTTAGCGCAAGGCTTAAAAGCGCTGGCACAAAAACACGAAATTCCATTTGTCATCAATTATGTCGGCGGAATGTTTGGCTTTTTCTTCACGCAATTAAACGAAGTCAACTCTTATCAAGACGTGATGCAATCAGATGTCGCCCGTTTTAATCAATTCTTCCATCAAATGTTGCAGCAAGGCGTTTACCTCGCCCCGTCGGCATTTGAAGCTGGTTTTATGTCGTTGGCACATTCCGAGCAAGATATTGGGCGCACCCTTGCGGCAGCCGATATTGCTTTTGCTACCTTAAAATAACAATCATTATAGACCCTCCCAACGAGGGTCTCATCCATTATGGCAAATAAAATAACCTCTAGCACATATCATCTCGCGTTACTCAAAGTCCATTTTACCGCCGTATTATTCGGCGCCACCGGCGTACTTAGCGTATTAATCAAAAGCGACGCTGACGTTCTCGTCCTCGGGCGAGTGATCATTGCTTTTTTAGTTTTGTCCGCTTATTTTCTGCTCAAACCAATTCCCTTAACCAAATTATCGCCAAAAGCCATCTTATTCCAGTTTGTCTTAGGCACATTATTATCCCTACACTGGGTCACCTTTTATATTGGCGTCAAAGTTGGTGGTGTCGCTATTGGAACATTAGGATTTGCCAGTTTTCCGGCGTTTGTCGGTTTATTTGAAATGCTCGTCTTTAAAGAGCGGTTAAAATTTCGCGAGTTTATTCTCTTGGTTTGCATTTCCATTGGCTTAATTTTAATTACCCCCGAATTTCAATTTACCAACCAGGCAACACAAGGGTTGTTGTGGGGCATTTTATCCGGTGCCATCTATGCCATCCTCGCCATTCTTAATCGTAAAAATGCCCAATACCTATCCGGCTCACAAGCCAGCTGGTGGCAATATCTGGTTAGCGTCATTATTTTGTTACCCTTTTCTTATCACAAATTGCCCGTCGTATCCACCCTCGACTGGTTTTGGATCGCCTGTATCGGCTTACTTTGCACCAGCCTGGCCTACACCCTCTTTGTCTCCAGCCTAGGTACGATCAACGCCCGTACCGCCGCCATGATCATTTCCTTAGAACCGGTTTACGCCATTATCATGGCATGGGCATGGCTAGATGAAACACCAACGCTTACCATGCTACTCGGTGGAGCATTAATTATTCTGCCCGTTGCATTTGTCAATTTTTTTAACCCCCCAAATGGGTAAGCACGAAGGATAACATTTCTATCTATAACTCCCCCCGAAAAGTGCGGTCAAATTCGACACGATTTTCTACAAATCCTCTATTTTGTGATTCAGCTAACAGAAAAGCGGATTCGATTTTGCTACATTAATACCCAGCATTAATTCTCTTTAAATGAAAAGGAATATTCTATGAAAAAACTGATCAATTCTATTGAAATGGTTCTTGATGAACAATTACAGGGCTTGGCAAAAGCACATGCTAATTTAATTTTAAACACGGATCCCGTTTATGTTCGTCGCGCTGATGCGCCGATCAGCGGAAAAGTAGCATTGATTTCCGGCGGCGGTAGCGGTCATGAACCCATGCACGCTGGGTTTGTTGGGAAAGGAATGTTAGATGCCGCCTGTCCGGGCGCTATTTTTACATCACCAACACCAGATCAAATGGTTGAATGTGGCTTAAGTGTAGATAGTGGCGCCGGCGTATTATTACTGGTCAAAAACTACACCGGTGATGTACTAAATTTCGAAACTGCGACAGAACTACTCGCCGATAGCGGAGTGAAAGTCGCAACGGTATTAGTCGATGATGATGTGGCAGTAAAAGACAGCCTCTATACCGCGGGACGACGAGGGGTGGCAAATACGGTTATGCTAGAAAAATTATTAGGTGCAGCTGCAGCCCAAGGTTACACATTAGACCAACTCGCCGAGCTTGGCTATCAACTGAATAACGCGGGACATTCTATTGGTATCGCATTAGGTGCTTGTACTGTACCCGCAGCGGGTAAACCTTCCTTCACGCTTGCTGAAAATGAAATGGAATTCGGCGTTGGAATTCATGGCGAACCTGGGATTGAACGCCGTCCATTCGTCAATCTAGATAAAACAGTGACAGAAATGTTTGATACATTAATTGCTAATGGTGATTATGAACGTACCGTTCGACGCTGGAATCATAAAAATAACCAATGGGATGAACTGCAAGATAGCAAAAAAGCCTTACAAAAAGGCGATCGTGTGATTGCTTTGGTGAACAACCTTGGAGCGGTGCCTTTATCTGAACTTTATGGCGTTTATAATAAACTGGGACAAATCGCAACCGCGTTCGGTTTAAAAATAGAACGTAATTTAATCGGATCTTTCTGTACCTCATTGGATATGCAGGGTATTTCTATTACGTTACTAAAAGTCGATGATAATATTCTTGAATTATGGGACGCGCCGGTTAATACACCAGCATTACGTTGGGGCGAATAAACGGAAAAAACAGGAGAAGTAAATGAGTATGACAAAAGCGCAGATCTTACAATGGCTTGAAAATTGTAAACAAATCATGGATGCGCAACGCGATTATTTAACCCAACTGGATACAGATATTGGCGATGGTGATCACGGATTAAATATGCAACGAGGCTTTAGCAAAGCCTTAGAAAAAGTTGCCACGGTATCAGACAAAGATATCGGTACTATTTTGAAAACAGTAGGCATGACATTACTCTCGCAAGTCGGTGGAGCCAGTGGTCCATTATATGGAACATTGTTTATTAAGGGCTCACAAAGTGCGGTGGGGAAAGAAGAAATTTCAGCAGAAGAACTGATTGCTGTGCTTAAAAATGGCGTAGATAGCATTGTGGCACGTGGTCGTGCAGAACTCGGAGATAAAACCATGTGTGATGTTTGGTTACCTGTATTAGCCGAATTGAATACCGCCGACAAATCCCAACCACTGACTAAACTACTAGAAAGCGCGGTCAAAAAAGCCGAAGAAACTTTAGCCACAACTATTCCAATGGTAGCGAAAAAAGGGCGAGCAAGTTATCTCGGAGAACGCAGCGCAGGTCATCAAGATCCTGGCGCCACCTCAAGCACTTATCTTTTAAAAGCGTTATATGACGCAGTCAAATAGGAATGCAATATGGTTAATTTAGTCCTTGTTTCTCACAGCCAAAAATTAGCAGAAGGCTTAGCAGATATTACACGCCAAATGGCGGGAGAGGGGTGTAAAATTGCTGTTGCAGCAGGTATTGATGATACCAATAATTCCATTGGCACGGACGCAACAAAAATCATGTCAGCGATAGAAGAAGTGTATTCGCCTGATGGTGTGGTAATTTTTGTTGATCTAGGTAGCGCAATTTTAAGTGCGGAAACAGCTCTTGATTTGCTCGATCCAGAAATCACTAAGCATGTAGTTATCAGTTATGCCTCGTTAGTGGAAGGTGCATTCGCCGCTGCGGTTAGCGCCGCTGGTGGAGATGATTTACAAACCGTTCTTGCCGAAGCAAATACCGCTGCCACATTAAAATTAGCACAAGCGCATTAACATACTATTTGTTTTCTATAAAAAAATCCCTGTCTCCAACATACATCAGATACAGGGATTTTACTAAAATTACTACGATTTAAGTTTTAAAAATTATTTCCATCTTGTTACAAAAAAATAAATGATAAAATTTTTCAAAATCAATAGTTAAATTTAAATTTTTGTTTAAGAATATAAATATGTAAAAATAAAACAACATTGCCAACAGTACCTATGTTCGTGATGGATATAAAAAACCTAGGCGAAGTTATTCTGCCAGTTTCTCCAAGCCAAAATGTCGATAAGTACGCGAGGTGGCGATTCGTCCGCGCGGGGTGCGTTGTAAAAAGCCTTGCTGAATCAAAAAAGGTTCCAACACGTCTTCAATAGTATCTCGTTCTTCGCCGATCGCGGCAGCAAGGTTATCCAATCCCACCGGACCGCCGTCAAAACGCTCAATAATCGCTTGCAACAATTTGCGATCCATAAAATCAAATCCGGCATGATCTACATCTAGCATAGACAAGGCAGCTTGAGCGATTTTAACCGAAATAACCCCTTGATTTTTGACATCCGCATAATCGCGTACTCGACGCAATAAGCGGTTGGCAATGCGTGGCGTACCACGAGAACGACAGGCGATTTCTTGTGCCGCATCAGGTTCAATTTCTAAATTTAAACAGACCGCACTTCTCGTTACAATAGCGGTTAAATCTTCCACTGAATAAAACTCAAGGCGCTGCACAATACCAAAACGATCACGTAACGGGGACGTCAGCGAGCCGGCGCGGGTCGTCGCGCCGACTAAAGTAAATGGTGGTAAATCTAATTTAATTGAACGCGCCGCCGGTCCCTCGCCGATCATAATATCCAGTTGATAATCTTCCATAGCCGGATACAACACCTCCTCGATTGCAGGAGATAAACGATGAATTTCATCAATAAACAAAACATCATGCGGTTCCAAATTGGTCAGCATTGCTGCCAAATCACCAGCTTTTTCCAATACCGGACCAGATGTCGTCCGAATATTCACCCCCATTTCATTCGCAACAATATTCGCGAGTGTGGTTTTCCCCAATCCCGGAGGACCGAAAATGAGCAAATGATCGAGCGCATCTTGACGCAATTTCGCGGCTTGAATAAAGATCTCCATTTGTTCGCAAACCTGCGGTTGTCCCACATAATCTGCTAATAATTTAGGACGAATAGCGCGATCTAAATATTCATCATCCAATTTTGCTGTCGCGCTAATAATACGATCCGCTTCAATCATCTTTTTTCTCTACATTTATCTGTACTGACTATAACGCCGCTTTTAGCGCTTCACGAATTAATTGCTCACTGGATAATTCCGGCTTAGCTACTTTTTTTACCATTTTCTCTGCATCTGCCGGTTTATACCCCAAGGCAATCAAAGCGGCTATCGCATCATCTAAGGACACATTTGTACTGACTGATGGACGCTCAAGGTTTGGTAGGTGGCGACTTTCCACAAAGAAATCGCCCTGTGCCACGCCTTTAAATTTGCCTTTTAATTCCACCAACAAGCGCTCTGCTGTTTTCTTGCCAACACCGGGAATTTTCACCAATTTAGACAATTCTTCTCGCTCGATGGCATAAGCAAATTCATTCACCGACATTGCCGATAAAATCGCCAATGCTAATTTGGATCCAACCCCGTTAGTTTTGATTAATTCACGAAATAAAGTGCGGTCATTTTTTTGTGCAAATCCAAAAAGAAGATGCGCATCTTCACGCACTACGAGATGAGTAAATAAAGTTACCTGCTGATGTAACTCCGGTAAATCATAAAAGCTGGTCATTGGCAATAACAATTCATAACCAACACCTTGCACATCCAATAACATTTCCGGCGGTTGTTTTTCAATAATTATTCCGGTTAAACGCCCAATCATCATTCCCTCTACTTACTTTTGGACAAACCTTGCCATAGCATAAAATAAAACTGGACAAATATCCAGTTAAATTTTTAAGCGAAACCGCCCGCGACTATAGCGTGCGCGCAAAAGTGCGGTGTTTTTTTCAAACGTTTTATAGTGCTGTGCTGAATGCCCCACTTGCAATGTGTGCTGTATAGAATGGGCATGAGTAATAGCAATCGCCAACGCATCTGCGGCGTCCGCTTGCGGCGTATCAGACAGCTTTAAAATACGCGTTACCATATCTTGCACCTGCACTTTATCTGCCGATCCGATTCCAACCACCGTTTGTTTCACCAAGCGTGCAGCATATTCAAATACCGGTAAATCATGATTAACCGCCGCCACAATCGCGGTACCTCGCGCCTGCCCGAGTTTCAATGCCGAATTCGCATTTTTGTCTAAAAAAACCTCCTCAATGGCAAACATATCCGGTTGAAATTGCATAATAATTTCCGTCACTCCCGCATAAATGCGCTTCAAGCGCGTGGGTAAATCCTCCACTTGTGTACGAATGGCGCCGCTACCGAGATATTCCAACTGTCGTCCGTTGCACCGAACAACGCCATACCCCGTCACTCTTGATCCTGGGTCAATGCCCAAAATAATACTCATTTTTGCTCCAAAAAATAAGTGGATTTGCGTAACCACAAACCCACTTACCAAACACCTTAATTGCTGCCCTTATTTTGCAACAGTACAATTTCTGGCTAAAATTTCATTATTTGAGGTAAACATCACAGGAACTGTGGTATTCACGGTTTCCACAGAGAAACCGGTATCTAATGACCAAATTTTATCGCCGGCAACAAATTGTACACCGTCTTTATAAGTTCTGTTTAGCGCTAAATCTTTACCCACTACTTTTTTACCAATGGTCACCGTTGCGGTTTCCGGTTGGTTATCTTTGAATGAATACGTCGCTGAAACTGGTTGGTTACGTTTACCACTAACATCACAAGAATACAACACCGTTCTCGTACCGGTAATCATTTCTTTCGCCGATTTTGCCCCTTCGGTGACCGTATTACCAACAGTTTTTGCACCGTCAACTACCGCCTCACCCACGTTTTTTACTGCAGCCGTTGTAGAAGAAACCACATCAGACGCAGTTGAACAGGCTGCTAACGCAGAGAATACTGCCACAGCGGATAAACATTTCACTAATTTCATTTAAGGCTCCTTATCAAAATCTATTTTTACAATAATGCAGCGACTTCGTCACTGATTTCTCCGTTATGATAAACGTTTTGTACGTCATCACAATCTTCTAGCATATCGATTAATCTAAGCAATTTCGGTGCATTTTCTGCATCAAGATCCACGGTAGTTGATGGAATCATGGTCACTTCAGCATTTTCAATTTTAAATCCTGCCACTTCAATACCATCACGTACTGCGCCTAAATCTTCCCAAGCGGTATAGATTTCAAAAGAACCGTCTCCTTGTGGCTGAATATCGTCTGCACCAGCTTCAATCGCGGCTTCCGTTAATGCATCCTCATCCGCTTGTGCGATTAAAATTAATCCTTTTTTGCTAAATAAATAACCGACCGAACCTTCAGTCCCTAAGTTTCCGCCACATTTGGTGAAACTTGGACGTACTTGTGAAATAGTACGGTTGGCATTATCACTTAGACACTCAACCATCACAGCAGTTCCACCCGGACCATAACCTTCATAAATTTTTGTTTCCATATTGGTGTCATCACCGCCACCCACGCCGCGATCAATCGCACGATTAATCGTATCACGCGTCATATTGCTGGATAAGGCTTTATCTACCGCTGCCCGTAAACGCGGATTAGAACCGACGTCACCACCACCTAATTTTGCCGCGGTCACTAATTCTCGAATTAATTTAGTAAAAATTTTACCGCGTTGCGCATCTTGTGCTGCTTTGCGGTGTTTAATATTGGCCCACTTACTATGTCCCGCCATGTTTTTTTCCTTCTTTTTAACTTAATCTTTTTTAACGTAATTGGATTAAGACCGTTTAGTCTGATAAATAGGTTTCAATTGCGGCTCGATTATTCCATGATTTTGTTAACATTACCGCTTGTTGAATGGTTACCCATTGATAGGCTTGATGTTCTGTCAATGTTGGCACGCTTTCATCCTCTAACGCCAACAAAAACCAATGTTCCGTACAATGCGTGATATCCGGTGCGTATTTATACCGAAATTGCGGGAAAATTTCAAACGATATCCGTTGATTACAATCAAAGAGCGGTAGATTTTCAGCGAAAATATCAAAACCGGTTTCCTCTTTCACTTCTCGGATAGCGGCATGGATTGGCGATTCTCCGTTTTCAATACTGCCCGTCACGGATTGCCAAAAGGATAGATCGTCCTGGCGCTGCAACATCAGAACCTTCCCTGTTGCCGAACAATAAATCACAACTAAAACAGATTGCGGATTTTTATATTTCATAATCAGATAAATGGAGTTAATGATCCTTAGCTAACGCTTTTAATTCAGCGATTTTCGCTTTTACTTTCGCTTGAAACTCTGCGTTAAAATAAGGCTGATTATCCAAGCTGTTTTGATACCAATGGATGGCTTTTTTAATATCCACTGGCGTACCTTTACCCGATTCATACATATAACCCAAATTAAAACCTGCCTCACTATCACCTAAGATCGCTGCACGTTGGAACCAAGTGAGTGCATTTTTAAAATCGGCTAATTCTTTATAATAGACTAAACCCAGAATATAAGCAGCACGCGGATTATCCGATTTTGCCGAAAGGGTAAATAATTTAATCGCGTGCGGAACGCTTTTTTTTACCCCATTGCCTTCCAAATACATTAATCCAAGATTATTCAATGCCTTAACGCTGCCCTTTTCTGCCGCCTCGCTTAACCACCAATAGGCTTTATCTAAATCTTGCGCTACGCCTTTGCCTTGTAAATAAAAAAGTCCGACATTGGTTTGCGCCAACAAATCGCCCTTTTGCGCCAACGGTAAAATCAAATCAAAAGCATCTTGCCAACGTTGCTGATTCACCGCTTGTTCAGCAAGTACCATGATCTCTTTATCACTTAACTGTGCACTGGCTTGACTAGGCGCTAAAGAAAACGCCGTCGTTTTTATTATCGGCGTCGCAGTTTTGCCCGCAGACGAGTTCAGCGTATCTGCCATAGTAGGAATACTTGATATAATCAGAGGGAAGAATAACCAATATTTAATGTTCATAACGTCCTATAACGTGGCTAGTAATAACATCAGAAAAAAGAAAATAGATACCCCTATTTCCGTTAGACCGATCTGCTTCACAGAAAGTTTCTTTTTTGGCAAAAAAAAGGCACGCACCAAAGGAATAACAAAAGCCACGGTTAACCAATATTGCTGCACAAATAACAAAATTAGCACGCATATTACATGATATACCAGCGAAATTTGCAGATAACGCGGATTTTTTCGCTCACGCATCATGGATTTAACATAAAGGGTTGTACCAATAAAATAAAGGGCTGGATACAACGCTACCCACCAAATTTTGTGATCAAAAGTGCGGTCAGAAAAATAATAAGATCCCATTCCCGCCAAAGCAAAAATCACAATTCCGGCGAAATCATTTGCCAACGTACGTTCATCTTTTCGTTTAACATAATAAATATTTACACCAACAAAAGGCAACATCACCAGCAAGAAATACAGTATTTCCCAATTATGCCATAATGCCGGTATCGCAAAAATCGCACTGGCGACGCCATAAACCCAGCTCCAGCGACGATAGAACGTTAAATTGCGCCCTTTAAATAAATTCAAAAACGGATAGGTCATTAAATACAACGCAAACCAAGCCGCCAGTAAAAAACCATGTTGCCAAATCGGATTGGCAAGCAGCATTCCATATAAAAACGGCATTAATGCCATGATAATGGCGCCATGTTGATTTGAGATTAATAATTTCATATGATTAAAAGTGCGGTTAGAAAAAATAAAATTTTACTCTTTTTATATGCCAATCGGTATAATCTTTCCGCGTTATTTCATTTACTATATAGGAAAAAATATGTCAAAAATTCAACGTTTACAAGCCAACGCGCGGATGTGCGAAGCCGCCATTTATAACAATACCGTCTATCTAGCCGGTCAAGTGGCGACCAATTCCGCCGGACAAGGGGCATATGCACAAACCCAAGAAGTACTTAATGCCATTGACAGCCTATTGGCAGAAGCCGGAACTCATAAAGGCAATATTTTGCGTGCGCAAATTTTCTTAGCCGATATGAACGACTTCGCGGAAATGAATAAAGCGTGGGATGAATGGGTTGATCGCAACAATCCTCCTGCACGCGCCACTGTTGAAGCCAAATTAGCCAATCCGGGTTGGAAAGTGGAAATTGTGATCACCGCAGCACTCTAATCCCTTGTTTCACTCAACATCAAGCCCCACGTCAAGCAGCAGCGGATTATGATCCGAACTTTCGGTTTTCAGCGTGGTGGCTTGCCATACCTTTAATCCACGAACAAACACAAAATCCAGCGGATACCCCAAAAAGCGCAAACGCTCATCCGGTTGGAAATGTACTTCTTGCAGTTGATATTGCTGTACTAATTTCGCGATGACTTGGCTGCGCCATCCATTCCACGCATTAAAATCACCGGCTAAAATAATCGGTCCGCGATGCCTATCAATTAAGTTCATCATGGCTTGCAATTGTTGAGCATAATGAGTCGGATTTAGTTCAAAATTGACCAAATGCACATTAACTAACAACAAACTTTGCTGATTTGCCAGCGGAAAATGCATGGCATTGGCAACTTTCGGAATTTGAATCCAAGGCTCCACCGCTGCTCCAGCGCAATATTGTTGTGGCATAAAACGTGAAAATAATGCCACACCCGATTGTTGGCGCAAATATTCAAAGGCACTGGTATAAAGTGCGGTCGGAAATTGCGCTGAATTTAACGCATACAACGCGGGCATACTGGTCGCCTCTTGTAACAACAAAAAATCTCGTTGTACCGAAAAATTCGCCAATGCGGTTTGCCAACCGAGATCCGCGCCTTTATGCATATTCCAAACTAAAAATTTAAAGCGGCGTTGTTGAATGGGCGCAACCGGCTGCAACGCGCTAAAACATTGCACATAATCATTTACTTTTTTCTCTCTAAATTCAATAGATTGCGACGCATAAAGCTGGCTTTTCGGCGAAGGATAAATTTCAAGTGCATACATCAAATACGCACTAATTCCACCTAATACTAAAAGGATAACCACCCAAAAATTCTTTTTTTTACACATTGCAAGACTCTTTTTACTAATTCTTCTTTATTAATAACCGCACTTTTTTTATACTTATCCCATCAATTTCTTGTTACATTTTTTTAAACTTTTCCTAACAAAATAATTCAAGGCAGATTATAGGAACTGAACAAGATAATTTACCGATTTGATTTCTCAATATTTTAAGGCCTAACTATGAACATTTATACTTATATCTGTTTTCTTTCTGCGATCTCGATCCTTATTTGTTTTGTCACACACAAAGTCAGTGATCGAATTCAATATACCATTGCAGTTACTGCAACATCAATGGTCTTTTCCATCATCCTCATACTGTTTGGTTGGATGGGTTGGTTCAAATTGGACACCATTGCCCGTTCCGTGATGGAGCAAATTGATTTTAAAGAGTTTTTGCTTAACGGGATCTTAGGTTTCCTACTATTCGGTGGCGCATTGGGAATTAAATTGCCGGTGCTGAAAAGCCAAAAATATGAAATTAGCGTTCTCTCTATTTTCTCCACCTTTGCCTCAACCCTCCTTATCGGCTTTTTCATTTACGGTTTTTCCACACTTTTCGGTTTTCACATTGATTTAGTTTACTGCATTTTATTTGGCGCATTAATTTCGCCAACGGACCCCATTGCAGTGTTGGCCATTATCAAAAATTTAAAAGCGCCGAAAAAGCTGGCGATCAAAGTGGAAGGCGAATCCTTGTTTAACGACGGGGTCGGCTTAGTCATTTTCACTACTGTTTTCGCGGTTGCCTTTAATGGTGGCGAACCCACCTTCGGTGATGCAGCAAAAATTTTCTTAACTGAAGCTATCGGCGGAATCATTTTCGGCGCCATTTTAGGATTAATTGCACATTACCTCATTTCTGCCACCGACGACGGGAGCTTGGAAATTTTATTAACCTTAACCGTACCAACTGCTGGTTTTATGCTCGCCAATATGTTACACGTCTCCGGTGCCTTGGCTATGGTGGTTGCAGGGATCATGGTAGGAAACTGGACCAGACAAAGCGGGTTTTCAGAACAAAGTAAACGCTACCTAGACCATTTCTGGGAAATGATCGATCACTTCCTTAACTCCTTACTATTCTTATTAATCGGTTTTGCACTGCTGTTGGTTCACTTCAGTACTCAAGGCATTATCCTGATGATCGCCGCGATTCCGATTTGTTTGATTTGTCGTTATATTAGCGTATGGATTCCGTTTTTATGGTTTGGTCGTAAAACCGTATATAATCCATACACTTTGCCAATTCTAACTTGGGGTGGATTACGTGGCGGTTTGGCTATTGCAATGGCGCTTTCCGTACCGACAACCAGTGTATTTATCGAAGATATTGGCATGAACGTGCGTGATTTAATGATCATTATGACTTATTCCGTGGTGGTTTTCTCTATTTTGGTACAAGGCACCACCATTGAAAATATGATCAAACTGTCCAAAGAGGCACTGTTCCAGCGCCGCGGTTATACCGGTATCGGCGGAACCAAACCTTAACGGATGGTCGTATTCAGATTAATATCACAAGCAAGGCACTAGAAATTATGCCTTGCTTGATGATAAAAACCTTGAAAGAATGACCGCTCTTTATTCTCCTAACGCCAGATACAAATACGCTTGTAATTGTTCGCGCTGTTCCGCGTTTAGCGCTTGTCCCGCTTGATTAGTCAAAATAAAAAAGTCTTCGGCTTTCTCACCAATTGTTGAAATTTTGGCGTTAAGTAAATTCAACCCTAATTCAGAGAAAACTTGACTGATTTTCGCCAATAATCCCGCTTGGTCTAAAGCAAAAAGCTCCATCTCCGTTTGATCCTTTTTTTCCGTATTTAAAAAACGCATTTCGGTTTTTACATGAAAATGTTGCAATTGACGATTACTTTGGCTGATTGGCTTCGGCTCATATTCCGTTTGTAGCGCTTTCATCAATGCCGCTTCCAATTCTCGCCGGCGATCAAAACGCACTAATTCGCCATTCAGCTCCGTCACAATAAAACTGTCTAGCACAAATCCATTTAATCCGGTTATAATTTGCGCATCATGAATACTAAATCGTTTTGCCCCGATGGTATTCACCACTTTGTTAAACAAATTCGGTTGATCTTGGCAATACACAAAAATCTCTGTGCCACCTTGTGAAAAACGGTTACTGATTTTCACCAAACAATCCGACTGCAAGACTGACAGTAGCTGCGTATGCCAAGCAATTTGCGCGGGAGTATTGCGCAAAAAATAATCGTCCGGCGCATTTTTCCACAATCCCATGATCACATCCTCCTCCAACGGAGGATCATCTGAACTTAACAATGCCAATGCCTGCTGCCGATGAGAACGAATTTTTTCTTGATTATCCAATAAGTTATCCATCCCTTGCTGGAATTGTTGATGAGTATATTGGTAAAGCGTACTCAACAACGACGCTTTCCAGCTGTTCCACAAGGTTTCGTTCGTCGCATTAATATCCGCCATAGTCAAACACGCCAAATAATCCAGACGTACCTGATTTTGTACTTGTTCGGCAAAAGACATCACCACCTCCGGATCATGAATATCCCGTCGTTGCGCGGTAATCGACATCAACAGATGATTTGCCACCAGCCATTGCATGGTATCCGTTTCACGCCGATCAAACCCGTGTAATTGAGCAAATTCAGCAATATCCTGCGCCCCCAATTGCGAATGATCGCCGCCCCGCCCTTTGGCAATATCATGAAACAGCGCCACTACATACAACAAAGTGCGGTCAATAAATTGCGAGAATATACGATGATAAATCGGATAATTTTCCGCGGCTTTCAGGTTAAGCAACTGCTCAAGTTTCAACATAACCCGTAAGGTATGCTCATCTACGGTGTAAATATGAAATAAATCAAACTGCATTAACCCTTTAATCCCTTGCCATTGAGGCAAATAAATACTCAATACCCCATATTGATGCATTGGCAACAAGGCACGTTGTATGGCTTTCGGTTGGGCAAGCAAGCGCAAAAATTTCTCGCGCGCCAGCGGTAATTCGCTCAAAAACCCCTCAAAGGTTTCCACTGCCACACAAAGTTTACGCAAGGTTGCTGAATGAATCTCGGCGTCGGTATAAAGAGTTAAATAATAAAAGAGATCTAAAATGCTGTCGGGCTGGGTTAAAAAACAATCTTCGCGTCGCAAACAAATCGCGTTATCGATCAGACGAAAATTTTCATCTAAAGGCAAAATATCGCGTTCAGTCGCATGATCAAGAAAATGCTCACGATAATGTTTCACTAAAATATCGCTAACCACCGCAATGGATTGCAGCGCTTGAAAAAAGGCTTTCATCATGTTTTCCACCGCTTGATTACCACTGCCTTGATAGCCTAATAACTCGCTAATTTTCACTTGGCGATCGAATAATAAACGGTTGTCGTAGCGACGCAAAATTAAGTGCAAAGCGAACCGCACTTTAAACAAAAACAGCTGACTTTCTTGCAAGACCCAGTATTCTTCCGGATAAATAAAACCAGAATGCAAAATATCTTCTAAATTTTTTGCTCCAGTATGGCGCAACGCCAGCCAATACAACAAATGTAAATCACGCAAACCGCCGGGACTATATTTTAAATCCGGCTCAAGGTTATAACTGGTATTATTATAACGTTGGTAACGATCGATTTTCTCTTGCACTTTGGCATTGAAAAATGCCTCTATAGACCAAAAATCCAGTTGTTGAATTAATTCGTTGAGTTGCTCAAATAAAGTATGATTGCCACACAAAAAGCGACTTTCCAACAAATTAGTCGCCACACTAATATCCGCGCGCCCCTCATGCAAACATTCTTCCAGCGTTCTAACCGCCTGCCCAACATCAAAATTGCAATCCCATAAAAATTGTACAAACTGGCGAATTTTTTGCTCAACCTCAGCGTCAACGCGACTTGGCGTTAAAATCAAAAAATCCAAATCAGATAAAGGAAACATCTCCGCTCGTCCATATCCCCCCACCGCAATTAAACTTAATTCGGGATATTGATCCAAGCCACTGCTTTGCCATAAATTAACTAATAAATCATCACAAAATTGCGTCCGATTTTCAATCAATTGGGTCACCGCATATTGCGCAAAGTTGGCAAATTCATATTGTTTTAATGCCTCTTTTTGTTGTTTAACCTCAAGCGGTGTCAATGTTTCACTAGGCTGATAGGGAAACAACATTCGTCTCTCCTAGAAATAAAGCTAAAAAATAAGGACGTCACAAACGTCCTTAATCATCCATTAATTATTCACCATAAAACGGGAAATTCTGCCCGCCTTTTCCTCTTCTTCACGGATGGTCATCACCTCGCATCCGTCTTTGGTCACCACGAGTTGATGTTCATATTGCGCGGAATGGCTGCGATCTTTGGTTTTTACCGTCCAACCGTCGCCCATCAAACGCACTTCTTTTTTACCGGCGTTAATCATCGGCTCAATGGTAAACACCATCCCCTCTTGTAAAATCACGCCACCATCATCAGCATAGTAATGCAACACTTGCGGTTCGTTATGAAACTCCGTCCCGATCCCATGACCACAATATTCTCTCACCACGCTAAATCCTTGGCTTTCCGTATAACGTTGTACCGCACGCCCGATTTCATTTAAACGCACACCTGGTTTTACTGCGCGCAAACCCACGTATAACGCCTCTTGCGCCGCCTCCACTAATTTTTGGCTGCGTATATTGGTTTCGCCGACCACATACATTTTGGAATTATCACCGAAATAACCGTCTTTAATGATCGTCACGTCGATATTGACAATATCCCCGTTTTTCAGCACTTTCTCATCACTTGGAATCCCATGACAAACCACTTCATTAATGGAAATACAAGTGGCTTTCGGAAAACCGTGATAACCTAAACAAGCAGAAACAACGCCTTGCGTGTTCACCATATAGTCATGACAAATACGATCCAATTCACCGGTCGTTACGCCGGCTTTCACATAAGGTTCAATCATTACTAACACGTCAGATGCCAATTTACATGCCTCACGTAATTTGACGATTTCCGCATCCGTTCTCAATGGAATTGCCATAAATCACACCTCTTAAAACAAAAAATATTGCTCCATCATAGCATTATTTGCACGAAAAATCTTTTGATAATTCTTGATGGAATGGGTTGGTTATTAGATAATACCACCAATTTGGATAAAAATGAGAGATGAAATATGTCAGATATAGCTGTCCCCTTAACGTTCACTGACGCGGCAGCGAATAAAGTGAAATCGTTAATCAGTGAAGAAGATAATCAAGAATTAAAATTACGCGTTTATATTACCGGTGGCGGATGTAGCGGTTTCCAATACGGTTTTACTTTTGACGAAAAAGTTAACGAAGGCGATCTTACGGTGGAAAATGGTGGCGTACAATTGGTTATCGATCCGATGAGCTTACAATATCTTATCGGCGGAACGATTGATTATACCGAAGGATTGGAAGGTTCCCGTTTTATCGTCAACAACCCAAATGCATCAACCACTTGCGGCTGCGGATCCTCCTTTAGCATTTAATCTGATGGATTTTCAATTTACCTATTGTCAAGGCAGCCTCAACGCAAAATGCTCCATGGGACATGAAGCCTTAGCTAATTGGCTAAACAGTGAAGTGCGGTCAAATTCTCAATTAATTTCTACCGCACTTTCCGCCTTACAGCGCGCCAAACAACCACATTTCAACCAAGAAATCAAACTTATCGGCAAAGAATACAGCCTGTTTATCAATGCGGACGAAGTGATGGTCAGCGCCAATAATTTACAAATTGACGACAGCGTCCACCTCGAGGAGGATTTTCATTATTATGATGAAGAAAGTATTGCATTTTGCGGATTAGAAGATTTCGAACAATTTTTACAATCCTATTTAACATTTCAACAATAAATTTCTAAGGTACCCCATGGCTGGAAACGCAGAAAAGCAATCTCGAACGCCAAAAACCACACCACCAATACTAAGCGCCAAAAAGCGCTTTGGTATTTTTATAGCGAAAGTCGGTTTTACCTTGGCGTGTTTTGTTGCGTTCTATGGAATTTATCTAGACGGTCAAATTCGCGCTAAAATGGAAGGTCAAATTTGGCAATTACCAGCAGAAATTTACGCCCGTATCAATAAAATCCGTCTTGCTGATAATCTCACCTTGGAACAAACCAAACAATATTTGCTTGCCAATGATTATCGCCAAACCACCATGATTGCCGCTCCCGGCGATTTTAAAATTGAAGACAATACGATTGTTTTGCTACGCGGCGAATTTCCGTTTCCTAAACAACCAGAAGCACAGCGCGTTTTCCGTTTACGCTTTGAGCAGGGTAAATTATCCGTCATTGAAGATCTGATCAACATCAAAGCCATTGACGAGTTTCAGCTAGCGCCAAAATTGATCGGAATGTTGCAATCGGAAAATGAAGAACGCTTAGCAATTTCTTTGCAAAATTATCCACGTTTATTGATTGATGCCCTCTTATTAACCGAAGATCGACGTTTTTATGAACATGATGGAATTAGTTTTCTCAGTATTGCCCGTGCGCTATGGGCAAATATCCAAGCCGGGCATAGCGTACAAGGTGGCAGTACCTTAACACAACAATTGGTTAAAAACCTCTTTTTAAGCAATGAACGTACCTTAACTCGTAAAGTTAACGAAGCGTTAATGGCATTATTACTCGACTGGCGTTATGACAAAAACCGTATTTTAGAAACCTATTTAAATGAAATTTATTTGGGACAAAACGGTGATACGCAAATTCACGGTTTTGAATTAGCAAGTCATTTCTATTTCGGGCGTTCTATTCGCGAAATTAACTTAGAACAAATTGCCCTGCTCGTCGGCATGGTAAAAGGTCCATCCTTATATAATCCATGGCGTAACCCCAAAAACGCGCTGGAACGCCGCAATGTAGTTTTGCGCTTATTGTTGGAAAATCGTGTGATTGATAACGAATTATACGAAATGTTAAGTAAGCGTCCACTCGGTGTACAAAAACGCGGACAAATTAATCGTAAATATCCCGCATTTATCCAAACCTTACAAGCTGAACTACGCACTCAATTCGGCGAAAATCGTGCAGAATCCTTATCCGGTGCACGCATATTCTCTACATTGGATGTGGAACAACAAAAAGCCGCGGAAAACGCTGTGGTGAATACTGTTTCCAGATTACAATTAAAATATACCAACCCAGACCTAGAAGCGGCGATGGTCGTTGCTGATTATCATCAAGGCGCAATACGTGCGGTTGTGGGCGGAATGCAAACCCATTTTGCCGGTTTTAACCGCGCGCTTAACGCTCGACGCCAAATCGGTTCTTTGGTAAAACCGTCAATTTATTTGACCGCACTTTCGCATCCCGAACAATTTCGATTGAATACCCCAATCCAAAATCAACCGATTACGATTAACGTCAAAGGCAGTCCACCTTGGCAACCGCGCAACTACGATCGTCGTTATGGCGGTTCTGTGATGTTGATGGACGCCTTAGTACGCTCATTAAATATTCCGACGGTGAATATTGGGATGAAAGTCGGTCTATCAGAAATTATTGATACGCAAAAAGCCATGGGCTGGGATAAAGTATCCATTCCAAAAGTGCCGGCAATGTTATTGGGCTCTTATGCTATATCGCCTTACGAGGTCGCAAATTTGTATCAAACTATTGCTAATCAAGGGGCACATATTCCGTTATCCACTATTAACCATATTAGCGATCAACGGGGAAATACCCTTTATCAACGTTCTACTGATGCAGTGCAAGTTGTGCCTGAAGAAGCGGCGTTCCAAACCCTTTATGCAATGCAACAAGTAGTCGAGCGAGGCACTGCCCGCAGACTACAAAATGATTTTGCGGTGCTACGCTTGGCAGGCAAAACCGGTACCAGCAACGACGCGCGTGATGCTTGGTTTGTAGGGATTGACGGTGAAAACCTCGCTACTATCTGGGTTGGTCGTGACGACAATGGCGAAACCAAATTAACCGGCGCCAGCGGTGCGCTACAGGTTTACCATGATTATTTACGCCGCACACCAGCAAAAATACTCAAACTGCATAAACCAAACGACATCAAATGGGTAGGGATTAATCCCTACGGAGGTTGGGATTGTTCCAGCAACCGCACTATCCCTGTCTGGGTAAAACATAATCAAACGTTCTGTCAACCGAGCTTCCCTGATCTCCCTCGACAAAATGACATGCCAACAAAGGAAGAAAGCATATGGGATGTATTAGATAAATACTAAAGGTTTGTGAGCAGCAATGGTAAAACCGTCTAATTGAACCTGCTTTGGCTGAAAATTTAAACAAAATTACGCTTACCTCACCAACAAAAATCCATCAGCAACTCAGATATCTCCCAAAAAAAATCAAGAGATGCCAAAGATTAAGCGCTCAAAAAAATGCCTTATATCAATATCAGATATAAGGCATAGAGTGATAAAAATTAAAATTTATAGCTCATGTTAAAGACCCAGGTCCGACCACGTGAATAGTTATTAAGGGCATTCATCTGACCTAAATCATCTCCCATAATAAATGAAGTTTGGCTTGCCGAATCGTTGTTAGAATCAAGAGGGTTAATGTATTTGCGGTCAAAGACATTTTGTACCTCCGCCTTAAGCACCAGATTTCTAACCGGTTCTGCGATAACATAGAAGTCAAAAATCATCGGCTGTGCACGAATAGTTTCCATACCACTAATCCGCATTGTTCCATTCGTTTTCATCCCTGCCGGTCCGGTTGTATCTTGTACAAATTTATCCCCTTCTTCTTTATCTATACGTGCTCTTTTACTTTTACCATAGTATTTGGCTTTTCCTCCCACTACGAGACGACCGTCCCAAAAGCGTGCACCTAATTCAAGGGATGCATAGTCCTTAGGCAGTACAGAAACTTTGGATAGTCCAAACCCTTGCAAATACTTGGAATCAGAATCTATCGCATTAGCTCTAGCACTTGAATCAGCGAATGATGCTGGCTGATTAGTGCTTTGGCGAGAGTAAGATAAATTAGTAAAAAACCGTCCAGTATCGTAATTTAATTCAATTTCAAATCCTTTAATGGTAACAATTTCACCTCCGAAAGGACGTTCTTTACGAACCCGTAACGGAAGTTTACCGCCTGGTACATTGGGAGCATCAACAACCTGATCAACATAGTAATGCTCGTTACCACCGGCATAATTGAAGTGCGTAATATGAGGATAACAGTCATAATTTTTTTGCCCAGAGCAATCACGTTTACCATTAAGAATATAATCACGAATACGTGTTCTATAGGCGACAACCTTGAAACCTAAGTAGTCATTATCAGTAAAAATCCCTTCTTTAAAACCGTTAATACCAGCTTGCAAAGTCTTCGCTTTTTCCGGACGCAAATCAGTATTTACCCCTAAGTTACCGATCTCGGAGAAAAACATTTCTTTGATAGTTGGTTGACGGTGCGTATGAGAATAGGTAATAAACGGTGCAAATAACGGATTAATATCCGCTGAAAATCCGAAAGAGTAGTTGTTTACTGCGCGTTTGCCTCGACTTACTTGCTTATAATCAATCACGTTCGCCTCATCTTTTGCACTGTTCCAATCGCAATACACGTCATGGTACTTACCTGCTCTATTGGTTGTTTGATAGCACTCATCCAATGTCAACATCTTTTCATAGCCATACTTATTGAAATAGTATTCAGAGCTTGAATTGATCCAAACATCATACCCATTTGCTGTTTTAATCCCTGATTTCATATCAGACCCTTTGATATATTTATTACGTTTGTAAGTCGTTCCGCTAAAATCATAAATCTGACGATTATAATTGAAGCTCAAGGTATAAATATCGTATGTCAATTCTTGGTCAAAACTAAATGTTTTAAACCGCTGTGACCCGTCTGGTTGGAATGTATTGGACTTAGTACTATGGTAGTTACAGATACTCCATCCCTCATTTTCCGGTTCAGAAACCCAAGATGTTGGACGAGTAGGACAGTGTTCATAGTCGACTGGCTCACCATAAGCAAAGTTATACGCTAGCTCTCTAGGATGTCGATTTTTTGTATATTTATTATTCAAAAAGTTCGCACCAAGACTCGCAGTATAGCGCCAATCTTCTCCGATTGGTGTACTAAAGGTCAAACGTATATCTGCCGTTTTAGCACGGTTTTTAGCTTTCAGTCTCGCATTTAATGCTTTAGCGTTAAAAAAAGTACCCTTATCATAATCTTGCGTGGTGGAAGTATCCGCTAACAAGAAATCCAACGTCCATTTATCGTTAAATCTATATTGATAATTTAATTGATGGTTTTTATTTGTAATCTCACGACCTGATAAAGCCGTTTTTTGCTCACGATATTGTAAAGTTAAATCGCTTTTATCCGAACTAAACTCGATTTTAGCGAGGTGGCTTTTAGGATGATTTTCAAGTTTACTTGGATCATACGGAACCCGCTTAAGTTTATCAATCGATTCTGCCACGCACTCATCCCGATTAAATGCAGCAGCACAACCACTATAAGCCAAAGCAAGAATATCTTCATTATCCACATCTTTAATATTTTTACCGCCACCGACTTTAAAATCTTGAGAATACTTGCGCTGACTATAAGCATACATCAAACCGAGTTTATAACCATCCCCAATATCAGTTTGCGCCGCTACTGCTCCCATATAATTAGGACCAATCGCATTCGTACCAAATTCACTATTCAGCATAACACCAATATGATTTCCCTCAGTAATCACATCACGTACCCCAATAGTACGAATATTCGCAGAGCCCATCAGAGCATTACCCGAACCAATACCGCCAGTCTGACCGCGTACAATATCCACTCCAGCAATAAAAGACGGATCGATAAGTGTACCGAATTGTGAAGTACCACCCGCCTTACCGCTGTTATCCCCAGCAGTCGCATAGAAAGTCTGTGATACACCGTCCACCATCGTATTAACACGCCCCATACCACTCAAACCGCGAATATTAATTGATACCGTACCGGAAGATTTATCCAAATTAGTGAACGCACCAGGAACCGTACGAATAATATCGTCAAGGGCTTGAGTTGAAGTTGATATATTTTCACGAGTACTGACCGCACTTGCCTTAGTGAAAACTTCTTGAGTTTTAACATCATCAACTGATGTTGATACATTGATTTCATCCAGAACTTGATAGTCATCTGAAACGTTGGTTTTTGCACTATGGTTTGCTAAATTAGCGGGATCTTTTGAAAGCGACGGATTGGCTATCGTGCCTGCTACCACGATAGCCAATGCGCATAAGCTAGTTTTTGAAGTCATTTTTCTGTCAATTAAGTTCGTTATCAATCCAACCGAAAGCACAAAGGTTGGGCCACAAAGCGACATTTAATAGAAATGATAATAATAATCATATCGTTTGCAGTATAATGATAAGATTATTTTGATCGACTGACAATATTAAATTGGCAAATAATTTCCTTTAACGATATAGGTCCCTACTCAGGTTATCCACTAACTACGAGTAAAACATTACCGTAAGCACCAATCAAACTACTTTTCTCAATTAACTAAAAGTTCGATATGGTTTACCATTGACATAAGAGGTAACCCATTTCACTGTAAAACAACAAGGTCGGCTTTGTATAAATACATATTTTGCCTTATACTACATACAACATTTAACTCAACCATAACAATAGGAAAAGAAAATGGGTTTTTTAACAAATAAACGAATTTTAATCACAGGATTAGCCAGCAACCGTTCAATTGCCTATGGAATTGCCGCGGCAATGAAACGTGAAGGTGCAGAGCTTGCGTTTTCTTATCTCAACGACAAACTAAAACCGCGCGTAGAAGAATTTGCGAAAGAGTTCGGATCAGATATCGCGTTACCATTAGACGTTGCCACTGATGAAAGCATCAGCGAATGTTTTGCCGAGTTAAGCAAACATTGGGATAAATTTGACGGTTTCGTACACGCTATCGCTTTTGCACCGGGCGATCAATTAGATGGTGATTATGTCAATGCCGCTACCCGCGAAGGGTATCGTATTGCTCATGACATTAGCGCTTACAGCTTTGTTGCCATGGCACAAGCTGCCCGCCCAATGTTAAATCCAAACTCCGGTTTATTAACCTTAACCTATCTCGGCGCAGAGCGCGCTATTCCAAACTACAACGTTATGTGTTTGGCAAAAGCCTCATTAGAAGCAGCAACTCGCGTGATGGCGGCGGATTTAGGTAAAGATGGTATTCGTGTCAATGCGATTTCCGCTGGTCCAATCCGTACTTTAGCAGCATCTGGTATCAAAAATTTCAAGAAAATGTTATCCACATTTGAACATACCGCGCCACTACGTCGCACGGTCACCATTGAAGATGTCGGCAATTCCGCGGCGTTCTTATGTTCCGACCTAGCCTCCGGTGTAACTGGCGAAGTATTGCACGTAGATGCCGGATTTAGCATCACAGCAATGAGCGAATTAGGTGCAGAATAATTTCACATTGATCAACATTTCCGGACGTCGAATGAGGCGTCCATTTTTTGTTTATGGCAGTTTATATGTTTCAAAATAACCCTCTCTTATCCCAGTTAAAACAACAAATTCGTGACAGCAAACCTCATGTAGAAGGTATTGTGAGACGTTCCGATAAATCGTTCGGCTTTTTAGAAACGGACAAAAAAAGTTATTTCATCCCGCCGCAAGCCATGAAAAAAGTGATGCATGGCGATAAAATTCGTGCCACGATTGAGACTATTGGAGAAAAAACACAAGCAGAACCGGAAGAATTACTAGAACCAATGCTTACCCGTTTTGTCGCCAAAGTGCGGTTTAATAAAGATAAGAAATTACAGGTACTAGTCGATCATCCACTCATCAATCAGCCTATCGGCGCCAACCAAATAAAATCGCTTAAGGAAGACTTACAAGAAGGCGACTGGGTTGTTGCCACCTTAAAAACCCATCCATTACGAGATGACCGCTTTTTCTTTGCACAAATTAACGAATTAATTTGTCGTGCAGATGATGATTTTGCCCCATGGTGGGTCACACTTGCACGTCATGAGCAATCGCGTTATCCAGTACAAGGTGCAGATCAATATACCATGATCGATACACAAACGCGCGAAAATTTGACCGCACTTAATTTCGTCACTATCGATAGCGAAACGACACAAGATATGGATGACGCCTTGTATATTCAGCCGATTGAACAAAACGGACAACAAACCGGATGGCAATTAGTGGTTGCCATTGCTGATCCTACCGCCTATATTGATGTGAACTCACAAATCGAGCAAGATGCCAAACAACGCTGTTTCACCAATTATTTACCAGGCTTTAATATTCCTATGCTGCCGCGCGAATTATCCGATGAACTTTGCTCATTAAAAGAAAACGAAGTTCGTCCGGCGTTGGTGTGTTATATTGAAACGGATTTGCAAGGTAATATCAGCAACAAACCTTATTTTGTCTTGGCAGAAATTCAATCTAAAGCCAAACTGGCGTATTCCCAAGTTTCCGATTATCTGGAGCAACAACCCCACTGTTGGCAACCACAAAATGAAACGATTAAGCAACAAATCGACTGGTTACATCAATTTACCTTAGCTCGTATTCAATGGCGACAAACCTATTCATTATTGTTCAAAGAAAAACCGGATTATTCTTTTACCCTCGCAGAAAATGGAAAAGTATTGGAAATTAAAGCAGAATATCGGCGAATCGCTAATCAAATCGTGGAGGAATCCATGATTATCGCCAACATTTGCGCCGCGCATTATTTAGCCGAAACCGTCAAATGCGGCATTTTCAATACCCATTCCGGTTTTGATAAAAAATATTTGGAAAATGCCCATCAATTCTTATTGAATAATCTTGCCAACGAACAAAATCAAGCAGAATTAAGCGAACGCTATGCAGTGGATAAGCTCACAACCCTTGAAGGTTATTGCCAAATGCGTCATGATATTGAAGCTTTTAATAGTGATTATTTGGAATTCCGTTTGCGTCGTTTCTTGACTTTTGCCGAATTTAAAACAGAAATTGCACCGCACTTTGGTCTTGGCTTAACTGGATACGCCACTTGGACATCACCAATTCGTAAATATTCCGACATGGTAAACCATCGTTTAATCAAAGCCAGCCTCACCCAACAAGCCATTGAAGCGCCACAAGAATCAATTTTGCAACGCTTGCAAGAAGCCCGCCGCCAAAATCGTGCGGTAGAACGCGATATTGCAGATTGGCTATATTGTCGCTATTTAGCCACAAGTGTTGAACAAAAACCGGTGTTTGATGCAGAATTGCAGGATGTCATGCGCAGCGGTTTACGCGTGATTTTATTGGCAAATGGCGCCACGATGTTTATTCCCGCCTCCGCATTGCATGACAATAAAGAAGAAATGCAAGTCAATTCAGATGAAATTGCGTTATATATCAAAGGAGAACGTCGCTATAAAATCGGCGATATTATCCAAGTGCAATTAACAGAAGTGAAAGAGGAAACACGCAGTATTATCGGTAATGTTGTATAAATTTCCACCGCACTTTACTGACGAGACAGCTAAAAGCTGTCTCTTTTTTTAAGGGATATGTTACTATAACCCCATGATTATCAATTTGGAAATCCCTATGAATAATTTACAACTGGAAAAAATTCTTAATCAAAAACTCAACAGCCAAGCCATTTCCGATTATGCGCCAAACGGTTTGCAAATCGAAGGAAAAGCCGAAATCAAAAAAATCATTACCGGCGTCACCGCCAGCCAAGCCTTAATTGATTATGCGGCTAGTCAACAAGCAGATGCGATTTTGGTGCATCACGGTTATTTTTGGAAAAACGAATCCCCTTGCTTACGCGGGATGAAAGGCAAAAGAATCAAAACCTTACTAACCAATGATATCAATTTATACGCCTATCATCTCCCCCTAGATGTTCATCCAGAGCTAGGAAATAACGCCCAATTGGCGCAACGCTTAGGTGCACAGGATTTGCAACCGCTGGAAAATAACGCTTTCAGTATTCCAGTTTCGGCAACCTTCGATCCGCCGATCACTGCTGAACAACTGCGTATTAAAATTGAACAATCTTTAAAACGCCCCCCGTTAATGTGCAGCGAAAATGCACCGCACTTAATCCGCACTATCGGCATTTGCACTGGTGGTGGACAAGGCTACATTGATCTTGCTGCCGCCAAAGGATTGGACGCATTTATCACGGGAGAAGTGTCCGAACAAACCATCCACTCGGCACGAGAACAAAGCATCCACTTCTTCGCCGCCGGACACCACGCCACCGAACGTTATGGTGTCCAAGCCCTCGGCGAATGGCTCGCCCAAACCTACAAACTTGAAGTCGAATTTAAAGACATTGATAATCCAGTATAAGTAAAAATAGGGATATAGTAGACAAAAGAGTTCGTTTTACCAAGTCTTCTTTGTTTAGAAAATCTTTTATAAACATAATCGGCATATTTTTCATTCGTAAATAAATAACCAAAATAGGCGCTTTATTGACCCTATCCCAAATTATGTGTGAACACCCATTTCAACTTAACGATGATCGTTTAGAAGGTGATGCAATCAAGGATTACGCCTTTAATTATCGTGAAAATGGTCTCTACAAAATCTGTCAATACAAAGTCTTGTTCGACAAAAATATGAACGCACAACAATTCTACTGGTATCCACACGGTTGTAATTCAGAGCACGAATTTAACTTGGCTGCTGACTTCTTATTTGATTTTGACAAGGACAACTTAACCGCAGAAGGTAAACAAGTTGTTACAGAACTGGTCGACAAATTAAAATCTATGTCTGTAAAAGCTGCAGCTGTTGAAGGTTATACCGACCGTATGGGGAGTGAAGCGTATAATCTTGACTTGTCGCAACCCGTGTCAATACGGTGAAAGCGGAACTACAACGTTTAGGCGGTAACGGCTGATTTAACTGCAGTCGGTTTAGGTAAAGCGTATCAAGTGAAGCATTGCGATGGTAATGACCAAGTAGCCAAAGACTGTTTACGTCCAAATCGCCGTGTAGTCGTTAAAGCGGAAGGTAAAACCTTACTCCACACTAAGCCGATGGTTTGACATTGATTACATTTTACAACATATGTCTAGCGTTTGGCTTTGAGTACCTTGTACACACAAGGAATACTTATGGCTCAACATTACTTACTCTCAAGCAAATCGAAAACCTTATCTCTTAAACAGATTTTTCGCCTAAGCGAAGATGAAGCCTTCCAGCTTTTAAAAGCAAACCGCTGGGGAAACCCTGATAACATCAAAGATGTTTGCTGTCCGTATTGCGGTATACGCCACGAAGCCTATTTTCTCGCATCACGCAAACGCTGGTGCTGTAAGCATTGCAAACGAAATTTCTATATTACCACCAATATGGCTTTTGCGTTTCACAAACTCTCTTTTGTCGATTTGTTAGCGGCAATCTTACTTTTTGTGAACGAAGTAAAGGGTGTTTCAGCCATTTCAATGAGTCGCCACCTAAACATCAACTATAAAACTGCTTTTGTGCTTTGCCATAAACTGCGTGAAGCCCTGTTTAAAACACGAGATTTAAACCCATTACAAGGCGAAATTCAGAAGATGGAGCGTGGTTAACTTCACGCTAAGAAAGCCGAACTTTCATAAGAATATGAATAAACAACGTGATAAAAAGACTAAATTCCCTAAATTTATACCGACTAAACGCTGCATCATCAGCTTAAATCAACGGGCATCAAACGATGAAACTTTATGGGGTTCAAACCGCACCATTATCGCAATGGATTACAGTGAAAGTGTCAATACGGTACTTTCACTCAATCACCAGTTTGTCAAAACAGGGAGTGATATTATGTATGATGAAAAACCTGCTTATCCAGGGTTAGATTTTCACTACACGAGATGGTCAATTAATCATCAAGAAGCATACAGTTATCAAGGCATCAATAACAATCTAGCCGAATCTTTCAATGCAAGATTCCGTGATTTACATCGTGGTGTACACCACAAATGCGACAATAAATACGCCCTACATTATGCAAACCAAGCAGCCTTTATGTCCGATATAGTAAGGAAATTTTGTGTAATGTGTGGGAAAATCGGCTAAAATGCAGTAAAAGAAATGCCTCTAACTCTATTTTGGAGTTAAGGGCATTGGAAATTTTACTGCGGTTAAGATTGAATCTCGGGTTTTGTGCAACTACTACATAATACCGGTACTATAAAGATTCAAACCACTTTTTAGTAGCAATTCTGTCTATTATGCTTTTTTCAAAATTATTTATTTTGACAGTCTGGAAGAGATCGATCAATAACTAGATTACCTTCTACTATTGCTGAAACAGTAAAAAAATTTGATTTCACATAAGTTGCTACATCTGACAATGCTACTGCGCATTTATTTTGTTGAATAGCACGATCTGTTGCCTCATCAAAACGTGGAAATTGTGGATGACTATGTTCACCTCGTACACGCTCACTTGTTGCAACTAATTTTCCAGAATTTAAGTTCACATTTTTTGAACTCATTAACGTATATCCACCAATACGTTGTGCCATACAGCCGGCTAATAAAATCACAGTACCAGCCACAAATAACATTTTTTTCTTCGTATATACTCCCATTTTATCTGCAAAAATATTACTTATTCTGTCAAGAATAAGTAAAAGAAGTATACTTCTTGGCTTTGTTCAACTATCACATTATTTTCTAATAATTCATAGAACAAACCTCCTGTAGGATACTAGAGTTATAATTCAGTTCCTATTAATTTACCCAATATCTTTCCCCAAAAAACAGAAAAGCAAAAAAAACCTCAGCGATTTCTCATTGAGGTTCTTATGATTGGTTACCTGGCGGTGCCCTACTCTCACATGGGGATGCCCCACACTACCATCGGCGTTACAGCGTTTCACTTCTGAGTTCGGCATGGGGTCAGGTGGTCCCACTGCACTATCGCCGCCAAGATTATTCTTTCGATGATTTCACCTTTCGGTGCTCTATCCTATCTTCTTGCTTTGTTTTGTCTTTGTTCTTCGTCTCTATTCTTTCTCTTAAATCCGAAACAAGCTGTCTACTGTATTCTTTTCGCTTTCGCACGTTGTCCTTTGTGCCTCTCTCTTCCTTCTTTCGTCTCTAGTCTCGTTACACACCCCAAACCAAAACGCTTGAGGTTGTATGGTTAAGCCTCTCGGGATATTAGTATGGGTTAGCTCAATGTATCACTACACTTACACACCCCACCTATCTACGTCGTCGTCTTCAACAACCCTTACCGGCTTATCGCCAGGGAGAACTCATCTTAGGGCAAGTTTCGTGCTTAGATGCTTTCAGCACTTATCTCTCCCGCATTTAGCTACCCAGCAATGCCTCTGGCGAGACAACTGGTACACCAGTGATGCGTCCACTCCGGTCCTCTCGTACTAGGAGCAGCCCCCCTCAATTCTCCAACGCCCACGGCAGATAGGGACCGAACTGTCTCACGACGTTCTAAACCCAGCTCGCGTACCACTTTAAATGGCGAACAGCCATACCCTTGGGACCTACTTCAGCCCCAGGATGTGATGAGCCGACATCGAGGTGCCAAACACCGCCGTCGATATGAACTCTTGGGCGGTATCAGCCTGTTATCCCCGGAGTACCTTTTATCCGTTGAGCGATGGCCCTTCCATTCAGAACCACCGGATCACTATGACCTGCTTTCGCACCTGCTCGACTTGTCCGTCTCGCAGTTAAGCTCGCTTATACCATTGCACTAACCTCACGATGTCCGACCGTGATTAGCAAACCTTCGTGCTCCTCCGTTACGCTTTGGGAGGAGACCGCCCCAGTCAAACTACCCACCAGACACTGTCCGAACACCTGTCTTCGGCGCTTCGTTAGAACATCAAACGTTAAAGGGTGGTATTTCAACAACGCCTCCACAATCACTGGCGTGACTGCTTCTCAGGCTCCCACCTATCCTACACATCAAAATTCAATGTTCAGTGTCAAGCTATAGTAAAGGTTCACGGGGTCTTTCCGTCTAGCCGCGGGTACACCGCATCTTCACGGCGATTTCAATTTCACTGAGTCTCGGGTGGAGACAGCCTGGCCATCATTATGCCATTCGTGCAGGTCGGAACTTACCCGACAAGGAATTTCGCTACCTTAGGACCGTTATAGTTACGGCCGCCGTTTACTGGGGCTTCGATCAGGAGCTTCTCTTTCGATAACTCCTTCAATTAACCTTCCAGCACCGGGCAGGCATCACACCCTATACTTCCACTTTCGTGTTTGCAGAGTGCTGTGTTTTTAATAAACAGTTGCAGCCAGCTGGTATCTTCGACTTACCTCACCTCTTCCCGTAAAGGGCTTCAATTACTGTAAGCGCACCTTCTCCCGAAGTTACGGTGCTATTTTGCCTAGTTCCTTCACCCGAGTTCTCTCAAGCGCCTGAGTATTCTCTACCTGACCACCTGTGTCGGTTTTCAGTACGGTTCAGTAAAGCCTTTCGCTTAGTGGCTTTTCCTGGAAGCAGGGTATCAGTTACTTCAGTGCCTTTGCACCTCGTCATCACTTCTCGGTGTTATGAGAATCCGGATTTGCCTAAACTCTCCACCTACCAGCTTAAACGCACATCCAACAGTGCGATAACCTAACCTTCTCCGTCCCCACATCGCAGCTTTACCAAGTACGGGAATATTAACCCGTTTCCCATCGACTACGCTTCTCAGCCTCGCCTTAGGGGCCGACTCACCCTGCCCCGATTAACGTTGGACAGGAACCCTTGGTCTTCCGGCGAACGAGTTTTTCACTCGTTTTATCGTTACTTATGTCAGCATTCGCACTTGTGATATCTCCAGCATACCTCTCAATACACCTTCATCAACTTACACAACGCTCCCCTACCCAACAGTATTTCGACTGATGCCGCAGCTTCGGTGCTATATTTTAGCCCCGTTACATCTTCCGCGCAGGCCGACTCGACTAGTGAGCTATTACGCTTTCTTTAAATGATGGCTGCTTCTAAGCCAACATCCTAGCTGTCTAAGCCTTCCCACTTCGTTTCCCACTTAATATAGACTTTGGGACCTTAGCTGGCGGTCTGGGTTGTTTCCCTCTCCACGACGGACGTTAGCACCCGCCGTGTGTCTCCTGAGTATCACTCTTCGGTATTCGCAGTTTGCATCGGGTTGGTAAGCCGGGATGGCCCCCTAGCCGAAACAGTGCTCTACCCCCAAAGGTGTCCGCTCAAGGCTCTACCTAAATAGATTTCGGGGAGAACCAGCTATCTCCCGGTTTGATTGGCCTTTCACCCCCAGCCACAAGTCATCCGCTAATTTTTCAACATTAGTCGGTTCGGTCCTCCAGTTAGTGTTACCCAACCTTCAACCTGCCCATGGCTAGATCACCGGGTTTCGGGTCTATACCTTGCAACTCACCGCCCAGTTAAGACTCGGTTTCCCTTCGGCTCCCTTATTCAGTTAACCTCGCTACAAAATATAAGTCGCTGACCCATTATACAAAAGGTACGCAGTCACCAAATAACTTGGCTCCCACTGCTTGTACGTACACGGTTTCAGGTTCTATTTCACTCCGGTCACCCCGGTTCTTTTCGCCTTTCCTTCACAGTACTGGTTCACTATCGGTCAATCAGGAGTATTTAGCCTTGGAGGATGGTCCCCCCTTCTTCAAACAGGATTTCTCGTGTCCCGCCCTACTTCTCGCAAACTTAGTACCACAACCCAAACTTTAAGTACGGGACTATCACCCTGTGTCGCGCAATTTCCCAATTGCTTCCTCTGTCTTAAGTCGCTATCACTTGCTGGCTCTTTCGCTTTCGCTCGCCGCTACTCACAAAATCTCGGTTGATTTCTTTTCCTCGGGGTACTTAGATGTTTCAGTTCTCCCGGTTCGCTTCCTTAAACTATTTATTCATTTAAGAATGATGGATTCTTCATCCATCGGGTTTCCCCATTCGGATATCTTGGATTATTCGCTTCTTATCAACTCATCCAAGCTTTTCGCAGATTAGCACGTCCTTCTTCGCCTCTGATTGCCTAGGCATCCACCGTGTACGCTTAGTCACTTAACCATACAACCTCAAACATTTTATGCTTAACGGTAGTATTACAACTAAACACTTAACTGCCTTTTCTCAGTTAAGATTTTCTTTCGAACTACTCAGACTTTCCTTTTTATCAGTTCCTACTCTCGTAAGCCCTGACTTGAAAAATCTCTCAGTTTTCAGCTTGTTTCCAATTTTTTAAAGAACAACAAGACAATCTAAAATCATCTTTAATTGGCGTCCCCACGGGGATTCGAACCCCGGTTACCGCCGTGAAAGGGCGATGTCCTAGGCCTCTAGACGATGGGGACATCAGGTAAAGATAATCTCTTCGCTTTCCTCGCACTTTCGTCTTTTATATTAATCTTTATTAATACAACTGCTATTACTCGACCTAGAAAGTAACCTAAAAGTGCGGTCTTTTTTTTCATTCTTTTCTGTCTACAATATCTCAGCCAATCTGTGTGAACACTCGCTATCACTTCATTTAGTTAAGGAGGTGATCCAACCGCAGGTTCCCCTACGGTTACCTTGTTACGACTTCACCCCAGTCATGAATCATACCGTGGTAAACGCCATCCTTACGGTTAAGCTATCTACTTCTGGTACAACCCACTCCCATGGTGTGACGGGCGGTGTGTACAAGGCCCGGGAACGTATTCACCGCGACATTCTGATCCGCGATTACTAGCGATTCCGACTTCATGGAGTCGAGTTGCAGACTCCAATCCGGACTTAGATGCACTTTCTGAGATTCACTCCACCTCGCGGCCTCGTCGCTCTCTGTATGCACCATTGTAGCACGTGTGTAGCCCTACTCGTAAGGGCCATGATGACTTGACGTCATCCCCACCTTCCTCCGGTTTATCACCGGCAGTCTCCTTTGAGTTCCCGACCTAATCGCTGGCAACAAAGGATAAGGGTTGCGCTCGTTGCGGGACTTAACCCAACATTTCACAACACGAGCTGACGACAGCCATGCAGCACCTGTCTCATAGCTCCCGAAGGCACAAACTCATCTCTGAGCTCTTCTATGGATGTCAAGAGTAGGTAAGGTTCTTCGCGTTGCATCGAATTAAACCACATGCTCCACCGCTTGTGCGGGCCCCCGTCAATTCATTTGAGTTTTAACCTTGCGGCCGTACTCCCCAGGCGGTCGATTTATCACGTTAGCTACGGGCACCAAACTTAAAGCCCAATCCCCAAATCGACATCGTTTACAGCGTGGACTACCAGGGTATCTAATCCTGTTTGCTCCCCACGCTTTCGCACTTGAGCGTCAGTATCCCCCCAAGGGGCTGCCTTCGCCTTCGGTATTCCTCCACATCTCTACGCATTTCACCGCTACACGTGGAATTCTACCCCTCCCTAAAATACTCTAGACCCCCAGTCTGAAATGCCATTCCCAGGTTAAGCCCGGGGATTTCACACCTCACTTAAAAGTCCGCCTGCGTGCCCTTTACGCCCAGTTATTCCGATTAACGCTTGCACCCCCCGTATTACCGCGGCTGCTGGCACGGAGTTAGCCGGTGCTTCTTCTGTGATTAACGTCAATTAGTGAATCTATTAAATCCACCACCTTCCTCACCACCGAAAGAACTTTACAACCCGAAGGCCTTCTTCATTCACGCGACATGGCTGCGTCAGGGTTCCCCCCATTGCGCAATATTCCCCACTGCTGCCTCCCGTAGGAGTCTGGACCGTGTCTCAGTTCCAGTGTGGCTGGCCATCCTCTCAGACCAGCTAGAGATCGCAGGCTTGGTAGGCCTTTACCCCACCAACTACCTAATCCCACTTGGGCTCATCTTATGGCATGTGGCCTTACGGTCCCACACTTTCATCTCCCGATTCTACGCGGTATTAGCGACAGTTTCCCGTCGTTATCCCCCTCCATAAGCCAGATTCCCAAGCATTACTCACCCGTCCGCCACTCGTCAGCAAAAGTGCAAGCACTTCCCTGCTACCGTTCGACTTGCATGTGTTAAGCCTGCCGCCAGCGTTCAATCTGAGCCATGATCAAACTCTTCAATTCAAGTTAAATCGCTCAATATACTGCTTAGCTAAAGTTTACATATCACTCTACGTAATTATGAATTTCTAGTTTAAGCACCTATTAAGACTTCAAAATTAAAAATTATTTTTAAACAAAGTCAATCAACAAGTGCCCACACAGATTGTCTGATATATTGTTAAAGAACAAAAAAACGACGCGAGGTGTTTTTCTTAATGTTTTACAACGTCGCGTCGTTGTGGGTGCGTATTATAGGCATCTGAAATTTCTTTGCAAGTGCTTTTTACACTTTTTTTGTATTTTTTTATCACTCGACCATTTTTTTCGGCTTTATGATGGTTTTTTGTTAAATATTCGTCTCTTTTATCATCAAATCCGCTAACACATCTATTTGCTCAAAACCCCATAATGTCAGCGCTTGTTTAAAGGTATTTTCATACGCCCTATTTTGCGTACAAAAAATGACATTTTTCTTTTCCATTTTTGACCGCACTTTAAGATTTTGCAATAAACTTTGCACCCGTAGCGCAATCGCCTTTCCCGGATCCATAAAAAACTTCACTTGCGGCAAACAAAGCTGGATCTCATCTTTAATCAATGGAAAATGGGTACAACCTAAAATCACCGTATCCAAATCCGCCATTTCCCGCCATGGCGCCAACTCATGATGCAATGCTAATAAATCAACGGAATTACCACGCAATTTTTGTTCCGCAATTTCGACCAACACCGTCGTACCAAGTCGTTCCACATGACAGTGACTGGCATAATTCTGAATTAAATCAGTCACATATTGACGCTTTACCGTTCCTTTCGTCGCCAGAAGTCCAATGTGTTTCGTTTGTGAAATTTCTGCAGCCGGCTTAATCGCGGGCACCGTTCCCACAATCGGAATCGCAAAATGGCGCCGCAATATCGGTAATACCACTGTGCTGGCAGTATTACAAGCAATGACGATCAAATCCAGCGGATATTGTTGATCAATGCGCTGGCAAATATTCAGCGTCCGCGCAATGATCGTCTCCTCTGATTTTTCCGAATAAGGAAAACCGACATTGTCAAAACAATAAAGATAGTGGCAATGGGGTAAACGCTGTTGTACTTCTTTGTACACACTAAATCCGCCAACTCCGGAATCAAAAAACAGAATTGTCGGTTTTTGTTCATTCATCTTATCATTCCGAATATATTAAAAAATATGACCGCGCTTTAGGCACATTTTATCAAGCATTTGAATAAATTTCCCGATGATTTAACCAACGGGCAATCAAGGCAGCTGCAATTTCCGGATGTTTTGCGATCAATTGCTTCGCATAATATTGTACTGTCGGAATCATTTTACGATCACGCATTAAATTGGCAACTTTAAATTCAGCAATACCGGTTTGTTTGGTTCCTAATACTTCGCCTGCTCCACGAATTTCTAAATCTTTTTCCGAGATCAAAAAACCGTCCTGACTTTCGCGCATCACTTGCAGCCGCTGTCGCGAAACCTTTCCCAACGGTGGTTTATACATTAATATACAAAATGATGCTGTACTTCCTCGCCCGACGCGCCCACGCAATTGATGCAATTGCGCTAAGCCAAGACGTTCCGCATTTTCAATGATCATCAAACTCGCATTCGGTACATCCACGCCCACTTCAATGACCGTCGTCGCCACCAGCAAATCCAATTCCGCTTGCTTAAATTGATCCATAATACTTTGTTTTTCCACGGGTTTCATGCGCCCATGCACCAAACCAATACGCAAGTGCGGTAAGGTTTTACGTAGATCTTCCGCGGTGGCCTCCGCCGCCTGCGCTTCCAAGACTTCGCTTTCATCAATCAAAGTACACACCCAATACGCTTGGCGATGTTCATGTACACAAGCGTGCTGTACGCGCGCAACAATTTCATGACGTCGTTCTTCGGAAATTACAATCGTTTGGATTGGCGTACGCCCCGGCGGCAGCTCATCAATAATCGACGTATCCAGATCCGCATATACTGTCATCGCCAAGGTACGCGGAATCGGGGTTGCGGTCATGATCAATTGGTGTGGATAATAACCGTCTCTATTGCCTTTTTCACGCAAACTTAACCGTTGATGCACGCCAAATCGATGCTGTTCATCCACAATGACCAACGCCAAACCCGCAAATTCCACCTCATCCTGAAACAACGCGTGCGTGCCAACAATCATCTGCACCTGACCACTTCGAATTTTCTCTAATTCAGCTTGTCTCATTTTGCCCTTCACTTTTCCCGCAAGCCAACCAACATCAATGCCCAATGGCGCAAACCAGCGACGAAAGTTGGTGGCGTGTTGCTCGGCTAAAATTTCCGTTGGCGCCATCAATGCGACTTGTTTACCATTATCAATCGCTTTCAATGAAGCCAACGCCGCCACCAAGGTTTTTCCCGACCCCACGTCGCCTTGTACCAAACGCATCATCGGGTAATCCAGCGCTAAATCGGCGACAATTTCTTGGCTAACGCGTTGCTGTGCTGACGTCGGTTGATAAGGCAGTTGGTGTAAAAATCGCTCAATTAAATCACTTTTATCGGTCAATGGAATCGCTGAAAACTGCTGCGTTCCCAACCGCACTTTTTGCATCGCAAGATTGTGCGCCAACAACTCTTCAAAAATCAATCGCTGTTGTGCCGGATGTTTACCTTGTTCTAGCAATTCTAACGCGACATCTGGCGGCGGACGGTGCAATAATTGAATGGCTTGTTTGAGACTAAATTGATGAGGGTTATACGCCGCCGGCAAAATTTCCGGCAACGCCATTTTGTCTAGCAAGGCAAGAGCTTGATCAGTTAATTTGCGCAATGAGGCTTGTTTTAACCCCTCTGTGGTCGGATAAATCGGCGTGAGCGTTTCTTCCAATTGTAAAGGCGCCTCATCACGCACAATTTGGTATTCCGGATGGTGAATTTCCGCCATAAATCGACCACGCTTTATCTCGCCGAAGGCTTTCACTCTAGCACCCACTTGAAAACTATTGCGCATTGCCGCATTAAAATTGAAAAAGCGCAGGGTAATTTTAGAACTGCTATCAGACAAACTAACGATTAAAATCGGTCGTTTACCGAATTGTACGTCGCAGGTTTGAACAAGACCCTCAATGGTCGCATATTGTTCGGGGCGCAAATCGACAATAGGCGTAATTCGGGTACGATCTTCATAGCGCATGGGGAAATGAAACAACAAATCTTGTAGATTGAAAATCCCCAAACGCCCTAATTTTTCTGCAATCGCCACGCCTACACCGGATAAGGCGGTTAACGGAATGGCGTCAAATAACCCACTGTTCATTTAGCTATTCGTATTACGAATGATGCTCACTAATCCCGGAAGTGTTTTGATTTTACGCATAATATTGGCTAAATGTTGAGTATCTATCGCGGTCAATAAGACGACAATTTGATACAAACGCCCATCTTGTTCTTCTGTCCAAATACTATGAATATTACTTCCTAACGAGGAGATCGCAGAGGTTAAATTTGGCAATGCGCCTTGCTGATTGAGCATTTCAATACGCAATTCGGTTTCAAAATCCGCTTTCACATCGCTTTTTTCCCATTCCACCGGCGTATAGCGTTCGACGCTATCTTTGCGATTTTTTAAATTCGCACAACATTCGTGGTGAATAACCAACCCTTTCCCCGGGCTGGCATAAGCGACGATAGGATCGCCGGGAATTGGATGGCAACAATGAGCGAATGTGGTCAATAATCCTTCCGCACGTTTTACCTCTAGCACGTACTTGTTATTACCTACATCACCATCCGTATCAATCTCAATCGGCTCACCCAACAAACGATAAGCAATCACCGCACTCATTTGATTACCTAATCCGATTTCAGTTAATAAATCATCAAAACTATCCAGTTTCAATTCTGTGAGTACATGTTCAATACGATGCGGCTCCACATCTTCCAATTTTTTCGGTTGCAACGCATTACTTAGTTGGCGTTTACCTAAGATTAGCGCGGTATCGGAACGAAGATTTTTTAAGGCATGACGAATATTGGTACGCGCTTTGGCGGTCACCACAAAATTCAACCACCCCACATTCGGGCACGCATTATTTGAGGTAATAATATCAATGGTTTGTCCGGATTGTAAAGCTTGTGACAGCGGATAAGGTTTGCGATCAACATTTGCCGCTACGCAAGAATGCCCAATATCGGTATGCACCGCATAAGCAAAATCCACCGGTGTAGCGCCTACCGGTAATTCAACAATTCGCCCTTTCGGCGTAAACACATAAATTTCTTTCGGAAAAAATTCTGATTTCACGCTTTCAATAAATTCAAAAGAATTCCCCGCACTTTGTTGCAATTCAATTAAACTTTGCAACCAACGTTGTGCACGGATTTGCGCGGTGGTACTGTCGTTGCGCCCACCTTGCTTATACGCCCAATGCGCCGCTACGCCCATTTCCGCCATCTGATCCATCTCTTCAGTCCGGATTTGCACCTCTACCGGCACACCATGCGGCCCGATCATAGACGTATGCAACGACTGATAACCATTGGCTTTCGGCACCGCAATATAATCTTTTACTCGCCCCGGACGCGGTTTATACAAACTGTGCATTTGCCCCAACACACGATAACAAGTATCCACCGAATCCACCACCGCACGGAACGCGTAAATATCCATAATAGAATGAAATTGCTGATCTTTTAAACGCATTTTCTGATAAATGGCATATAAATGCTTTTCGCGCCCAAACACGCGAGCTTTAATCCCTACGTCATCCAAGCGTCCTTTAATTTCATCCGCAATGCGTTGAATCATATCTTTACGATTACCGCGCGCCACTTGAATTACTTTTTGCAATACCGCATAACGTTGCGGATGCATTGCCTCAAAGCCCAAGTCTTCAAGCTCATTTTTGATATGCTCAATGCCAAGACGATGTGCTAACGGCGCATAAATTTCAAGGGTTTCTTTGGCAATGCGCCGACGTTTATCCGGACGCAGCGCGCCTAACGTACGCATATTATGTGTACGGTCAGCAAGTTTAATCAACACCACCCGAATATCTTTCGTCATGGCTAAAATCATTTTGCGGAAATTTTCCACTTCCGCTTCTTTACGGGTTCTGAATTTTAATTTATCAAGTTTGGACACCCCCTCCACAATTTCCGCCACGCTTTCACCGAATTCCGCTTTCAATTGATCTTCCGTATAAGGCGTATCTTCAATCACATCGTGCAACAACGCCGCCATCACCGCCTCATGATCCAAACGCATATCAGCAATAATCGACGCCACCGCCACCGGGTGCGTAATATAAGGCTCGCCACTGGATCGCGTTTGCCCCTCGTGCGCATCTCGCGCGATCACAAACGCACGCTTGACCAGCTCAATTTTATCCGTTGGCAAATAGCCTTCAATAATTCGATTTAAACTTTCAAACAGAAACAAGGGACACCTGACTTCACTTTCACTATCACTTGATAAATTAAACAAAAAATGACCGCACTTTTCTTCAGCAACGGATTATTTGCTTAATAACGAAACCGCTTGCGCTTCCGCATTTTCTTGTTCTAACGCATCGTAACGATCTTGTGAATCCATAATATCGTTATTAATCAATCCTTTCTCGATCTCACGCAACGCAATTACCGTCGGTTTATCATTATCTTCAGAGACCAAAGGTTCACGTTGATGCAACTGCAACTGTCTAGCACGACGCGCCGCGGTTAAAATTAAATCAAAACGGTTACCAATTTTTTCCACAGCATCTTGCACTGTCACACGAGCCATAACTTACTCCATCAAAGGTTAAATTTCTACAAAAATAAAAAAGGGTACTTATCATACTAAAGCGCGGTCTATTTTGCCAGTAATTGATGAATTAAGGTGGCATTTTGTTCACGTTGATAATTCACCGTCAAACGCTCTGCACGTAAAATATGACGCAAATCCGCCAACGCCTGCTCAAAATTATCGTTGATCACCACATAATCATATTCCGCATAATGCGACATCTCGCTTACCGCTTGCGCCATACGAGAAGCAATCACCTCCGCACTATCCTGCCCGCGCCCAATTAAACGACGCTCCAATTCTTCAACAGAGGGTGGCAAAATAAAAATACTTTTCACCGTCGGCAATTTAGCACGGATTTGCTGCGCGCCCTGCCAATCAATATCCAAAAAGACATCAAACCCCTCCGCCAATTTCGCTTCAATGGTCGGCAACGAAGTCCCATAATAATTATTACCAAACACCTTGGCATATTCCAAAAACACATCTTGCGCGATCAATTGCTCAAATTCTACATGAGAGACAAAATGATAATGCACCCCATCCACCTCGCCCGGACGCGGATGACGCGTCGTATGCGACACCGACACCATCATTTTTTCCTGACTATTCTGCAACAATGCTGAAATTAACGACGATTTCCCCGCCCCACTCGGCGCTGAAATAATATAAAGATTTCCCTGCAACATTCAAATTCCCTCCATATCATGTTTCTTCTCATTATGCCGATAATTCAATAAAAAATCAGCAAAAGTGCGGTGTTTTTTTGTGAAGTTTTAATAAAATTGATGACAACGGATTGTTGTACATATGAACTAATTTACAAAAGCGCTACCATAGCACTTAATCCCTTTAAGATAGGGCTATATCTTTCGACAAAATATGAACGATTTTAGTTTTTTGTGCCGTTAGCATTGTTAGTTTCGGTAATGGAAATACCTTTATCTGCTGAAACGGTGGCTTGTGTACAGGTGTAGATAGATTTATTGGTAACCATATTCAGCAACGTAGAAAAAATTTGGGGCTTACTGCATCAGCACTTTCGGAACAAATTGGTATTGCTCAACAACAACTTTCTCGCTATGAGCGTGGGGATAACAAAATTAATGTTTCCCATTTAGTTGAAATTGCAACCGCACTTGATACATCTATTGGCTGGTTCTTTATTGCTTGTTTAGCGGAAGATAGTAAGACAATGAATACAAGAAAATTTATACCTATTGGTGAAGATGAAGTGAGAGAACGTTTGACTTATCACATGGATAAATGGATAAACTAAATGCGGATGAAAGACATGGGCTATTAGTCTTTTTAGATAGCTTATCAAACTTCAGAAAATAACTATAGGAGCTTCTGATTTTTCATACTTGTATTCTAAATCAGAAGCTCTTATTTTATCTATAATCTCTCTATAACATCTTCAAGAAAATCTCTGCATACAGCCTTCATTATCTGTTTATCTATATGGTCATTCTCTGACTTGGTCGAATCCCAAATAAATTCTCTTACTTGCGGAGATAATGTCATCAAATTCATTAAATCTATTCCATTGGGAAATCGCTTTCCAGCAACCCAATCTTTTACTGTCCTTTCACTTATTCCTAGTACATTAGCAACCATTTTCCCAGTCCAATACTGAGAATGCATTTCTTTCCTTAAAGCAACAGATAATTGCTCCCTTAGTTTGATTTCATTCATTGTAATTTTGGGCAAGATCTTGCCCTTTGAGTGCAACATTTTTCCTCCCAATTCATTTATATTTGATACATCTAGGGGGGGATTAAAATGACTATAAGCATAAAGAATCAACCTAAAAATAAAGCGGTTGCTTATATTCGAATGTCCACAGAATACCAAGAGTTTTCTCCTGATATACAGCGTTGCTTTATTGAAGATTATGCAAAGCAAAATGGATTGGAGCTGATTAGAGAATATGTGGATGAAGGGAAAAGTGGTTTAACTGCTGAAAATCGTCCACAATTTATTTCTATGTTAAACCTTGTTGAGCAAGGGTTGGCTGATTTTAACCATATTCTTGTTTATGACATAAGTCGTTGGGGACGGTTTATTAATATAGATGAATCGGGCCATTATGAGCAGATCTGCACTAATAAAGGGATTAAGGTTCATTATTGTGCGGAGCAATTTAAAGGTAATGACATTGGTTCCCAAATTTATAAAGCGGTAAAACGTTGGGCAGCAGGAGATTATTGTAGAGAATTAGGTGTAAAAGTCTTTAATGGACAAAAAAATTTGATTCAGCACGGATTTCGTCAAGGTGGACCTGCTGGGTTTGGGCTACGTAGGCAACTTATTGATAGCAATGGAAATGTTAAATTTGAACTAAAGCGAGGCGAAAGAAAAAGTTTACAAACAGATCGTGTTATTTTGATTGCCGGACCTAAACAATAACAAGAAATTATTCAGGAAATCTACCATGACTTTGTTTATCTTCATAAGACTGAACAACAAATTGCAGATAGCTTAAATGCAAGAAATATTATAACAGATAGAAATACGGCTTGGACAAAAGGCGTTGTTCATCAAATTTTAATCAATGAAAAATATGTTGGACATAACGTTTGGAATAAATGTAGTGCATCCAAAACTCGTGAACACAAAGGTAAAAATCCAAGAGATGAGTGGATCCGATATGACAACTGCTTTGAAGCCATAATACCTCAAGCTTTATTTAACGCTGCTCAATCTATTATTCATCAACGCTCTGTTAGATTGAGTGATGAAGAAATATTGGATCGCCTAAAAACTTTGCTTCAGGAAAAAGGGAAATTATCAGGTCTGATTATTGATGAATCTGAAAATTGCCCTTCTAGCAGCGTATATAGTCGGAGATTTGGTAGTCTTGTAAAGACATATTCTCTAATTAATTATGAACCCGAAAGAGATTATCACTATATTGAGATCAATCGTTTGTTACGCCAACAACATAAAAATGTTGTACAAGATACGGTAGATAAGATTATTAAACTAGGTGGTTCTGTTACAACCGATAGTAAGACAGAAGATCTGATTCGTATTAATAATGAATTTAATGCATCTATTGTACTAAGTCGTTGTCGTCCTACTTCCACAGGATCTAAACGGTGGCTTATCCGTTTTGATACCAAGTTAAATCCTGATTTAACTATAGCGATTCGTTTGAATGATACCGCAAGTGAAATCTTTGACTACTATCTATTACCGATGAATATGCAATTAAATGAAAAGTTAAGACTAGCTGAAAATAATCCTGCTGAATTAAAAATTTATCGTCATTCTAATTTAGATCGATTTTTTATTATGGTTGAACGTATGTTAGTGAAGGACTTTATCTATGCAAAACGAAACTATTCAAGTTATACCAATCAATAGAATCAGAATCATCAATCCAAGAACTCGCAATCAGAAAATATTTGCTGATTTAGTCGAAAATATTGCCAAAATAGGTCTAAAAAGACCAATAACAATAACACCCTCTGATGATATTGGATGTTATGACTTACTTTGTGGGCAAGGTCGGTTAGAAGCTTGCAAAATGCTTGGAGAAGAATTCATTCCTTGTAGAGTTATTCAAGCAAACAGCGAAGAAAGTTATTTAATTAGTTTAGTAGAAAATATTGCTAGACGTAAGCACTCTAATATTGAATTGTTATCAGGTATCAAACTATTAGACGAGCGTGGATATAAACCTGCTGATATATCTCGTAAAATTGGTTTTTCTCAAAGTTATATCAATGGCATTTTACACTTGCTTAATGCAGGTGAAGAGCGACTTATTAATGCCGTTGAAAAAGGTATTATTCCACTCTCAATAGCAATATCTATATCTCGCTCTGACGATAAAGATGTCCAAAAACAGTTAGCTGAATTGTATGATGACGGAACTTTAAAAAATTCTGATATACAAAAAATTAGGAACATTATGCATCGCCGTAATTTGAGTGGTAAAAAAGTAAATTCGGCTTTATCAAATAATACACGTTCTCAGATTTATAGTGCTAAAACGGTATTGCATATTTATAAAGAAGAAACACAACGGCAACAAATGATGATAAAACAAGCTGATTATGACGAAAAACAGCTTTTTATTATTCTGTCTTGTCTAAATAAACTTTTTGCAGATAAATATTTTCAATTGGTATTACGCTCTGAAAATTTAGACGATATGCCAAAGGATTTAAGTGAACGAATGTTAAAACAGCAAGAGGGAAATTTGTATGCCTAGTAATATTACTTATGCGTTTCACAATGAATTGCTTATGTTACCTGTTTCAGAAATACTTCCTACTCGTCAAATAGATAAGCATTTTGAAAAAAGTGTGAAATATCAGAGTATTTTATCATCGATCCAAGAAGTTGGAATCATTGAGCCACTCGTTGTATATCCTGAAAGGGAACATCAATACATATTACTGGATGGGCATTTACGTTTACACGCATTAAAAATGCTAGGTGCTGATACTGCGTTATGTATGATTTCTACTGATGATGAAGGATTCACTTATAATAAGCAAATTAACAGGCTAACAACTATCCAAGAGCATAATATGCTTGTGAAAGCGATTGAACGTGGAGTATCTGATGAAAGCATTGCCAAAACATTAAATATAGATCTAAAAATTCTGCGACAAAAAATGAATATGTTGAATGGAATCGCAAAAGAAGTTATTGAAAAACTGGCAAACAAACAGATTGGTAAAGATATATTTCGGATTTTGAGAAAAATGAAACCCGAACGACAAATTGAAGTTGTCGATATGATGATTGCTAGCAATAAATTCTCACTGACCTATGCAAATATGATGTTACTTAGTTCAAGAAAAGACGAATTAGTTGAAAGCCATAAAGCTAAACCTACTAACAATAATTTAGAAGATTTATCTATTATGCAAAAAGAGCTAAATAGGTTAAAAGAGAACTATAAAGTTTCAGAAGAAAAGCTAGCTGATTTGAAAATGGCACTTATTGTAGCAAAAGGGTATGTAAATAGACTTTTAAGCAATGCTGCAATTGTGGACTTGTTAGAACATGAGCAGAATGAAATTTACATAACATTGAAAGAAGTATGTAAATTTAAGCATTCTTGAGCCATTTCATAAAACATTATAGCCTGTAATGGGATGACAGGCTTATTTTATTTATAGCGTATGTTTTATTTCATCTGAAAAAATTTGACTTTTTGCCTGCAAAATTCTCTTGCCTGCATCAGAATTTAACTGGTTACATCATCTGATTTATCCGCTGCTTTCCAGCTGTGATAAATTAAAGAAAGTGCCAAATAATATAAAAACTCAAATTATCGATATAGTTAAAGACTTTGACGGTTATATTAACGAGCATATTTTACACACATGGGTATGTTTCAGTGGTAAGTCAGTCAAAACTCTTGATGAGCTATTTAAAAAAGACTTTTGGAATTGCATCCGACAAACAGATTACCCAAGTGTCGAGGGGTATTTAGAGGGTATTGACGTGGTCTGCGAAAGTTTCTACACCTTGATCCCTAAATACAAAAACGACCCAAAAGCCTTATTCGTGCTAAATCCTCCTTATTTATGCACGCAGCGAGCGAGTTACTCGGGGAAATATGAGGATAATTTAGTGTGGAAATTTGCTTAAACCACCTTTAAATTAACTAAATAAAAACCGCTTAAAGTGAGAAAAATAACAGCGTTGCATTTTCTCATTTTAAGCGGTTGTGTTTCTCAAAATTTGTGGGTGGCTACAAGCATTTTCAGCACAAATTAAGATACGACTTTTTTTCACAAACATTTCCCCAATCGCAATTTGGTCGAGAGAAAGTTGTGATAAACTTGAATATTTATCATTGCTATTCAATGGCGTTTTGGCAGGAAAATAACGATTTAGGCGATACCGTCAGGATAGCTAACTTCCTGAACGAATTCAGTGCTATCAGTTAAATCCAAACGTTATAGTTTAGTTTCTTCTGGCTATTCAAATAAATTTTCGATCAACGCTTTGAATTGACTGCCGATAAAATCATTGCCACAAGCATCTTTGAGCGCTAAACCTAGCCCAACTAAGCCATAAGTACTTTTGACAATCCATTGATTTAATTCATCTTGTACTTGTGTTACCGTTGTTTTTACTTTTTCTGTATTTGGCGCAACAATTAAAAATTTATCTGCTGCATTCATAATTTGGCTGGTGCTTGGCAATTCAGAGGCTTGCAGAATTTTTAGTACTACTAATTCAGTAAATTATTCCCATAATTTCAAATAAGATTTTTGGGCAATTTCATTATCTTTCGGTTCAATATCTAAGTGTTTTACAGAGAAGCTACTTTCTGCACTCAATGGCACAAGATCGTAACAAAAAACGAAATCTTCGTGAATTTTAACCGCACTTTGCATCAATTGAATCTGCTCGACTAATGTGAGTAAACGAGCTTGGTAGTGGTTTTTACTTTCTGCCTTGTCGTATCGTTCAAATTCTTCTCGCTCAAAGCCTGATGCATTGCGATCAGCGGTAGCAATCACTCATTGTAAGAAGGTATCAGGTTTATGATGCGCAGCAGCTACATTGATCAATGAATCCGTAATGCTCGCATCAGTATTAGATTGGTATGATGCAAATGGATAAGTTTGCTCCTTTATAAGATCAGGCAAATATGACTCAATTTGATCAAGAGAATAGCTAGTGTGTGGGAATGGTAATACCCTCTTTATTAAAAGGACAATAAAGCTTTTATGTGCATCAAGTGCATCGAGTGCAATCGGTAATTTTGCCCGCTGAGTAAATTTACCTAAATCGTGAATAAGAGCAGCAAATGCAACGCGACAAGATGCGGAAAGTAATGCTGTCATGTTTTAACCCTCGTTGTTTTAAATTATGCATAAATTACTATAAAATTGGTTATCAAATAATAAAGTACAAATTTGCAAAAAGCAGCTTTCACGTTGTATAAAATATTATCAATAATTTCATATAGTAAAAATTACTCATCAACAAGTTTGAACAATTTTTCAAAATTTTGACATAGATCACAAAAAGTTTATCTGATATAGTTTTGTCGATAGTCTAGTTTCATCAAAAAAAGAAACCATGCTATAATTCTGCCCAACAAGTTTGGGTAACTCCATTAAAGCTTAACCGTTTTTGTTTAACTTAAATTATAGGTAAAAATCTTATGGCAATTAAAATTGGTATCAATGGCTTTGGTCGTATCGGTCGTATCGTATTCCGTGCAGCACAACAACGTGATGACATTGAAGTTGTAGGTATCAACGACTTAATCGACGTTGAATACATGGCTTATATGTTGAAATACGATTCAACTCACGGTCGTTTCGACGGTACCGTAGAAGTAAAAGACGGTAACCTTGTGGTTAACGGTAAAACGATCCGCGTTACCGCTGAACGTGATCCTGCGAACTTAAACTGGGGTGCAATTGGTGTTGATATCGCAGTTGAAGCAACCGGTATTTTCTTAACGGATGAAACTGCACGTAAACACATCACTGCTGGCGCGAAAAAAGTCGTATTAACCGGCCCATCTAAAGATGCAACTCCAATGTTCGTGCGTGGTGTTAACTTCTCCGCTTACGCTGGTCAAGATATCGTTTCTAACGCATCTTGCACAACAAACTGTTTAGCACCGTTAGCACGTGTTATCCACGAAACTTTCGGTATCAAAGACGGTTTAATGACAACGGTTCACGCAACCACTGCAACACAAAAAACTGTTGACGGTCCATCTGCAAAAGACTGGCGTGGTGGTCGTGGTGCTTCTCAAAACATCATCCCATCTTCAACTGGTGCGGCGAAAGCAGTTGGTAAAGTATTACCGGCATTAAACGGTAAATTAACTGGTATGGCATTCCGCGTTCCTACACCAAACGTGTCTGTTGTTGACTTAACCGTTAATCTTGAAAAACCAGCTTCATACGAAGAAATCAAAGCGGCAGTTAAAGCAGCGGCTGAAGGTAAAACTTTCAACGGTGAATTAAAAGGCGTTTTAGGTTACACTGAAGATGCAGTGGTTTCTACTGACTTCAACGGTTGTGCGTTAACTTCTGTTTTTGATGCTGATGCAGGTATCGCATTAACTGACAGCTTTGTAAAACTTGTTTCTTGGTATGACAACGAAACTGGTTATTCAAACAAAGTATTAGATTTAGTTGCTCACATTTATAACTACAAAGGCTAATTTGTCCTTTTCGTTATAATCGCTAATTTGACTGCACCTTTGATGTTGAAAATTCAACAAATGAGGTGCAGTTTTTTATGGCAAAAATTTTTCAATTCCTTACAATAACCCCACATCAATTTACTGCCGGCAAGGCTTGCGCTTAACAGGAACAGCAATGACTCAACCAAGTGAAACTCAAGCGGATACAACCCAACAAATCGCACAACAAATCGACGAATTACGTCGTACACTCCGTTTTCACGAATATCAATATCATGTCCTCGATAATCCGATTTTGCCGGATGCGGAATATGATCGTCTGTTTCACCAACTCAAAGCGCTAGAGCAACGTTATCCACAATTTATCAGCGCCGATTCGCCGACCCAGCGCGTCGGTGCACAACCGCTATCCGCTTTTTCGCAAGTGACGCACGAAATTCCAATGTTATCCTTGGATAATGCGTTTTCGGACGAAGAATTTTATGCATTTGTAAAGCGGATTCAAGATCGCCTAGTTGCCCTACCCGATCCACTGACCTTTTGTTGTGAACCGAAATTGGACGGGTTGGCAGTAAGTATTTTATATGTCAACGGAAAACTAACCCAAGCGGCAACTCGTGGCGACGGTATGACCGGCGAAGATATTACCGCCAATATTCGTACCATTCGCAATATTCCATTGCAATTATTAACCGATACACCACCGGCGCGCCTTGAGGTACGTGGCGAAGTATTTATGCCACAAGCGGGATTTGAAAAACTCAATGAAACCGCCTTGGCAAAAGGCGAAAAAACGTTCGCTAATCCGCGCAATGCCGCCGCCGGTTCCTTGCGTCAATTAGATGCGCGCATTACCAGTCAACGCCCGTTAGTGCTAAATGCCTACAGTATTGGTATTGCCGAGGGCGTAGAATTACCAAATACACACTACGATCGCCTAATGTGGCTAAAATCGATCGGCATTCCGGTTAACCATGAAATCCGTTTATGCGACGGTGTAGAAAACGTGCTAAATTTCTACCGCACTATTGCCGAAAAACGCAGTTCTCTTGGCTATGATATTGATGGAACGGTGCTGAAAGTTAACGATATTGCGCTGCAAGAAAAACTGGGTTTTATCTCCAAAGCGCCGCGCTGGGCGATTGCCTATAAATTTCCGGCACAAGAGGAATTAACCCTATTAAATGATGTCGAATTTCAAGTGGGCAGAACCGGCGCGATTACACCGGTCGCCAAATTACAACCGGTCTTTGTCGCCGGCGTTACGGTAAGTAATGCCACCTTACACAACGGAGATGAAATTGCGCGCTTGGATATTGCCATTGGCGATACCGTGGTAATCCGACGTGCCGGCGATGTGATCCCGCAAATTATCGGCGTATTACACGAACGTCGCCCGCCGGATGCCAAACCAATTATTTTTCCAAGCCATTGTCCGGTTTGCCATTCGCAAATTATTCGAATTGAAGGCGAAGCAGTGGCACGTTGCACCGGCGGATTATTTTGTGCGGCACAACGCAAAGAAGCGCTAAAACATTTTGTCTCGCGCAAAGCCATGGATATTGATGGCGTCGGCGCCAAACTTATTGAGCAATTGGTAGATCGCGAATTGATCCATACGCCGGCAGATTTATTTAAGTTGGATTTGGTTACCTTAATGCGCTTGGAGCGAATGGGCGCGAAATCCGCTGAAAATGCATTAAATAGCTTAGAAAAAGCGAAAAAAACCACCCTCGCCCGTTTTATTTTCGCATTAGGAATTCGTGAAGTTGGTGAAGCAACTGCGTTAAATTTAGCCAATTATTTTAAAAATTTGACCGCACTTCAAGCGGCTGATTTAGAACAGTTACAAGCAGTGCAAGATGTCGGCGAAGTGGTCGCCAATCGCATTTATGTGTTTTGGCGCGAAGCGCATAATGTGGAAGTGGTCAATGATCTGATTGCGCAAGGCGTGCATTGGGACGACGTACAATCCCAAGAAGTCGGCGAAAATCCGTTTAAAGATAAAACCATTGTATTGACCGGTACCTTAAGTCAAATGGGTAGAAGCGAGGCAAAAGAACGCTTGCAACAATTAGGTGCTAAAGTCAGCGGCAGTGTTTCCGCGAAAACTGATTTGGTGATTGCTGGTGAAAACGCCGGTAGTAAGCTAACGAAAGCGGCACAGTTAAATATTCAGGTAATCTCCGAAGCCGAATTTTTAGCACAATTAAATAGATAATCCCGCAAGTTCGCAAAAAATAAGGGATACCATCATGGTATCCCTTTGTTTTAGCTAAAATTTTCAATTAACGGGTGGATAATTGGAAAATCATGGTTTCTGCTTGGCAGCTGAAAGTGAAGTGAGCATTCAGTTGATAAGAGCTCTCTACCGCTGTAATTTCACTTTTAATTTCGCAAGGCTCACTTTCCGCGGCACGTGCTTTTTGCGTTAAATATTCAAGCGCGTCTTTAGCTTGCGCTTCGGTTGCATAGGATTGTGAAAAATCGACGGTTAAATCGGAGTTATCAATGATCGTACCAACATCAACGCAACAACAAGCTTTCACTTCTTCTGCTTTACATTGTAAGGTTTTTTCTGACATTTTTTATTCCTTTGTTAATAATAAAAGATACCATGATTTTAGCACTGTTCAAAATTAACGCCAAATTTAACCGTACTTTTCGAAAAAAGTTCCCTTGTAACTGGTCTGAACACTTCCTTTCATCAATGATTTTATTTGCGTAATCCCGTTTTTTTCACTTAAAATCCGGAAACTTTATAAAGAACAACAAATAAATCAAGGTTCCTCTAATGAATAAACAATTATTTTCTAAAACGCTCATTGCCTCTTTATTCACGCTTTTCGCCGGCAGCGCTTTTGCTTCCGCCTTCCAATTAGCAGAAATTTCTTCCAGCGGTTTAGGACGTGCCTATGCCGGTGAAGCAGCAATTGCGGATAATGCTTCCGTTGTGGCTACCAACCCAGCGTTAATGAGTTTATTTAAAACACCACAAATCAGTGCCGGTGAAATTGTCATTGATTCTAATATCAATATGTCAGGTACTGTTAATGTTAACGTTGCAGGTGAAAAAATTGCCACGGGTGATGCGAAATCCAATGACGTTGTACCGACAGCCGCTGCACCACATTTATATTATGTTCAACCAATTGATGATAAATTGGCATTTGGTGCAGGTATGAACGTCAACTTCGGATTAAAAAGCCAATATAAGGATGATTATGATGGCGGTATTTTTGGCGGGACTACGGCATTAACTACCATTAACTTAAATTTAAGCGGTTCTTATCGCGTCTCCCAAGGTTTGAGCCTTGGTGCTGGGGTGAATGCGATTTATGCTAGAGCAGAAATTGAACGTACTGCCGGTGTACTCGCGACCGGTGTGCGCAATATTGCCACGGATCCGTTAACACAACAACGCGTTGTCGGTAAGATTATGGCGCTTGAACAAGCCGGAAAATTACCTGCCGGCACATCTGCCAAATTAGGCGCAGTAGGTGGATTAGCGGGTCGTATTAATGAAAGCACCGTATTAACCCATTTGGAAGATAAGACTGCATGGGCATTCGGTTGGAATTTAGGGGCGGTATATGAAGTCAATGAGCGCAACCGTTTTGGTTTAGCCTACCATTCCAAAATTGATATTGATTTTAATGACTATTCAGCATTGAAGTTTGACTTAAACAGTCCTAATCTTTCCTACGTAGGAGAGGGTGGCTTAACGCTACATCTACCAGAATATTGGGAATTCTCCGGTTTCCACCAATTAACCGATAAATTTGCGATGCATTATAGCTATAAATGGACACGTTGGAGCCGTTTACAAGAATTAGATGCCCGATATAAAGATGGTAAAGAAGCATTCTATAAACCTGAAAAATATAAGGATAATTCACGTATCGCATTGGGTGCCACCTATAATGTGGATGACAAATTAACTTTACGTGCGGGTATTGCGTATGACGAAGTTGCTGCGCCACAAACCCATGCCAGTGCAGCAATTCCAGATACAGATCGTACTTGGTACAGCCTAGGTGCAACCTATAAATTCACGCCAAATTTATCGGTTGACTTTGCCTATGCTCATCTGCGCGGTAAAAAACTTCACTTTAAAGAAACCCAATCCGTAGGTGGTTTAGTCAATGTGGTTGGCGATTATAAATCCACCGCAACAGCAAACCTTTATGGTATTTCGCTGAATTACAGTTTCTAATTTAGCCAAAATGGGCAATAATAAGCGTATCTTCGGATACGCTTTTTTTATAGGGAAATCATGACAACAATCTATTATTGCTATTATTCCTCGCCCGTAGGCAAATTATTGATGCTAGCGCAACAAGATCAATTAACCAATTTGGATTTTGAAGAAGAACAAATCGCGCCCAATCCGAAATGGAAACTTGATGAAAATCAACCGCTCTTTTTGCAAGTCAAAGCCGCGCTCGATCGATATTTTCAAGGACAGCCAGAAGATTTCAAAGACATTCCCATTGCCCCACAAGGAACGGAATTTCAGCGCCAAATTTGGCAGGCATTGCGCCAAATCCAATATGGTCATATTTCTAGTTATGGCGAACTTGCCGTGCAAATTGCGCGTCCCAAAGCAGTCCGCGCAGTTGGCGGTGCGGTCGGCAGCAATCCTATCAGCATTATTATTCCATGCCATCGCGTATTAGGCAAAAAACAAGAATTGACCGGATTTGGCGGAGGCTTACCGGCAAAACGTTATTTATTGCAATTAGAAAAGATTGCCTATGTAGATAAAGGCACGGAACACGTCAAACCAAAATTGTTAAAAAAATACAAAAATTGACCGCACTTTCATGAAACCGCAAACTGAACAAGCGTTATTGGAACGCGCCAAACAAATCGCTGGACTCACCTTAGGCGAGCTTGCTGCTGAATTACATATTTCTGTTCCGCCCAATTTAAAACGCGACAAAGGTTGGGTCGGAACATTGATTGAAATTGCCCTCGGTGCCAGCGCTGGCAGCAAAGCGGAACAAGATTTTTCTCATCTTGGCATTGAACTAAAAACGATTCCGATCAATGCCGCCGGAAAACCGCTGGAAACCACCTTTGTCAGCCTTGCGCCTTTGGTGCAAAACACGGGTATTACGTGGGAAAATTCGCACGTAAAACATAAACTGTCCAAAGTGCTATGGATTCCGGTTGAGGGCGAACGCCAACTGCCCTTAGCACAACGCCATATCGGCGCGCCGATTTTGTGGCAACCTAATGCCCGCCAAGCACAACAACTGCGCCAAGATTGGGAAGAATTGATGGAATATATTGTGTTAGGTCAATTGGATAAAATCAATGCACGTTTGGGTGAAGTATTACAACTACGCCCGAAAGGCGCTAACAGCCGCGCCTTGACTAAAGGTATTGGTCCCCATGGCGAGTTAATTGATACGCTACCGTTAGGCTTTTATTTACGCAAAAATTTTACCGCGGAAATTTTGCAAGATTTTTTGACCGCGCTTTAATTTACTGCTTTTCATTTGCTCCAAAAATGGATATTATTTGCTCTTCATTTTTTCATTAAGGAACCTATTTATGTTTGAATGGATCACTAGCCCAGAGGCGTGGATCGGATTATTTACGCTAACTGCACTTGAGATCGTGTTAGGGATTGATAACATCATTTTTATCAGTATTTTAGTTAGTCGCCTACCGAAACATCAACACCAATCAGGTCGGATTATCGGTTTAACGTTGGCGATGACAATGCGCATTTTATTGTTGCTGTCTTTATCTTGGTTGATGAAGTTAACCGCACCACTATTTATTGCATTTGAACAAGAAATTTCCGGTCGAGATTTAATTTTATTGCTTGGTGGATTATTTTTAGTAGCAAAAAGTACCCATGAAATTCATCATGCAGTAAAACCGGAAGACAACGATGAACAGAAAATGATTAAAAACCCAGGGTTTATCAGTGTATTAATTCAAATTGCTATTTTAGATGTCGTTTTTTCTTTAGATTCCGTCATTACTGCTGTGGGAATGGCAAATCAAATTGAGGTGATGATACTCGCGATTGTGGTTGCAGTATTGATAATGATGCTTGCTGCAAAACCGATTGGAGATTTTGTAGAAACGCATCCAACATTAAAAATGCTGTGTTTATCTTTCCTGATTTTAGTCGGAGTAGCATTAGTTGGAGAAAGCTTAGACTTCCATATTCCGAAAGGGTACATTTATTTTGCTATGGGATTCTCTGTCGTGGTAGAAATGATTAATATCAAAATGCGTAAACGATTAATTTCAAAACCTTAATTACAGCGTCTAAAAGTGAAAGTGCGGTAAAAATAACCGCACTTTTGCTTTTACATTTTCCATCTATACTTGCCTTCAAACACGATATAGGTTAGCACACATCAGCTGTCCTATGGTATATAAGGTTGAATTTTTTTGTAATCTGATCGTATGTCGAATTTGAAATTTCGGCGCTGCTCTTAAACCCTGCCCCCAAAATTCAGAATAATAATCCGTCCTGACCTGAGTTAGATGGAAATTTTTGCAGTTCATAATTTTATATTCACGCAGCGATTTAGCATAAAGTTCCGGATTGTCTTTGTAAACAAATAGCCCTTTATTTGAATTGATCACGACGTCAAAATGAATTAAATGCTTGTCTTCATTATCCTCCCACACCGAGGCAGTATCAATAAAATATTCAGCATCTTTTACCACTTTATAATACCCAGGTTGGATTTTGGTCGGTGGAACTAAGTTGACCGCGGTTTGCGTTGATTGTGGCGCAGTCGAACACGCACTCAATAACACCATCACAACCGCAAGACGACATTTTTTCATATTGCACTCCTTAAACTCCGCCTTAAGGGAGCACATTCATTGTGGCATACTTTATCTTGAATATCCAATCAAAAAAACAGGTAAAATCCTAATATTAGGTCGATTTACTCCTAGACAAATAATTTTTTCTTTTACCAAATAAATCTATCGCAAACGATTGCTTAGGCGTGCTACAATAGCGAAAGTCATGTTATTTTTTAGATTAAATAGGAAACTATTGTGAGTAAACAGTCATTAAGTTATAAAGATGCCGGTGTTGATATTAATGCCGGTAATGCCTTAGTGGAACAAATCAAAGCCGACGTAAAACGCACTACCCGCGCGGAGGTTATCGGCGGATTAGGCGGCTTTGGTGCCTTATGCGCGCTACCGACCAAATATAAAGAGCCGATTTTAGTTTCCGGTACGGATGGTGTTGGCACAAAATTGCGCCTTGCCATTGATTTAAACAAACACGATACTATCGGGGTAGATTTGGTCGCCATGTGCGTAAATGATCTTGTGGTGCAAGGTGCCGAACCCTTATTTTTCCTTGATTATTATGCGACTGGTAAACTGGAAGTGGATGTGGCAGCAAACGTCATTAAAGGCATTGCCGACGGTTGTGTGCAATCCGGTTGCGCGCTAGTCGGTGGCGAAACCGCGGAAATGCCGGGAATGTACCATGCCGGCGATTATGATCTTGCCGGTTTCTGCGTGGGCGTAGTAGAAAAATGCGAAATTATCGACGGTAGCAAAGTCAAAGCAGGTGATGCCTTGATTGCATTAGGTTCTAGCGGTCCGCATTCCAATGGTTATTCCTTAATTCGTAAAGTGATCGAAGTAGCAGGCGTAAACCCGACAGAAGCGCAATTAGCCGGAAAATCCCTTGCCGAGCATGTGATGGCGCCAACTAAAATCTATGTCAAACCGGTTTTACAATTAATTAAACACGCCGATATACACGCAATTTGCCATTTAACCGGCGGTGGTTTCTGGGAAAATATTCCTCGCGTTTTACCAAAATCAGTGAAAGCGGTCATTAATGAGCAAAGTTGGCAATGGCTGCCGATTTTCAACTGGTTACAAGAACAAGGCAATATTGAACGTGACGAAATGTACCGTACCTTCAACTGTGGTGTCGGCATGATCATCGCTTTGCCACAAGAAGACGTGGAAACTGCTTTGGCATTATTGCAACAAGCCGGTGAGCAAGCGTGGGTTATCGGTCAAATTGAACACGCCGAAGAAAACGAAGCACAAGTTGTCATTCGATAATGAAAAAAATCGTTGTTTTAATTTCCGGTCAAGGCGCAACCTTACAGGCGATTATTGATGCCTGTAAGGAAAACTTTTTTGCTGCCGAGATTTGTGCGGTAATCAGTAATAAGGCAGAGGCCTTCGGTTTACAACGCGCCGCTAAAGCCCATATTCCGACACAATGTTTTTTGCGTAAACATTATGCAGATAACCAAGCCATGGATCATGCCATTGGTGATTATATTGAGCATCTCGGGGCGGATTTAATCGTGCTTGCCGGTTATATGAAAATTCTTAGCGCTGAATTTACGCAACGTTTTGCCGGTAAAATCCTCAATATTCACCCCTCTTTATTGCCGAAATATCCAGGGTTACATACCTATCAACAAGCGCTTGCCGCGGGCGATAGCGAACACGGCACAACGGTGCATTTTGTCAATGAAGAAGTGGATGGTGGCGCCATTATTTTACAAGCGAAAGTGCCGATTTTCGCTGATGATGACATTGCCGATATTGAACAGCGGGTTAAAGTGCAAGAGCAGCAAATTTATCCGTTGGTCATAAAATGGTTTGTGGAAGATCGTTTGAAATTAATTAAGGGGATCGCCTATTTGGACGAACAACCGTTGCCGGCTCAAGGCTATGCCGCCGACTGAAATCACGCAACATCCTGACTTATGTCAGGATTTTTTCTAAAAGTGCGGTCATTTTTGTTATAATTTTTGATATAGTAGCACAACCTATATTTTCCACCGGATTAGGACCAGCACCAATGGAAAAAATCATTATTGATGAAAACCAATTTATCCGTACCATTTCTCGTATTTCGCACGAAATTATCGAAAAACATCACTCCCTTGATGATATCATTATCGTGGGCATCAAACGTCGTGGCGCGGAAATAGCCGAATTAATCAAACGGAAAATTGCCGATTTAACCAATATTAAACTACCGGCAATGGATTTGGATATTACATTTTATCGCGACGATTTGGAATATGCCGAACCGCAAAATCAATCGCCAACGTATAGTGGTGCGTCAAATTATTTGAGCATCCAAAATAAAACGGTCATTTTAGTTGATGACGTGTTATTTACTGGACGTACCATTCGCGCAGCGTTGGATGCGCTCATTGATTTTGGGCGTGCTGCCAAAATTGAGTTAGTGATTTTTGTGGATCGCGGTCATCGTGAATTGCCTATTCGTGCCGATTATGTGGGAAAAAATATTCCGACCAGTCGCAGCGAAAAAGTCCAAGTGCGTACCATGAAATTTGATCATTGTTATGAAGTTGCATTGGTTTCCAATTAATGTTTGTGAACCTTTTGCAAAATTGTTACTCTAATGAATAGTTTTCTTAAACTTAACCTTGGGATAAAAATGAAAGCGATTAATTTTAAAACTTTTTTATTTACTATTGTCAGTTTTTTTGCCCTTTCAAGCGGTGCGCAAGCGGTAGAACGCGTGGTGGCGACTATTAACGGTGCGCCAATCTTGGAAAGCCAAGTAAAACGAGTATTAGGCAAAAAAGCCAATACGGAAGCCAATCGCCAAGTGGCTTTGAACTCCATTATTGATGATATTTTGGTGCAACAAGCTATCAAAGAAGCCGGTGTTAAAATTAACTATGCACAAGTAGATCAAATTATCGAAAATATTGCCGCACAAAACGGATTAACCTACGGTCAATTATTGGACGCGTTAGATTATCAAGGCATTGCCTTTGAAACCTATCGTCGCCAAATCGCCAACCAATTGCTAATGAGCGAAGTGCGTAATCAAGCGATTGGTAAAAGTGTAGATATTACGCGTGAAGAAGTTCAAGCGCTCGGGCAAAAAATGTTGAAACAAGCGCAAGAAAAAGGAACCGAGAAAAAAGTCACCGGTACAGAATATCAAGTGCGTCATATTTTGTTAAAACTCAATCCGCTGTTAAATGATGCTCAAGCAAAAGCCCAATTAAACCAAATCCGCGCAGAGATTACCTCCGGTAAAACTTCCTTTGCGGATGCGGCGTTAAAATACTCTAAAGATTATTTATCCGGCGCCAATGGCGGAAACCTCGGCTTTGCCTTTCCGGAAACCTATGTAGAATCCTTTGCCAAAACCGTCAAAAACACCCCAAAAGGTACAATTTCCGCGCCATTTAAAAGCGATTTCGGTTGGCATATTCTAGAAGTGACCGATACTCGTCAAGGCAATAGAACACAAGAAGCCTATATGCAAAAAGCCTACGAGCAACTTGTTAATCAACAATTACAAGAAGCCTCAAAAGACTGGGTCAAAGCATTGCGTAAACACGCCGATATTAAATATTTAAAATAAGTATCCGATAAATCCCAGCCCAACGCTGGGATTTTGCTTTATAATACCATTCCAATTTTTCTGGCTAAAGACAATCAAATGAACTCAAAAAAACATTTAGGACATACTGCACGTAAACGCTTCGGGCAAAACTTTTTATCCGACGATAATGTTATTCACAATATCATCGCAGCGATCTATCCACAAAAAGATCAATTCTTAGTTGAAATCGGACCGGGCTTAGGCGCCCTTACTGAACCTGTTGCCGACCGCGTTGACCGGCTCACCGTCGTCGAATTGGACCGCGATCTTGCCGAACGTCTGCGTCATCACCCTTTTTTACATCAAAAGCTTAATGTGATCGAAACCGACGCTATGCAATTTAATTTCGAGCAATTGTATCTTGATGAAAAACTGGCAGAAAAAAATCAAAAATTACGGGTATTCGGCAACTTGCCTTATAATATTTCCACCCCGTTGATGTTTCATTTGTTCAAGTTTCATCACATTATCCAAGATATGCACTTTATGTTGCAAAAAGAAGTGGTAAAACGTTTATGTGCAGCACCAAACAGCAAAGCCTACGGACGCCTAACTATCATGACGCAATATTTTTGCCAAGTCATGCCAGTATTAGAAGTCCCGCCAAGTGCCTTCAAACCAGCCCCCAAAGTCGATTCCGCCGTTGTACGCTTAATCCCCCATCAAGCATTACCACATCCGGTCAAAGATCTCTATTGGCTCAACCGAGTTTGTACCCAAGCCTTTAATCAGCGCAGAAAAACCTTGCGCAACGCACTTTCTACGCTATTTTCTGCCGAACAATTAACCGCACTTTCCATTGATCTAAACGCCCGTGCGGAAAATCTTTCTATTGCCGACTACGCTCGCCTCGCCAACTGGCTCGCCGACAACCCGCCGGCAGAGTTCAATCGCAATGAAACGCTTGAGGATGTGGAGACGTAAATGGCAACCTACCTCGTCGGGGATTTGCAAGGCTGTTATGATGAATTACAGCTTTTGTTGGAACGTGTGCAGTTTGAACCGCTCAAGGATCAACTTTATTTCACTGGGGATTTAGTCGCGCGTGGGGATAAATCGCTGGAGTGTTTGCGCTTTGTCAAATCCTTGGGAGAGGCGGGGATAACCGTGTTGGGAAATCATGATTTGCACTTAATTTCCACCGCACTTGGTATCAAAAAAGTCAAACCGTGCGATCGAGTGGGTAGCATTTTTTCCGCGCCGGATTTTGAGGAATTAATTGATTGGTTGCGCCATCAACCCTTGTTAATCCATCATGAAAAACTTGATTTTGTGATGACGCACGCGGGCATTTCGCCGGATTGGGATTTACCAACCGCAAAATCTTGCGCCAAAGCGGTCGAAGAGGTTTTGCAACATGGCGATTTTCATTGGTTAATTGAAAATATGTATGCCGATAAACCCGATCGTTGGTCGCCGGTATTGCAGGGTTTGGATCGCTTGCGTTATAGCATCAATGTGCTGACTCGTATGCGCTTTTGTTATTCTGATCATCGCTTGGATTTTGTTTGCAAAGCAACTATCCAGCAAGCGCCAGTTGAACTCACGCCTTGGTTTAACCTCAATAACCCGCTATTTAAAACACAAAATATCGTCTTCGGGCATTGGGCAAGTTTAGTAGATACACCGACGCCAGAGCATATTTTTGCGCTGGACACAGGCTGTGTTTGGGGCAATCGGATGACCATGTTACGTTGGGAAGATCAACAATATTTTACGCAAAGTGCGGTGAAAAATTATTCAAAATAAAAAAGTAACCCTTGTAGATTAATCCTTGAGGACCTACCGCGGCATTACGGATAATTTAGAACTACGCAAAATTTTCATTTTCTTAGGTTCCAATATTATAAAATGGGAAATGTACATTAGTAACGATAGCCTTGAATTCAGCCCACATACGCCAGAATTTTTGAAAAATTTTGCCAATAACTTCTATCAATGAGCAAAATAATGTTGCCTTAAGCAAAACGTAAATCTCAAATCTTATCGCGCAAAAAAATCCCAAAAACTGACCGCACTTTGTCACTAAAAGTGCAGTCAGTTTCTTGAAAGTTCTATCAATTTTTCCCGTTTTACGCTATCCTATAGCACATTTTCCAACGCAATTTATACCGTCAAAGTGCGGTCAGTTTTTCTGAAATTTAAAGGTAAAATTATGCAAGAGCAATACCGTCCCGATTTGATTGAATCCGAAGTTCAACAATTTTGGGCTGAAAATAAAACCTTCAAAGCGGTGAAAGATCCGAGCAAAGAGAAATATTATTGTCTTTCCATGTTCCCTTATCCGTCTGGTCGTTTACACATGGGACACGTGCGCAATTATACGATTGGCGATGTGATTTCCCGTTATCAACGTATGAACGGAAAAAATGTATTACAACCAATGGGTTGGGATGCATTTGGTTTGCCGGCAGAAGGCGCGGCGATAAAAAATAAAACCGCTCCGGCAAAATGGACCTACGAAAATATTGCCTACATGAAAAAACAACTCAAATTATTGGGTTTTGGTTTTGATTGGGATCGCGAAATTGCCACTTGTAAACCGGATTATTATAAATGGGAACAATGGTTCTTCACGGAACTGTATAAAAAAGGCTTAGTGTACAAAAAAACCTCCACCGTTAACTGGTGTCCGAATGATGAAACCGTACTTGCCAATGAACAGGTTCACGAAGGTTGCTGCTGGCGTTGTGATACGCCGGTGGAACAAAAAGAAATCCCACAATGGTTTATTAAAATTACCGATTATGCAGAACAATTACTAGGCAGTTTGGACAATTTGCCGGAATGGCCGGAGATGGTAAAAACCATGCAACGCAACTGGATCGGGCGTTCTGAAGGGGTGGAAATTACCTTTGATGTTGAAGGCGTAAACGATAAATTATCCGTTTATACCACGCGTCCAGATACATTTTTTGGTGTCTCTTATGTAGCAGTGGCGGCGGCACACCCGTTAGCGGAACTTGCCGCGCAGCAAAATCCGGCATTAGCCGCCTTTATCCAAGAAGCGAAAAATACCAAAGTCGCGGAAGCGGAACTGGCGACCATGGAGAAAAAAGGCATGGCAACCGGTTTATTTGCGCTCCATCCGATCACGGGCGAAAAAGTGCCGGTTTGGGTAGCCAACTTTGTGTTAATGCATTATGGTACCGGTGCGGTAATGGCAGTACCGGCGCATGATGAGCGTGACTTTGAGTTTGCACAAAAATATGACTTGCCGATTAAACAAGTGATTGAGCCGGCAAACGGGGAACCGATTGATTTAAGCAAAGCCGCATTTACTGAACACGGTAAATTAGTCAATTCAGCTGAATTTAATGGACTCGATTTTGATGCGGCGTTCAACGGTATTGCCGACAAATTAGAAGCTATGGGACGCGGTAAGCGCCAAGTGAATTATCGATTACGTGACTGGGGGGTTTCCCGTCAACGTTATTGGGGCACGCCAATTCCGATGTTAACCTTGGAAAATGGCGAAGTGGTGACCGCGCCATTGGCGGATTTGCCAATTGTGTTACCGGAAGATGTGGTGATGGATGGGGTGAAAAGCCCAATCAAAGCGGATCCAAACTGGGCGAAAACCCGCTATAACGGTCAACCGGCATTAAAAGAAACAGATACATTCGATACCTTTATGGAGTCCTCTTGGTACCATGCGCGTTATACTTGCCCGCAATTCCACGACGGAATGTTAGACAGCGACGAAGCCAATTATTGGTTACCAGTGGATCAATATATCGGCGGTATCGAACACGCCACCATGCACCTACTCTATTTCCGTTTCTTCCATAAATTATTGCGTGATGCCGGCTTGGTAAGCTCGGATGAACCAACCAAAAAATTATTGTGTCAAGGGATGGTACTTGCTGATGCATTCTATTACACCAGCCCAACCAGCGAACGTATTTGGGTATCACCAACCAAAGTTAGCCTTGAACGCGATGAAAAAGGTCGTATTATCAAAGCGGTAGACGACGAAGGTCATGAATTAGTACACAGCGGCATGACCAAAATGTCAAAATCCAAAAACAACGGTATCGACCCGCAAGAAATGGTAGAAAAATACGGTGCGGATACGGTGCGCTTGTTTATGATGTTCGCCTCACCAGCGGAAATGACCTTGGAATGGCAAGAATCCGGCGTAGAAGGGGCAAAACGTTTCTTGGGTCGTTTGTGGAATTTAGCCTTTACATACAGCAAAAATCCGGCTGAAACAGCGCTAAATCCGACCGCGCTTTCCGGCTCACAAAAAGCCTTGCGGCGAGATGTGCATAAAACCATTGCTAAAGTGAGCGATGATATCGGGCGTCGTCAAACCTTTAATACCGCAATCGCCGCGATCATGGAATTGATGAACAAATTGACCAAAGCGCCGTTAAACGATGCGCAAGATCGCGCGGTAATGGCGGAAGCCTTGAGCGCAGTTATTCGTATGTTATATCCGATTACGCCTCACATTTGTTTCCAACTATGGAAAGAATTGGGCAACGCGGATACCATTGACTTTGCGCCTTGGGTGAAAGCGGATGAACAAGCCATGATCGACGAGGAAAAATTGGTCGTCGTGCAAGTAAATGGTAAAGTGCGTGCGAAAGTTACCGTCCCTGCCGATATGGTAGAGGAAGACATTAAACAAGTGGCGCTCGCTGATGCCAATGTAGAAAAATTCCTTGAGGGATTAACCATACAAAAAGTGATTTATATACCAGGTAAATTACTCAGTTTCGTCGCAAAATAATGCCCAAAATGACCGCACTTTACCCATAAAAGTGCGGTCATTTTATGAAACAAAATCAAAGCGGGATATTTCTTTTTGTTCCCTGCAGATTTATGGTAAAGTACCGCTAATTTTAATTCTGTAAACAGAGTCAATTATATGTTGAAATCGATCAAAACTTTTTTTATTGTCGCCGGCGTATTCGCTCTTTCTGCTTGTGGTTTCCATTTCCAAAATGGTGAATTAATTCCGAATGAATTAAAAACCTTAACCCTGGAAAGCAGCGATCCGTACAGCGAAATGTCCATGGCAGTGCGGCAACAATTGCTATTAAACGGAATTAATTTAGTAGAGGCAAAAAGCCAAGTGCCAACCTTAAGATTAAATAAAACCACGACCAACGATGAAGTCGCGTCAATTTTTAAACGCGGACGTGAAGCGGAAAAATTGCTGATCCTAGATGTGGATGCAACAGTCAAATTAAATCAAGTCAGTTACCCGCTATCGACGCGCGTCAGCCGCACATTCTTTGATAACTCTCGTGCGGCCTTAGCAAAATCAGCAGAAAAAGAAGTACTCTGGAACGATATGCGGGAGCAAGCGGCGCTCCAATTAATTCGTAAAATGATTGCCTTACAACAGCAAGTCAAAACACAAAAATGATCCGAATTTTTAGCGAACAACTGCCTCAATCATTAAATAATAGATTGGCATCAATCTATTATTTGGTGGGGCAAGATCCGCTGTTACAACAAGAAAGTGCCGATCTCATTTGCCATACCGCCTTTACTCAAGGTTTTGATGAAAAATTCGATCTCACTATTGATCATTTAACCGACTGGCAGGCGCTTTTTGAACGGGTTCAATCCATGGGATTGTTTTTTAACCGTCAAATTATCCGCTTACATCTGCCGGAAAATCTTTCCGCACCTCTCCAACAACATTTGCTGACCTTAATGCAATCCTTACACGCCGACGTGCTGCTCATCTTGCATTTCAGCAAGCTGACCAAAGCCATGGAAAAGCAGGCGTGGTTTGCCACGAGCGCACAAATTGAGCCAAATGTCACCTTAGTCAATTGCCAAACGCCAAGCGTCGATCAACTACCGCGCTGGATCGCTCATCGCGCCAAAACTATGCAATTGGCAATCGATAACGAAGCAACACAATTTTTATGCTATAGCTATGAAAATAACTTGCTGGCGCTGAAACAAGCCTTGCAATTACTTGCCTTACTTTACCCCAATGACAAAGTCACGCTAGCTAAAGTGCGCGTGGCGGTGGAACAATCGTCAATTTTTACGCCATTTCAGTGGATTGATGCCTTACTAGAAGGGAAATCTGCCCGCGCTAAACGGATTTTACAAGGCTTGCAAGCGGAAGATGTGCAACCGGTGATTTTGTTGCGCACATTGCAGCGCGAATTGGTGACCCTCTTAACCTTAACTCAACCGCAACAACGCTTAAACAGCCTGCAAGATTCGTTGCCGACAGCGCAATTAAGAGAACAATTTGATCGCTTAAAAGTGTGGCAAAATCGTCGCCCGCTTTTTACTCAATGCATTCAGCGCCTTAATTACCGACAACTTTATGCCATTATTCAACGCCTAGCGCAAATTGAGCGCAAGGTAAAAATGGAGTTTTCTGACGAAGTTTGGCATGAGCTGGCGGCATTATCCATGCAAATCGCCCACCCGTCTTGCTAACTTTCAGCGAGTAAACGCTGAATCAAACGCGCATTCGCCGGCGGAAATTTTCCGGCATCCAATTCATTTTGTGCCACCCAAGTTCCCTCTTGTCCTTCTCGTCCAAAAGGCTCACCAATCCATTGTTCCACCAAATAAAAAGAGAAATGAATAATTTTATTCGGATATTCAAACAAAAATCGCTCAAAAATGACCGCACTTAAAACATGAATGCCAATTTCTTCTTCCAATTCGCGCGCTAAGGCTTGTTCCGGCGTTTCGCCGGCATCCACTTTACCACCGGGAAATTCCAGTGACTGGGCAAAATCTTGTCCCTCAAGACGTTGTGTCAAATAAATTTGCCCAAATTCATTGCGAATAATGCCGGCGGCAACTTGAATCATCGGTTTTGTCATGATTAATCAAATCCTGATGTGAAAAAAGTACGGTCAAAATAACCGCACTTTTGCTAAATTAATGTTTCGCTCGACTACCATGGCAGTGTTTGTATTTTTTACCAGAGCCACAAGGACAAGGCTCGTTACGCCCAATTTTACGATTGGCAAATTCATTATGTTCATCAGTAGACGCGTTTTCCTCATTATCACTGCTGTGATATTGCATTCCTTGCGCCTGCTGCGCTTGCGCTAATTGGCGTAAACGCTCTGCTTCTTCGATTTCCTCTTGGGTACGAATACGAACGCAACTTAAGGTGGTAATCACGCTTAATTTTAAGGCATCCAACATTTCCGTAAACATTTGGAAAGATTCTTTTTTGTACTCTTGCTTCGGATCTTTTTGCGCATAACCGCGTAAATGAATGCCACGACGCAAATGATCCATTGCTGCCAAATGCTCTTTCCATAATTCGTCTAAGGTTTGTAGCATCACGCCTTTTTCAAATTGACGCATGGTTTCTTCACCCGCTAAGGCTTCTTTTTGCTTATATTCGTCCACCGAGGCTTGAATAATACGTTCACGCAGCGTTTCCTCATGCAATGTATTATCTTCTTCTAACCATTTAGACAGTGGCAATTCCAAAGCAAAATCTTGTTGTAAACGCACTTCCAAGCCAGCAATATCCCACATTTCCTCTAAAGATTGTGGCGGAATATATTGATCAATTACTGCATTGAACACATCAGCACGGATAACTTCAATAGTTTCCGAAATATTTTCGTTATCCAACAGCGCATTACGTTGCTCATAAATGGCATGGCGTTGATCATTTGCTACATCATCAAATTCCAACAAGTTTTTACGTCCATCAAAGTTATGAGCTTCCACTTTCGCTTGAGCGGAGGCAATCACTTTCGCCAACATTTTAGATTCCATCGCTTCGCCTGGTATACTAAAGGCTTTGCGCATTAAATTTAATTTTCCTTCGTTGAGATAAATGCGCATTAAAGCATCTTCCAGCGACAGATAAAAACGGGAAGAACCCGGGTCACCTTGACGACCGGAACGACCGCGCAATTGGTTATCAATACGACGAGATTCGTGACGCTCGGTACCGATAATATGTAAACCGCCCGCTTGTTGTACGATTTCATGGCGTTTTTGCCATTCTGCTTTAATCGCCTCGATTTGTTCTTCCGTTGGGTTTTCAAGTTTCGCTACTTCCGCTTTCCAGTTACCACCCAAAACAATATCAGTACCGCGCCCCGCCATATTGGTCGCAATTGTCACTGCCCCCGGATAACCGGCGTTGGCAACAATTTCCGCCTCTTGCGCGTGGAATTTCGCGTTTAATACGTTATGCTTGATGCCCGCTTTATCCAACGCATGAGACAACATTTCGGATTTTTCAATGGAAATCGTCCCCACTAACACCGGCTGATTACGCGCCACGCAATCTTTAATGTCCTCAATAATTGCATCAAATTTATATTGTTCATTTTCAAACATCACATCCGTACGATCATCACGGATCATCGGACGGTTGGTTGGGATAACAATGGTTTCCAAACCATAAATTTGTTGGAATTCAAAAGCTTCGGTATCCGCTGTCCCTGTCATACCCGCCAGTTTTTCATACAAGCGGAAATAGTTTTGGTAAGTAATGGATGCCACCGTTTGGTTTTCACTTTGAATTCTCACACCTTCTTTCGCTTCAATTGCTTGGTGCAAACCGTCGGACCAACGACGTCCCGCCATGGTGCGCCCGGTATGCTCATCCACAATCACCACTTCACCCTCTTTAACGATATAATCCACATCACGCTCAAATAACGTATGCGCACGTAATGCCGCATAAACATGATGCAATAACGTAATTTTCGCTGGCGAATATAAGGACTCGGTTTCTTTCATCAAGCCTTGTTGCACCAACCATTCTTCGATTTTTTCTTGTCCACGTTCGGTTAAATGTGCTTGTTTGTTTTTCAAATCCAAGGTGAAATCACCGTCGCCTTGAAATTCGTCAGAATCTTCTTTCTCTTGTTTGACCAATAACGGAATCAGTTTATCAATAGCGATATATAGCTCTGAGCTATCTTCCGACGGACCAGAAATGATCAATGGCGTTCTTGCCTCATCAATTAAAATGGAATCCACTTCATCGACCAAAGCATAATGTAATTGTTTTTGGAAACGCTCTTGGGCGGAATGTGCCAAATTATCACGCAAATAATCAAAACCGAGTTCGCTGTTGGTTGCATAAGTAATATCCGCAGCATAAGCAGCGCGTTTATCTTCCGGCGCCATACCCGGCACGTTGACACCAACGGTCATGCCTAAAAATTCAAATAATGGACGATTGGTTTCCGCATCACGGCGCGCCAAATAATCATTCACCGTAACCACGTGTACACCTTTTCCGCTCAATGCATTTAAATAACAAGGCAAGGTAGCCGTTAAGGTTTTCCCTTCCCCTGTGCGCATCTCGGCGATACAACGATTGTTTAGCACCATACCGCCGATCAATTGCACATCAAAGGGACGCATCCCTAACACCCGTTTACTCGCTTCACGCACCGTCGCAAAGGCTTCTGGAATTAAATTTTCTAACTCCTCACCATTTTGCAATCTTTCGCGAAACTCCGCAGTTTTACCTTTTAATTCTTCATCACTTAAGGCTTCAAATGTCGGTTCTAATTTATTAATTTTGGCAACTTGTTTATTTAAACGACGTAAAATACGGTCATTACGACTACCAAAAATTTTGGTTGCTATTGTTCTTAACATACGATTTCTTACTTAAAAATAGAATTAACCCACCACAACACCAACGTGCTGTGAACACTACACTTTATTGCGATTAACTCATCAGAGGACCGGCACGAATGGGCGCAATATCGTGCAGTATAGAAGTGTTAAAGTGCGGTTCTTTTTTGAAAAGAATATCCAGTTTTATCGGCAACAACGGTTGTTTGCCACTTTCTCGCTGCGTTTGTTTCGCCAGCACAATCAAGTTAACCACTTGTTGTGGAGCTTGACGCTGCTCATTCGGACAGGTTTCGCCACCAAGTGCATGATTTTCCAATCCCTGTGCCGCCACAGGCAAAGCAAAAATCGCAATCATACTAAGCAGTAATTGCGACCAAAAATTTTGTTTGCTTTTCATTAAAATCATCGTTATGTTGTCTTGTGCGAAAAATGTGTATCATTGTAACGGAAATCCGCCACAATGTCATAATATTGAGATAAAAAATCGGAAAACAATCCCATGCGCTATAAAAAAACCGTCAATGTACAAACCATTCTAGAAACATCCACTTTGGCAAACCTTATGGAAAAAGGCGTGCGTTTAAATCAACTGAATGCGCAATTACACCCATTCTTTCCAAAAGAGTTTCACGGTTTTTATAAAATCACCCACATGACTGAAGAAACTTTATTTATTGAGGTGGCACACGCCAGTATTCGCCAAGGTTTTTTATTTAAACAAGCTGCCTTATTACAGGCTGTCAACCAAACCTACCCGCAAATTAAACAGTTTACCTTTACCATCAACCCGCAATTAAAATCCTTGCCAGCAAGTGATGTCGAACATTATCTTTAGCGCATTAAATCGGTTGTGCACAGGCTTCAGCATGATTTATGCTCACTGTTTGGATAAGATCATTGCCATTTCCGATTGAATTTTGGTGAGGCGCGACGTTTTTCCTATAGCCGACGCCAAGAATGGAACAAAATTTGGTTCAAGTTTCAATTATTCGATAACAATGTGTTATGGAAAAATTTTCTAAGTTCTTCTACATTTGTGATAAAACTGCCTTGGAAAATCCACCGATAGCCCTAGTGATCGTCTCAAAACCAATTTACTTTTTCATTTCTAAACAATGGAGTTTCACTCTCTTTGTAAGGATTGTAGTTATTGCAATTACAACCAAACTCTTTTACAACTTTTATTTTATTATCGGCGGTCCAAACAATCAAAGAAATGCCATCAAACGCTTCAACTTTTCCCCCATTCATTTTGTTTTTGAAGTACCATGCTACAATAGTTTGATTATCCTTATGAAAAAATTGCTTTATATCCCATGTTAGGACTTTCCCTCTTGTATTCCACTCATTAAACCAGTGCTTTACTGTTTGACGATTTTCATACTTAGGTCCCCAACTCTCAATACAAATTACATCATCTAAAAAAATACCATCTATCCCCAAGTCTTGTTGTGTAAGCCACATATCAAACCATAAACGAATTATTTTCTCTCTTTCATCCATCAATTTAATTGCCTAAAAATCAAATAATTATCTGTTATTATAATATTTTTCCACTTATTTTATAAGTCTAACACCCTTTTCTTTGAAAAGTATTTCAGAGTAAAAGCCTGCCTTGAGGTAATCTCTGTCCAGCTACACAACAAATTACCGCAGCGCTCTAATTAAAGGGTTTTATATTGATAACCAAGAGATAATTTATTACAGCTACGACAACGGATTGCTTATCTTGCTCACGGATGGTACCTGATTAGGATGCCTGATCTTAGGCAAAACGCTCTCAAACTGTACTCTCGGCGACGATCAAAAAACGCGCTTTATCACCACCAGCAACAACCTTTATTGTTTACATATTAAATAAACCCCAAACCCGAGCTGGATGCTAAGTTTTTTTGCAATGTGATAAGGAAAACTGTACCCAAAAGCACCGCACTTTTCTTGTGCCAAATAACAAAGTGCGGTCAAAAATATAAAGAATTTTAACCGCACTTTTTCCTTTCATAAGGACGTCATTTAACTTTTTCTGGCTTTATAAATTGCAACAGCTTTCGGCATTAAGCGCAATAAATTTTCTTGACGGGCTTCATCACTCGGGTGCGTTGAGGCTAAACTTTCCAGCACACCGCGAGATTGCCCTTCCGAGGCTTTTTTCATTTTATCCCATACCACCGGCGCGGCTTCCGGATTATATCCGGCTTTTGCCATCAACATTAAACCCACTTCATCAGCTTCCGTTTCATTGCTACGCGAATAAGGCTTGTTCAATCCCCAATCAGACACTAAGCCTACCGCCAATCCGCTCATATCAGAACCGATTTGAGTCGATAATACCGAATGAACCACCGAGCCGACGACATTGGTCACTTGCGCTAAATTCGTTTTCTTTTTACCATGTTCTTTCAACGCGTGCGCCATTTCATGCCCCATAACAGTGGCAATTTCATTATCCGTGAGTTTCAATTTATCCACTAACCCCGTATAAAATGCCATTTTCCCGCCCGGCATTGCCCAAGCATTTAATTCGTTGGATTTAATTACGGTTAATTCCCAATTAAATTTCACCCCCGTTTGGTTTTCTTGATCTGCATAAGGGCGCATAGTATTAAAAATTTTATGAATACGTTTTGCAGTTGCCGAGGTTGTATCAACCGCCCCTTGCGCTCTAACCTTGCCCATTTCTTGCGTATAGCTCAATGCGGCTTGTTGATTAATCGTGGCAGAATCCGCGCAGGAGGCTAAAATTACAGCCGCTGAACACACTAAGGCAAATTTTTTCACTTGACCTAACATAATAGCTCCTATCTTCGGTTTAAAAAAAACCGTTCTCAAACATGAGAACGGTACATTATCAACTTATTTTTTAGCGCGTTCGAAAGAATCTAAGATTTCTTTACGAGCTTCATTCACATCGCCCCAACCTTCAACCTTCACCCACTTACCGGCTTCTAACGCCTTGTAGCTTTCAAAGAAATGTTGAATTTGTGCTTTTAACAATGCCGGCAAATCGCCTACATCTTTAATATGATCATATTCTTTGCTTAATTTAGCATGCGGAACTGCCACGACTTTTGCATCACCACCAGCTTCATCCGTCATTTTTAACACACCAACTGGACGACAACGGATCACAGAACCCGGTTGTAACGGATAAGGAGTAGGTACCAATACATCCACCGGATCACCGTCAGAAGACAAAGTATTGTTCACATAACCGTAGTTAGCCGGATAGAACATTGCTGTTGCCATAAAACGATCAACAAATAACGTACCGGTTTCTTTGTCCACTTCATATTTGATCGGATCAGAGTTTGCCGGAATTTCAATCACTACATAAATATCATCAGGTAATTCTTTACCCGCTGGTACACTTTCTAAACCCATTTTAATCTTCCTTTTGAACATTAATTGTAAATAAATCAACGAAATTATAGCCTTATTTCAGGCAAGTTGTCGAGAGAGGCGTAAGATTATCCACTGAGTTTGCACAAAATAGCGCTATCATGTCGTCATTGCTCAAAAATTTAACTGCTCAACTATTTGAAATATCCCATCAAAATTATGACATATTCAAGTTCTTTATGAATTGAATTCATCATCACGAAAATTTTTTTCACGTTTCGCTTCATCAAGGTTTGTTATAATAATATCTAATTTAATAACGATAAAATAATAAGGATTTACTATGTCATCATTATTTCCAAATGCACAACCTCGTACCCAAGCACCTTTCCGCTTTGATATTGTCGGCAGTTTTTTACGTCCTGAAGCCTTGAAACAAGCGCGTCAACAATGCAGTTGTGGCGATCTTAGCTGCGCGGAACTCACTCAAATCGAAGATGCAGAAATCAAAAAATTAGTACAACATCAAAAACAAATCGGCTTGCACGCGGTTACTGACGGTGAATTTCGTCGTACTTTTTGGCATTTAGATTTCTTAGCCGCCTTGGATGGCGTACAAGAAGTGGATGCGGATCAATATTCAGTCCAATTCAAACACCACAACGTGCGCCCAAAAACCTTGAAAATTGTCGATAAACTTGGCTTTTCCGATAGCCACCCTTTCTTGGCTCATTATCGTTCCTTGAAGGCAATCGCAGGGGATTATCCGGTAAAATTTACTGTGCCATCTCCGTCAATGTTGCACTTAATTTGTACCGTGCGTGAAACTAATTATCAGCCGATTGAACGCTACAAAAACAACAATCAACAGCTGTTAGATGATATTGCGGATGCTTATAAAAGTGCGGTCAAAAAATTCTATGATTTAGGTTGTCGCAACCTGCAACTTGACGATACCAGTTGGGGCGAACTTTGCTCGGAAGAAAAACGTGCTGCTTATGCGGCGCGCGGTTTTGACTTGGCGCAATTAGCAAAAGATTATGTGTATATGATAAACCGCGTAGTGGAAAGCAAACCGGCGGATATGGCGCTTACAATTCACATTTGCCGCGGCAATTTCCGTTCCACATGGTTTTCTTCCGGCGGTTACGAGCCGGTCGCAGAAGAATTGTTCGGCAACTGCCAGGTGGATGGCTTCTTTTTAGAATACGACAGCGATCGTTCAGGCGATTTTAAACCGTTGCGTTTTATTAAAAATCAACAAGTGGTTCTTGGCTTGGTTACCTCAAAAGACGGAACATTAGAAAATAAAGCCGAAATCATTGAACGCATCAAAGAAGCTACACAATATGTGGACATTAACCAACTCTGCCTTAGCCCACAATGCGGCTTTGCTTCTACGGAAGAAGGCAATATTCTGACCGAAGAACAACAATGGGCAAAACTCAATTTCATTCGTGAAATTGCAGAAGAAGTTTGGGGCAAGTGATTTTCACTGGCTTAAATAGCGCTTAGTGTGCTCATCTTGCTTTATGCCATACGGTTTGTATGGCGTTTTTTATCCGAGCTATTTTCCACTACGCCACCTTACCTCGTCCATTTGCAAATAACTCAAGAAGATCGTAAAAAAAAGAAAAAAATTACCGCACTTTTTTTATTGCTTTTTTATTTTGTACTACTATAATAGTGCAAATTTCTTTTTTCTGATTAGGATTGTTTATGACTGCACAAAAACGCCCTTCGCTTTTCGGTGGCGCCATGATTATCGCCGGTGGCACTATCGGTGCCGGAATGTTAGCCAACCCAACTTCCATGGCGGGAGTTTGGTTTATCGGATCCGTGTTAGTATTAATTTACACTTGGTTTTGTATGACCACATCCGGTTTAATGCTGCTAGAAGCCAATTTACATTATCCTACCGGCGCCGGCTTTGACACTATCGTCAAAGATTTACTCGGTCAAGGTTGGAATGTGATCAACGGAATTGCCCTCGCCTTCGTACTGTACATTCTCACCTATGCCTACATCACCTCCGGTGGCGGGATCACGGAAAGTCTTCTCAACCAATTGCTCAGCTCCGAACAAAGTGCGGTCGAAATTGGACGCACTTCCGGTTCCTTAATTTTCTGTGTGGTGCTGGGGCTTTTTGTCTGGTTTTCCACCAAAGCGGTCGATCGTTTTAGTACCGTATTAATCGCCGGCATGGTCATTTCTTTCATCTTATCCATCACCGGCTTAGTTTCCTCTATTAACACCGAGGTCTTATTCGATCAAGTGGCGCAACAAGATCCACAATATTTTTCTTATGCGTTGGTTTCCCTGCCGGTATGCTTAGTTTCTTTCGGTTTCCACCAAAATGTTCCAAGTTTAGTGAAATACTATGATCGCGACAGCCGAAAAGTGCTGAAATCTATTTTTATCGGTACAGCCATTGCCTTAGTCATCTATTTATTATGGCAAATCGCGGTACAAGGCAATTTACCACGCAGCGAATTTGCTCCCGTCATTGAAAAAAGTGGTGACATTGCTGCCCTATTGGATGCCTTAAGCAAATATTTACCGACCGATTATATCAGCATTATTTTGCGCTTTTTCGCCTACATGGCAATCGCTAGCTCCTTTTTAGCGGTAACCCTTGGATTATTCGATTATATTGCGGATTTATTTAAATTCAGCGACAGTCCCCTTGGTCGCGCTAAAACCGCGCTTATCACCTTCTTACCGCCATTGCTACTTAGCTTGCAATTTCCTTATGGCTTTGTCCTTGCCATTGGTTACGCCGGCTTAGCCGCCACCATCTGGACTGCTATCGTGCCGAGTTTATTAATTAAAGCAAGCCGCAAAAAATTTAGTGAGCGCTCGTTCACCGTTTATGGCGGCAACTTTATGGTGTATTTCATCTTTTTATTCGGTCTTCTCAATATCTTTGCGCAAATCGCCATGCAATTAGGCTGGTTAGCGGATTTTAAAGGATAGCCGACAGATGCAGCAAAGCGTATATGACGCCGACGGATTTTTCGAGCTGTATCAAAAGTTACGCCAAAATCCGATTAGCCTCAATGAGATCGTGGAAAAACCAACGATGTTATCCTTATTGCCTGATCTCAAAGGCAAACGCTTGTTAGATATGGGCTGCGGATGTGGTGAGCATTTGCGGCTTTATCTGCAACGCCAAGCCGAATTCGTGGTTGGCATTGATTTATCAAAAAATATGCTACAACAAGCCCAGCAAAATCTCGCCACATTTGCACCGCACTTTGCGCTGCACCACTGCGCCATGGAGCAAGTGGATCAGCTGGAAGAAAAAGCATTTGACCTCGTCACCAGCTCTTTTGCCTTTCATTATGTGGAAAATTTTGCTGCCTTATTACAAAAAATTGCGCAGAAATTGGTGCTCGGCGGAAAACTGATTTTTTCCCAAGAACATCCCATTGTCACCTGCTACCGCGCGGGGGAACGCTGGGAAAAAGATACACAAAAACAACAAATTGCCTATCGTTTAAATTATTATCGCGACGAAGGAAAACGCGAGCGGAATTGGTTTAAACAACCTTTTCTTACCTATCATCGCACCCTAGCAACTATTATTAACCTGTTGATTGAAAACGGATTTCAAATTCAGCATATCGCCGAACCTATGCTGGCAGATCAAAGGCAATGGCACGCCGAATTTAAAGATCTGCAACATCGCCCGGTATTATTGTTTATTAAAGCGCAAAAAATAAGGTAGGATTAACACCTACCTTATTTTGGGGTAACTTATTACCTTATGCAGCATCATCTAGCAAAATACTTTCCAAAGCAATTTCAATCATCTCGTTAAAAGTCAATTGGCGTTCTTCCGGCGAAGTTTGCTCGTGAGTACGGATATGATCGGAAACAGTGCAAATCGCTAAAGCTCTTGCGCCAAATTCTGCCGCCACACCATAAATCCCCGCTGCTTCCATTTCCACACCTAAAACTCCGTATTTTTCCATCACATCAAACATTTCCACATCTGGCGAATAGAATAAATCGGCAGAAAAAAGATTACCCACGCGTACTACCACACCTTTTTGTTTTGCCGCGGCAACCGCTGCCGAGGTCAAATTAAAATCCGCGATCGCCGCAAAATCATTATCTTTAAAGCGAATACGGTTAACTTTAGAATCAGTACAGGCACCCAAACCGATAATCACATCACGAATATGCACGTCAGGGCGCACCGCACCACAAGACCCCACACGAATAATTTTTTTCACCCCGTATTCCGTGATCAATTCTTTCGCATAAATTGAGCAAGAAGGAATACCCATGCCATGCCCCATCACTGAAATACGACGACCTTTATAAGTTCCGGTATAACCGAACATATTGCGCACGTTGGTCACCTGTTGCGCATCTTGTAAAAAGTTTTCTGCAATGTATTTTGCTCGCAGCGGATCTCCCGGCATCAATACCGCGTCGGCGAAAGCGCCTGCCGGCGCATTAATATGTGGAGTCATAATTCTTTCCTCTTTCGTTAAACATGAATTATTGATTAAAATTAATCATTGATTGACCGTAATCCATTGGTGATAAACCAAAATATTCCGCTACGGTTTGCCCAATATCCGCGAAAGTCTTGCGTTTGCCTAAAAAGCCTTTTGGCACATCCACGCCATACATCAACACCGGAATATGCTCACGAGTATGATCCGTGCCTTCCCATGTTGGATCGCAACCATGATCCGCTGTAAAAATAATCATATCTTCATCCGTGACTAAAGATAATAATTCCGGCAGGCGAGAATCAAAATATTCCAACGCAGAAGCATAGCCAGCTACATTACGACGATGTCCAAAATCCGAGTCAAAATTGACAAAATTAGTAAAAACAATGGTATTTTCACCCGCACTTTTCATTTCAACCAAGGTTTTATCAAACAACTCTTCCAAACCTGTCGCTTTGATTTTACGCGTAATACCGGTGTGTGCATAAATATCCGCGATTTTCCCCACGGAAACCACTTCACCTTGTTTTTCTTCCACTAATTTTTGTAACACAGTTTTTGCCGGCGGCTCCACCGCATAATCTTTACGATTACCGGTGCGTTGAAACTCCCCTCGTCTCCCCCCGACAAATGGACGAGCAATAACCCTGCCAATATTATACCCCTCTAATTCTTCCCTCACGATCCGACAAAGCTCATAGAGTTTTTCCAAGCCGAAAGTTTCTTCATGACAAGCTATCTGAAAAACTGAATCAGCAGAGGTATAAAAAATTGGTTTGCCGGTATGCATATGTTCCTCTCCCAGCTCATCTAAAATCACGGTACCAGAAGAGTGACAATTGCCTAAATAACCCGGAATACCCGATTTCTCCACAATACGCTCTAGCAATTGTTGTGGAAAACTGTCCTTCAATAAGGGAAAATAACCCCAATCAAAAAGTACTGGCACTCCAGCAATCTCCCAATGTCCCGAAGGGGTATCTTTGCCGGAAGAAATTTCTTGCGCATATGCATATCCACCGATTAATTCAGGTGCAGCTGCAAATCCCGCCGGTAAGTTTCCTGTTGATTGCTGTGCCGCTAATCCTAATCCTAATTTTTCTAAATTCGGTAAACATAAACGCCCCTCGCGACCGTTATTCGCTTTTCCCTCATAACAACATTGAGCAATGTGCCCTAATGTATCCGCGCCTTTATCACCAAATTTTTCCGCATCATCACAGGCTCCAATACCGAATGAATCTAATACCATAATAAATACTCGTTTCATTACTTTCTCCTTTCAGATTATCCGCAAACGTTTAAATAATAACTCCACAAGCGATTCATGGTGTTAAAATAAAAATCGCTAAAATCACACTGCATTTTTATAAAATGCTATAAAACTATAAAGCGGCGCCACTTAATCCAATAAATAATCCGGCAATCGTTGCGCTCATCAAGTTTGCCAACGACCCCGCAATCACCGCTTTAATCCCTAAACGTGCAATGTCACCGCGACGATTTGGTGCCATACCACCTAATCCCCCAATTAAAATCGCAATAGAACTAAAATTAGCAAATCCACAAAGTGCAAAGGTAATGATAGCTTTGGTTTTCTCTGTGAGTTGAACAGCAGCATCCGCACTAAGATAAGGAGCAAACTCTAAATAACCAACGAATTCATTAATCGCTAATTTCGTTCCAATCATCCGCCCAGCAATTTCCGCCTCATCCCATGGCACACCAATCACCCAAGCCAATGGTTTAAAAATCCAACCGAAAATCGCTCCCAAAGATAATTCCGACACATTAAACCAACCACCGATACCACTTAACATGCCGTTAATTAAAGCAATCAAAGCAACAAATGCAATTAACATTGCACCGACATTCAACGCTAACATCATGCCCGAGGAAGCCCCCGCTGCAGCAGCATCCAAAATATTTGCCGGTTTTTCTATTTCTACCCGCTCCAATGAATCATCAAACTTTTCTGTTTGTGGGATTAAAATCTTAGCAAAAAGTAACCCTGCTGGTGCCGCCATAAAAGAAGCAGCGATCAAGTAAGTAAGCGGAATACCTATTCCAGCATAACCTGCCAATACTGATCCAGCGATTGACGCCAAACCGCCACACATCACCGCAAAAAGTTCAGATTCGGTCATTCTGCTTATATAAGGTTTAACAATCAACGGGGCTTCTGTTTGCCCAACAAAAATATTCGCTGCCGCTGACATAGATTCGGCTTTCGAGGTGCCTAACATTTTTTGTAACGCCCCACCGATAATTTTAATTACCCACTGCATTACACCAATATAATAAAGTAAAGAAATCAATGCTGAAAAGAAAACAATAATCGGTAACACCTTGATAGCAAAAACAAAACCTAATTTACTCGGATCAGCTAACTCCCCAAATAAAAAGCTAATCCCTTCATTACCATAAGCGATTACATTGCTTATCGAATCAGCCATACGTTGTAAAATTAACCGACCGGTAGGGACATATAAAATAAATGCACCAATAGCAATTTGGATCAGCAATGCGCCACCCACGGTACGAAAATTAATGGCTTTGCGGTTGTTCGACAGTAAAACCGCAATTGCCAACAAAGCAATAATACCAATCAAGCTAATTAAAGTATTCATAACGTATTTTCCTTTATCCGTTCTTCTTGTGCTTAAATTTCCCAAATTCTACTGGTTTTTAGCACAAAAATCTTGTCGAATTCTCAAAAATGTGAAAGCAACCGATTACTTCGCGTAAAATTTTCGCAACGCTTAATGGTTTTCGTTATATATTATGAGAATATAGCTATTCGGTTGAAGCTCACTTTACGTTATGATGCCCCAGAACTAGGCAATCAATAATTCAATATTTAGGTTATTTATGGCAAAAATCACTGTTTTTCCCCGCGCCCTATGGTCTGCCAGCTCGCTTTTCGCACTGGAGAAACGCCCCCTTTTGGTTTTGGTGCTGTCCCTTTGCTTATTGGGCATGGGGGACGGATTGATTGTATTAGCCAATTTTGGTTCATCACCTTGGACGGTATTGGCACAAGGCATTGCCTTTCAAAGCCACATTAGCGTTGGTTGGGCATCATTTATGATAAGTTGTGTGGTGATGTTAATGTGGTTTCCGTTAAAATTAAAACTGGGTCTCGGTACTATTTTAAATATTTTTCTCATCGCACTAGCATTAGGGCTAACTACTGCCTATATCGCCCCGCCCGCGACACTTTCTTCGCGCAGTCTGTATATTTTTATCGGCATTTTGCTCTACGGTATCGGCAGCGCTTTTTATCTCACCTGCCATCAAGGCGCCGGACCACGAGACGGATTAATGGTCGGATTATGTCGTTATTTTAATTGGAATGTCGGCATTGTACGCACCTTAATGGAGGCAAGTGTCTGCTTTTTCGGTTTTTTACTCGGCGGAATCGTCGGCGTCGGCACCTTAATTTTCGCCTTTTCTATTGGTTGGGTAATACAATTTACCTTGCAACTTATCCTCTTTTTTCATCAACAAAAACACTAAAAAGTGCGGTGGAATTTTGAGAAGTTTTGCCATTTACCCAAATCGCTCTCAATCCCACCGTTTGCTGATGAAGTGATAAAATTATTCAATAAATTTTACAATATCGTTAAAATCTTTACGTGCTTTTGGTTTAATCTCTTTATCGCGATAACCGAAAGTACACATCACCGAGATCCCCCATTCATTTGCATCAAATAGCCCTTCATCAGCAAGAATTTGATTTACTTTTTGATAATCAAACCCTTCGATCGGGCAAGAATCCACACCAATCAATGCCGCGCCAGTCATCATGTTGGCGAGGGCAATATAGGTTTGCTTGCTACACCAATCAAATAACGCACGTTCGTCGTCCAATATTTGCATATCGCTGGATTGAAAATCTTGATATTTCGCCAAGGTTTTTTCAATGGCGTCAGGCTCAGTTACACCGCGACGCTTAATACCATCCAACATAAACGGGCTATCATAACGCGCCTTTTTCTTAGCAAGCAAAACCACAATATGGCTTGCACTTTCCATGGTTCGAATGCCCCAGCAATAAGGTTTGATTTTTTTGCGTAACTCGGCATTTTGTAACACCAAAAATTGCCAAGGTTCTGACCCTACAGAACTTGGGCTTAAACGCCCCAACTCCAAAATATAACGAAAATCATCAGCAGGAATTTTTTTCTCCGCATCATAAGAACGTGTAGAAGCACGATAATGAAAGGCGCTGAGAACGTCATCTTTATTAAAAAATTGCATAATTATCCTCTATTTATTTAAAAGTTAATCTTATTTACATAATCCTCGTTGATATTAACGCGGTACAAACCGCATTTCGCTACTGTCGCTAGCATTTTGTTAATGCTACACTCTCCTAACACATGATCCCCTAACGCCACTATTTGCTAATATCCAACACACCTGCCCCCTGCAAAACAACCACATTAGTCACCTCCATAATAATCCTCGCGCCCACAGTGTGGCTAGTGTAATACACCAAATTAATCATTCGGTATACCATCAATAACACACTAGCAGCATCATACACAATTTTTCAATTCCAAATTTTTAAGCTGAACCGAAGTCAATAATTTACAAAATTTTGCCATATTAATTATTCCATAATGAAAACACGAAAGTAGCGACTATGCAAAAAAATTCTATTATGCTTTCAAATTGATTATTTTGATAGTTAGGTATAATGATATTAGAAACCTAAACCTACTCAAAGCCTTGTCATTCTGCTGGATAAATGCAATGTTAGCTGGACAGTGCAACAACTCGCTATTGCTTAGTCAGCAATAAGGGGAATTTTAAAACACTTGCAGGCAAGTTTCCAAAACAACTACCTGTGCGGATACCCCATAGGATACAACCGACAGAGCGCACGTTGCAATTTGGTAAAATCGCTAAAGAAGTGTCACAAAATATCAATATCATACTCCAGCCGCCACAATTAGTGCCGGAAAAGTGAACTTAACCGTGGGCATTGGCGCTATATGGATGATATCCAACAAATTATTGCCTTACCGCTGATTTTGCAATCAAGACGGGCGTCTCATGTAAAAGCCGCCTTGCTGCCAACCCAAGGACAATCGATTAAGAGTTTTTTTGACCAAAACAAAATGGATTTAGCACTGGTCAGTCAAGGACATTTAACCGCCGATATGCACCAACCCAATTATATGAAGAACGCTATGTTTGCGCCATGAGCAAAACGCATCCAATGGCAAATCAACCGCTCGCGCTGGATCAATTTTGCCAATTGCCCTTTGCCATGCTGTCTTATAACGTAGTTGCGGTCTTGCCCGAACATCTGGCTAAAACCCTGCCGAATGTCCATTTGCAATCGCCACCGATTGAAGTCAAAGAATTTACTATGATGATGGCATGGCATGAACGCACGGAGCAAGATATTGCTCATCAGTGGATCCAAAAAACCTTGCTTGAAGTAGTCAAACGCGTGAAATGACGGTATTATGTAGCAGTTACACAAAGACTTAACTGATTGAAAACCTTAAAATCCCTGTTGAAATTTACTTCAACAGGGATTTTTTCTATTATGGCACAAAAATTATCCAAGCAAGAGTTAATTGAGCGATTATTAACTTTAAAGGAAAAACAAGAAATCTTAATGATTTAACGCAGGAAATAAATGAACTAACCTTATCCTTTATGCCTAAAGCCTAAATCCTCTTCGTTAATTACGATGACCTTAATTGCAAAAGTTTTAGGAGAATATAATGATTGGTTGACTTGTGATGAAATTGTAGAACAAGAACTTGAATTGTAAGGCAATGACAGTTTGTTAATATGGGTGATGCGGGCTATCTTGATGGGTGAAAGCGTGCGAGTTTTGCTGGTTAAGAGAAAATGAGATGCCATATTGCGGTTATATTTTGATTAAATTAGAGTATGAAACATAATTCATATTGATTGCACATGACATATCACAATCATTCACTTTTAACAAGAGGAATATGAAATAATGCGCATATCAGACAGACTAAAACAAATTTTAGGAGTAAAAGGCATGAGCATAAAAGAGTTTTCAGAACTGACGGGAATATCTTATCGTTCAGCGATGAACTATCTTAACGAAAGGAGATATCCAAATGTAGAAGGATTGGTGAAAATTCACAAAGCATTAGGAATTGGTATTACTTGGTTATTAACTGGTAAAGGTGTAATGTTTCAATCAACTATGTAAAGAACGTGATATGTCTAACCAAGAAGAAAGGCTACTAGCTGATTATCGTTCAATGCCTGAAAATTTAAAAAAAGCCTTCGCAATTTCTTTTAGCAAAATCTTAAAAACTCTATAAATTATTGTATGTTCTAAACTAAAAGCTGTCTGAATATTTATGGGTGTAATAGACAAAACAGTTGCTGATATTTAAAGAAAATAAATATTAGCAACTATTTTGTCCACTTGACATAGTTTTGACGAATCAGCAACTATTTAGTCAGACAGCATTCTTTTATTTTAATCCCCAATAAACTAGTCCTTTATGTGGTAACTTAATATTTGGTAGCCAAAAATCATTTCCTAGCCAACCTTTATTCTCATTACCAACTACTAAATATAATGTTAAGAATAAATCATCAGGGTATTTATCACCCAATTTACGATCGTCTTCAGAAAGCATTGTTCCCGTTGCTCTGCCGATTTTCCTACCTTGTTTGATTAAGGTATAAATTTTAAAACTAGGACGCTGAGTTTGTAGAGCTTGAATACTAGAAATAAATTTCTCTTTATCCCAATCGTCAGGTTGATAATTACCTAATTTATCCAAAAGTAAGAATAACGTTTCAGCATCAATTTGATACAAATCCTCCTTAATTTTAGGTTGCACAACTAGCTTTGATAGTAAACTATTAACAGTTAAGAGATTATCTTCGTTTGGCTTAAATGGAAAATAATTTACACCACCAACAAGTTGATTGACAGCATCGGATTTCAGAACATTTTTACGTGTTGGGTTGATATTTTTCGGATAAATAATTTGTACACTGCCGTTTAATTGCTTGGCTTGTTCAAGAATTAAATTATTTGCTTGATTAAGCGATACAAAAAATTTATATACATCCATTGGCATATAAAGCCTTAACAGAGATGTATTACGATCATAACCAAAAATGCGAGAATGCTGCCAAAAAGTATCTGCATTTGGCTTTTTGGATGTACGACTATAATAAACTGTTTGTAATTTGGGAATGGTTAAACCACGTCCAATAACATTACCACCAATAATGATATTAAAACCTTTTTCCCAGTCAAAGTCGGTTTCTGTTTTGGAATTTAAAACTACCACATTGATACGCTTTTCCTGCAAAAGTTCTGTCAGTTTTTCATAGATTTCTTCAAAATGATGAATATCAGGCTTGGTTTGCTGCAAATCTTGATAACTTTCTTTGAAACTCTCAGCAAAATTTTCATCATTATTAACTGCTTGCACCAAGTCATTTAAACAAGATTTAATTTTATCTGCAAATGCTTTGTGATCTTGAATTTTATAACTTGGGTGTAAAGCAAAATTACAGTTAATTTTATTACATAAATCAAATTCTGCACAAGTAATCAGAAATGATTGTAACGCCCGTTTAACACCATCAGGAATATCGCCACTATCATCTTTAATTTCATCTAATTCGGTGTCAATCGCTCGAAAAATATAACTTGGTGGATCGGAAAAAACAAAATTTCCACCAATATATTTTTCACCTGGTTCAAAAAAATGAACAAAATCAGGCTGCCAATTAGACTCCAAGTGCTGCAATAATAAGGATTGAGGCGTTGCCGTTAATTGAATAAATAAACTTTGACAACAGCTATTTTTGATTTCATTTAATAATTTATTGATTGTACTAGCATCTTTATTATGCTTATTTACATTCGTATTAAGACTTGCAGCATCAGCTTCGTCATCTACAATAACTAACGGATAGCCTTTTAAATTTTCTTGGCTTTTAAATAAGTTTCGCCAACGTTTTAACACACTAGCATTTTTCTTGATAACCACTAAAATTGGGCTATTTGCTTTCATTACTTGGGTAAAACTTTTGTCATCATCTTCTGATAAGACGATAAATTTATCCAAACTTGCTTTAGCTCGTTTTACGGTTTGCTGCTGTAAATCGACACTATCAGTAGTCAGATAAAAGAAAATTTTATGATCGCCATCGTCAGCCAATGCACTTAATACGCCTAACACTTGGGCAGTTTTACCACTTTGCACATTACCTAATAATAAAGCATTTTGGGCTTTTTTTAGCTCAGTTTGAGCTAATTTATCCATAAACCCTGAAACGGTATTTTTTACAGAATCTGCTAATTCAGGCGGTGTAAGTCGATTTAAATAGGTTTGCAGCATTTAGTCTTTCCCCCTAAATGAAAGTAACCAAATATCGGGGTTATCTGTTGACCGAAATTCAAAATGATCGTTACCGTATTTGCGTAGGGTTTCTTCGGTAATCATTTCTCCTGTTTTTAAACAGTTGGCACTTTCTAATCTGCCTTTGATCCATTTTCCTAATGTTTTAAGATCGTATTCTGAACGAAAATTTTTAGAATAATCACCTGATGTTTTACATTTAAACTTCCAGCCATCATCAGTAATTACAGTAAATGACTTATGATAAGGATAGCCTTGTTGTTGTGTAATATCTTTCGAAATAATAAGCTCTACTTCATACCAAGGTCTTGGCTTGATAAAGCCTCGCTGATCTTTTCGCCCTTTTCCAAAGAAAACATTTAAATTACTGCTTTTTTCCGTTTTAGCTTGAATATGGAATTGATAAATTGATGTTTGCAGAAATAATTGTGCAACATCAGTTGCATTGACCTTGCTTACACCTAAGCAATTTTCTAAATGGCTATTGTGTTCTTTGAATTTATTTGGCGTTTCAACTTCACTAATAGATTTTCCTAGTTTATTAATTGTGCTTTGAATATCTGTTTGTAGGCTTAATGCCCTGCTTCCGCTTAGATGCAGCATTGTTTCATAAGTGCGTTCTGTGCTATCCCAAAAACAAGTCAAATTTGCCGAACCAATTAATCCGTCAATCTGTTTTCCATTTTTAAAGGAATACATTTTTCCATGGAATTTAACAAAGGGAGAAATAAAAACAGAGCCACGTTTTTCTTCATATAAAAATTGATTAAGCTCACAAAGGCTATCATATTGTGGGCGAGTAAAGCCTTCTAGATAGTGCATCCCAACCAAAAGGTCTAGCTTTTTTAATTTAGAATTATGTTCAATAATTTTATGTAATTCTTTAATGGCATCATTAGAAACATAACCTGTAGCCATCATTACTTCATCAGCAGATTTAAATAAATCCATCCAAACTTTATTTAGTGAATGATCTGTAATTTTGGCTTGAGCGATATTAGAAAAAACAGTATTCATCGTTTTCCCCCACGAATATTATTTAGGCGATCTTGGAAAATTTTAGCTTTTTCTGCTTCCAATTTTTCGTGCAAATCCACTTTTTCATAATTGTCAGAGAAAATCGGCAAAATTGCTTTTGCAAGTTCTACTACGCCTTGCGGTGGAACAGCATTGCCAATTTGACGACGCACTTCGGTAGTTGAACCGATAAATTCAAAATTATCTGGGAAACTTTGTAACCTTGCTCGCTCACGGTTGGTAAAGGCTCTTGGTTCAGGAAAATGATAGCCCCAAGTGCCACCACCGCCAGCTGCAATAATAGTTTTTGACGGTTCATCTCTGTGCATACGGCGATAAACATGGCTAATCATTCCTTTCACATACAAAGGATGATCTTTCGGAATGTCGGTAAAATTCCCACCTTCGGGAATAAGTGACAACATTTGGCGCGTTTTATCACTAATTTTCATTAGCTCATTATTCATCGCATCGTTTGGAATATTTGAAACAGCTTGACCTGCGGTAACGTAAGGTTTTAGTCCATTTTCACCGCTTGCATTATGCGTTGGCATTGGGTGCTGGAAGTCAAAGCCAGTATCTAAACGTACGCCAACAATCAGTACACGTTCACGAAATTGTGGTACGCCAAATTCGGCAAAATTATACAACTTCGCCTGAACGTAATAACCGCAGCTTTCAAAATCTGTAATAATTTGTTGAATGGCTTTTTTCTTATTTGCTGTAAGCAAACCTTTCACATTTTCTGCTACAAATACTTTAGGTTTTTTGGCGTTTACAAACCGCAAAAAGCTTTTGTAAAGATTGCCACGCTCACCGTCTAAGCCAGGTTGTTTCCAAATCATAGAAAAATCTTGACAAGGGAAACCGCCAAGAATGATGTCGCAGTTAGGAATAGACAGATCGTTCGGGTCAATCTGTTCAATATCGCCTTCAATAATTACATCACCAATATTTTTACGGAAACTTTCGCACGCCCAATGAGAAAAGTCGTTTGCCCAAACGGTTTCATAACCAGCTTGGTGAAAGCCAAGATCCAAACCACCACAACCTGAAAAAAGAGAAAGGATTTTTGGTTTTGATTGTATGCCAAATAAAGAGAGTTGATTAGATTGCATAGGATTTTACTCCCATACAAAAAGTTGAGAAAATTCTTTGAACGAATTTTTGTAAAGGGCTATGCTGTCGCAACGCAACGCAACGCAACGCAACGCAACGCAACGCAACGCAACGCAACGCAACGCAACGCAACGCAACGCAACGCAACGCAACGCAACGCAACGCAACGCAACGCAACGCAACGCAACGCAACGCAACGCAACGCAACGCAACGCAACGCAACGCAACGCAACGCAACGCAACGCAACGCAACGCAACGCAACGCAACGCAAATGTTGTAATATTTGAATCAATGATGTCAAGAGCATTTTAAGTTATAACAAGATAAAAATTTCCTAATTTTAGACGAGATTATGCCACAAAAACATAAATATGTCGCTATTAATACGAAAAAATTGAATATGCTGTTTTTTTAATTTAAATAGATGGTAACTCGCTTTAAATCGATGACTTATACATCAATTAAACGACAATAATGAGGTTTTGGTCGGAGAAGTTCGTCTAGGACGATTTGAGCCGACTTGAGAATTCAGGTAGGCAATTTTTATGTCTAGTGCTGTAGCTTTAACTACATTGTACACATAAGGAATACTCACGGTTTATTACTTACATGCTATCTAAATAAGCAACTCAGCAATGGGTTACTTTTTTATTTGACAGAAAAATAAATCAGAAATCATATAGCTATCAAGGGATTAACAATAATCTAGCAGAATCTTCCAGCGCCAGATTCCGTGGTTTACATCATGGTGTTCATCATAAATGCGACAAAAAATACACCCTACATTATGCGAACCAAGCCACCTTTATGTCGGATAACCGCCGTAAATCCAATAGTGATATCTAGCGATATACCTTAAACGTTGCTTATGGGGATTACCATTAAGGGAATGGGTAGGTTATTGGCTGGGAAATCGCCGATACGGTGAGCTTATCGGTATGACAGCATTTAGTCCCGAAGAAATTTCCCAAACTCACTTCAAGAATCTCAATGATATGATGAAGTACGAGCAGGAATTACTTGCAGCTTAACTTTTAACCGCAAAATAAAATTCAGATTCGTATCAGGGAAAATGGCTTACCTTTTGGCAAGGTAGCGCGGATTCGCTACATTTGTGGTAAGGAAATTTTGTGTAATATGTGGGAAATCGGTTAAAATCCGATAAAAGAAATGCCCTTAACTCTTCTTTTGAAGTTAAGGGCATCGGAAATTTTACTGCGGTTAAGATTGAATCTCGGGTTTTGTGCAACTGCTACATAATACCGTGAAATAACGCATTTTCATCCACTTTTTTCAGAGTTTGCGGCAAAAAGTGCGGTCAATTTTTCTTGTTTTTTTTCATGGTAAATTTGGTACACTAAGCAAAATTTATTACATAAGGATAACAATATGCCAACCATCAGTGTGGCGATGATCGTCAAAAACGAAGAACACGAATTAGCACAATGTTTAGATTCGGTGAAAGACTGGGTGGACGAAATCATCATTTTAGATTCAGGCAGTACAGATAATACGCCGGAAATTGCCCGACAATACGGTGCAAAATTTTATCAGCATACCGATTGGCAAGGCTTTGGTCGCCAACGCCAAATTGCGCAACAATATGTGACCTGTGATTATGTCTTGTGGCTTGATGCGGACGAACGCGTCAGCGACAAATTGCGTCAATCAATTCAAGCGGCGGTCAATGCCAATTTAGATAATACTGCCTATCAAATTTGTCGTTTAAGTGAAGCGTTCAGCAAACAAATTCGCCATTCCGGTTGGTATCCGGATTATGTGTTACGCCTCTATAAAACGCAATCCGCACAATATGGCGACGAATTAGTGCATGAAAAAGTTCATCTGACGCCGAATACTACAGTCAAAAAATTAGACGGAGATTTGTATCATTACACTTATAAAACGGTGCATCAATATTTATCCAAAGTGGCGCACTACAGCAAAGCTTGGGCAGAACAAAAAGCCGCTAAAGGCAAAAAAACCAGCGTAATCCAATGTATCACCCATTCTCTCGGTTGTTTTGTACGGATGTATATTTTGCGCGCGGGTTTTCTTGATGGCAAACAAGGCTTTATTCTCGCGGTATTATCGGCATTTTCGGTGTTCGCCAAATATGCCAATTTATGGATTTTAAATTTAAAAAACAGAGGCTAATGTTTATGGCAAATCAACGCCCCGCCATTTTATTTATTAATATGGCAAAAGGTTTCGGTGGTGGTGAGTATCAAAGTGCGCAATTGATAAAGCACGTCAGCGGCTACGATACTTACTTTTTGGGTAAAAAATCGGGAAAATTTATACCGCACTTACAAGAAAACCTCCCGCAAACAAAAATCGTCAATCTTTGGCTAGCCCTCAAATTGATTTTTACCCGTTCGCCATTAATTATTCATGCGCTCGACGGGCAAGGCGCTCATTTCGCCAGCTGGTTTAAACGATTATCCGGCAAACCAACAATGATCACACGCCGGATAAGCGTGCCTTTTCGCCATAAATCCTCTGCGCGCTCTTATCAAAATGTGGATATGGTCGTCGGTGTTAGCCATCAAGTCACTGACAATATGCGCCCATTAAATACAAATGTGCGCACTATTTACGGTAGCATCAAACCGTTACAGGAAAATCACGAATTTGAACAGCGTTACTTCGCTGCGCCAAAAGCAGGTTTACGCGTAGCGCATATCGGTAACCTATTGAAAATCAAAAATTTTCCATTAACCATTGAACTTGCTCGCCAATTTCCACAAGTCACGTTCTACATCGTCGGATCCGGTGTATTAGAAGCGGAATTAAAACAACAAGCCGAAGGCATCAGCAACATTGAATTTATCCCCTTTAACCCTTACGTCGGCTCCGTATTAAAACAAGTAGATTTACAACTGGTTCCCTCTCATTCGGAAGGTATGGGATTTGTGATATTGGAGGGTTATTTGTACAAAGTTCCCGTCTTAGCACATAAAACCGGCGGCATTCCTGAAATTGTACAACATGGCAAAACCGGCTTTTTAATTGAAAATAACGACATTGCCACCTACCAAACCATTTTGCAACAATTGGTAAACAATCCTGAACAATTGCAAACTATGCAAAATCATATTGCCGATTATATGCAAAACATGGATTTTTCTGTGGAACGCATGACCAAAGAATATGAAGACGCTTATCAGGTGTTGCTGACTAAAAGATAAGATCATAAAAAAAGCTCTGCTCCCAAAAGTTAGACTCACTATATAACTGATTAAGGGGCAGATTTTTTATAGCTAAATACAACCAAGCATTTAAATACTAGATCGTAAGTTTCTATTTTGAATATCACAAAAAGCTTTCTTTCACACTTTAAATTACTCGTTAGATATTCTGTTACCCATTGCAAAGCTAGCTAGGAATATCTTCTTCTATCACCAACAACCGAAACTGGATATAAAAGCAAAAAACAAAAGACTCGGATTGTGCCGAGCCTTTTGAGTTATTATCTGATTATTCGCCAAGACGTTCTTTGATACGTGCAGATTTACCTGAACGTTCACGTAGATAGTAAAGTTTCGCTTTACGTACCGCACCTTTACGTTTCACGCTGATGCTGTCCACTGCTGGAGAGTGAGTTTGGAATACACGCTCAACACCTACACCGTTAGACACTTTACGTAAAGTAAAGGCACTGTGCAAGCCACGGTTACGAATTGCAATAACCACGCCTTCGAATGCTTGCAAACGACGTTTGCTACCTTCAACAACCCATACTTTCACTTCCAAAGTATCACCTGGGCGGAAGCTAGGTACGTTTTGTTTTAATTGTTCTTGTTCAATTTGTTTAATGATGTTACTCATTTGAATAATCCTTCTAAGATCCTAGTGTTAACTGATTTCACTGCTTACAGCTTTAATCTGCTTAAGTAGTTTGTGTTGTTCGTCAGTCAGAGCTAGGCTTTCCAATAGCTCAGGGCGTCTTAGCCACGTCCGCTCAAGAGATTTTTTTAATCTCCATTTACGAATTTCTTCGTGATTGCCAGACATCAGTACAGGCGGTACAGATAAATCATCTAAAACTTCCGGTCGGGTATAATGTGGACAATCCAATAATCCTGCGGCAAAAGAATCTTCTTGTGCCGAGGCTTGTTTGCCTAATACGCCAGGAATAAACCTTGCAACTGCGTCAATTAACGTCATTGCAGGCAATTCTCCACCGGTGAGGACGTAATCTCCAATTGACCATTCTTCGTCAATTTCGGTTTCAATCAAACGTTCATCAATGCCCTCATAACGACCACAAACCAAAATAATCTTTTGATATTGTGACAATTCTTGCACACCGTCTTGATTGAGTTTACGTCCTTGGGGTGAAAGATAAATCACTTTCACGCCCTCTCCTGCTGCCACTTTAGCCGCTCGAATTGCATCACGTAATGGCTGTACCATCATCAGCATTCCGGGACCGCCACCATAAGGACGATCATCGACTGTTTTATGTTTATCCAATGTAAAATCGCGGGGATTCCAACATTGGATATGCAGCAGTTCTTGTTTAACTGCGCGTCCTGTGACCCCAAAATCTGTAATAGCGTTAAACATTTCAGGGAAAAGACTAATAATCCCAATCCACATTTTAATTATCCTGTGTCAAAATGTTACAGCAAACGCCACACAACCTACCTGAGGTTAGAAACCAGCGTCCCAATCCACTTCAATAGTCTTTGTGGTGAGATCTACTCTTTTAACTACTTGTTCATATAAAAACGGAATTAACCGTTCTTGTTTACCAAAAGCATCTTTCGTGTTAGCGCGTACGACTAACACATCATTAGACCCCGTTTCCATCATTTCAGAAACCGTTCCCATGGCATAACCTTGTAGATTTACCACTTGGCAACCAATTAAGTCATGCCAATAATAATCGCCTTCCTCTAATTGTGGGAAAACGGATAAATCCACACCGATCTCAACATTCGCTAGAGTTTGCGCGGCTTCACGATCATTCACCCCTTTTAATTTAACAATTAATTCGCGGTTATGATGTTTCCAGATTTCCAGCTCGGTTGGTTGCCATTGCCCTTTGATTTTTAAAAACCAAGGTTGATAGTCGAAAATGCTTTCAGCATATTCAGTAGATGAATAAATACGCAACCAACCTCGAATACCGTATGTTGAACCTAATTTGCCAACGACTTCAATTCTTTGTTGTGTCATGATTATTCACCTCTAAAAACGATCAAAATCTGTGATTAAGCCGCTTTTTGTGCTTCTTTTACCAAAGATGCAACGCGATCTGACAAAGAGGCGCCTTGACCAACCCAGTGGTTAACGCGATCTAAGTTGACACGTAAACGTTCTGCTTGACCTGTTGCTAATGGGTTGAAAAAGCCAACACGCTCAATAAAACGACCGTCACGCGGGCAACGACTGTCAGCTACAACGATTTGATAAAATGGGCGTTTTTTAGCTCCGCCACGAGTTAAACGAATGGTTACCATAACCTTCCTCTAAATAATAATTACGAAAAGAAAACCCACATCGAAGGAGTGGGAATGCTTACTTTTTTCTCTGTATATATAGACAAAAAGCCTGTGGATTGTACTCTTTTTTGTGAAAAAATCAAGGTAAAATCATGCCCGCATACGATTTTAGCGGGAAATTTCTGTTTTTGCTTGCCTCAAATGCTCACCTCAAAGTGCGGTCAAAAAATCGCATAGAAATTAAAGCACGAATTATGGGATATAACTTGTTGTTTTGCCTTGATCGGATTTACAATAGAGCAAATTGTTATCCCAAAGAAAGCGCGCTTAAAAATCGTTTTAACGTTGTTGCTTTCTTGAATAAAAATAGGATTAGTATGAAATTAGAAAATGTAAATATCGCGGTTATCGGATTAGGTTATGTCGGCTTACCCCTTGCGGTAGAATTTGGTAAAAAAAGAAAGGTTATCGGCTTTGACATTCAACAAAAACGTGTTGATGAATTGGCAGGTGGCGCGGATCACACGTTAGAAGTCAGTCCGCAAGAATTAAAATTAGCGACATACCTCAAATTTACCACAGACTTAGCTGAATTAAAAAACAGTAATTTTTTTATTGTTACTGTACCAACCCCAATTGATAAGGTTAATCGCCCGGATTTAACGCCGTTACAAAAAGCCAGCGAAACGATTGGTAAAGTATTAAAACGCGGCGATATTGTGGTGTATGAATCCACGGTATATCCCGGCACCACCGAAGAAATCTGTGTACCGATTTTAGAACAGGTATCCGGATTAAAATTTAATCAAGATTTTTTTGCCGGCTACAGCCCAGAACGGATTAATCCGGGTGATAAAGTCAATACGTTAACCAAAATCAAGAAAGTCACCAGCGGAAGTACACCTAAAGTTGCAGAATTGGTCGATCAAGTGTATTCGAGCATCATTGTCGCTGGTACTCACAAAGCACCAAGCATTAAAGTGGCGGAAGCGGCAAAAGTTATCGAGAATACGCAACGAGACTTAAATATTGCGCTAGTCAATGAATTATCCGTCATTTTTGAACGCGTTGGCATCGATACAATTGATGTATTAGAAGCCGCCGGAAGTAAATGGAATTTTTTACCGTTTCGCCCAGGTCTTGTCGGTGGGCATTGTATTGGCGTCGATCCTTATTACTTAACCCATAAAGCGGAAGAAATGGGCTATCACCCACAAGTAATTTTAGCCGGACGCCGCATTAACGATAATATGGCACGCTATGTTGCACGCAATACCATTAAACGGATGTTAAAAAATGGAATTGACGTTCCGCGCGCCAAAGTGGGTATCCTTGGAATTACGTTTAAAGAAAATTGCCCAGATATTCGCAATAGCAAAATTGAGGACATGATCAAAGAGTTTAAACAATGGGGAGTAGAAGTAGTAGTTGCCGATCCTTGGGCGGATAAAGAAGAAGTACAAACGGAATATGGCGTTACCCTTAGTGATATTTCAGAGAAAAACCCTGTGGATGCTCTAGTTGTAGCTGTTGGACACAATGAATTCCGCGCCTTAAGCGCAGAACAATTGCGTCGTTTTATGCGTTCGGAAAAACCAGTACTTGCCGATGTAAAAAGTTTGTTTGACCGCAACGAAGTAAAAAATCAAGGCGTTACTGTCTTTAGATTGTAAAATTTACTTTTCGACACCAAATTCAATTCCGGCATATCAAAATGCAATAAATAACAATCCGCCCGTAAAACGGGCGGTTTTTAGGCTACCCTATAAGGGCCTAGGACTTCACATGCCCCTCAAGGGGCATGTGAAAAGACCGACAACCGCACAATGACTCTATGGCTTACCCCTTAAAGGGGTCTACATATTCTTTCTTCGATAAATTATCCTGAATCATATCTTCTTTTTCTTGATTCCTGATGTATTCTTCCACTACTTTTGTGTTTAAGCCTACCGTACTCACATAGTAGCCTTTCGCCCAAAAGTGCCTATTTCCGTATTTGTATTTTAAATTCCCATGTCGTTCAAATATCATCAATGAAGATTTACCTTTAAGATATCCCATAAAACTCGACACTGCCAATTTCGGCGGTATCTTTAATAGCATATGAATATGCTCTTTCATTGCATGAGCTTCTATGATTTCTACATTTTTGTAGTCACATAATTGCCTTAATATCCCTCCTATATCAACTCGCAATTTCCCATAAATTGCCTTTCTTCGATATTTCGGAATAAACACAATATGATACTTACTGTTCCATCTCGTGTGTGATAGACTTGAATCGTCATTGGATTTACTTGCCATAACTTATCCTCCTATATTTTGAATTTTGGTTGTCAGCCTTATTCATTATATAGCGAGGATTTTTCATTTCTGCTCAACGCTTAAGCTTTTTGATTCCATACGCATAGCGTATGGTTTTTATAGGCAGACTTTGTCTGCCTATAATAAAAAAACCGAGAGCCATCCTTGGCTACTCGGTTTACAGGGTAGAATCTTTACGATCTTAGATTGAGCTTGCTACTTCAAACAATACTGCATCTTTTGCTTGTGATAAGTCGCTTTGGTTTGATGCAGTATCAAGTGAATCGATTAATTGACCTAATTTCCATTCTTGGTAAGTCATTTGGTTTAATGCTGCACGTTTTGCACGACCGTCCAAACCATCAGGAATGCCTAAACTTTTTTTCGCGTTCAATGCTAAATCTTTTGTTTTGCTCAACAGGCTTTGGAATTGTTCCAAACCTTGCGCTTGTTGTAATGAAGTTAAATTAGATTTAAGTTCGTCCGCATAAAAATCGTAACCCGTTTTGGATACTTCGGTTAATTTGTAAGTGCTTCCATCAATATCAATAAAACGTTCGGTTACGTTATCGCCCGCCGCCATAACGTTAGCAGAAAGTAAACCAGCTAAGAAAGTTAATGCGACAGTTTTAGTTAATGATTTCATAATAATCTCCTAAAAATTTTCAAAAATTGTTGCGTTATTTGCTTCGTTATTGAAGATGTGGTTATTATATTATTTAACAAATAAATAACAATACACTAAAAAGTAAATATATTTTCAACCATTACTTAATAATTAATCATGAACTTTTTAGCGTTTCTACAATAATTTTTATTTCTTCGGCTGACAAGTCGGGCAAAAAAAACTATTACGCTGCCCAATCACCAAACTTTCAATTTTTGTACCGCACTTTGGACAAGGCTCGCCTTTATGTCCATAAACCTGTAGTTGTTGCGCAAAATAACCAGGTTTACCATCAGGTTGCAAAAAATCTTTCAGCGTCGTTCCGCCTTGTTGAATCGCACGGGTTAATTCTTGCTTAATAGTTTGTACCAAGGTTTCCGTTTGCATTTTAGTCAATGTTTGAGCCGGTTTACTTGGATGTAAGCCACATAAAAATAAGCTTTCGTTAGCATAAATATTGCCCACACCAACCACTACGCGGTTATCCATTAAAAAGGATTTAAGTGCGGTCGTTTTTTTGCGTGATTTTTTAAACAAATATTGCGCGTTAAATTCTTCGGAAAGTGGCTCCGGCCCCAATGTTGCAAACAGGTGAAAATCTTCCAGCGTTTCCGTCCAAAGCCAAGCACCAAAACGTCTCGGATCGTTATAACGCAATAATTTTCCGTTATTCATCACAATATCAAGATGATCATGTTTTCCAATCGGGCTGTCGTGTGCCAGGATCCGCACGGATCCCGACATGCCCAAATGCCCAATAATAAATCCTTGTGTGGTATGAATAATTAAATATTTGGCACGTCTTGAAAGTGCGGTCACTTTTTGTTGAGAAATTTGTGCCAATTGTGGGCTAACTTCCCAGCGTAATTTGCTGTTGCGCACCACAATTTTTTCAATCACAAATCCTGTTAAATAGGGACTCACGCCATTTACCGCTGTTTCAACTTCAGGAAGTTCTGGCATCATTTTTCCTTTTGCTAGATGATAAGTATAAAAAAACCCGAACAAGTCGGGTTTTTGCATCATATTTAAAAACGAAATTATTTAATTTTCGCTTCTTTATAAATGACGTGTTTACGCACTACCGGATCAAATTTTTTGATTTCCATTTTTTCAGGCATATTGCGTTTATTTTTTGTTGTTGTGTAGAAATGACCTGTTTCAGCAGTTGAAACTAAGCGGATTTTCTCACGAGCACCTTTAGCTGCCATTGTTTAGCTCCTTAGATTTTCTCGCCACGAGCACGGATTTCAGCTAACACTGCATCAATGCCTTTTTTATCAATAATACGCATACCTTTCGCTGTTAAGCGTAAAGTTACGAAACGGTTTTCACTCTCAACCCAGAAACGGTGAGTGTGTAAGTTAGGAAGAAAACGACGACGAGTCGCATTCAATGCGTGTGAGCGGTTGTTACCAACTGCTGGACGCTTGCCTGTTACTTGACAGACTCTAGACATACTAATCTCCAATAAATCAAATATAAGCTCGAGCTTAGGGTTCGGATTACTGTAAAACAAGGTTTTACAAGCTACCTCGTCAGGTCGCTGTAACCGACCCGCATACTATATTAAAGGTGGCAAATTATACTCACTTTATTGATTATTCTCAAGCACAAATACTTAAATTCGCCAAATAAGTGCTAAAAAATTCATCATCTTGGCAAAACTCCGTTACAGCCATCCGTTTTCCGCAAAAGAAAAATAGCTCCCCTTTCCGATCACAAAATGATCCAGCACCCGGATCTCCACCAATTCGGCGCATTTTATGATCCTTTCGGTAATCTGCCTATCCGATAAACTTGGCTGGGAAAAACCAGAGGGATGATTATGCGCTAAAATTATTGCCGCTGCATTACAATATAAGGCGCATTTAATGATCTCACGTGGATAAACCGCTGCCATGTTGATCGTACCGAGAAACATCTCCTCTTTTTTGATCAATCTATGCTGATTATCCAAAAATAATACCATAAACACTTCACGTTCTTTACTTTCCAATTCCGTCTGCAAGTAGGTTCGCACCTTATCTGGTTCAGTAAAAAACGGTGCTTGCGCTAATTCTTGCAACAAATAACGCTTGGTCATTTCCGTACTGGCTTGCAATTGTACAAATTGCGTTACGCCTAAGCCTTTTATCGCACAAAATGCCCCTTTTTCGGCAGCAATCAAATTACGCAACGAACCAAATTGCGCCAACACTGATGCAGAAAGTTGCATCACCGGACAATTTTTAATGCCTGTGCGCAAAAAAATGGCTAATAATTCTTGATCGCTTAGCGCTTCAGCACCAAATTGCAATAATTTTTCACGTGGCATTAAAAAAGTCGTCTGTTCCATGCTGTTCCATGCCTTACCCATTTGCCTATTTTTCATGCCTTTTACTTTACACACTTCTTTTTTTTCATCGGATCTTAGGATCAAAACTTTGCGATCCTGATCGCAAAAATCCATTTTTTCTTTGCAAAAATTACAGTAAAATGACCGCACTTTTCGATGTGATTGAGGACTAACAATGCAAAATTTGCAAGGTAAACGAATTGTCGTCGGCATAACAGGCGGTATTGCAGCGTATAAAACAATTGAGCTAATTCGACTATTACGCAAATCCGACGCTGAAGTGCGTGTAGTGTTAACGCCTGCTGCAGCGGAATTTGTCACGCCACTCACACTACAAGCCCTTTCCGGCAATCCCGTTTCTCAATCCTTATTAGATCCGCAAGCTGAATTGGCGATGGGGCATATCGAATTGGCAAAATGGGCTGATGCTTTGCTGATTGCGCCGGCAAGCGCTGATTTTTTAGCGCGCTTAACGGTGGGCATGGCAAACGATTTATTATCCACCGTTTGTTTAGCAACCGCTTCCCCCATTTTGTTGGCGCCAGCGATGAACCAACAGATGTATCGCCAAGCCATCACCCAACAAAATTTACAACAATTACGCCAACGCGGGTTGCACATAGTCGGACCCAATGCCGGTGAACAGGCTTGCGGTGATGTTGGATTTGGGCGAATGTCAGAACCGCTTGAAATTTATACCGCACTTTGCGCGCTTCTCCAATCACAAACCGATCTAGACAATATTTCTGTGGTGATCACCGCCGGTCCAACCCAAGAAGCCATTGATCCGGTGCGTTATATCAGCAATCACAGCTCCGGCAAAATGGGATTTGCGATCGCCGACGCCTTTGCGAAACGCGGTGCGAAAGTGACATTGATTGCCGGTCCAGTTAATCTTGCTACACCGGCAAATGTTACGCGCATTAATGTCACTTCCGCCCAGGAAATGTGTCAAGTTGCGCTACAAAGTGCGGTCAAAAATACCATATTTATTGGTTGTGCTGCCGTGGCAGATTATCGCATGGCAGAAGTGTCCCAACAGAAAATTAAGAAAACCGGCGATAACGACGAGCTCACCTTAAGATTGGTGAAAAACCCCGATATTATTGCAACTGTCGCGGCACTCACGGAAAATCGCCCCTTTGTTGTCGGTTTTGCAGCAGAAACGCAAAATATCGCGCAATATGCCAAGCATAAATTAAGTCAAAAAAACCTTGATTTAATTTGTGCCAATGATGTCTCTGGCGGGCAAGTTTTCGGGCAAGATCACAATAGTTTACATCTATTTTGGTGCGACGGAGAAAAATCCCTGCCTTCTGCCAGTAAAGCGAATTTAGCGGCGGATTTAGTCAATGAAATTATACAGCGATATATAGCATAAATTGATGTATATACGCATAAAACATTAACAAGAGAGAATGAGAATATGAAACAAATTGACTTAAAAATTTTAGATAAACGCATTGGTACTGAATTTCCACTGCCGACTTATGCCACCACCGGATCTGCCGGCTTAGATTTACGAGCGCTGATTGATGCGTCGCTGACAGTGGAAGCCGGACAAACCGTGTTAATTCCTACTGGAATTTCCGTTTATATTGCTGATCCGAATTTAGCGGCGGTGATTTTGCCGCGCTCTGGTTTAGGGCATAAAAACGGTATTGTACTGGGCAATTTGGTCGGCTTGATCGATTCCGATTACCAAGGTCCGCTGATGGTGTCTTTATGGAATCGCAGCGATAAACCTTTTACGGTGGAAATCGGCGATCGGATTGCGCAATTGGTCTTCGTCCCGGTGGTACAAGCGCAATTTAATATCGTCGAAGAATTTACGCAAACTGACCGTGGTGAGGGCGGTTTTGGCCATTCAGGTAAGAAATAATGGAAAAACAAATCAAACGTAGCGTAAAAGAACGCCGCCAGCAGGTGTTAACCGTGTTAACGCATATGTTGCATTCCGAACGTGGCATGGAGCGGATGACCACTGCCCGTTTAGCGGAAGAAGTCGGTGTTTCTGAAGCGGCGTTATATCGCTATTTTCCAAGCAAAACGAAAATTTTTGAAGCCTTGATTGACAATATCGAAAGCAATCTATTTAGTCGCATTAGCCATTCCATCAAAAATGAAACGAATACAATGCATCGGGTACATGATATTTTGCAAATGATCTTGGATTTTGCGCGCAAAAATCCCGGCTTAACCCGCGTATTAACTGGGCATGCACTGATGTTTGAAGATCCGCAATTGCAAACGCGCGTAGCGCAATTTTTCGATCGCTTAGAGTTGCAGTTTATGAATATTTTGCAAATGCGCAAATTGCGCGAAGGAAAATCCTTTAACGTGGATGAGCGCACTATCGCCACCCATTTAGTCACCATTTGCGAAGGGCAATTTATGCGTTATGTACGCTCCAATTTCCGTCGTTCCCACAATCAAAACTTTGAACAGCAATGGCGATTAATTGAGAGCTTATTTGCATAATTTTTAAATTTAGGTAACAATATGTTGATCCCTTGGCAAGACTTACCAGAAGAAACGTTGCGCAATATCGTAGAAAGCGTTATTTTGCGCGAAGGTACCGATTATGGCTTTCAAGAGCTAACATTGGAGCAAAAAACACAAAATTTGCTGGCAAAAATTCGCCAAGGAAGTGCGGTCATTATTTGGTCAGAATTATATGAATCCATTGATATTAAAAATAAAGTGGATCTGCGTTAACTTTTGATTTGAATTTATTTAAATGAATGGAGGTTTTTTCAGTGCAAGATTTAAATCCGCAACAAGTTCAGCAGCAACAGCAACAAGCTCCGCTGGATCCAACCTTGGAGTGGTTCCTCTCTCATTGTCATATTCATAAATATCCGTCAAAAAGCTCTTTAATTCATGCTGGTGAAAAAGCGGAAACCTTATATTATTTGATCAAAGGGTCGGTGGCAGTACTGGTGAAAGACGAAGAAGGTAAAGAAATGATCTTAACCTATCTTGGTGCGGGTGATTTTTTTGGTGAGGCCGGACTTTTTGATGAAGGTCAGTCGCGCTCTGCTTGGATTAAAGCGAAAACCTCTTGCGAAATTGCTGAAATTTCCTATAAAAAATTCCGCCAATTAATCCAAGTGAATCCGGAAATTTTAATGTATTTATCCGCGCAATTGGCGCGTCGTTTGCAAAATACCTCCAAACAAGTGAGCAATTTAGCGTTTTTAGACGTAACTGGTCGTATTGCGCAAACCCTACTTAATTTGGCAAAAATGCCGGAGGCCATGACCCATCCGGATGGAATGCAAATTAAAATTACTCGACAAGAAATTGGTCAGATGGTAGGTTGTTCAAGAGAAACCGTTGGACGAATTTTAAAAATGTTAGAAGACCAACATTTAATCGCCGCGCACGGTAAAACTATTGTAGTTTATGGTACAAGATGAAAGTAACTTGGTAAAGTCCGATCCCCTCATAGAGAAAAGTGCGGTCATTTTGAACGCACTTTTTATGTATCAACAAAAAATACGTAAACTGGCTGATACACTTCATTTAAATACACAATTCATTGCTCATTTAACTTGAGTACCTTTTTCTATTTTTAATACCTTAATGCTAAGAAAACGCACCGCACTTTTCGTTATTCAAGATTATTAATGCAGTGGATAAAAATTTTTGGTAAAGTGTATGCATCAAATTTTATATTTTTGGTGATTAAATGAAATGTATACTTCTAATTTTCTTAATCTTATCTTGAATACAGATAGCTATAAATCCTCTCATTATCTCCAATATCCTCCTAATACAGAATATATTTCTTACTATATTGAAGCGCGTGGAGGAAACTTCAATGTGCTTGCATTTGGTTTACAAGCATTTATTAAAGAGTATTTACTTAAACCTATCACGCAAAATGATATTGATGAGGCGGAAGTCGTTTTAACAGCACACGGTTTGCCATTTAATCGTCAAGGTTGGCAGCGTTTATTGGAGAAACATAAAGGTTTACTACCGATCAAAATCGAAGCAGTACCAGAAGGTACTGTGTTACCTGCTGGAAATGTGGTTTGTCAAGTCGTTAATACTGATCCTGAGTTTTTTTGGTTAGTGGGCTATTTAGAAACTGCTTTATTGCGTGCGATTTGGTACCCCTCTACGGTGGCGAGTGTGTCATATTTATGCAAACAAAAAATTAAAATGGCATTAGAAAAATCGTCAGATAATTTAGAAGGGCTCGGTTTTAAATTACATGATTTTGGTGCACGTGGTGCATCAAGTTTAGAAACCGTGGCATTAGGTGGTTTAGCACATTTAGTGAATTTTATGGGAACCGACAGTGTGTCTGCGCTTGTCGCAGCAAAACGTTGGTATAATGCGACCAACATGCCTGCGTTTTCGATTCCTGCAGCAGAACACAGCACCATGACTTCTTGGGGAAAAGAGAGAGAGACGGATGCCTATCGTAATATGGTTGAACAATTTGCAGGTAAACATAAAATATATGCTGTCGTGTCAGATAGTTATGACCTTTGGAATGCGTTAGAAAATATTTGGGGTACTGAACTAAAAGAGCTAGTGGAATTAAAAGGTGGCACGTTAGTCGTTCGCCCAGATAGTGGTGACCCTGCTGAAGTTATTTGTCGCACTTTAGCGATCTTGGCTGAAAAATTTGGTACGACTTTAAATCGTAAAGGCTATAAAATATTGCCTGATTGCATACGTATTATTCAAGGCGATGGTATTAATGTGAGTTCTTTAGATAAAATTTTGGAGGCAATTCTTGCCAGAGGTTTTAGTGTTGAGAATGTCGCCTTTGGTATGGGAGGGGGATTATTACAGCAAGTGAATCGAGATACAATGAGTTGGGTAATGAAGGCCAGTGCAGTGTGTATTGCAGACGAATGGCATGATGTGTATAAAGATCCAATTACTAGCCATGCAAAACGTTCGAAAAAAGGTATACTTGCCTTGGTTAAACAAGCGGATTGTTGGCAAACGATCGAACAAAAGGCGCTTGGCAGTCAACAAAACCAGCTCCGCACAGTGTTTCTCAATGGAGAACTATTGATTGATGAATATTTTGATGATATTCGCAGGAGAGCGAGCTTCTAAAATAATGATGTTTTTATACCGCACTTATTGCAAGAGAAAGATCGCAGTATTTTTGTTAAGTATCTTAATGGTAAACAAAAATATGGCTCAAACTTAAGTGTTATTGACTATAGGTATGATTTTAATTCGAGTTATGATGTTGGGAGGTAAAGTACAGCAGTCTGGAGATGGTAATCATGCCGTGTATACAGCATTACATAAAACATCCTATAAAGTGACGCCGAAAGCTGTAGATGGTAAGACGAAAGTGAAATACCAAAGCTGGGGAGGAAGTATAAATTGACATAGTCACTTGTCTCGCAATCTGATAGTAGATTTATCAACTGGTTATCAAAAACATAAGGGTGACATTGAACATGCAGCTCATGTGAAAGGTTGTACTTTTAATATTGGTGCGGATTTAAGGGTATTGCTATCAATGGATGAAAATGCGTCTATTACACCAATGGTCGGTTTGCATTATTTATATGCCTTGATGTAATAACCGTGAAAAGGACTAATTATGAATATATCAATGAATCATTATCCCAAACCAAGTAATGAAAAATTAAAGCGAAAATCGACCGCACTTTTAAGCAATAGCTCAAAATGCGGTCAATTCTTTTATAATTCTACTATAAACTAATGAGTGCTCGTACTGGTCGTAGTACGGTTGGCACGTTTACGATCATTTTCTGTCAGCAATTTTTTGCGGATGCGAATCGACGTCGGGGTAACTTCAACTAATTCGTCATCATCAATAAATTCAATTGCTTGTTCCAGCGAGAATTTCACCGGTGTTGTCAACTGAATGGCGTCATCTTTACCGGAAGCGCGCATATTGGTTAATTTTTTACCTTGTAAACAGTTAACCGTTAAATCATTTGAGCGGCTGTGAATACCGATAATTTGCCCTTCGTACACTTCCACCCCATGGTCAATCATCAATTTACCTCGTTCTTGCAAGCCCCATAACGCATATGCCAAGGCTTTACCGGTCGCATTGGAAATTAAAACCCCGTTTTTGCGCTGACCAATTTCGCCCGGTTTGATATCATCATAATGGCTAAAGCTGGAATATAACAAACCGGTACCGGAGGTCATGGTCATAAATTCATTCCGAAAGCCAATCAAACCACGACTTGGGATCACGTATTCTAAACGTGTACGCCCTTTCCCATCCGGAACCATATCTTTTACTTCACCTTTACGAATACCCAACGCTTCCATTACCGCGCCTTGATGTTGTTCTTCAATATCAATAGTCACCTGCTCAAATGGCTCTTGTTTACGACCATCAATTTGTTTAAAAATAACTTTTGGACGAGAAACCGCTAATTCGTAACCTTCACGACGCATATTTTCAATTAATACAGATAAATGCAATTCGCCGCGACCGGAAACACGGAATGCATCTGGGTCTTCAGTTTCTTCCACGCGCAATGCCACGTTGTGAACCAATTCTTTTCTCAAGCGTTCCAAGATTTGGCGTGAGGTGACATATTTTCCTTCTTTACCACAGAATGGCGAGGTATTGACGCAGAAGAACATGGTTACCGTCGGCTCATCAACGCTTAATGCCGGTAAGGCTTCTACATTGTTAATGTCGCAAATCGTATCGGAAATATTTAAATCACCCAAACCGGTAATCGCAATAATGTCGCCGGCGAAAGCTTCTTGTGCTTCATAACGTTGTAAGCCAAGATGTCCCAACACTTGACCAATGCGTCCGTTGCGGGTCTTCCCGTCTGCTCCAATTAAGGTGACCGCTTGATTTGGTTTCACCGAACCGCGTTTAATACGCCCAATGCCAATAACACCAACGTAGTTGTTGTAATCCAATTGAGAAATTTGCATTTGGAACGGTTCGTCTAAGTGAACTTCCGGTGGCGCAACCTGTTTAACGATCGCTTCAAATAATGGTGTCATGTCCGGCGCTAAATCTTCGTGATCTAGACCAGCCACCCCATTTAATGCAGAAGCATAGATAATTGGGAAATCTAATTGTTCGTCAGTTGCGCCTAAATTTACAAATAAATCAAATACTTGATCTACAACCCAATCTGGCCTTGCGCCCGGTCTGTCCACTTTGTTGATTACCACAATCGGTTTTAAACCGTGAGAGAAAGCTTTTTGTGTTACGAAACGGGTTTGCGGCATCGGACCGTCGAAAGCATCAACGATCAATAATACGGAGTCGACCATGGATAATACGCGTTCTACCTCGCCGCCGAAATCCGCGTGTCCCGGAGTATCTACGATGTTAATACGATAATCGTTCCAGTTAATCGCAGTATTTTTCGCTAAAATGGTAATACCGCGTTCTTTTTCCAAATCGTTAGAATCCATTACGCGTTCGTCAACGTCACCACGCGTTTCACCCAATGTGCCGGATTGTTGCAATAATTTGTCAACAAGGGTGGTTTTACCGTGGTCAACGTGAGCAATAATTGCGATATTGCGCAATTTGTTAATATCAATTTTGTTTGTCATTTGAGAAATTCTTAAGCTATAAAAAGTAAAAAATTGTGACCGCACTTTGCACCGAAAATACGAAAGGTCGTGAATTATACAACTTTTTACAAAAATGAGCTATTAAATAATCGTAAGGAAATCTAGCGGAAATCAGATAATTTTCAATTTTAATTGTCCAAAACAGATTAAATATAAATAAAATATAATTTTTACCTCATTTATTAGTTAATAAATACAAATTAAAAGTTTTCATTGAATATTTTAGAAAAAATACTTGTTTTTTGTAAATGATATGTTATTTTGAATTCTGTGATTTATAATAATGCACAACATCAAAATCTTACACGTAACTATTTTTAACTCTGAGAGGTTTATTATGCCAAATACTGCTGTTGCAAACGTATTTAAGTTAATTGAAGAAAACAATATTAAATTCGTACTTCTTCGTTTTACCAATATTAAAGGTAAAGAACATGGCGTTTCCATTCCAGTGAGTCAAATTGATGAAGATCTATTTGAAGATGGTAAAATGTTTGATGGTTCTTCCGTAGAAGGTTGGAAAGCAATAAATAAAGCAGATATGTTGCTGATGCCAATCGCAGAAACCGCTGTGGTCGATCCGTTTGCGCAAATTCCAACGCTTTCTATTCGTTGTAGCGTTTATGAGCCGAGTACCATGCAAAGCTATGATCGCGATCCTCGTTCAATTGCAATGCGCGCCGAAAGCTATATGCGTTCAACTGGCGTAGCTGATAATGTCTTCTTTGGACCAGAACCGGAGTTCTTCTTGTTTGACGATGTGCGTTTCGATATTTCCATGAATGGTAACTCTTATGTTATTGACGATATTGAAGCGGCGTGGAATACCAATAAACAATACGAAGGCGGTAACAATGCGTATCGTCCGTTGAAAAAAGGTGGTTATTGCGCGGTGGCACCAAACGATAGCGCTCACGACATTCGTTCTGAAATGTGCTTAATTTTAGAAGAAATGGGCTTAGTCATTGAAGCGCACCACCATGAAGTAGCGACTGCTGGACAAAATGAGATTGCGACTCGCTTTAATTCTTTAACCTTAAAAGCGGATGAAACTCAAATTTATAAATACGTGGTGCAAAATGTGGCGGCGGAACATGGTAAAACAGCGTGCTTTATGCCAAAACCGATTACCGGTGATAACGGTTCCGGTATGCACTGTAATATGTCGTTAAGCAAAGACGGAAAAAATATTTTCCAAGGGGATAAATATGCCGGACTTTCCGAAACCGCACTTTATTATATCGGCGGTATTATCAAACACGCAAAAGCCTTGAATGCGTTTACCAACCCGTCCACCAACTCATACAAACGTTTGGTGCCAGGATTTGAAGCGCCGGTATTATTGGCTTATTCTGCAAGCAACCGTTCTGCGTCAATCCGTATTCCAGCGGTTACTAGCCCGAAAGCTATCCGTATCGAAGCGCGATTCCCAGATCCACTAGCGAACCCATACTTGGCATTCTCCGCATTGTTGATGGCAGGTCTAGATGGCGTGCTCAACAAAATTCACCCGGGCGATGCGATGGATAAAAACTTATACGATTTACCACCTGAAGAATTAAAAGAAATTCCAGCAGTATCGAGCTCTTTAGGCGAAGCATTGGATAATCTTGAAAAAGATTACGAATTCTTAACCCAAGGCGGCGTATTCACAAAAGACTTTATTGATGTCTTTATTGAAATGAAACGCAAAGAAGTGGAACGTTTAAACATGACACCACATCCGGTTGAATTTGAAATGTATTATGCATAATCAAACAATATACTAAAAAAGAATAGGCGGCTACATGGTCGCCTATATTGTTTTAGACTAAATTAGTGATCTTGACAAACTAATCAGCTTATAATTTAAGTTGCTTACTTTCTTCAATATTTCTTTGATTTTTGCAGCGCAGATAATTAACATAAAAAATTATTGATAATCATTATCAGTTCATATAAGATATATTTGCATTTATAGTCAATAACACGAGGAAAAATTATGCGTTTATTTATTGCAATTAGTTTGATGCTTGGAACACTATTCAGTTTGCCCAGCTATGCTAAATTTAAGGTGATTACCACTTTTACTGTAATCCAAGATATTGCACAAAATGTTGCTGGTGATGCGGCAGTGGTTGAGTCTATTACTAAACCAGGAGCGGAAATTCATGATTATGAGCCAACGCCTAAAGATATTGCTAAAGCACAGTCAGCTGATTTAATTTTGTGGAATGGATTAAATCTAGAACGTTGGTTTGAACGTTTCTTCCAAAACATACATAAGAATATTCCTTCAGTTGTAGTAACAGAAGGGATTAAACCTATCTCTATTTTTGAAGGTCCGTATCAAGGTATGCCTAATCCTCATGCTTGGATGTCGGCGTCTAATGCCTTAATCTATATTGAGAACATTAAGCAAGCATTCATCAAATATGATCCGAAAAATGCAGATATTTACCAAAAAAATGCCAGTGCTTATGCAGAAAAAATTAAAGCGCTAGATAAGCCTTTGCGTGAAAAACTTATGCAAGTGCCTGAAAATCAACGTTGGTTAGCAACAAGTGAAGGGGCTTTCAGCTATTTGGCTCATGACTATGGATTTAAAGAAATTTATTTATGGCCAATTAATGCGGAGCAACAAGGTACACCGCAGCAAGTTCGTAAATTAATTGATTTAGTACGGAAGAATAATGTTCCGGTGGTCTTTAGTGAAAGTACCATTTCACCTAAACCAGCCCAACAGGTAGCGAAAGAAAGTGGAGCAAAATATGGTGGTGTACTCTATGTTGATTCATTATCAGCTGCTGATGGTCCAGTTCCAACTTATATTGACTTATTAAAAACAACTGTTACTACTATTGTTAAAGGATTTGAAAAATAATGCACTCTCCGATTCCCGTATCAATTGATGTACAAAATGTCACCGTTAGATACAATAACGGGCATAAAGCGATTCATGATGTTTCTTTTAGTTTACAAGGGGGAACTACTTGTGCATTAGTCGGAGTAAACGGGAGTGGAAAATCAACATTATTTAAGAGTCTAATGGGATTGCTTAAGCCACAACGGGGAGAGATCCGCCTCTGTGGCTTACCTATCCGGCAAGCCTTAAAACAAAATTTAGTTTCCTACGTTCCTCAAACAGAAGAAGTCGATTGGCAATTTCCTGTTTCTGTCTATGATGTCGTTATGATGGGGCGTTATGGATATATGAATTTTTTACGTAGACCTAAGACGTCAGATAAGGAAAAAGTATTACAGGCAATGCAACGTGTTGGTATTGAGCATTTAGCTGAACGACAAATAGGTGAGCTTTCAGGAGGACAGAAAAAAAGAGTATTTCTCGCCCGTACATTAGCGCAAGAAAGCAGAATTATTCTCTTAGATGAACCTTTTACCGGAGTGGACGTACAAACAGAAAATGCAATCATGACTCTATTGACAAAATTACGTAGTGAAGGCTATTTAATTTTAGTTTCAACACATAATTTAGGCTCTATACCGGATTACTGTGATCAAGTTGTCATGATTAATCGAACAGTATTGGCAGCAGGCACAACACCAACAACATTTACGCAAAAAAATTTAGAGTTAGTCTTTGGCGGTGTATTGCGCCATATTAAGTTGTTAGGCAGTGATTTACATAATGATGCGGACGAGCGTTCTGTGACTGTATTAGCTGACGATGAATTACCCGCTGTGTTTTATGGTCAAACTAAAGATGATCCTCCGGCACCAATGAGTAAGCCAACATTAAGTAAAAAGTAAAAGGGCTCTATATCTAGGAAATTATTATGATAGCAATGTTGTTAGAACCTTTTAGCTATGATTACATGGTAAAAGCAATAATAATCAGTGCAGCAGTAGGCGGAATTTGTGCATTTTTATCTGCGTATTTGATGCTAAAAGGTTGGTCACTAATCGGTGATGCCTTATCCCATTCCGTTGTACCCGGCGTAGCAATTGCCTATTCCTTGGCTTTACCCTATTCTTTTGGCGCATTTTTTTCCGGAATTTTAGCCGCACTTTCCATTATTTGGATAAAATCTATCACTAAATTACGTGAAGATGCCATTATCGGTTTTATTTTTACGACATTTTTTGCGCTCGGATTATTTATTATTTCGATTAACCCGACGGCAGTTAACGTACAAGAAATTATTTTAGGCAACATATTAGGTATTGCGGATGAAGATATTATGCAAGTAGCCTGTATTATTTGTGTTTGTCTGGGCTTATTACTGATCTTTTGGAAAGATTTAGTATTAGTTTTCTTTGATGAAATTCATGCCGCTTCCGTAGGATTATCCATTAACCGCTATAAAGTTCTTTTTTTCACTTTACTCAGTGCTTGTGTTGTCGCGGCACTTCAAACTGTCGGTGCAATTTTGGTAATTGCAATGGTGGTTACACCTGGCGCTACTGCCTATTTGTTAACAGATCGTTTCAGTGTATTGGTAAAAATCGCTGTGTGTCTGGGAACGTTAACTAGTGGTATCGGAGTCTATCTAAGCTATTTCCTTGACGGAGCAACCGGAGGAATTATTGTTTGTTTACAAACACTGCTATTCCTAATAGCATTCTGCTTTTCTCCTAAATATGGTTTGTTGACAAGACGCAAAATTCACAGGGAGGAAGCTAATGGATAGCGTTATTTCTTGGTTTTTAGAACCACTAGTATATCCCTTTATGCAAAATGCACTATTGACTGCCCTAATTGTTGCATTAATTTGTGCAGTATTATCCTGTTATTTAGTATTGAAGGGGTGGGCATTGATGGGGGATGCGGTATCTCATGCAGTTTTACCGGGAATTATTGTTGCTTATTTGCTCGGACTGCCCTTATTATTTGGTGCGTTTTGTGCTGGCGTGACCTGTACATTAGGTATCGGGTATTTAAAAGAAAATAGTCGAATTAAAGAAGATACCGCAATGGGAATTGTATTCTCTGGTATGTTTGCTTTGGGACTGGTTTTGTTTACTAAAGTAAAAACAGATCAACATCTTTCCCACATTCTGTTTGGTAACTTACTCGGTATAAGTACATTAGAACTCATTCAAACTGCAATTGTTTCAGCCATTATTTTTGCAATTATTTTATTAAAACGACGGGATTTTTTACTATATTGTTTCGATCCCAGCCACACCAGAGTCGCAGGCTTATCGCCTAAATTATTGCATTATGGACTGTTAACATTATTAGCATTAACAATTATCACTGCAATGCAAGTCGTTGGTGTAATCTTAGTTGTTGCAATGCTTATTTCACCAGGGATTATTGCTTATATGTTAACCAAAAGCTTTGATAAAATGCTAGTAATTGCCATTTGTGTGTCGGTTTTTAGCAGCATTTTAGGTGTAATTTTAAGTTATCATTTAGATTCGGCACCCGGCGCTACCATCATTTTATTACAAGCAAGTATTTTTATTTTAGTATTAATTTACAGTAAAATTACCACCTCACATTGATATGAACGAATAACTGCCAAGATAAACTGGATTAAACTATAAGCCTCTCCATATGCTCGGACAGGCTTATTTTTTATTAAGTCCTATTAGCCAGCCTTGAAATTAAAATAATTCCAATAAAACATTCAAAATTTAATATAATACTTAATATTTTTGACAAATAAGTAATTATTTTATAAAAAACCTTGAATTTAATAAAAATATATCTATACTTCATTAAAGGCTAAATAATTTATAATTATTTAACTATATTATTAATAATTTTATGTGCTTTTAGGAAAATATTATGTGCGGATTTGTTTTTTCATCATCTTTACCATCAGATGCCTTAAAACAAGGATTTGAAACCTTAACCCATCGCGGTCCAGATCACCAAAGTCTTACCACCGAGTATGGTTGTACCTGGGGCTTCCATCGCCTATCAATTATGGACTTGAGCGACAAAGGCAACCAGCCATTCCAACATTGTGGCATACAACTGGTATGTAATGGTGAAATTTATAACTATCAACAATTAAGAACCTTGTTAGAAAGTGGCTACACATTCCATTCCGGCAGCGATTGCGAAGTTCTCATTCCCCTTTATGAGCGCATGGGCATTGAGATCATGATGAAGATGCTAGATGCGGAATTTGCGTTAGTTTTAATGGATAGCAAAACCGGACAAATTTATGCTGGACGGGATCCAATGGGTATTCGCCCGATGTTTTATGGTTATGATAACCAAACCGGCAGTATTGCATTTGCTTCTGAAGCCAAAGCCTTAGTACCATTTTGTCGCGACATTATGCCATTCCCGCCGGGACATTATTATGCCGATGGTGAATTTATTTGTTACAACGATTTGGCGGATCCAAAAATGGTAGTCGAACAAGATGTTGATACTATCGCCCAGCAGTTACGCCACAAATTAGAAGCCGGCGTCATTAAACGCTTAAGTGCTGATGCACCACTCGGCTTCTTATTAAGCGGCGGTTTGGATTCCTCTTTAGTTTGTGCCATTGCGCAAAAACAGTTAGATAAACCGATTAAAACCTTTGCAATCGGTATGGATACGGATCCGATTGATCTCAAATACGCCAAAGAAGTGGCTGATTTTTTAGGCACGGAACATACTGAAGTGATCATGACCAAAGAAGATATACTTGACGCCGTGGAAAAAGTCATTTGGCATTTGGAAACGTGGGATATAACGACCGTACGCGCCAGTATCGGGATGTATTTAGTGTGCAAATATATTCGTCAACATACGGATTTAAAAGTCTTACTAACTGGGGAAGTAAGTGACGAGATTTTCGGTTACAAATATACCGACTTCGCGCCAAACGCCGCCGAATTCCAAAAAGAAGCGCAAAAACGTATTCGTGAACTTTATATGTACGACGTATTACGCGCTGACCGTTGCCTTGCCGCACATTCTTTAGAAGCGCGCGTTCCATTCAGCGATATTGATTTTGTGGATTACGCCATGAGCATCAACCCAGAACGCAAAATGAATGTGTATAACAAAGGGAAATATTTGCTACGTAAAGCCTTCGAAGGATTAAACTATTTGCCGGATAGTATTTTATATCGCGAAAAAGCGGCATTTAGCGATGCGGTGGGACATTCAATGGTGGATTATCTGAAAGCATTCGCCGAAGCACAATATTCGGATAGCGATTTGGTAAATGCCAAAAATAAATATCCGCATGGCACACCATTTACCAAAGAATCCTTGCTTTACCGCGATATCTTTGAAAAATTCTACCCAGGTCAAGCACATTGGATCAAAGATTTCTGGATGCCAAATAAAGAATGGCAAGGTTGCAACGTCAACGATCCAAGTGCCCGCGTCCTCGGCAACTATGGCGACAGCGGCAAATAACCTCTCATCTCAACAGTTACCGAAGTTTTCGGTAACTGCTTTTACTTAAATGTACGTTAACAAAAATGACCGCACTTTTCGTTATCGTTTAAGTTTAAACCTCTAAATATTCCATAATGCTTTGTGCCGCGTCGCGTCCTTCCGCAATCGCAGTCACCACCAAATCAGAACCGCGGGTAATATCGCCACCGGCAAACACTTTTGGATTGGCAGTTTGTTGTTTTAACTCGCCGCTTGCCACAATGCGCCCACAGTTATCGGTGGTCACGCCAATATCCGTCAACCAAGGCATAGCATGTGGTGCAAAGCCGAATGCCACGATCACCGCGTCACACGAAATCACTTCTTCGCTGCCCGCAATAATTTGTGCTTGACGACGACCTTGCGCATCCGCCTCGCCTAATTCCGTACGAACAATTTTAATCCCTGTCACATTGCCCGCTCCATCGGTTTGTACCGCTACAGGATCCGCTTCAATTTGCACCGGTTGCGCATTAAAGAAAAAGTCCACGCCTTCTTCTTTCGCATTGTTATATTCTTTGCGGCTGCCCGGCATATTGGCGGCATCACGACGATACACACACGTTACTTCCGCCGCGCCTTGACGAATAGAGGTCCGCACGCAGTCCATCGCAGTATCGCCACCGCCCAGCACGACAACGCGTTTGCCCGCCATTGACACATAATCCGGTGCATCTAAACCGAGCAAGTGTTGCGTATTGCCGATTAAAAACGGTAACGCCGAATAGACGCCTCGCGCTTCTTCATTCGGAATACCGGCTTTCATGCCTTGGTAAGTTCCCACACCAAGGAATACTGCATCATATTGCGCTACCAAATCGCCAAGGGAAATATCCTTGCCGATGTCCACGCCCAACTTGAACTCAATGCCCATTTCACTGAATACCTGACGACGACGGAGCATCACCTCTTTTTCCAATTTAAAGGACGGAATACCAAAGGTGAGCAAGCCGCCGATTTCTTGTTGACGCTCATACACGACCACGTCCACACCGTTGCGAATCAACACATCAGCGCAACCTAATCCCGCCGGTCCCGCCCCTACAACAGCGACCTTTTTGCCGGTTTTCACCACACTGGATAAATCCGGTTTCCAGCCCATTTCAAAAGCTTTTTCGGTAATATAGCGTTCCACACTGCCAATAGTCACTGCGCCAAATTCCGCATTCAGCGTACAAGATCCTTCACACAAACGATCTTGCGGACAAACCCGACCACATACTTCCGGCAAACTGTTGGTACGGTGCGCTAATTCTACCGCATCAATAATGCGCTCTTCTGTTGCCAAACGTAGCCAGTTTGGGATATTGTTGTGTAACGGACATTTATGCTGACAATATGGATTACCACATTCCAAACAACGATCGGATTGTGATTCCGCTTGGGCATCACTAAATATTTGATAAATTTCAACAAACTCGGTTTTACGACTGCTCAATGGAATTTTTGAGGGGTCAACACGAGGTAAATCAATAAATTGGTAAACATTATCACGGCTCATTTTCTTATTCCTTCTCTAATTTTTGCGCTATGAAAGTGCGGTCAATTTTGCCAAAATTTCGAAAAAACCACCGCGCTTTTCGCTCTCGATTGATGTCTTATTGAATCACTTCACCCAATTCGGTAACTGTACGACGTTTATGCCCTAATAACGCATCCACATCATTAGCTTTTGGTTTCACCAGCACAAAACGTGCCACATAGCTATCCCAATTTGCCAAAATACGTTCCCCGATCGCACTATGGGTTAATTCAACGTGACGAGAAATTAAGCCACGTAAATGTTCTTGATGAGTCGGTAACTCATTGATTGATAACCCCTCTACTAACTCCGAATTTAAACGTCCGGCAAATTTACCGTCCACGTCTAAAACGTAAGCAAAGCCACCGGTCATACCGGCACCGAAGTTGATCCCAGTTTTACCTAACACCGTCACAACCCCACCGGTCATGTATTCACAACCGTTATCGCCGATACCCTCAACCACGGCAACCGCGCCGGAGTTACGTACCGCAAAACGCTCACCTGCACGTCCAGAAGCAAACAATTCACCGCCAGTCGCACCATATAAACAAGTATTCCCCGCAATAGCAGCTTCTTCTGCTTTGAAAGCGACGCCATTATGCGGTTTGATCGCAATGCGACCGCCCGCCATGCCTTTGCCTACATAGTCGTTAGCATCCCCGGTTAAGGTTAAATTCACCCCACCGGCTAACCATACGCCTAAACTTTGTCCGGCGGTACCGGTTAAGTTAATATTAAATTCTTGCAATGGGTTACCACGGTTACCATAACGCGCCGCCACTAAACCGGATAAGGTTGCACCTACCGAACGATCCACGTTTGTAATCTCTAAATCCATGCTGCTGCAAAGTCCGCTTTCAAAGGCATTTTGCGCTTGGGCAACAATATTTTTGTTTAATAAACCTTGGTCAAACGTTGGGTTGGATTGGGTACAATAACGACTGCTTCCATCCGGCACTTTTGGCGAATAAAGCAATTTACTTAAATTCAAGCCGCGTTGTTTGCTAGTTTTACCGTCAATAATTTCCAACAATTCCGTACGCCCGATTAAGTCCGTCAATTTTTCCACGCCGAGTTGCGCAAGAATTTCGCGCACATCTTGGGCGATAAATTTGAAGTAATTCATCGCTTTTTCCGGTAATCCGTGATAATGCTTATTGCGCAACGTATCGTCTTGAGTCGCAATACCGGTTGCACAGTTATTTAGATGACAAATCCGCAAATAACGACAACCTAATGCCACCATCGGCGCGGTACCGAAACCGAAACTTTCCGCGCCTAAAATTGCCGCTTTGACAATATCCAAACCGGTTTTCAACCCGCCATCCACTTGCAAGCGTACTTTATGACGCAAGTTATTTTCCACCAGCGCTTGTTGCGCTTCGGCAAGCCCTAATTCCCATGGCGAACCGCAATATTTCACACTGCTCAACGGGCTAGCACCGGTACCGCCATCATAACCGGCAATGGTAATTAAATCGGCATAGGCTTTGGCAACGCCGGTGGCGATGGTACCAACGCCGGGTAAGGATACTAATTTGACCGAGATTAAGGCTTTCGGATTGACTTGTTTTAAGTCGAAAATCAATTGCGCTAAATCTTCGATAGAATAAATATCATGGTGTGGCGGTGGCGAAATTAAGGTCGATCCCGGCACTGCATAGCGCAATTGCGCAATATATGGCGTAACTTTGTCACCCGGTAACTGACCGCCCTCGCCCGGTTTTGCCCCTTGTGCGACTTTAATTTGGATCACTTCCGCACTCATCAAATACGCCGGAGTCACGCCAAAGCGACCGGAAGCAACTTGTTTGATTTTTGAGACTTTTTCTGTTCCATAACGTTTTGGATCTTCGCCGCCCTCGCCGGAGTTGGAATAACCCCCTAAACGGTTCATGGCAACCGCTAAAGCCTCATGAGCTTCCGGACTTAATGCCCCAATGGACATTGCCGCGCTGTCAAAACGTTTGTACAGATTTTCCGCCGGTTCCACTCGTTCAATATTGATGGCTTTTCCATCTTCCACTTTTAAGCGCAGCATATCGCGAATCGTCGTAATCGGACGTTGATTAACCGCATCGCGGAAAGCACGATATTTGGCATAATCGCCGCTATTTACTGCCGCTTGTAAATGATTCACCACTTCCGGATTATACGCATGGTATTCGCCTTGTGGTTTATATTTGAGATAACCGCCCATCTCTAAATCTTGGCTTGGACGCCATGCGCGTTTGCGTACACTATTAAGTTGTTGGTGTAAATCAGCAAAACTTGCGCCCTCAATTCGGCTGGTGATCCCCGGGAAGCAAAGTGCGGTGATTTCTGAGCTTAAACCGACCACTTCAAATAAGCGGGCGCAGCGATAGGAGGAAATACAAGAAATCCCCATTTTTGACATAATTTTGTACAACCCTTTGTTAATCGCATTGCGGAAGTTGCCAATCACTACGCGTAACGGTTTATTGATTGCGCCGGATTGCACCATGTGCGCCAAGGTTTCATATGCCAAATAAGGGTAAATTGCGGTTGCCCCTAAGCCTAAAAGAACTGCGAAATGGTGCGGGTTACGCGCTTCCGCAGTTTGCACGATAATATTGGTATCACAACGTAAATTAGCATCAACTAAGCAATTTTGTAACGCCCCGACCGCTAATGCACTCGGAATCGGTTGACGTTCTTTGCTGATATTGCGATCGGAAATGATCAACAATACCGCTTTTTCCCGTACTGCCTGTTTTGCCTGTTCGCATAATTGCTCGATCGCCTGTTTTAAATCTTGCTCATTTGGATTATAAGTGGCGTCAAGTACAGTGTTTTTGTAGTGTTCTTCCGGAAGACGTAAAATTTGTTGCATATCGGAATAAACCAAAATTGGTGATCTAAAATTCACCCGGCTAGACATCCCTTCCGCTTCAAAGAAAACACTCATTTCGCGCCCGATACTGGTTGCCAAAGTCATTACGTGCGCTTCACGTAACGGGTCAATTGGCGGGTTAGTGACCTGCGCAAAATATTGACGGAAATAATCGAATAATAAGCGCGGACGTTCGCTAAGTACCGCAAAAGGCGCATCATCGCCCATAGAACCAACCGGCTCTTGACCGTTTTCCCCCAAGACCCGAACGATGCTTTCTAATTCTTCGTTATCATATAAAAATTGTTTTTGGTACACTTTCAACGCGCTTTCGTCCATGGTCGCCTCGCCCACTTCGTTTTCCGGCAATTGCTCAAACGGAATTAAGCGTTGAACGTGTTTATTTAACCACTCGCGATATGGGTGACGCGCTTTGACTTCATTGTCGATTTCGTCGGAATGCAACAATTTGCCTTTTTTCGTATCAATAACCAATAATTGCCCCGGTCCGACACGCCCTTTTTCTACCACTTCATCCGGCGCATAATTCCAAATCCCCACTTCGGAAGCAATGGTAATTAGGCGATCTTCAGTGATCACATAACGCGCAGGGCGTAATCCGTTACGGTCAAGGTTACAAGCCGCATAACGCCCATCCGTTAACACGATCCCCGCCGGACCATCCCAAGGCTCCATATGCATAGAGTTAAAATCATAAAAGGCGCGTAAATCGTCGTCCATATCTGGGTTTTGTTGCCATGCTGGCGGAACCAATAAACGCATGGCGCGGAATAAATCCATCCCACCACTAACAAAAAGCTCCAACATATTATCCAATGAGCTGGAATCTGAACCGGTTTCATTCACGAAAGGCGCCGCACTTTGTAAATCTGGAATTAACGGCGTACGATATTTATAGCCACGCGCTCTTGCCCAAGCGCGGTTACCAGAAATGGTATTAATTTCGCCATTGTGCGCCAAATAACGGAACGGTTGCGCGAGTTTCCAGCGCGGTTGCGTATTCGTTGAGAAACGTTGATGGAATAAACAAATTGCGGTTTGCATCCGTAAATCTGCCAAATCCAAATAAAATTTCGGCAAATCTTTCGGCATACAAAGCCCTTTGTACACAATAGTTTGATTTGAAAAACTACAAATATAAAAATCCGGATGCTCAATGCGTTTTTCAATTCGACGACGCGCGACAAACAAACGACGTTGCAAATCCTGCACTCGCCAGCCACTCGGCGCATTAATAAACACTTGTTTAATCGCCGGCATATCTGCCAACGCGATCGAACCTAACACCGTTGGATTGGTCGGCACATCACGCCAAGCCGGCACACCTAAGGTTTCATAGGTTAATTCTTCGTTGATAATTTCGATATATTCTTGCGCTAATTTTTCATCACGCGGTAAAAAAATCTGTCCTACACCAAAGATTTTTGCTAATGAAAATCCACTTTCCGCCGCAATTGCACGAAAAAAGCCCTCTGGCATTTGTAAGGATAATCCGCAACCGTCACCGGTTTTCCCATCTGCTAAAATCGCCCCGCGATGTTGCATACGAGAAAGCCCCAAGATCCCATTACGAACCACTTTATGGCTTTGTACGCCATCAAGATTGGCAATTAAACCAAATCCACAGTTTTCTCGTTCAAAAGAACGATCATAAAGTTTTGCCATAGTAATCACTTCCTATAAATAATTTTAATGTTGTGTTATACATTGAAGGATATTATGAGAATCATCACATAATCATGAGTTTAAATATAAATTATATTTATGCAATATAACAGGATAAATATTTTAAAATCAAGTCAAATGATTGAATAAAATTTAAAGATTTAAGAATTAAATAAACTTTTTCAAAATAATTTCCTTTTCTACACAAAAAAGTCCGATAAATACTATCCTTCGGACCGATAAGCGCTCTTTACTTTTCCGGCATAATAAATATAATGAGAATTATTATCATTAATATGTTTTTTACATTTTATGTTTATTACAAAAAAGAAAGTAAATAATGCAACATTTTTCTTTAAAACTTCCTGAAATTGTCGTTTACGGCGATCAAAATATGGATTTAACCGGTATCACGTCGATTAGTTCAGATGAGATGAAAAAATTCCCTGTTGCGAATGGCAATATCACTGACTATTTAAAATCAAATCCTCACGTTCGTTATGAAAATAGTGATCAGGACGGTTTTCAGCGAGGAGAAATTAAGCCGGATAACATTTCTATTAATGGTGCTGACTTTAATCAAACCGCATTTTTTATTGATAATGTCAATATCAACAATGATCTGGCTGTCGATTCTGAGGTATTTGATGGTTCAATGCAAGTTGTTCCCGGCATAAGCCATACTCAAGCCTATTTTTTTGATTCTTCACTATTGTCTAAAATTGAAGTGCAAGATCACAATATTTCTGCCAGTTTAAGCGGTTTTACCGGCGGTGCGGTAGTGGCAAAAACCAAACAATATGATGGAACGGATCATGTCCGATTGAAATATCGCACAACAAATTCTCATTGGGCAAATATGTATGTTGACAGCGTTGCAAAATCAATTTTAGCTCAAGTGCGTCCTGAGGGTGATGTTGCGGTATTACAGCCGAAATATAATAAACATTTTTCTTCTTTATCAGTAGAAAAAGGATTAACTGAAAATATCGGTTTGGTTTTAGGATTAAGCCGTCGTACATCACGGATTATGCAAAATCGTCTCATTGGTGTTCCTCAAACTTTGGATAAACAAAATCATTTACGTCAATCGGATAATGCCTTGCTAAATCTCAATTGGACGCCCAATCTAGAAAATCGCTTTGAATTTGGTCTTCGCTATTCTAACTATAGAGAGAAAAAATATTATGCCACAAATTTGAACAATAACATTATAGATTATCACAAAGCATACGGAGCGACTTTGGCGTGGGTACATAGCTTTAATAGTGGAATTTGGACGAATACGTTAGCTTACGATAACTTTAAAGACAAACGAAAAGCTAATTTTGCTGAATTGAAAACCGTCTCCGTACTCAATGAAGATTATGAGCCATTGTATGATTACGAAGAAGGGGGACATGGCAACAGCCAATTGATGCAAAAAAACTGGCATATTTCCACTGAATATGCATTTAATCCTTTTTATTGGGGTAGTTTTAAGCATTCTATTTCTCTTGGAGCTATCTATCAAGGAACAACTTATCATTTTAACCGACCGCAAGATGTGAGAGGACAAACTATTTCGATTATACAGGGCGAATCTCCTTTGATTTTAGATGATACTATTGCGAAAAAAGGGCATTTAAAAACATCCTATCAAAATATTGCAAGTTATATAGAAAATCTAATCAGTTGGCGTAATTTAGAACTTCGCTCTGGAGTTCGTCTTGATCGTGACGATTATTTGGAAAATAACAATATTGCTCCTCGTTTTGTTTTACGTTATAAACCATTTGAGAACACTTCCTTAGAGATGGGGGCAAACCGTTATTATGGGCGCTCGTTTTCATCCGTTAAATTAACTGATAAAATTCTTAAGTTAAATAACGACTTAACGCGTAAACACCAAAATTTTAGCCACCTCAAGACACCTTACGCAAATGAGTTGAGTTTTGGACTAACGCAAAATATTGGCAATTGGACATTAAACGCGAATTATATTTATCGCAATAATAAAGCGCGGATTATTTTACGCCGAGATCTTGATGCACCAAGAGGTGAAAAAAGAACCGTTTATGCCAATGGCGGTGAATATGAGGTCAACACTTACACCTTACAAGCTCAAATGCGTGAGCCCTATGAATGGGGAAGTACACAATGGCGTGCAAACTTAGGGTTTGATTGGCTGAAAACAAAGAGAGCGAATATTGATAAATCCCTTAACCCACAAGAGTTGGTTTTTCTTGATAACCGATTGATGACACGTAAACAAATGCATCAAAAGGTGAATAGTAATGCAGAAGACTGGATTTTGCGCTTAGGGTTAGATATGGCTATTGAGAAATATCAACTAACTTGGTCAAATAAACTGTATTTTAAAGCACCGATTAAGGATTACCGTAGCATAGAGGGTGAATTTTCTGATGAGATTCAACGTTATCGAACTTTTGATTATGGTAAGCATGTCCAATGGGATGCTAGTATCCGTTGGCAGCCAACGCTCACAGGAAACCATACGATTTATGCTCAGTTAGATGTGCTGAATGTATTAAATCAAACACGTAAAATCCGTTCCCTTGGCTCTGGAATTTCAATGCATTCCGAATATGGTATTTATACCCCAGGTAGAGAGTTCTGGTTAGAAGTCGGCTACGAATTTTAACCGTTCTTAAAGAGAGCATATTCTGAACTTCCTTTTACTTTTTTACTGAGGTAAAAGGAAGCATAACAAGGAAAAACGATGCGCTTTCATTTTTTATTTTCTTTTTTGTTCTGTTTAGGTTTGGTTGCCTGTATCTCCTCGCCAAATGACTATCATGCTGAAAAAGCAGAAAAATTGCCGTTTTCCCAAAAAATACAATATGGTGAACTGGAAAATGGGCTACGCTATTATATTTTACCTCATCAATACCCTAAAGAGCGTATCTATATTCGGTTAGTCGTGAATGCCGGTTCTCTACATGAAGATGAAGATCAACGGGGCGTTGCCCATATTATCGAACATTTAGCCTTTAACGGTTCTAGGAAATACCCCAAAAATCAAATTATTTCTGCGTTGGAGCAACTCGGCATGAAATTTGCTAGAGATATTAATGCCTTTACTGACTTTGAAAATACTGTTTATACACTCAATTTAGCTAATAATGACCCTAAAAACCTTGAACTGGCTTTTGATGTATTAGATCAATGGATAAATCATTTAACCTTATTACCTGAAGATCTTGATGCAGAACGAGGCGTTGTATTGGAAGAGTGGCGAGCAAGATTAAGCCCAATATTACGTTTAGGTGATAAAAAAAGCGCAATTGAAATGGCAGGATCTCGTTATGTACAACGAGATCCTATAGGTTTAGTCGAAGTTATCAACAATGTTTCTGCCAAACGGGTTGCTGATTTCTATCATAAATGGTACCGTCCAGATAATATGGCAATTATCGTAGTTGGCGACATAGATACACAAACCGCCAGATCTTTAATACAAAAAAAATTGTCAACATCACACCCAAGCAGAGGTACTACATTACCACACATTGACTTCAGCATTCCGCTTACTCCTGATTGGCGTTTCGCAAGTATTAATGAAAAACACATCAATACGCCTACAATAGAATTAAGTTTTGCGGAGGAGTTTCACAATCAAGATAATTTATTGCAATATCGGCAACAATTTTCAAGACAAGTTGTCATTCGTTTACTAAATTTACGCTTACAACAATGGGAAAAACAACAAAGTACGGTCGAAACAGCCAGTTTTTCTCATCACTACCTCGGGAAAGAAACCAGTCAATTTATTTTTTCTATCCCTTTGCGCGAAGAAAAATATCAATCAGTTTTACTTGCACTATTTGATTTTTTAGCAGAACTTCAGCAGCAAGGTTTTAGTCAGCAAGAGTTTGAGCAAGAAATCGCCTATTTAGCCGAGTTAAATGAAAATCAACGAACCATAAAATCTGGTAGTTTAATTTTAATACAAGAAATGATGGCATCTGTCGCAAATAAACAAGTAATTTTAAGTGAAGAACAGAAATACCGGCTCAACAAAAAAATGTTAGCGGAAATAAATTTAGCAGAAATTAACCGCGCTTTTCAGCAAATTATACAGCTTAACGCGAAATTATTATTGATTACTCAGCCTTATCCTGCAAAGAAATTAACCTTTGATCGCAATCAAGTGAAACAATGGTGGCAACAAGCGATGATTTCCACACAGCAGAAATGGAAATCAACAAAAACGACTAGTGACATTCCCGATTTGCAGTTGGTTAAAGGTCATGTGCAAAAAGAGAAAAATTGGCAACAAGGTAATATTCAAGAATATCGTTTACAAAACGGTTCAAAGTTAGTCTATTACTACAGCGATAAAATGCCAAATCAAGTGTACTTCAAAGCACTAACACAAGGAGGGTTACGTTCTGTACCAAAAGAGCAGTTTTACTTATTAAAATCTGCTGCAAATTTAGTTGATGATAGCGGTATTGGTACATTAGCTAAACCACAACTAGAACAACTAGTTAGCTATAAACAGCTTATGATATCTACTTTTCTTGATGACTATTATCAAGGATTTACCGGTATCGCCAAAAGCCAAGATATGGAATTACTGCTGAAATTATTTCGTTTGAAATTGCAACATAGCGAAATTGACCATACTGTTTTTCAACAATATCAGCACGAACTCAAACAAAGTAATCAACAAAATGATATTGAGATCAACTTTATGCAACAATTGGATCAACAACGTTATCCTGATCTACCGACAATTTATCATCACTCAAAAGAGCGCCTTTACTCCACAACATTGACAGAATTCCTTCAGCTCTATCAAGATTATATTCTTGATAAAACCGATTTTACCTACTTTATTGTAGGCGATATCCAAGAATTACAACTACTAAATTTTGCTGAGCGTTATTTGGCGAATGTGCCGATAAAAACACAGCAGAGACAACCTTATTTTTTCCAAGCAAAAATTCCTTCTCACCCATTGATTATTCAAGGTTTTGATGAACCTCGCGCAGAAGTTGAACTTTTCTTTAATGTGGAAAGTCCTTGGCGCGCTGAAAATGAGTACTTACTTGATTTATTAAGCGATATTTTACAAGAACAATTACGTCTCACCTTGCGTGAAAACGATTCTGGTATTTATTCAGTAAATACTTGGTTTTCTCAAGAAATGACCTCTTCGCAGATTGAGGGAAAAATCGAATTTAGTTGTGATCCTCAAAGAGTTGATGAATTAATCCAAGCAGCGTACCGAGTAGTCAATGAGCTGGAGAAACAGGGCGTTGATCCTGCTATACTGAAGAAAAAAGTGGCAGAAAAACATATACAAATTAGACAACAATTTGATTCACTTCTTATTATACTAGGCTTGTTGGAAAAAAGTTATCGCCTAACAGATAGTCCCAAATTAGTGTATTTATATCAACATTTGGATAAAATTGCTACAAAAGATAATCTTGATAGTATGATAAAAAAAGTATTGCAAAAACAAGGTCGTTTTCAAGCTATTTTAAAACCATAAAAAGAGTTACTAAGACTAACTCTTTTTATGGATAAAAGATCTGTTAGAAATTAACATAATTGCTAATTTATGTCAGTCTCAAACATATTATTTAGCACAATTACCGTTGGTAGATTTTTTCTCAAAGCGTTCTGCCACATAATCCCAGTTGATCACATTCCAAAATGCTTTGATATAATCTGGGCGACGGTTCTGATATTTTAAATAGTAAGCATGTTCCCAAACATCCAAACATAAAAGAGGGAATCCTTCGCAACCAGCAATGTCTTTCCCCATTAACGGACTATCTTGATTCGCGGTTGATACTATGGCTAATTTACCTTCAGCGGTCAATACTAACCACGCCCAACCTGATCCAAAGCGGGTCGCTGCTGCTTTTTCAAATTCGGCTTGAAATGCTTCAACAGAACCGAAATCACGGACAATAGCATCTTTTAATGCACCTTGTAATGTGGTATCGGTTTTTAAACATTTCCAGAACAAACTGTGGTTTACGTGCCCACCAACATTATTGCGTACTGCTGTACGCTTATCTGCCGGAACTTCTGCTAATTTAGTCAGTAATTCGCCTGGACATAAGTTAGCAAACTGTGGCAAGGTTTCAACTACCGCACTTGCATTATTTGCGTAAGTTTGGTGATGTTTACTGTGGTGAATTTCCATCGTTTGAGCATCAAAATAAGGCTCTAATGCATCATAGGGATAACTGAGTTGTGGTAAAGTATAAGCCATGATTAGTTTCCTTCATTTATTTTTATGAGTAAAAAGCGCAGTCATTTTAGCAAAAAATTTGATTAAGATCATTAAATCTTTCTTTTTTGATTAGGAAATATACTATTTACCCCTTTAATTTATTGCAGTCAAGGAAATTATATGTTGCTTGCTATGTACTTAACCGTCAATTTGAAGACGATAATAAAAAACACATTTTTTATTCTTCAATCTTAACTTAACTTACAACAAAAAGCCCAACGACATTCTCGTTGAGCTTTCATAGTGATTATATCAAATAGAACCAATTAACTTTGTTGTGCTTTTACTGCAGCTACAGCAACCAAATTGATGATCCGACGGACAGAAGACGCCGAGGTCATAATATACGCCGTTTTGTTCATCCCCATTAAAATCGGTCCAATAGTGATTGGTGTTGTCGTCCCTTGTAATAAATTCAAACTAATTCGAGCAACCTCCATATTTGGCATAATCAAAATATTGGCTGAACCTTTCAGCGGGCTATCCGGCATAACTTCGTCACGCAAACTTTGCGAAAGCGCTACGTCACAATGCATTTCGCCATCAATGATCAATTCTGGCGATTGTTCTCTTACCAATTGCAAAACGTTGCGCATTTTGACCGCACTTGGATCATCCAAAGTACCATAATTAGAATGGGAAACTAACGCTACTTTCGGCTCGATACCAAAACGTTTCACCACTTTTGCAGACATCAATGTAATTTGCGCCAATTCTTCCGCGCTCGGATTTTGGTTAACAAAAGTATCAGCGATAAATAAATTACCCGTCGGCAATACCAATCCGTTAATAGTTGCCGCAATCGCACCTTCTTTCACGCCAATCACTTGTTTCACGTTATGTAAATGAGAATTATAAGGTCCAACTAAACCACACAACATCGCATCCACTTTGCCTAACTCCAACAACACGGAACCAAGTGCGGTCGGATTATGCAACATTTTACGTTTAGCACCGGCAGGCGTCATACCTTGGCGTTTTAATTTGTCATAATACGCTTTCCAGCATTCTTCAAAATAAGGGTTATTTTCAATATCAACAATATCGAAATCTTGACCTTGTTCAATATGCAAGCCCAATTTTTTAATTAAACGTTTGATTTCTTCTGTCCGTCCGAGTAATACCGGATGCGCAATGCCTAATGTCGCAATTTCTTGTACGGCATAAAGCACTTTATTTTCTTCACCATCTGTTAACAACACCCGTTGTTTATCTTGTTTGGCTTGTGAAAATACCGGTTTCATAAACAAATTAGTTTTGTACACAAACTGGGTCAATTTTTCGATATAAGCATCAAAATCTTCAATCGGACGGGTCGCCACACCACTATCCATCGCCGCTTTTGCTACTGCTGGTGCAATTTTTACGATCAAGCGCGGATCAAACGGTTTTGGAATAATATAATCCGGACCAAAACTCACATCACCATCGCCATAAGCAGAGGTCACCACATCACTTTGCTCAGCAAGCGCCAAATCCGCAATGGCATAAACCGCCGCCAATTTCATTTCTTCATTAATGGTGGTTGCGCTTACATCCAACGCACCACGGAAAATAAATGGGAAACAAAGCACATTGTTCACTTGGTTCGGATAGTCAGAACGACCGGTACAAACAATAGCATCCGGACGAACCGCTTTTGCTAATGGCGGGAGAATTTCTGGCTCAGGGTTTGCCAAAGCTAAAATTAACGGGCTTGGCCCCATGGTTTTCACCATTTCTTGTGTCAAGGTACCCGCCGCAGAACAACCTAAGAAAATATCCGTATCCGGAATGGCATCGGCTAAAGTACGTTGACCGTTATCCGGGAGCGCATATAATTTTTTGGTTTCATCCATACGCTCATCACGTCCTTGATAAATCACGCCTTTGGAGTCACACACCGTGATATTTTCACGTTTCATGCCCAATGACACTAATAAATTCAAGCACGCAATCGACGCTGCCCCAGCACCGGAAGCCACCAAACGCACATCTTCAATTTTTTTATTTACAATGCGTAAACCGTTAATCACTGCCGCCGCAGAAATAATGGCAGTACCATGTTGGTCATCATGGAAGACCGGAATTTTCATTCTTTCGCGTAATTTTTTCTCAATATAGAAACATTCCGGCGCTTTAATATCTTCTAGGTTAACCCCACCGAATGTCGGCTCCAGCGAGGCAATAATATCCACTAATTTATCCGGATCGCGTTCATCAATTTCAATATCAAATACATTTACCCCGGCGAATTTTTTAAATAAGACGCCTTTTCCTTCCATCACGGGTTTACCCGCTAATGCACCGATATTTCCTAATCCTAATACCGCCGACCCATTTGAAATCACTGCAACTAAATTACCGCGCGAAGTATAACGATAGGCATTCGCCGGATCCGCTTGAATTTCCAAACAAGGTTCTGCCACCCCCGGAGAATATGCCAAGGCTAAATCCCGTTGGGTTGCCAATGATTTGGTTGGGGTCACTTCAATTTTTCCCGGTTGCGGAAATTCGTGAAAATCTAATGCGGCTTGTCGTAACTGTACGTCCATAAATTTAACATCTCCTTATTTAGTAAATTAACGAGTAAAGATATCATTGTTGTTAAATGTTAAAATCCTTGCAACGTTTCATTATAAATCAAATAACAAATAATTCTGTGACATTGAACACATTTATTGACATTTCTCTACAAATTTTGACCGCACTTTAATATGCAATAGATTTCGTTTTTTTAGCCGGTTTATAGTAAAATGCGCAATAGCCCGCTCGTTTACATAACATCAAGCAATTTTCTTGGTTTTAGCAAGGTAACCCCATGAGATTAGACAAATTTTTATCCGAACATACACAATTAACCCGCTCTCAGGCAACCAAAGCCTTGCGCCAAAGTGCAGTCACAATCAACGGAAAAATTGAAAAAAGCGGCGCCACTAAAGTTAGCCCAGAAGATGAAATTTATTTTGCCGGCGAAAAATTAACTTGGCTTGAACGCGGACAATATTTTATGTTGTATAAACCAGAGGGCTATGTCTGTAGCCATGATGATGGCGATTACCCAACTATCTATCAATTTTTCGATTATCCTATCGCTGCCAAACTACATTGCGCCGGCAGATTGGATGTGGATACGACCGGGCTGGTTTTACTTACCGACGACGGACAATGGTCACACCGCGTAACTTCGCCCAAACACCATTGCGAAAAAACCTATCTCGTCACTCTTGCCGATCCGGTAGAAACTTTCTATCAAGCGGAAATCGAAAAAGGCATTTTATTGCGTGGCGAAAAAACGCCAACTAAACCGGCGATACTTGAAATCTTAGATGATTACAACGTGAATTTAACTATCAGCGAAGGACGTTATCATCAAGTCAAACGAATGTTTGCCGCCCTAGGCAACAAAGTGGTCGGTTTGCACCGTTGGAAAATTGGCGCCATCATGCTAGATGACAATTTATCGGAAGGCGAGTTTCGCCCATTAAGTGAAGCAGAAATTGCTGTATTTAATCAAGGATCAAGATCGTGAATCAAACAACCAAAGCCAGCTTTATTTTTATTCTCACTTTAGGCATTTTATCTATGTTGCCGCCATTGAGTGTGGATATGTATTTACCGGCATTTTTGAAAATCGCCCAAGATCTCAACATTACGCCGGAACAAGTACAACATACGCTTACATTTTTTGCCTATGGTATGGCGACGGGGCAATTATTTTGGGGTCCCTTCGGCGACAGTTTCGGCAGAAAACCCATTATTTTGTTCGGTGTTTCCGTCGCCGCTATTGCCGCGTTTTTACTCACGGATATTGAAACTATCGGAAATTTTACCACTCTTCGTTTTACTCAAGGCTTTTTTGCTGCTTCACCGGTCGTGCTGGTTGGTGCATTGTTGCGTGATTTATTCAGTAAAAATGAATTATCTAAAACCATGTCCACCATCACTTTAGTGTTTATGGTTGCCCCATTGCTCGCCCCGATTATTGGCGGCTATTTAATTCGCTTTTTCCACTGGCATTCCATTTTCTATGTCATTGCCTTTATGGGCTTATTAAGCATATTGATGGTCTTTTTTATTATTCCGGAAACACATGCTAAAGAAAAACGAATTCCGCTGCATTTAAATATCATTGCACGTAATTTTGTCGCGCTGTGGAAACAAAAAGAAGTCTTAGGTTACATGTTCACCTCCTCTTTCGGTTTTGCCGGAATGTTTACCTTTATTACATCTGGATCTATTGTTTATATTGGTCTTTATGGCGTGGCACCGGAAAATTTCGGTTATTTCTTTATGTTGAACATTCTCGTGATGACCGTCGGCTCTGTCCTCAACGGTAAATTGGTAACAAAATTAGGCGCCGAAAAATTATTACAATGGGGATTGGCAGTGCAAGTCGTTTCCGGTATTTTTTTATTACTTATCGCCTTATTTGACTTAAACTTCTGGATCATGGCAATCGCTATCGCGTTATTTGTGGGGCAAAACTCCTTAATCTCCTCCAATTCCATGGCATCTATTTTGGAAAAATTCCCCAATATGGCAGGTACTGCCAATTCCATGGTCGGCAGCATTCGTTTTGCTATCGGCGCCAGTATCGGTTCTCTAGTGGCTTTAATGGAAATGAAAACTGCCGCACCAATGTTGATAACCATGGGATTGTGCGCCCTTATCGCACTTGCCTGTTATTACTTCCTTACTTATCGCCATCTTGACTATTAGAGGAAAAATTATGGCATTAATTCGTTGTCCGGAATGTCGGTGTAAAATCAGTGAAAATGCACCCGCTTGTCCTCATTGCGGCTTTTCCTTTGCACCAAAAGATTTGGAAATATATAAGCAAAAACTAGATCAGCGACGTTTAGCCAATCAAGAAATTAACCGCAAAAGCGTCAAATTGCATCTCACATGGCTGGCAATTTTTGCCTTCATTATCGCCCTTGCTGCCTTATGGCAACATGGATAACGCAAAAGTGCGGTCATTTTTTAGCACGTTTTCATATAAAAAAGAGGGTATTGATCAAAAATCAATACCCTTTTTGTTAGCTCAAAAACTGAAATTATAATACGTTAACGCAGTTCAAATCTTCAAAAGATTGTTCTAAGCGTTTAGACATGGATTCTTCCGCTTTGCGTAACCATACGCGTGGATCGTAGTATTTTTTATTCGGTGCATCAGGACCTTCCGGGTTACCTAATTGCCCTTGAAGATAGGCTTCGTTGGCTTTATAGAATTGAAGAATACCATCCCATGTTGCCCATTGGGTATCAGTGTCGATATTCATTTTGATCGCACCGTAGCTGATCGCTTCGCGAATTTCTTCTTGTGAAGAACCGGAACCGCCATGGAAAACGAAGTCGATAGATTTTGCCGGCAAATTACGTTCTTTAGACACGAACTCTTGTGACGCACCTAAAATAGACGGTTTTAATTTCACGTTACCCGGTTTATACACACCATGCACATTACCAAATGCTGCTGCCACAGTGAAACGTGGGCTGATTGGGCTTAATTGGTCGTAAACATAAAGGACATCTTCCGGTTGAGTATAAAGTTTAGACTCATCCACGCCTGAATTATCAACACCATCTTCTTCACCACCGGTAATCCCGATTTCGATTTCAAGGGTCATGCCTAATTTATCCATACGTGCAAGATATTCGCGGCAAATTGCCATATTTTCTTCCATCGGTTCTTCCGAAAGATCCAACATATGAGAAGAGAACAATGGTTTACCGGTTTCTGCAAAATATTTTTCGCCGGCATCTAACAAACCGTCGATCCATGGTAATAATTTTTTCGCTGCATGGTCAGTATGTAAAATAACCGGCACGCCATATTCTTCCGCTAAAGTATGAACGTGTTTCGCTCCAGCAATGGCACCTAACACATCTGCACGTGTACCACTAGTTGGTTTAATTCCTTTACCGGCATAAAACGAGGCACCGCCGTTTGAGAACTGAATAATCACTGGTGCCTTAACGCGCGCCGCTGTCTCTAAAACGGCATTCACACTGTCAGTTCCCACGCAGTTTACCGCAGGAATAGCGAAGTTATTTGCTTTAGCATAAGCGAAGATTTTTTGAACGTCATCACCTGTCACTACGCCCGGTTTTACAATGTCTAATAGTTTTGCCATTTTTGTTTCCTTATGATGTTAAAAATCAGTAGGGACACATTGTGTGTGTCCGTGGATATTTAAGTAGGGACACAATGTGTCCCTACAAGAAATTAACCGTTCGCGCGTTTCTCTAAAATTTCAACCGCTGGTAATACTTTGCCTTCTACAAACTCTAAGAATGCACCACCACCGGTTGAAATATAAGAAATTTTATCCGCAATACCGAATAAATCGATCGCTGCCAAAGTATCGCCACCACCAGCAATAGAGAATGCCCCATTTGCAGTGGCTTCAGCGATAGCATTTGAAATCACTTCAGTCCCTTTGCGGAAGTTCGGGAATTCAAATACGCCCACTGGACCATTCCAAAGAATAGTTTTCGCCGATTTGATGATTTTCGCTAATTCTTCTGCTGATTTATCACCAATATCGAAGATAGATTCATCAGCTTGGACGTCAGATACTGATTTTTCAGTGGCTGGCGCGCTGTCAGAGAATTCTGTACCCACACGCACATCTACCGGCACAGGGATATTGGTAGCTTTTGCCAAGCGTTGTGCTTCAGGGATTAAATCCGCTTCGTATAAAGATTTACCCACGTTGTGACCTTCCGCGGCGATAAAGGTATTGGCAATACCACCGCCCACAATTAATTGGTCAGCGATTTTTGAAAGACTATCTAGCACCGTTAATTTGGTGGACACTTTTGAACCACCGACAATCGCCAACATTGGTCGTTGTGGTTCTTTTAATGCTTTACCTAACGCCTCTAATTCCGCCGCTAATAAAGGACCTGCGCAAGCCACTGGTGCAAATTGTGCTACACCATAAGTTGAACCTTCCGCGCGGTGTGCAGTACCGAATGCGTCCATCACGAAAATATCGCAAAGCGCGGCGTATTTTTTCGCTAATTCTTCAGAATTTTTCTTCTCGCCTTTGTTTACGCGAACGTTTTCTAATACCACAACTTCACCATCAGCCACTTCAACGCCATCTAAGTAATCTTGTACTAAACGCGCGTTGAAGCCTGCATTGTTCAAGTAATCAACAACAGGTTGCAAAGAATCTTCCGGTTTGAATTCACCTTCCGTCGGACGACCTAAATGCGAAGTTACCATCACTTTCGCGCCTTTTTCCAACGCGAATTTTAACGTCGGGATCGTTGCACGAATACGTGCATCAGACGTTACTTTGCCATCTTTTACCGGCACGTTTAAATCCGCACGAATGAAAAGACGTTTACCTGCTAAATCTAGGTCGGTCATTTTAATTATTGACATAATTTACCTCTTTGCTTGATTAAGATTAAAATTTTACAAAAACTGTTAGGCATTATACCCAGTTACGACTAGCTTGTAACTGGTCTAGATCAAATTATCACCATTATTTTTTTTAAATAAATTATTTCATCAAAAGCGCCCAATCCTCTGGTTTCTTAAAACCACAGAAAAAATGACCGCACTTTATAAAATCGTCACTACGTTAGCATAAGCATGATATAAAACCGCATCAATATACCCATATGGAATATTAAATGCAATTTTCTTATTTCAACCGTCAAAAATTTAATGGTTAAATGCAAATCATGTCGCTGATACAAGCAATCATTATCTTAGAACAAACACAACAGCAAACCTAACATTATCCGATAGATTTCACCTGTAAGAGGGATAAAATGGCATATTTTTTACTTGGAAAACAACGCAATACATCTCGTTTGCGATTAAAAAAATGGCTTTTTTCTGTTACCGTCGCCTCCGCACTTTTTGCCGGCGCAAACGCTTATGCGGTCGATTTATTAAACGTGTCTTACGATCCAACTCGAGAATTATATAAAGATTATAACCAACTTTTCGCCAAACATTGGCAAGCAACTAAAGGCGAAAGCATTAAAATCAACACCTCCCATGGCGGCTCCGGCAAACAAGCACGCTCTGTTATTGATGGACTACAAGCAGACGTCATCACCTTAGCGCTCGCCGGCGACATTAATCAACTTGCCAAAAAAGATCTACTCACAGTGGATTGGCAAAGCAAATTAAGCCATAACAGCACGCCTTATAGCTCCACGATCGTTTTTTTAGTACGCAAAGGAAATCCTAAAAACATCACTGATTGGGATGATTTAGTCAAAGCTGACGTAGAAGTCATCACCCCTAATCCTAAAACCTCCGGTGGAGCGCGCTGGAATTTCTTAGCCGCTTGGGCATACGCCAAAACCACCTATGGCAGTGATGAAAAAGCCTTAGAATTTGTTTCCACCCTCTATAAAAATACCCCAATTCTGGACACCGGCGCGCGCGCTGCCGCGACCAGTTTTATCCAACGCGGTTTGGGCGATGTACTATTGGCATGGGAAAATGAAGCTTATTTAGCGCTTGCCGAACAAGGTGGCAGCGAATTTGAAATTGTCACACCATCCATTTCCATCCTCGCTGAACCGCCGGTGGCGGTCGTGGATAAAATCGTCGATAAAAAAGGCACACGCCAACAAGCGACTGCCTATTTACAATATTTATACAGCGACGACGCACAACATTTAATTGCCAAACATTTTTATCGTCCAACCAATGCGCAAATTTTAGCGCAATATCAGCAACAATTTCCGCCGCTTAAATTGATCACCATTGATCAAATGTTTGGCGGTTGGGATCAGGCACAAAAAACCTACTTTGATGATAATGGGGTTTTTGACCAAATTTTTCTGAAACTTAATCAATAGGTTAGGACGACAATTGTTAAGGAAACGCTAATGAAAACCACTTTTCATGTTATTCCCGGCTTTAATATTGCACTAGGTTATACCATCACTTTTTTAAGTTTAGTTGTGTTAATCCCATTGTGTGCATTATTTGTCTTTTCAAGCCAAATCTCCGCGGCTGAATTATGGTCATTAATCAGCGGCAAACAACTTCAATTATCCCTTTGGTTATCACTACGAACCGCCTTTACCGCCGCATTAATAAACGCATTTCTCGGATTAATTTTAGCGTGGACGTTGGTGCGTTATCATTTTTTCGGGCGTAAAATAATTGATACCTTTATTGATATGCCTTTTGCTTTGCCAACCGCTGTCGCCGGCATTGCTTTAACCGCTATTTATGCGAAAAATGGTATTATCGGTCAATTCTTTTCTTTCAAAATTGCCTATACGCCAATCGGCATTACACTCGCCTTGTTGTTCGTTACCTTGCCTTTTGTGGTCAGAACCTTACAACCGGTTTTGCAAGATTTACCCAAAGAGGTTGAAGAAGCCGCCGAAATCTTAGGCGCCAGCCGCTGGCAATGTTTTTTACGCATTATTCTTCCCGCGATTTTACCCGCTTGGCTCACAGGCTTTACCTTAGCCTTTGCGCGCGCCATCGGTGAATACGGATCAGTGGTTTTTATTGCCGGCAATATTCCCTTTAGCACCGAAATTCTACCCTTGCTCATTGTATCCAAACTTGACCAATACAATTATGTTGCCGCCGCCACTATCGGCGTCATCATGTTGATCATCTCCTTTACCTTATTATTTGCACTCAACATGATCCAACGTCGTTTAGCCAATTTTGCTTCATAAGGAAGAATTATGTCGTTACCAACATCCAAATATCGCCTCTCCCATTACGCCTTGATCGCCTTGTCGATCATCATCTTTTTTATCGTATTGGTATTACCGTTATTCACCGTTATCTTTCAAGGATTAAGCGCGGGCTTACCGGCCTTTTGGCAAAATATTATTGATGAAGATACGTTATCCGCCTTGAAATTAACCTTACTTGCTGCCGCCATCGCTGTCCCCATCAATATCGTCTTTGGTATTTTTGCTGCTTGGTCGGTGACCAAATATCAATTTAAAGGCAAGCAATTATTGCTCACCTTAATCGATCTCCCTTTTTCCATTTCGCCCATCGTCGCCGGCTTAATTTATGTATTATTATTCGGGGCGCAAAGTTGGTTATATCCTTATTTAGATCAATGGGATATCCAAATTGTTTATGCCATTCCCGGCATTATTTTAGCCACGATTTTCGTCTCTGTTCCCTTTGTTGCACGCGAGTTAATTCCGATTATGGAAGCGCAAGGCACCGTGGAAGAAGAAGCGGCAACCGTCTTGGGCGCGAACGGTTGGCAAATTTTCCGTTACATCACATTACCTAACATCAAATGGGCATTGCTGCATGGCGTTGTGCTTTGTACCGCTAGAGCGCTCGGTGAATTTGGCGCGGTTTCCGTGTTATCCGGACATATTCGCGGCTACACCACCACCTTACCGCTCCACATTGAAATTCTCTACAACGAATACAACGTGGTCGCCGCCTTTAGCGTTGCGATTTTACTATTATTACTTTCCTTAGTTCTGTTACTTGCTCGCCAATGGACAGAAAGCAAACTCAGCAGAAAACCAGCATAAGAGGAACAGCATGAGCATTCGTATTCAAAATATTCAAAAAACCTTTGAAAATTTGACCGCACTTCACAACATCAACTTCAGTGTCAATGAGGGCGAATTAGCCGCGTTATTAGGTCCATCCGGCTGCGGAAAAACCACGTTATTACGCATTATCGCCGGATTAGAACAAGCCACCTCTGGACAAATTTTCTTTGGCGACAAAGACGTCAGCCGCCTCAATGCGAAAGAACGGGATATTGGCTTTGTGTTCCAAAGTTATGCCCTATTCCGCCACATGACCGTTGCGCAAAATGTAGCATTTGGGCTTAAAATCAAACCGAAAGCAGAACGTCTTAGCGAGAGTGAAATTGCACAAAAAGTACGGGATTTACTCGAATTGGTTCAGCTCAACCGCTTCGCTGGTCATTATCCCGATCAACTTTCCGGCGGACAACGCCAACGGGTTGCACTGGCGCGCGCCTTAGCCACACAACCCAAAGTGCTGCTATTAGACGAACCTTTCAGCGCCTTAGATGCCACCGTGCGCAAAGAATTACGTCGTTGGTTGCGCGATTTTCATCATGAAATCAATGTCACCAGCTTGTTTGTCACCCACGATCAAGACGAAGCCCTTGAAGTGGCGGATAAAATTATCGTGATGAATAAAGGCGTTGTAGAACAAGTCGGCACGCCGGAAGAAGTGTATAAACAACCGCAAACCGCCTTTGTGGCGCACTTTCTTGGCGAAGTCAACGTGTTGCATGGCGTGGTTGAACAAAATTATCTACGCATCGGCGATTTTCAACAAACCCTAAGCCAATATCATGCGCCACATCATATTATCGCTTATGTTCGTCCCCACGAGATCGCCATGACCAAAGCGCCATTGGACAATGCTTTAAAAGGCACCATCGCGCGCCTACATACCGCCGGCTCCACCATTTTTGTCGAAGTGGCATTGCCAAACAACGAAAAACCGCTTGAAGTTTCAGTAGATCACACACAATTTGAACAAGAACAATTTGCGCTGAAAGATCCCGTTTATCTCACACCAAAATTGGTCAATATTTTCTCGCAAGATCAACTGATTGAATTTATGATCTAACGGTATGCGCCAAAAGTGCGGTCAATTTTTGCCATAAAAAAGCAGATCACTTGATGTGCTTTTTGTTCTTCAACATTAATAACCAATGCGACTACGCGGACAATCAATCACGCGCCAATCCAAACCGTAACAAATAAATAATTCATTGCGATTAGCACCTAAAAAGGCGTGTTTTAACTGCGGATTATTATCGCGGATCCAACGAAATAATTCATTACGCGTATCCAATTCGTAATCCGGCAAAGTCAACGATTTAAATAACTCACGCTCTTTTTCAAAATAACTTCTAGCATCCGGAAACGCGCAAGCCCCATGTTTTTCCCATTCGCCTTGCAACAAATAGGCGCTCGGACTATCCGGCAAAAATTCCTCAATCAACGCTTGATCCACGCGTGGCAAATCGCCTTGACAAAAACGCGGGTGATCGGAAACGCGACGTGCTTGCTGATTTTGCGGCCATAAACCATGAATAACCCAACCAAAATTTTGCGTATTACCACATTGCAACGCCAACGAATCCGGTAATTTATCGCCATAACGCCGACGTTGTACATCACAAAATGCCGGTGACCAAGATAACACCAAGGTATAATAATGAAACTTTGCTGAGGCATTCTGCCCAATCGGATCGTTTTTCATAATATAATCATAGTTACGATCCACTGTCACCAAAACCGCTTCTTTCTGTTTCGCAAAAAAATACCAGCCTGCCAATAAAAACATAAAAAAGACAATCACAAAAAGCGATAATTGAATGATTTGTTTTTGCTTCATAAAATTCCTATTTAATTTTTACCCTGAATTCTTTATAATTTCGCACTTTCCATTTATTTCATAAGGATCGTCATGGCACTTTTAATCACAGACAAATGCACCAATTGCGATATGTGCTTAGCCGAATGCCCCAACGAAGCCATCTCCGTAGGCAAGGAAATTTATGTCATCGATCCGAATTTATGCACCGAATGTGTCGGGCACTACGACCAACCGACCTGCCAAAAAGTCTGCCCGATCACGAACTGCATCAAAACCGATCCCGATCATATCGAAACCGAAGATCAACTCTGGGAACGCTTTGTATTGATTCATCACGCCGATCAACTTTAAGCGTTTCCCTACAGCATAAAACGCGCATTTTTTGACCGCACTTTTATGATGGCATTGCCCATTTTGCTAATACAACGCCACAGGCAACCGCGACATTCAGACCGTGTTTCAGCGGATTAGCATAAGAAAGATTCGCAACGACGTCGTTATCTTGCGCAAGATTAGCATCCGGCACCTCACTTAACACAAAAACCACCTTGTTTTCCAACCGCACTTTAGCAAAATCCGCCGCTTGTTTATTATTGGTCAAATACACAATTTGATAACCCGCTTGACGCAATTGTTGCAACGCGCTTGGAATGCTATTGATTTGCAACGGACGAATATATTCCATTCCGCCTTCCGCCACGCGCATTGCCGCTGCTGAATTTAAACACTCGTCATCCTCAACAATCACGCCTTTCACGCCATAACAAGCACAGGTACGCACAATACCGCCGATGTTGTAGGTATTATGAATTTCGTTAAGCAAGACCAAACAATCGGCTTTGCGCGGAATATCCAAATAGCCGGAAAGGGTAAACGGACGGGCTTTTTTCACCAACATGCAAATCCCGCCATGATGTTCAGAACCGCTAACCAACGCTAATTCTTGCGTATCCACCACATGATAGACTTTTTTATTCGCCGCCAAATAACGGAACAAATCGCCCACACGATGCGCCATTTCTACCGTCGTCCAAACCCGCACAATACTTTCCGGACGCTGCGCAAACAGCGCCAAACAAGCATTTTCGCCATACACTTTCATTTCTTCTAGACGGTTTTTCTTGATTTTTTCCGGCGCTCGCGGTGATAACGGACCGGTTTTCTTTTCGCGTACCGCATCATTTTCCGAACGTTTCACCACCACTTTCACTTGCCCACGACCGCTGGCGCTTTCCATTGTGCTTTCTGTCACCGTACGCACAGGGTTTACTGCTTTTTTCTCAAACGGACGCCCGGCGCGTTTATCTTGCTTAAAATTGGCTTTTTCATCTCGTTTATGCCGCTCAAAGTGCGGTCGATTTTGCGACGGTTTTTCACCGACGACACGCTCACTAAAACGGGAAGATTGATTTGCTTGTTGGAAAGTTGGTTTTTTTGTATTCATATTTATTTGCCAATAAGTCGTAAAAGGGATAAAGTGAGCGAAAAATGACCGCACTTTATGGGATTTTTTAAGCATTATAACGAAAAAATACCTTTTTTCTACCAAGTTCACAACTAAATATTGTAAACTAACTGACTAATTCTCGAAGAAGAAAAATAGAGCAGATTTATGTTGATTAATAAAACAAAACGTGCACGACAAAATCTTGACCGTTTGGCTTGTTTGCCTTTAAGCGCGGATCAAGTGGAATTTATTTATTGCTCTGCGGACTTTAAACAACGCATTATTCAATTGATCCGCCAAGCGCAAAAAAGGATTTATATTACCGCACTTTACTGGCAAAACGACGAAGCTGGGCAAGAAATTTTAGCGGAAGTTTATCGCGCCAAACAAGCCAACCCAGAGCTGGAAGTGAAGATTTTCGTGGATTGGCATCGCGCGCAACGCAATTTATTAGGCGCAGAAAAATCCGCCACCAACGCCGATTGGTATTGTGAACAACAGGCAAAATTTGCAGACGAGCAAGCCACATCCATGTTTTTTGGCGTTCCGATTAATACACGCGAAGTGTTTGGCGTGCTGCATATTAAAGGTTTTATTTTTGATGACACCTTGCTCTACAGCGGTGCCAGCATTAACAATGTTTATCTGCATCAAAAAGAAAAATACCGTTACGATCGTTATCACAAAATTACCAATGCTGCACTGGCAGATATTATGGTAAATTTTATGTGTAATTATTTATCCGATCCGAACGTAGTGTTACCCTTGGATCGATATCAACGTCCGCAGACAAAAAGCATTCGTCCCTCTATTCGACAATTTCGTAAAAATTTAATGACGCAGGCGCAATATCATGTACCCAATGTGATTACGTTAAACGACAGTTTAACCATTTCTCCACTCTTTGGATTGGGAACTAACAATATTCTCAATCGAACTATTGAAGATTTGTTTCAATTAGTGGAAAACAATTTGGTAATTTGTACACCATATTTCAATTTACCGCGCTCCTTAAAACAAAAAATTCGCCATTTACTTGCCAAAGGGAAACAAGTTGAAATTATTGTGGGCGATAAAATTGCCAACGATTTTTATATCCCCCCTTCCGAGCCATTCAAAATGGCGGGCGCCTTGCCTTATTTGTATGAAAGCAATTTACGCCGCTTCAGTCAAAAATTTGAAACACAAATTAAGCAAGGGCAATTGGTAATCCGTACTTGGAAAGATCAAGATAACACCTACCATTTAAAAGGCGTATGGGTGGATGATCGTTACATTTTGCTCACCGGCAATAATTTAAATCCTCGCGCCTGGCGCTTAGATGCGGAAAATGGATTGTTTATTCATGATCCAAAACAGGAATTACGCCAGCAAGTTTTACAGGAATTGGCGCATATCCGCCGCAATACGCAAATATTAAGCCATTACAGTGAGCTGGAAGACATGGATCAATATCCTGCACCCGTACAAAAGTTGCTGAAAAAATTTGCCCGTGTCAAAGCGGATAAATTGGTGAAAATGATTTTGTAGTGATTTTGTTCAAAAAAATCAAACGAACATATCAATATAGCAAGCAAATTAGTGTATTTTTATGATATCAAAGGAGAAACATAATGAAGAAAAAAATTATTTTAGATTGTGATCCTGGTCATGATGATGCGATAGCAATGATGTTAGCTTGGGGAAATCCTGATATTGACTTACTCGCCATTACAACCGTCGTTGGCAATCAAACATTAGAGAAAGTGTCATATAACGCTCTTGCAGTTGCCGAAATAGCCAACATTCGCGGAATTCCTTTTGCGAAAGGGGCATGCTGCCCTTTAATCAGGGAAATAGAAAATGCGCCGGATATTCATGGGGATAGTGGGTTAGATGGTCCAAATTTACCCGTTCCCACCCAAACATTCTGTGACAAACATGCGGCATTATTAATTATTGATTTAATTATGTCACATCCGGAAAAAACCATTACTCTCGTGCCAACAGGGGGATTAACCAATATCGCTTTAGCAGCTCGTTTAGAACCTCGTATTATTGATCGTGTAAAAGAGGTTGTACTCATGGGCGGCGGATATCATGTTGGAAATTGGAGTGCGGTTGCAGAATTTAATATTAAAATTGATCCGGAGGCGGCACATATTGTTTTCAGCGCTGGATGGAAAGTTACCATGGTGGGGCTTGATCTAACACATCAAGCTCTGGCAACGCCTGAAGTGGTTAGCCAAATTGAGGCAATAGGAACTGTACCGGCAAAATTTGTAGTCGAATTACTTGAGTTTTTTGGAAAAATGTATAAAAAATCTCAAGGATTTGACAATCCTCCGGTACATGATGCTTGTGCTGTTGCTTATGTTATTAACCCAGATTTAATTGAAACAGTCAAAGTACCTGTGAGTATTGAATTAACCGGTACTCATACTTTAGGTATGACAGTAGCTGATTTTCGTTATCCTCCTAAACCTTGTAATACGCAAGTTGCAACTAAATTAAAACACAAAGAATTTTGGGACTTAGTTATCCAAGCCATTAAAAATTTAACAGCGTAATTATCATGATATTGAGACTAATCAAACTAGATTTGTGATCTTGTTCACAAATCTAGTTATTGTTCCTTGTGTTCTTAAATAATTAGCTTAGAATCTTAAACATAAGTTTAAATTAAAAACTTATGTTTAAGTCAAAAGGAGGACATACTATGACGGATAACGAGCGATTAATCCTTGATCTCATTCGTCAAAATCCCTTTATCTCTCAACAAGACCTTGCAGACAAAGTCGCATTATCTCGCCCCGCTGTAGCAAATATTATTTCAGCTCTTGTGAAGAAAAACTTTCTGCTGGGTAAAGCCTATATCCTTAATGAGCGAAATAGTGTTATTTGTATCGGTGCCGCCAATCTGGACAGAAAAATTAAAACAGAGGCGGAGCTACAAGGTTACACCTCAAATCCTATTACGTCCACCGTATCTATTGGCGGGGTTGCACGCAATGTTGCTGAAAACTTAGGAAGACTGGAGCAGGATGTTATTTTTATCTCCGCCGTAGGAAATGATCCCGAATGGGCAAGGATAAAAGCGTTTTCCTCCCCATTTATGAATACGGAGGGCGTCATTGTTATGGAAGATCAATCTACAGGCTGCTATACCGCTTTACTTGATAAAGAGGGTGAAATGTATCTTGGTCTTGCCGATATGTCAATTTACGATCATTTTACTGCAGAATGTTTAATAAAAAAACAAGCCTTCTTACATAAAGCGAAATGTATTGTGGTAGATCTTAATTGCCCGAAAGAAACCCTTGAATTCTTATGTGCCTATGCACAAAAACAACAAATTAAGCTTGCAGTTATTGCGGTTTCCGAACCTAAAATGACACACTTACCAAAACAACTAGCCGGCGTTGATTGTTTGTTCATTAATAAAGGTGAATTAGCCGCATTTACCGAGAAAATTTTGGATACCGAAGAAGCATTACGCGCTGCTATAAATGAAGTATTACAAATGGGCGTTAATAAAATTATTCTTACATCTGGGGCAAAAGGCATCTTATTAGCCTCTGGGAAATACTATAAATGGTATCCTGTTAAAGCAGTAGCCTCAGATAAAATTATTGATGTTACCGGCGCAGGAGATTCTTTCAGTGCGGCATTTATTGATGCTTGGCTGGAAAACAAAACGGAAGACGAATGCGTATTGGCAGGTATGACAAATGCGTATCATACGATTCAATCTGAATTTACCGTTCGTCCTAATTTAACAAAAAACCAACTGGAAATCGAAATGGAGACTTATTAATTATGAACAATTATCTGGTATTATCTCAAGAAGTCCAAGACGGTATGGCAAAAGGATTACCGATTATTGCACTTGAATCTACTATTATTTCCCATGGCATGCCTTATCCACAAAATGTTTCAATGGCACGGGAAGTAGAGCAAATTATCCGTGATAATGGCGCAGTACCGGCAACAATTGCTATCGTGGATGGAAAAATTAAAATTGGCTTGTCTGATGAGGAGTTAGAAATGTTTGGTAGCAGCAAAGGGATTGCTAAAGTTTCTCGTCGTGACTTGGCTGATATTGTTGCTTCTAAAAAATTAGGAGCGACAACCGTCGCATCAACTATGATCGCAGCAGAATTAGCCGGAATAAAATTCTTTGTTACCGGAGGCTTAGGCGGCGTTCACCGTGGTTGGGAACATAACTTAGATATTTCCGCTGACTTAGAAGAACTAGCACAAACCAGTGTGACCGTTATTTGCGCAGGAGCAAAATCTATTTTAGATTTGCCAGCAACGCTAGAATATCTAGAAACAAAAGGAGTGCCTGTTATTGGTTATAAAACAGAAAATTTACCAGCGTTTTTCTGTCGTGATAGCGGTTTAGCATTACCTCTTTCTTCAGATGATTTACAGCATATTGCAGATATGATCAAAACCAAATGGGAGCTAGGATTGCAGGGCGGAGTTGTCGTAGCCAACCCAATTGAAGAAGAGCACGCCTTATCTCCTGAATACATTAACGGTATCATTGAATCAGCAGTTAAAGAAGCGGAAGAGAAAGGCATTACAGGAAAAAATATTACCCCATTTTTACTTGGAAAAATTGTGGAATTAACCGAAGGAAAAAGCCTACAAGCCAATATTCATCTTGTTAAACATAATGCCAAAGTCGGGGCGCAACTGGCAGTTAACTATTTCAATTTATAACTTCCCTAAAAAAGACCGTTAGGTTTACAACCGGACGGTCTTTTAATATAAGGAGATTTCCATGAGTGTACTAAATAGTTTATTCGGTATATTTGTCTTACTCTTGATCGCTTTTTTGCTTTCTAATAATAAAAAAGCCATCAACTATCGTACAGTATTAGGCGCGCTGATTATCCAAATTGGTATTGGGGCATTAATCTTATATGTTCCTTCGGGACGAGCCATTTTAATGGCAGTTTCAGATGGTGTTGGTAAGGTTATCAGCTTTGGTGTGGAAGGAATGAATTTCGTATTTGGCGGTTTAGTCAGCGATAAAATGTTTGAATTATTTGATGGTGGTGGATTTGTTTTTGCCTTGAGAGTATTACCGCCAATCGTATTCTTTGCTTCACTAATTTCTGTTTTATATTATCTCGGCATCATGCAATTTGTTATCAAAGTGATAGGCGGCGGATTACAAAAAATATTGGGAACCTCAAAAGCCGAATCGATCTCTGCTGCTGCAAATATTTTTGTAGGACAAACAGAAGCGCCATTATTAGTAAAGCCTTTTATCCAACAAATGACCAAATCAGAATTATTTGCGGTGATGGTTGGTGGACTTGCTTCTATTGCTGGCGCATCATTAGCCGGCTATGTTGGGCTTGGCATTCCGCTTCCTTATCTAATTGCTGCTTCCTTTATGGCAGCACCCGGAGGCTTATTGTTTGCTAAATTATTATATCCACAAACAGAAATACCTGTTGATGATATAAAACTGTCCAACGAAAACGAAAAGCCAAGTAATGTGATAGAAGCGGCTGCAACCGGTGCCGCCTCTGGTGCACAATTAGCTATCAATATTGGCGCAATGTTAATTGCTTTCATTGCCTTAATCGCAATGTTGAACTGGATTATCTCCGCTATCGCTGGATTTATCGGACAAGATGGCGTTACTTTACAATCGTTACTAGGCTACCTTTTCCGCCCGATAGCTTGGGCAATCGGTGTCCCTTGGGATGAAGCTCAAATCTCCGGCGCACTAATTGGAGAAAAGCTAATCCTAAACGAATTTGTCGCCTACGTAGATTTCACTAACTACCTAAGCTCAAATGCAGTAACACAACTTAGCCCTAAAACCATTGCTATCGTCACTTTCGCCTTATGTGGATTTGCTAATTTAGGTTCTATCGCTATTTTAGTCGGCGGACTGGGCAGTATGGCTCCTAATCGACGCAGTGATGTCGCCCGCATGGGGTTACGCGCAGTAATTGCCGGCTCATTATCTAATCTCATGAGCGGCGCTATTGCCGGATTATTTATCGGCATTGGGGGAGCAGTACTTTAATTAAAGTCACACCAAAAAACACCGCACTTTTACACCAAGTTGAAAAGTGCGGTGTTTTTTATCCGATTTTAAGGCAATTAACCGAAAAATTTTTTACCGAAGAAAAAGAGTGTCAACCCCAAGCCAATGACTAAAACGCCAATAATTTGCCAGAGGTTAACAGAGCGTTGCACCATGCCTATCAAGCCGAAATGATCGATCACCATAGCAGTGATCAATTGCCCGACAATAATGAAAAACAACATATTGGTTACGCCCATTTTCGGCGCAAGGAAAATCGTGGTAAACACAACCATAGCACCAAGCGGACCACCGATAATTTTCCACCAAGGCTGTTTAGGAATTTCCTGTAAGGCAACAAATAAATCGGTTTTCCATAAGCAAATTAAAAATAGCAACAAGGCGCCGGTGGTAAAAGAAACGAATGCAGCAATTACAGATTGACCGGCGAACGCCGCTGCCAATTGCGTATTAATTGCCGCTTGAGTTGCCAGCGCGATACCGGCACAAAATGCAATAATAACAAAATACAGTAACATTCCACTTTCCTTAGTAGGAAACAAAACAAACGAATTTTGATTTTACGCCTTTTGTAGATAGAAAAAAAGTGCGGTATTTTTAACCGCACTTTAATAATAGAAGGTTTAATGCAACTTCATAGACGGGCGTAGCAAGCGATTAATCCGTCCGACGAGAATGATCAAACCGGTTTTAAAACAACCATGCAACGCCGCTTGGTGCATACGATATAACGACAAATACGCTAAACGCGCAATGCGACCTTCAATAAACATGGAGCCTTTGGTTAAATTACCCATCAGACTTCCCACGGTACCAAAGCGCGAGAAAGATACCAGCGAACCGCGATCGTTATACACAAAAGGCTTCAATGACTGATTATTCAATTGTGCCACAATATTTTTGCCACACACAGTCGCCATTTGATGTGCTGATTGCGCGCGTGGCGGTACTGGTTTACCATTTTCTTGCAACAACGCCGCACAATCACCAATCACGTACACATTTTCATCCACAGTGGTTTGCAACGTATTTTTGACTTCAATTTGATTTAATCGATTGGTTTCAAAGCCAAAATTTTTAGTCATGTCAGAGGCTTTGACGCCCGCCGCCCAGACCATTAAATCCGCAAAAATAGTTTCTCCTTCTTTGGTCACTAATCCATTAGCAATAGCTTTGGTCACCGCGGTATTTGTACGCACATCTACGCCTAACCGACGCAATTCCGCTTCCGCCGAAACTGAAATACGCTCAGACAATGCGGGTAATAAACGCGGACCGGCTTCCAACAAAGTCACTTTTAGGCTGGTGCTATTTAATTTACCAAATCCGTAATGGTTTAAATGCGTTGCGGCATTATAAAGCTCGGCGGACAGTTCAATCCCCGTAGCACCGCCGCCAACAATCGCAATATGTACATCTTTTTCGTCGTTATTGGCAAATTTTAAAAACAGCTCCATCATTTGCTGATGGAATAATTTTGCCTGATCCGTGCTATCTAAAAAAATACAATGCTCCGATACGCCTGGCGTACCAAAATCATTGGATTTACTGCCGATTGCCAAGACTAATTTATCATAGGGAATGGTTCGTTCTGGCACCAATAATTCATTTCCCGCATTATAAATCGGCGCTAAGGTCACGTTTTTTTGTTCGCGATTGACCGCGGTTAAGGAGCCTTGATGAAACTCAAAGCCATGATTTTTGGCATGCGCACGATAACTCACTGCATCCATATCATCATCCAAGGATCCAGTTGCGACTTCGTGTAATAAGGGTTTCCATAAATGTGCGCTATTTCGATCAATCAATATTACCCGCGCCTTATTTTTACGCCCCAATTTGTTGCCTAAATAAGTTACCAACTCTAAACCGCCGGCTCCACCGCCGACCACAATAATGTTTTCCATTTTGCTTTCCTTTCCTAAAACATCAAAAATACGTAAACCTTCCGATTGTAAGCAATTATGCTCAAAAGTCTAGCAATTTTAAGCAGAATAAAAATTCAATCTAAAAAAGCATTTAAGGGAAAAATTGACATTCAAATCCAACTGAAAGAGACACAAGCGAAAATCGGATAACTAGGTTAATTCCGCGCTTCTAAAAATTTTCAAATTTGATGTTTTATTATGCTCATATCTATGCCAAGGGTATGCTTTTGTGGCTATACAGCATATCAAACAAAATTAACAACCATGCAACGCCATCAAGTTAAAATAGATTTAAATTTACGCTTAAGCCGTTCCTTCTGGCGAAAAAAGATAAGCTTTAACCCGTTACTATTGAGCGAAAACGGTAAGAAATACTCCCTTTAGTAGAGAAAACACCATAAAAAATACCGCACTTTTACTGAATCAAAGTGCGGTAGAAATATTGTCAGTTTTATAAAACTTAGAGGAAGAATTGAGCAAAGAGCAAGCCGAAGGCTAAACTAAATACCATACTTAATAAACCCGGTAACATAAAACTGTGGTTGAAAATATATTTACCGATACGGGTTGTGCCGGTGGTGTCAAAGTCGATAGACGCAATGATCGGACCATAGTTCGGCACGAAGAAATAACCGTTTACTGCAACAAATACCCCGATTAAGATTTCCGGCGGAATGCCCAAACCAATCCCCAATGGAAATAAGGTCGCAACGGTTGCCCCTTGGCTGTTCACCAATACAGAAAGTAAGAACAAGGCAAAGGCGAACGTCCAAGGTGCAGTTTCAACCAACACTTTGACGCTTTCCTTAATTTCTCCCATATGTGCTTGCATCAAGCTGTCGCCTAACCAAGCGATACCGAAAATAGCAATCACCGCGCGCATACCAGCGTGAAACACGGAACCTTGTGTGATCGCATTTCCATTTGGTTTACAGGCTAAAATAATTAATGCCCCAATCCCTAACATTACGATTTCAATGGTGTGCGCCATCCCCATCGCTTTACCGTCGAATGCCGGACGTAATGCGGGGAATGCTCCCATAATAACGACTAATAATGCCCCGAATAAGAATAATCCCACGGACATTTTTGCGCTTTTACTAATTTCAACATTGTTATCAGTCGTTACAGCAGAATTTGCTTTCACATATTCTGGATCTTGTAATAAACGTTGATAATGTGGGTCATCTTTTAATTCTTTGCCCATTTTATTTACAAAAACACAAGCTAATGCAATCCCTAAGATAGTAGAGGGTATGGTAACCATAAGCACGTCGCCTAAATGAATACCCTGTGGTTCAAGAAAGTTAACCACCGCCACAACCGCCGCTGCAATCGGGCTGGCAACAATCGCAAATTGTGATGCAATTACTGCCATAGAAAGCGGACGTTCTGGGCGAATCCCGTTATGGCGACTGACTTCGGCAATGACCGGTAAAACGGAATAGGCTACGTGCCCCGTGCCGGCAAGGAAGGTAAATAACCAAGTTACCGCCGGTGCGATAAAGGTGATATATTTTGGATTTTTACGCAAAATATTGGTCGCAATTTTGATCATGTAATCTAAACCGCCAGCGGCTTGCATCGCGGCAGCTGCAGAAACGACCGCCATGATCATAAACATCACATCAATTGGCAAACCCGCCGGTTGAATACCAAAGCCAAAGGCTAAGATCGCAAGTCCCAATCCCCCCATAACGCCCAAACCAATACCACCGATTCGTGCACCCACGAGGATACAAACTAAAACGATAGCAAATTGAACAAAAAACATTGTTTAACCCCTTTAATAATTTATAACAATAAATCCCTTAAAAATGTATAGAGATCTCCGATTGACAGACGGTTTTTCTCTCCCCCCTGTAAATTCGGTGCAAATATAGCAATAAATGAATAGCTTATCCATAATATAGATCAATAATTTGTGATAGTTTCTTTTGAAAGATGCGTAAAGTGCGGTTATACTTAACGCCTTATTTTATGTTTAACCTAAATGTTTTTATTGAGAAATCATATGCAAGAATTTATTCCCATGGCAACAGCGTTTGCCAAAAATCATACGCTGATGGTGGTAGCTTGGTTTGCGGTCTTTTTTACAGTGCTTTACACCTTTATCAAAGCGGCAACTAGCAAAGTGACTACCGTGGAAAATGCAGAAGCGACCCGTTTAATGAATAACGAGGATGCCATTGTGATTGATTTGCGTACACTAGATGAATTTGAACGCGGACATATTATTAACAGTGTGAACGTATTGCCTTCTGAGATTAAAAGCCAGAATTTGGGTAAAATTGAACATCATAAAACAACCCCAGTGATTGTAGCCTGTGCCAGCGGTTTATCTGCCGGTGCGTCTGCAGAATTATTGGCGAAACAAGGGTTTAGCCGAGTATATATGTTAAAAGAAGGAATTGCCGGCTGGCGTTCTGCAAATTTACCTTTAGTCAAAAAACACAAATAAGGATTGAAAAATGTCTGAAAAAAATCAAGATATTGCCAAAAGTGAAGCACAAGAAAACCAAGCGGTGTTACAAATTCAACGTATTTATGTAAAAGATGTTTCATTCGAAGCGCCTAATTTACCACAAATTTTCCAACAAGAGTGGAAACCGAAATTAAGTTTTGATTTAAGCACCGAAGCGAAACAAATTGGCGAAGATTTGTATGAAGTATGCTTAAACGTCTCCGCAGAAACTACCCTTGAAGACAGCGGTGATGTCGCGTTTATTTGTGAAATTAAACAAGCGGGCATATTTACTATTAGCGGATTAGAAGATATGCAAATGGCACATTGTTTAACCTCACAATGCCCGAATATTCTTTTCCCTTACGCCCGCGAACTGGTTTCCAGTTTAGTCAACCGCGGTACTTTCCCAGCATTAAACATTTCTCCGGTAAACTTTGACGCGTTATTTATGGATTATTTAGAACGTCAACAAGCGGAATCTGCACAGGAAGAAAACAAAGACGTACATTAATCAATGAGGGCGCAATTGCGCCCCGTTTCGTCGTTATTTCTTGTCTAATTTCGCCATTTGGGAGCATAAATGATGAATTCGACAATCTCTACTACCCCCATTACAGTCGTCGGTGCCGGCTCATACGGAACCGCTCTCGCGATTGCCTTTTCCCGCAACGGGTATCCCACCTATCTTTGGGGTCACAATCCCGACCACATGCAACGCTTAACGACTACGCGCAAAAATCAGGCATTTTTACCAGATATTCCCTTTCCCGAAGCGTTACAAATTGAAACAGATCTCGCTACTGCTATCCAACGTTCGCGTGATTTATTGATCGTGGTTCCCAGCCATGTTTTCGGTGAAATTATTGCCAAAATTAAACCGCACTTACGCCCAGACAGTCGGATCGCATGGGCAACCAAAGGGTTAGAGCGAGATAGCGGACGCTTGCTACAAGAAGTCGTAGAACAACAATTAGGTAAATCCTATCCGCTGGCGGTATTATCCGGTCCCACCTTTGCCAAAGAATTAGCCATGGGAATGCCGACCGCTATTGCGCTGGCGGCAAATAATGAACAATTTGCCCTTGAATTCCAAGCTAGAATTCATTGCAGCAAACATTTTCGCGTGTATATTAATCATGATATGGTGGGCGTACAATTAGGTGGCGCGATTAAAAATGTGATTGCGATAGGCGCTGGGATGTCTGATGGGATGGGGTTTGGTGCTAACGCCAGAACCGCCTTGATTACGCGCGGTATCGCCGAAATCAGTCGTTTGGGCGTCTCGTTAGGCGCGGATCCGAAAACTTTTATGGGAATGTCAGGGCTGGGCGATTTAGTATTGACCTGTACCGATAATCAATCCCGCAACCGTCGTTTCGGTTTAATGCTAGGGCAAGGCATTGATGCACAAGCCGCCATGGAAGAAATCGGGCAGGTAGTAGAAGGGTTTTATAATACCAAAGAAACCCATTTATTAGCCCAGCGACAAGGTATCGAAATGCCGATCAGTGAACAAGTTTATCAAGTGTTATTTTGTGGCAAAAAAGCGCAAGATGTCGCCATGACGTTACTAGGACGTGAACGAAAAGGAGAATAACGTATGTCAATTGAAGTTTGGGGTTTAATCCGCCAAGAAGCCAAAGAATTAGCCGAATGTGAGCCAATGCTCGCCAGTTTTTTTCATTCCACCATCTTAAAACATCATAATCTCGGCAGCGCATTAAGTTATATTTTAGCCAACAAATTAGCAAACCCAATCATGCCCGCAATCGCCTTGCGAGAAATTATCGAAGAAGCCTATCATACTCAACCGAGTATTATCGAAAGCGGCGCAATGGATATTCGCGCCGTGCGTCAACGCGACCCGGCGGTAGAATATTGGTCAACGCCATTGCTGTATTTAAAAGGTTTTCATGCCTTACAAAGTTATCGCATCACCCATTTTTTATGGCAACAAAAACGCAAATCCCTTGCCTTATATTTACAAAATCAAATTTCCGTTGCCTTTGATGTGGATATTCACCCTGCGGCACGCATTGGTTACGGTATTATGTTTGATCATGCGACCGGTATTGTAGTCGGCGAAACCTCGATTATCGAAAACGACGTTTCTATTTTGCAAGGCGTAACCCTCGGCGGTACGGGAAAAGAAAGCGGCGATCGCCATCCAAAAGTGCGCGAAGGCGTGATGATTGGCGCTGGGGCGAAAATCCTTGGCAATATTGAAATCGGTCGCTACGCCAAAATTGGCGCCAACTCCGTTGTATTGCAACCAGTTCCGGAATATACCACGGTCGCCGGCGTACCGTCGAAAATCGTTAGCAGAGATAAAGCAGCCAAACCAGCATTTGAGATGAATCAATATTTTATTGATGATGCCATAAACTTAAATATTTAATGAAAAGTTTGCGACTGTCTTGATTTCAGTCGTTCTCAAATATACGATTAACTCAATGTTACTGATTAATTTTTGGGGTAATTTTTTCTGCGATCTCATTGTCTTTTGTACTTTTATTATCCAAAATCAAAGAAAATCCCACCGCGCTTTCTTCTTTTCTCTATTGAATTTTTCTTATCTACTTTTGATTGCGATTGTCTTTTGACGATAATTTTCCCCATAACCTGTACTTTAGTTGAACATAACTATTTCAATATATCTTAATATTCAATATAATTTAAATGATAATAATTACCATTTATAAGCGAGTTGTGAATGCTAAACTTTTTTTCGTTAAAACGACACAGTTGTTATTTATTTCTTTCTTTTTCTACTTTTCCATTAGCATTAAGTACAAGTTATGCAAAAGAACCTGATTTTTTAACACTAGAAACTATTAATGTAGAAACCAATAATGTATCGACAAAAAATACTCAAGTAAATTCAGACTATATTAGACGAGGATTAGTTTGGGATGAAAGAGATCTTATTCGTAATCAAACAGGCATTACGGTGACAGAAGGCGGGCGAGCCGGTACAAATGGATATACCATGCGTGGTGTTGATAGTGATCGCGTACAAATATCAATCGATAATGTCTCCGCAATTGAAAGTTATATGCCTCGATTTTATTATATTAAAGGGTTTTATAATGGAAACCGTAACAGTACAGAAATTGAAAACTTAGCTGCAATTGACTTTACTAAGGGCGCAAACAGCCTCTCTGGTGGAAGTGGTGCGCTCGGTGGTAGCGTAGTAATGCGAACTAAAAATCCACAAGATTTGATTTTGCCCGGTAATTCGGTAGGGTTGTATAGCAAAAGTGGCTATGCGTCTAAAAACAATGAATTTAGGCAAGTATTAGGTCTAGGTGTTATTCATCAAGGTCTTGAAGCATTGATTCAGCTTACCCGCCGAAAAGCTAAAGAAACCAAAAACTACTACAGCAAAAAAATAGATGATATAGAGCATTGCGGAGTCATTCCAGATCCGAATAATGAAGTTATGTCTTTAGATTTAAGAATAGCTTATCCGAACGCCTGTGGTAGAGGGCGATTATTACCCGATAATCTGGATTATAATAGTACGTCTTGGTTAGCAAAATTAGGCTATCGTTTTAATTCAACTCATTTTATTTTAGGTTTTTACGAAGATCTTCATCAAGATCGTAACATTGAAGAAAAAAGTTTTTATGCGGCAAATCGTCAAAAAGTCAGTGATACCACACCTTATCGGCGTTATGGTCTTATATACGAATATACCCCAGAAAATACTTGGGTGCACAGGCTAGGTTTACAATTTACTCATCAAGAGGTATCTCAAAAAGCAAATTCCTTTCAATATGGAACCAGTATTAAAACAAATTATAATCCTACACCAGATTGGAATTTAATTACTGATACAAGAGCTTACGAATTTCAACAAACTCGTTCTCAATTGGATACCGAATTAAAAACGACCGAGCTCAAAATACTTTCAACCACCCATAGCCTTACGCTTGGTACGGGTTTTCATACAGGAAAGCTTATAAACCGAAATGTTGAACACAAATATAATGCTTATTCAAAACAAACAACGACAAAAGAATTTACGATTCAACAACCTGTTAAAACTCAGCTTATTTACGGATATATCAAAGATAGCATTATTATTAATGATAAATTTGGTATAAGTACGGGAATTCGAGTCGATCAATACCGCTATAAACCTCAATTGAGCGACTTAAAATATGAAAATACAAAAGAAGATGAACGCATTGCTGTCGCACCCAAAAAGAAATTTTCATCCTTTAATTACTCTTTTGATCTAAATTACTTTATTAATGATGACACTACGCTAAGTTATAGCATCTCCAGTGGATTCAAAGCCCCCAAAGTGGAAGAAATGTATTTTGATATGCGAGGTCGTAGTAATATTAATTATACGCAAAACCCAGATTTAAAGCCGGAAAAAGCACAAACCCATGAATTAACATTCAATACAGAAAAAGAACGTTATGCTCTGAATATAAGTTTATTTTATACTCAATATCGTAATTTTATTGATCTGGGTTATCAACCTCTCGTCACTACGCGTTCTCGCACAAATTGGTTAACTGGTGACACATATGAAGAATATGTCTTAGACGGTATTAATTATCAACAAATTAATATTGAAAATGCTTATGTGAAAGGAATTGATTTTAATATCCGGGCAAACGGAGAACTATTTGGCTTACCTGAAACATTTTATACCACATTGAAAGCGACTTATACCCAAGGTCACAAAAATGATGGTACATCTTTGCTTGCCATACAACCTTTTAGCGCCATTTTAGGGTTAGGCTATCAATCCAGCGACGACAAATGGAATCTTTTATTTACCGGTCGTTATGTTGCAAAAAAACGGGCAAAGGATGCAATGGATATTTCAGTCGCAAATTCTTTAAAGTTAGATGTGGACAAACAAACTGGAAAAATACTCGGAGAAGAAGTTGCAAAGCCACATAAATATTTAAGTAGAAGCTATTTTGTGTTTGATTTTACTGCACAATACCGAGTAAATCATCATTTTACGATTAACGCAGGAATATTTAACTTACTTAACCGTAAATACAGTACATGGGATGATTTACGGCAAGTCAAGTATAATGGCGCAAAAGGAGATACTTGGGACAGTGGCGAAGGAATTGAGCGTTATACTGCTCCTGGACGTAACTTTGCTCTCTCTGTTGAAGCAAGATTTTAAGCGTATATCCCAAATGAAGGTATCAAATTTGATGGCTACCGCAATTAAAGTAGCCAACTTTATTTGCTACCTCATTTAATATACTCAATATAAGTCGATTTAATTGTGCACTTTACGTCAAAAACACTGTTACATGAACGCCACTGAATTACCAATCAAACACATCACCGTCTCGTAAAAGATGCACATTGCCCTTGCGTCGCAAAAAGCCACAACGATCGTAATATTCCAACAATTGCACGGTCACTTTACGCCCCCAATTGAGCTGATCACGCAATTGATTTGCCGAAATTTCCCCATGTTCCGCGATATATTGCTTAATCAAACGAGCATAGGCATAAATATTTTCTGTTAAGAAAAAGCGATCTTTTACCACCGGCGTTAGATAACCCAATTTCCCCGCTTTATACAAGAAATTGCGCATGGCAGTTTCCTCTTGTTCAAGGCGATTTGCCACATCACGTACCCATAACGCTTGCCCTTGTTGCTGATCAAACTCGTCCACCACGTGTTGCCACAACGCCTGTTCTTCATCATTAAATTGAATTTTATGGTTTGGCAAATGTAACCAACCGCGAGTTTGCTGCAAACGTTGCTCTTGCAGTAACTCGTCAATAAAATGATAAATTAATTTTTCCGGTTGCGCCAAAGCGGCAATTCGATATAAACGCGCTTTACTCAACCCAAGTTGATCACTATGTTGTTGATGATATTCAGAAAGTGCGGTCAAAATATTCTCGGTTTGTTGTTGCTGATAATCGGCATTGAATGCCCAATCTTGGTATAAAATCCCTTGGTTTTCGACAACCAACACCCGCAATTGTGCGTCGCTTAATTGCTCAATCCAACAAAGTTTTTCCACCGATTCCGCGCGCGCTTGCAAATAGTATTTTATCCGTTGCGCCGCCTTATTTGCTTGCAATAAATGTTGTAAAAAATTCAACCGCACTTCAGTGCGTTTATGACGTTTCGGCGAATACACTTCCACCACACCCGCGCCGGCAATCAGACTTTTCGCATCGCCACTACGCAAAATTAGCTTATCGCCATACGCCAAAAACAGCGGTTTATCCAATACTAGCTCTGCCAACGCGAAAGATGGCGCCGGCAATTGTTTAGCGGTAAGCAAAGTTAATTTTCCCGTGGTGCGCGCCGCCGCGTGATAAATATGCACCGGCTGACTTTCATTCAACAGCACCTCGCTTTCCACCCAAACGGTCAAGCGCTCGGTTGGCTCAAATGGCGAATGGGAAAAGAGCCAATCGCCCCGCTCGATTAAAGTGCGGTCTAAATCAGCACTAATATTTAACGCTAAACGTTGTCCGGCAACACCAACGGTCGTGCTTTGATTTTGGGCATGAATATTTTTCACCCGCACTTTTTGCCCGTTGGATAAATAAAGCTCATCATCTTGCGACACCTTGCCGGCAAAGGCTGTGCCGGTTACCACCGTTCCCGCACCTTTCACGCTAAACACCCGATCAATGGCATAGCGGAACAGGCGATGTGGCTCAGCTAAATTAGGTAATTGAGCAAGATAATCGCGCAACTCGGCAATGCCTTGCTGCGTTGTCGCTGACGTAATAAAAACTGGCGATGGCGCTAAAACGGGGTATTTTTGCTGAATTTGTGCCACAAGTTGCTGGATTTTGTTGGCATCTGCACGATCAGCTTTGGTGATCACCAACATAATTTTTTCAATATGCAACAAACGCAAAATTGCCAAATGTTCTTCCGTTTGTGGCTGCACCCCCTCATCTGCTGCAACAATCAACATGGCGTAATGAATACCGCCTAATCCCGCCAGCATATTGGACAAAAAACGCTCATGTCCCGGCACATCAATAAAGCCCAAAATTTTATCTTGCAAAGGCAAATAGGCATAACCTAAATCAATGGTCATGCCACGCTTTTTCTCCTCCGGCAAATGCGCGGTATGCTTGCCGGTTAAGGCTTGCAACAATGCGCTTTTACCGTGATCCACGTGTCCTGAAGTGACAATAATCATAACGCCTCCAATGTCGTTTGCAGCGCACCAAAATCCGCCACGCTTCTTAAATCTAACCAAATTCGCTGTTGCTCAACCCGCCCGATAATCGGCTGCGGCAAGGTTTTAAAACGCGTTAAAAGTGCGGTCAGATTTCCTGATGTTTTCGCCTGCAACGTCACCGCCACCGACGGAATTTCGGCTAATGGCTGCGATCCACTGCCGATTTGTGCTGAACTTGCTTCGATCTGGATAAGATAATCTTCTGCTAATCTTTTTTCCAATTGCACTTTCAATTGTTCTGCTTGCTGGGTTAATTGCGCCAGCGGACGCGTAAGCAAATTCAAGGTTGTCAATTGTTGGCTCAATTTTTCCGGCTGCAAATACAAACGCAATGTCGCTTCCAAACCAGCTAAAATCACCTTATCGCAACGCAACGTGCGCTTTAACGGATGCGCTTGCAATTGAGCAATCCATTCTTTTTTGCCCACAATAATCCCCGCTTGCACCCCGCCAAGCAGTTTATCGCCGGAAAATGAAATGAGATCCACGCCTTGCTGCCACTTTTCTTGCACCGTCGGCTCGCTCGGCAATCCATATTGCGCCAAATCCACCAAAGCGCCACTGCCAAGATCAGTGATCACTGGCAAATGAAATTCTTGCCCCAATGTCACCAACTCTTGCTCACTGACGGAACCGGTAAAACCGCAAATTTGATAATTACTGCTGTGAACTTTCATCAAAAAGGCAGTATTTTCATTGATTGCGCGGCGATAATCGCTTAAATGAGTACGATTGGTAGTTCCCACTTCCACTAACTTACAACCGGCTTGTTGCATAATATCCGGAATCCGAAACGCGCCACCGATTTCAATCAACTCACCACGTGAAATAATCACTTCCTTATCTTTCGCAAAGGTTGCCAGCATCAACAACACCGCTGCCGCATTATTGTTCACTACGCACGCCGCTTCCGCGCCGGTTAACTCTTGCAATAATTCGCTAATATAATTATCTCGGTGTCCGCGTTTACCTTTGTTTAAATCATATTCCAAAGCCACATTTTGCCGCATGGCGTTCAACCCCGCTTGCTGCGCGGCGTTTGACCATAAGGCGCGCCCCAAGTTGGTGTGCAATACCGTTCCGGTTAAATTATGTACAGATTGAATTTTTACTTGTTGTTGGAGAGAAAGGTGGCATTGAATTTCACGGATGGTCAATCCGAAATCCGCCCAAAAGTGCGGTAATTTATTTTGTTGTTTTATCTGCGCTCTCGCTTGCTGCAACAATTGGCGAATTGCCTTCACCACAGCGCTATGCCCAAATTCCGCCACCAAATTTTCCCCCTCCGGCGTTTTGAGTAATTTATCAACGGAAGGAAGTTGCTGAAAAAGTGCAGTCATTTTTTGTCTCATTTTCGTTTAAATTTATCGGTTAAGTATAAAATAATACTCGTTTTTTCTTTTTTCTACCAAATATTTTAAACTACTTGAACAATCTTGCAATTTACGTTAAAGTTCATCTTAATTTTTATGGAAGATCGTCGTTTCCGGTGAAGCGACAGGACTTCAAATCCTGTTAAGGTTGCCAGCAATCTTGGGTGGGTTCAACTCCCATGATCTTCCGCCACTTTATATAAACCTACATCAACCGGCATCAACAAAATCCCCTCAACCCCATTGTAAATACTGGATTTCCTGAATTATCCTGTATCTCAACGTAAACATAAATAAACCGTCTGAAACAGCGTAAAAATAACAAAAAAAGTAACAAGAATTTTAATATTAAAAATTTACTCCCAAATTTCACAGAAAACCGCAAAAAATCTTGTTACTTATTTTTCATTGAAGCCAGTATCTAAAAGCATTCAAGGCACTTATATTTTTTATGAAATACAGCGAAAAATCTTGTTACTTTTTGATGAGAAAACGTAATGCAATATAAACTTACAGATACAAAAATCAAGCAAGCAAAGAAAAGGATTAGAGGATGCAATGTATCGACTGATTCGTGCCGAACTCCCACAAACCATCATTATTAATATTGGTCATCGCTCCCCACCCTACAAATCCACCACAATATCTGCGTATTAATCCGGATAAGCGTTGGGATTTTATTTAAGTGATACAACCTCGTTTTCTTCTAAAACAAGCTTTAGGTGAAAATGGAAAAGATTTATTCTGTGTTGTTTCTATATGTTATGACTTTTATCGTGAAGATGAAGATTTAAAATAAACTCTGTTGTCCACTTAAAAATTCAGGCTTTGCTTTTACCTCAAATCCCACTTCCGCCAAATACTTTTTCAAACTTTCAATATTATAGAAAGAATGGCTTTTTGTGGTGTTTTGAAAGTAGAGATAAAGACGGTCAAATTCCGCTTTTCGCTGATTTAACAAGGCAGCCAACTGTTGTAACTCCGTTTCGCTATAACGATAATCGTGGCGTTCTTGAGCCGATTGCGCTTTCCACCAGTTCGGATTACGACCATGCAATCGCAAGTAAGCAGTGCGTTGGTTTGCATAAAAGTGAAAGGCAGGCAAACCAATGTTTTGTGGGTAATCAACATTACACCAAATCAGATTATCCTTACCTTGAAAATAATCCAACACCGACTGCGTATGCCAACTGACGTGACGAAATTCAATCACAAACGGATAGCCACTAAACCACGATACTAGCTCCGCAAGATAATAACGGTTGGCAAGCGAGCGTTCAAAATTGGTGGGAAACTGCACAAATAAATTGGCTAAACAACCACTCTCGCGTAAGGCTTCCAATGCCCCTAAAAATAGTTGACCCTGTTCTGAAGTAGCGGTACGTTTATGGCTAAAATCTTGATGCAGCTTCACTGAAAACTGCAGCCGCCCTTCCGCTTTCTCCACCATACCTTGCAACGCCTTATAGCCAATTGGCGCGTGAAAAGTGCTATTGATCTCAATGGTATCGTAATGCTGGCTATAAATTGACAGAAAATCAGCTTTGTCCGTGCCATAAGGATAGAGCGTCCCAACTAAATCCGTATCGCTATAGCCACCTGTGCCGATGTAAATGTGAGGTGTGCGCATTTTGGTTTTTTATATTCTCTGTTCATTTGAGATTTCCGAATAACCGCAAATTAGATATGAGATTTTAGTTCCGCTGGAGCTGGAAGATATGAATGAGCAAGAGCTACAAAGTAGCTCAATTATACTTAACCTAGGGCGTAAGCCCTAGGAATTTTTAGGATAAAATTGATCTGACAAAAGCATAATGTTAAACGGATATTGTCAGATTAAATCGTCTACTAATTTTATACAATTAGCATCAACATATTTTTCTGTAAATTTCTATTGCCGCACGATCTAATAAGTTTGTTGCAACAATATCTTTGATTAGATTATCACGTAGATGTCCACGAAGAACTAATGCCTCAAATAAGACGTTACGAATTAAACAGCATGCAGACATTCTATCATGCTCTCGTAATTGTTCAAGAGAAAATATTAATGGAGGAAAAAAGTTATTAACAAATCCATGTGGATCTGCAATAGCCCCTTTTACAAGGATATTTAAATCTCTTTCTATGGCATTTTGAGATTTCCTACCCATGAAATATAAAATAGCGAGAATACCTATAATGCCTATAATAATTTCCATAAAATCACCTCGTTATTATTTAATTGAATAAATGTCCATTACAGTAGAACAAATTTAATCTGAGAATCTCGTTTGAGATTATGCATTGTCAGAATCATTTGCTCTTAAATTCTTTTTCATCCAAATTATTAAGTTATTATTTTTTTCATATAAAACTTAAAATTTACATTAATTCATACTTCTATATGAAGACTAAATTTTAGCACACTGATGAAATTCCTACAATAGTAGGAATTTTAAAAGTAGGCTAAATTTTGGACGAAATTGTTAAGGCTTTTGGTAAAGCAATTAGGCGAAGAAGAAAAGAGCAAAATCTCACGCAAGAGCAACTTGGATTTGAGGCGGATATACAGAGAATTTATGTGAGTAAGTTGGAGCTGGGGCAACAGCAACCTTCTCTCACAACTATTTTTAAATTAGCAAATGGTTTAAATTGTTCTGCAAGCTCGCTTATTCGAGAAACGGAAGAAATTTTAAAAGAAAAATCGAAATAAAAATAATGGTCAGTTTCTAATCAAGAAAACTGACCAGCTATTCATTTTGAGAGTTGAAACGGGGGGGGTAATCTACTTCATCGCCACTCCCAACCACTTGACCATTTCTCTCTCATTCCACCCTTTCCGTTTCGCATAATCCATCGCTTGATCTTCGTCAATACGCCCTAACGTAAAATAATTACTCGCAGGGTGGGTGAAGTACCAACCACAAACGCTTGCAGCTGGGAACATGGCATAGCTTTCTGTGAGTTTCATTCCGATGCGTTGTTCAACTTCAAGTAAGTCCCAGATGATCTGTTTTTCCGTGTGTTCTGGGCAGCTTGGGTAGCCGGGGGCTGGGCGGATGCCAACGTATTCTTCACGGATTAATCGGTCGTTGTCTAAACTTTCGTCCGTGTACCCCCACACTTTTGTACGCAGTTCAAAGTGCAAGTATTCCGCCATGGCTTCGGCTAAACGGTCGCAGACGGCTTGGAGTAAGATTGCATTATAGTCGTCCCCTGCGGCTTTGTAGCCTTCTACTAAGTCGTGTTCTTCAATCCCTGCACAAACAGCGAACATTCCGAACCAGTCCTGTTTGCCGCTGGCTTTGCTTGCGATAAAGTCGCTCAAACAGAGGTTGTATGGGCTTTTGCTATTTTTGCCCCGTTCGCCTTGTTGACGGAGATTGTAGGCTTTGCCTGCCACTAAAGTGCGGTCGGAATTTTGGTAGATTTCAATATCATCACCTACGCTGTTGGCTGGGAAAATGCCCATAATACCGCTTGGGTTGAGCTTGTGGTTTTGCTCCAATTCGTCCAACACCTTTTGAGCGTCATTGTACACACGTCGAGCTTCTTCGCCACCTTCTGAATAGTCGAAAGCATCAGGATAGCCGCCCATTAAGCCCCATAGTCTGAAGAATGGCGCCCAGTCAATAAACTGGCGTAAGATGGCAATCGGTACGTTTTTGTATTCCACAATGCCTGTCTGTTTTGGAGTTGGCACTTGGTAATCCGCCCATTCGCCGCCGAAAGCGTCAAAGGCGTTTGCTCGAGCCTCGATAATCGGCAGCTGCTTGCGTGGTGCTTTTTTGTTGGCGAAAGCGTGCTGAATTTGTTCGTACTCTTTCTTGGTGCGTTCCCACAATTCCGCTTTGGTTTCAGGGTTCATCAACGCCGCACAAACTGTTACCGCACGAGAAGCGTTAGTGGTATAAATCACTTCGTGTTTATATTTTGGATAGAGCTTAATCGCTGTATGTTCTTTCGAAGTGGTCGCACCGCCAATCAGCACGGGAATATTCAAATTCAAGCGGTTCATTTCACCTAAAAAATACTCCATTTCGTCCAAAGACGGTGTAATCAAGCCACTCAAGCCGATAATATCCGCTTTTTCATCAATCGCTGTTTGAATGATTTTATCCGCTGGCACCATCACGCCTAAGTCGATCACCTCAAAGTTATTACATTGCAGCACCACGCTCACAATGTTTTTGCCAATGTCGTGTACATCACCTTTCACGGTAGCAATCACTACTTTCCCGCTAGAGGCGCCTTGTTGCTTAGCTGCGTTAATAAATGGCTCTAAATAGGCAACGGACTGCTTCATCACACGCGCAGATTTGACCACTTGCGGTAGGAACATCTTACCGTCACCGAACAGATCGCCCACCACATCCATACCTGCCATTAGCGGACCTTCGATCACTTCCAGCGGTGTCGGGAATTGTTGACGCGCTTCTTCGGTGTCTTCGATAATATGGGTAGTAATGCCTTTCACAAGGGCGTGTTTCAGCCGCTCTTCCACAGACCAAGTTCGCCATTCCACCACGCCATTATCCGCTTCGCTAGTGGTCACATTTTTGTATTTTTCTGCAACTTCCAACAGGCGATCTGTGCTATCTGGTACACGGTTTAACACCGCATCTTCAATGACATTACGCAATTCAGGATCGAGATCGTCATAAATCGCCAGTTGTCCTGCGTTCACGATCCCCATATCCATTCCTTGCTTGATAGCGTGATACAGGAACACCGCGTGAATGGCTTCACGCATTACATTGTTGCCACGGAAAGAGAACGACACATTCGACACACCGCCCGAAATTTTGGCGTGCGGCAAGGTGCGTTTAATGCGACCTGTGGCGTTGATAAAGTCCACACCGTAGTTGTTGTGTTCTTCAATCCCTGTACCAATGGCAAAAATGTTCGGGTCAAAAATAATATCTTCAGGCGGAAAGCCTACTTGATCAACGAGAATGCGGTAGGCACGAGTACAAATTTCCACCTTGCGTTCTTCGGTGTCCGCTTGCCCCACTTCGTCAAACGCCATTACCACGACCGCCGCACCATAACGGCGAACCAGTTTCGCTTGGTGAATGAATTTTTCTTCGCCCTCTTTAAGCGAAATGGAGTTCACAATCCCTTTGCCTTGCACCGATTGTAAGCCTGCTTCGATTACTTCCCATTTACTTGAATCGATCATCACAGGCACTTTCGCCGCATCAGGTTCGGTCGCCATAATGTTTAAGAAACGGGTCATACATTTTTGTGAGTCGAGCAAGGCTTCGTCCATATTGACATCAATCACCTGTGCACCGTTTTCTACTTGGTCAATGGCAATTTCAATGGCTTCGGCGAATTTCTCTTCTTTAATCAAGCGCTTAAACTTCGCTGAACCCGTCACGTTATTGCGTTCGCCCACGTTCACAAACAAGCTTTCATCATCAATATTCAACGGCTCTAAACCCGACAAACGCATTGCGGTTTTGATTTCAGGCAATTTGCGTGGTGGAATACCCGCCACCACATCCGCAAAGGCTTTGATATGTTCAGGCGTGGTACCACAACAGCCTCCCACAATGTTTAAGAAACCACTTTCCGCCCATTCTTTGATATATTCTGCCATCTCGCTAGCCTCCAAATCATAACCACCAAAGGCATTTGGCAAGCCAGCATTAGGGTGTACAGACACATAGGTTTCCGAGATTTTCGACATCACTTCCACATAAGGGCGCAACTCTTTCGGACCAAGAGCACAGTTCAAGCCAAAGCTAATCGGTTTGGCGTGGCGAAGGGAGTTGTAAAAGGCTTCGGTAGTTTGCCCTGACAACGTACGCCCAGAGGCGTCAGTAATCGTGCCTGAAATCATAATCGGCAGTTCCACACTCAACTCTTCAAACACTTGAGCGATAGCGAACGCTGCCGCTTTGGCATTCAGTGTGTCGAAAATGGTTTCGATCATAATCAGATCCGAACCGCCCTTGATTAAACCACGAGTCGCTTCCGCATAGGCTTCCACCAATGCCATAAAGGTCACATTACGGAAACTAGGGTCGTTTACATTTGGTGAAATAGAGGCTGTTCTATTAGTTGGTCCTAAAATCCCCGCTACGAAACGTGGTTTTTCAGGCGTGCTGTATTTATCCACCGCCATACGTGCCAGCTTCGCCCCTGCAAAATTAAGTTCATAGGCAATAGATTGTAAGTTGTAATCCGCCTGTGCAATGGTAGTCGAGCTGAAGGTATTGGTTTCAATAATATCCGCCCCAGCTTCAAGGTATTTTTCGTGAATAGCGAAAATCAGTAGCGGCTGAGTGAGAGTAAGCAAATCGTTGTTGCCACGTAGATCAATCTGGCTATCTTTAAAACGCTCCCCACGAAAATCCGCTTCCGTCAGTTTATATTTTTGGATCATCGTGCCCATCGCACCATCTAAGATTAAAATACGTTGCGAAAGCGCGGTTTTTAATTGATAAGTTTTGTTGTGTTGCATAAAAAGACCTTGTAGGGACACGGTGCCTGTGTCCGAAAAATGTTAGACGGACACACGCAGTACACCCTTACCATAATTGATAAATCATCAGAATAAAAAGCATAATAGGGGGGAGCGGGATGAGTGTCAAATTTTATGATAACTAACGAAAATTTTTAGTTTTTATCAAATAAATGGCGATCTAACCTAAGGTTTTTTATTACCTATTGTGGGGCAAGGAAATCTGTTCGCATTAAGTAAAGTTGGCAGTTGGGCAGTTGAACCGATTGGAACATTTTTCCATTATGTTCTTAGGTTACGGAAAATACGCAGTAAAAGCGGATTAATGGATTATCAATAGACTAACGCTCCCAAGTAAAGTAAGGATATCGGCAAGTGCGGTCAGAAGTACCCCCTTTTTGTTCGCACTTTGCTTGATACCAAAGGACTTTCTTTCAATTTCTATTTAATTTCGACTAGATCAAAAAAGAGTTGGCATCCCAACTCTTTTTATTTCTCTTGATAAATTCACGTGGTTATTGCAAGCGTGCTTTTGCCTCGACAATGGCTTCTGCAACACGTAATGGAGATACACCGCCTTTTGCACAACGCTTATCCAAACAAGATTGCAATGAAAGAATATCATACACATCCTGTTCGACAACGTCGCTAAACTGGCGGAACTCGTCCAAACTCAAATCCTCCAAGCCTTTGTGTACTTTAATCGCATACACCACAGTTTCGCCAACAATATGGTGAGAATCACGGAATGGAACGCCTTTGGCAACCAAATAATCTGCCAATTCCGTCGCATTTGAATAACCTTTCAACGCCGCTTCACGCGTCCGTTCAACATTCACTTGAATATCTTCTAACACAAATGCCGCCATATCCACGCAATCTTGCCACGTATCTAAGGCATCAAAAATCCCTTCTTTATCTTCTTGCATATCCTTGTTATATGCCAAAGGTAAGCCTTTCACCGTCATTAACATTCCGCTTAAAGCGCCGACTACGCGACCGGCTTTACCACGAATTAATTCGCAAGCATCCGGGTTTTTCTTTTGTGGCATCAATGAAGAACCAGAGGTAACGCGATCGGAAAGTTCGACAAAATCCGCTTCGCCACTGTTGAAAATGATCATATCTTCAGCAAAACGCGATAAATGCACCATGCTTAATGACGCAGTTGAAAGCAATTCGATAATATGGTCGCGATCGGAAACGCTGTCTAGGCTATTGCGCGTCGCCATGGCAAACCCTAAATCTGCCGCTAATTGCTCACGATCAATGGCATAGGCAGTCCCAGCAAGCGCGCCACTACCCAGCGGACAAGTATTCATGCGTTGATAAGCATCACTTAAGCGAGAATAATCACGCTCCAACATTTCCACATACGCCATACACCAATGGGCAAAAGTAATGGGTTGAGCGCGTTGCAAATGAGTATAGCCCGGCATCACCGCGTGTTGATTTTGCTCGGCAGTTTCCACTAATTTGGCTTGTAATTGGCGCACGGAATATTGCAATTCGGTGACCCGTTGTTTACACCACATTTTAATATCCAACGCCACTTGGTCATTGCGGCTACGACCGGTATGCAATTTTTTGCCCAAATTGCCCACTTTATCAATCAGTTTACTTTCAACCCAACTATGAATATCTTCCGCATCATCTTGCAAAATCGCTTGCGGATTTGACCGCACTTCAATCAACAATTCGCCCAACGCACGCTCAAGTTGTTGTTGTTCCTCGGCGCTTAATACACCAACAGTGACCAACGCTTTTGACCAACCGATTGATCCTTTAATATCCTGTTCGGCTAAGCGATAATCAAAACGCAATGAATCATTAAAATCTTTAAAACGCTTATCTGCAGCTTGTGTAAAACGTCCACCCCAAAGTGCCATATTTTTTCCTTTATCTATTTAAAATTAAAAAGGGTGGACGCTTGTCCACCTGTTATTTATCGGATCCGTTGATTACGGATTAATACGTGTTCCTATTATCTCACCGGCAAAAAGTGCGGTCAATTTTTCCGGATATTTCCAGTTGGCAATATCCACGCCGCGACGCAATATTTTCGCCGCATCCAACGCTGCATTCACCTTGACAATCATACCATCGGTGATCACCTTGGTTTCAATCAATTGCGCAATTTGTGTCGCATTAAGTTGTGAAATCAATTGTTTATTTTGATCCAACACCCCATCCACATCAGACAACATCACCAAATCCGCTTGCAATAATGCGGCAATCGCGGTTGCGGCTTGATCGGCGTTCACATTCATCAAGCGCCCCGCATCATCCACTGCAATAGAACTGATAATCGGCAAAAAAGCGTCACCTAATAAGGTATTGAGTAGCGTCGATTTTTTACCCACCACATTTGCCACATGACCTAATTCCGCGTCAAATTGCGTTGCTTGCGTCATATTTCCATCCGCCAAACATAAGCCAACCGGATTTAAGCCGAATTTTGCCGCTTGCGCTACCAAGGTTTTATTAGCAATCCCCGCCAACGCCCCTACAATAATCTCGATTTGATCACTTGGCGTAACGCGCAATCCGTTTTTCTTTTGCACCGGCAAATTCAAACGTTTCATCAACTCATCTACCACACAACCGCCGCCATGCACAATCAATAAAGGGCGGTCGAAATTTTTTTGATAATCCGCTAACGCAACAAATAAATTTTCCATTGCTGCCGGCGTATCCAACAGAACGCCGCCTAATTTAATCACTAAAGGTCGCATTTTTTCTTCCTAAATCAAGCCTAAGGTTTCATCTAAATTAAAACGAATATTCGCACATTGTACCGCTTGCGCCGCCGCGCCTTTTAATAAATTATCTTCCGCGCCGACAATGATAATATGCCCGTTATGGGTCGCAAAGCCAATATCGCAATAAGGCGTAAATTCCACCGCTTTAATGCTCGGCAATCCTTGCTCGTAAACCCGCACTAACGGACGTCCTTGATAAGCCTGTTGATAGGCTTGGCGAATTTGCTGGTCGGTCACGCCAGTTTTTAATTTTGCAGTGATCGTCGCTAAAATGCCGCGTTTAAAATTGCCCAAATGCGGCGTAAAAATAACTTCGGTACCTAAATGCGTAGCAATTTCCGGTTGATGACGATGATTAAAAACCCCATAAGCATTTAAACTCACTTCGCAAAAACTGCTAGTTAAAGACGCTTTACGCCCCGCACCGCTCACACCGCTGACTGCATTAATAATCGGCAGTTGGTTAAGATCCAATAAGTCTTGTTCAATCAAGGGTTTTAAACTCAACTGCGACACTGTCGGATAGCAACCGGCAACCGCCACCAAATCCGTGTGGCGAATTTGGTCGGTATTCCATTCCGCTAATCCATATACTGCTTGTTGCAATAAGTGCGGATATTGGTGGGAAAATCCGTAAAATTGCGGGTAAAATTCCGCTTTATTCACCCGAAATGCGCCAGATAAATCAAACACTTTACATTGATGGGTTAAAAAAATCGGCGCCAAATCGTGGCTCACTTCATGGGCGGTGGCTAAAAAAACCATCTCCGCTTGCGCCGCAATTTCGCTAAGATCTGCAGGCAAAGGCAGCAACGGCAGATCGCAAAGTTGTTTTAATTGCGGGTATAAATCGGAAATGCGCTTATTCGCATCCGCACTTTGTGTTGATACATATAATCCGTTCAATTCAAATTCCGGGTGCAATGTTAGAATTCGGGCGAGCTCCGCGCCGGTATAACCGCTTGCACCAACAATAATGGTTTTCTGCATAACCTGTTTTGTGCCTTATAATAAAAAAAGAAATAGATTGATTAATTATGCTATTATTATGCATAATTATACATAAAGCAACGATTATTTTTATACAGGACTAAGACCATGAAAAACCTCCCTTCCTTTATTGATATGTATTCACAATTAATTGCGCTACCAACGATTAGCCACATTGAAGAAAAATTTGATCAAAGTAACCGCACTTTAATCGAATTATTGGCAGATTGGTTGCAAACGCTTGGCTTTAAAACTGACATTATTGCCGTGGAAGGCAGTCATCAAAAATTTAATTTGTTGGCAACTTACGGGGAGGGCGAAGGCGGCTTGCTGCTTGCTGGGCATACGGATACGGTTCCGTTTGATGATGGGCGTTGGAATTTCGATCCCTTTAAATTAACCGAACATCAAGGGCGTTTTTATGGTTTAGGTACTGCCGATATGAAAGGCTTTTTTGCTTTTGTGGTGGATACAATCCGTCAGTTGGATTTAAACCAATTAAGCAAACCGCTACGCATTTTAGCCACTGCCGACGAAGAAACCACCATGCTCGGCGCTCGTACCTTTATTCAACATGCCCATATTCGTCCAGATTGCGCCATCATCGGCGAGCCAACTTCGCTCAAACCAGTGCGTGCGCACAAAGGACATATTGGTGAAGGCTTACAAATCGTGGGGAAAAGCGGGCATTCCAGCGATCCGGAAAAAGGCATTAATGCTATTGAATTGATGCATGAAGCCACAGGTTATTTAATGCAAATGCGCGATGAACTTAAACAAAAATATCACCACGCCGCCTTTGAAATTCCTTACCCGACCATGAATTTCGGTTCGATTTATGGTGGCGACGCGGTTAATCGTATTTGTGCATGCTGTGAATTACAATTTGATATTCGCCCATTGCCTAATATTAAGCTGGAAGATTTAAGCGAAATGTTACAACAAAAACTGGCGCCAATGTTTGAACGCTGGGGCGATCGTATTAGTTTACGTTCTTTACATGCAGCGACGCCAGGTTATGAATGCGAGCATTCTGCGCAAATTGTCCAAGTGGTAGAAAAATTGTTAGGTGAAAAATGCGAAGCGGTGAATTATTGTACCGAAGCGCCATTTATCCAGCAACTTTGCCCAACGTTGGTCCTAGGTCCTGGTTCAATTGAACAAGCCCATCAACCGGATGAATATTTATCAGCCGATTTTATCCAACCGACTCAAGATTTACTGCGCAAATTGATTGCTCAATTTTGCCAATAATCAGCGTCCCAACACACGAAAGTGCGGTCAATTTAAAACAACTTTTAAAATGACCGCACTTTTTTATTTTACCTTGATTAATCTAACTTATTTCACTAACCCGCCGCTGGCTTGTAAATCCGCGTGGTAAGAGGAACGCACAAACGGACCGCAAGCAGCGTGTTCAAAGCCCATGTTTTCCGCTTTTTCACGGAATTCGTCAAATTCTTCCGGCGGCACATAGCGCGCAACCGGTAAGTGGTGGCGACTTGGTTGCAAATATTGCCCTAAGGTCAACATCGTCACGCCATTGGTGCGTAAATCTTGCATCACCTGCAAAATTTCTTCATTGCTTTCACCCAAGCCCACCATCAAACCCGATTTGGTCGGGATATGCGGGAACATGGTTTTAAATTCGCGTAATAATTTGAGCGACCATTCATAATCCGCCCCCGGACGAATTTCGCGATAAAGTCGCGGTACATTTTCTAAATTATGGTTAAACACATCTGGCGGATTGTCTTTTAATTTGTCCAGCGCTTGTTCAATACGACCGCGGAAATCCGGCACCAAAATTTCGATTTTAATTCCCGGGTTGAGACGACGCACTTCTTTCACACATTCGGCGAAATGCCCCGCACCGCGATCCGGTAAGTCATCACGATCCACCGAAGTAATCACCACATAGCGCAATTTCATATCCTGAATGGTCTCTGCTAATTTGCGCGGTTCTTCCGGATCCGGCGGTAGCGGTTTACCATGAGCAACATCACAAAACGGACAACGACGCGTACAGATCGCCCCTAAAATCATAAAAGTGGCAGTACCATGATTGAAACATTCGTGTAAATTTGGACAAGAGGCTTCTTCACAAACTGAATGCAGCCCGTGTCTTCTCATGCCATTTTTAATACTGTCAATTTTTGCCGAATTTGCTGGCAATTTGATTTTCATCCATTCCGGTTTTTTCAGTAATTCTTGATCTGGATTGATATTTTTGACTGGAATAATCGATGTTTTGGCAGCATCACGATATTTGACGCCACGCTCCATTTTAAACGGCGTATTCATTCAACTTTTCCTATAAATGTTAAATTTTTGTTATATTATTATAACCTAATAATTGTGTAAAGTATGCAACTAATTTTGGCGCCACTTTATCGCAATCCGCCGCTGTTTTTGCGACAAAATCGGCTAACTGACACATTTCCAAGCCCGCATAACCGCAAGGATTGATATGATGAAATGGCGATAAATCCATATCAATATTCAACGCCAAGCCATGAAAAGAACAGCCGCGACGAATGCGCAAGCCCAAAGAGCAGATCTTTTTGCCATCCACATAAACCCCCGGCGCATCTGGTTTAGGATAGGAATTGATGCCATAATCTGCTAGGGTTTTTACCACCGATTGTTCAAGTGCGGTCACTAATTGGCGCACATTTAGCTCGTTACCATGCGCTTTATGGCGTTTCACATCAATCAACACATACATAATTTGTTGACCGGGACCATGATAAGTAATTTGTCCGCCACGATCGGATTGAATAACCGGAATGTTACTTTGTGTCAACAAATGCTCCGGCTTACCGGCAGAGCCTTGAGTAAATACCGAGGGATGTTGCACCAACCAAATTTCATCTGGCGTATTGGCATCGCGTGTGTCAGTAAAATCTTGCATTTTGTGCCAAATTTCTTGATAGTCTTGTAAACCCAGTTGACGAACAATCAGCGGAATATCTTGCATCACAGCCTCCTATTACAGCACCATTCTTACACCTGCAATTTTTGCCAATTCCTTGTATAGCGTTTCAATTTGTTCAATATCTTCCGCGTAAATATCCACAGAAACCGAATTGTAAGTTCCTTTACTGCTGATATGTTGGCGAGGTTCGTGTTCACCGCGTGCGTAGCGACTGATCACCTCAACCACATCCTCCACCAAATTCTCACGATTTACCCCTACCACTTTAAAGGTAAATGAACAAGGAAACTCCAGCAGATCTTTTAATTGTTTTTGTGGAATATCTTCAAGTTTAACGATTTTCTCATTTTGTGTTGTCATCTTTTTTCCTAAAAACTCATGTCATTTTGACCGCACTTTGGCTTTAGCGATCAGAAAAAGGATAAAGACGCGATCGTCGCGTCCTTATCTTGGCTGAAGGTAAAACCTAAAATAAACTTTTTACGGTTAACACAATCCAGTCCCAGGCTTTACCAAAAATACCGCCTTCATTAACATCATTCATCACTTGCAAATTCACTTTCGCAATGTCTTTGCCATCTAATTGATAAACCACTTTTCCTACCGCTTGACCTTTGACCAACGGTGCTTCTAAGAATTTTTTATCTAATTCATAGCGAGTTTTCACATCAGCTTGACGACCTTTCGGCAGGGTAATAAAAGCATCTTGCAATACACCTAATTGCACCTTACCACTATCGCCATAATATACACTTTCTTCCGCAATCGGTTTATCCACGCTTAACGCTTTAAACGTTTCAAAATTCGCAAAACCCCATTGCAACAATTTTTTGCTTTCGACTTCGCGACCTTTATAAGTCGGCACGCCCATCACAACGGAAATCAAGCGCATATTATTACTATTGATGGCAGATGCGACTAAATTATAACCGGCTTTATCGGTATGTCCGGTTTTCATTCCGTCCACATTCATGGTTTTATCCCATAATAATCCGTTGCGGTTTGGTTGTTTGATCTTATTAAACGTAAAATCTTTTTCCGCATAAATTTTATATTCTTCCGGCAAATCGCGGATAATGTGAGCCCCAATAATTGCCATATCGCGCGCTGAAGAATATTGATTATCGTCATCTAATCCGTGTACGGTGGTAAAATGAGTATTTTTTAACCCGAACTGAGCCACAAATTTATTCATTTGATCGATAAATGCCGCCTCGGAGCCGGAAACGTGTTCTGCCATTGCTACGGTCGCATCATTTCCCGACACCACAATAATACCGCGATTTAAATCAGACACTGACACTTGTTGGTTAAGGTTTAAGAACATTTTGGACGAGCCCGGGAAATTTTTACCCCAAGCACTCTCGCCAATCGTTACTAAATCATCATTATGGATTTTGCCCTGCTTTAACGCATCCCCCACCACGTAGCTTGTCATCATTTTGGTTAAGGACGCCGGATATTGATGTTGATCCGGGTTTAACGACGCCAATACCGCACCGGAATTATAATCCATTAAAACGAACGTTTGAGCGTTCAATTCAGGTGCAGCAATACCATATTGCATATCTTCCGCCATGGTTAAGGTTGGCAAAGATAATAATCCGGCAACAAAAGCTATTTTGGTTTTTTTGAATACGTTGTTTAACATCTAAAAATCCTATATTTAGTTATCACTATACACAATAAGTTGTTTGGCTTGGTTCAGTTTTTTCAACTGTGCTTTCAGTTGATTGATCTCATTTTGGCTTTTCACTGGTCCAAAATGAATATCGTATTTGGCTCCGTTTTGGGAAATTTCGGCTTTAACATTTTCTAACGCTAATTGGTCGATCAATTGCTCCGCCTGTTTTTTATTACTCACATTCAGCATACGCAATTTATAACCGCTTTGTTTACTTGCCTTTTCTTTTGCCCAATGGGAAATAGCAGCATTATCAATCCGCTGCGCCGCTTCTTTGGTTTTTGCCGATTTAGCTAACACTTCTGCTGCTGGACCGGAAATCTTTCCGTTACGATCAACGTGTAACGCCTCAATACGTACCTTTCCAAGACCGCTACCAATAATGCCGATTTCTTTGGCGGAAGCATAAGATAAATCAATAATGCGTTTATTGGAAAACGGACCGCGATCGTTAATTCGTACAATGACTTTACGATTGTTACGCAAATTTGTCACCAACGCATAGGAATTTAACGGAAGGGTTTTATGTGCAGCGGTATAACGTGTTGGACGGTAGGGTTCGCCACTGGCGGTTCTACGTCCAGTAAATTTTTTGTGATAATAACTGGCAATCCCTTCCTTGCTATAATTTTTCGCGTTTTTGCTACTTTTAGTGGTATATGTTTTTCCTTTAACTTGATAAGTATGGGTTTTAGTTGTGGCAGTTTGAGGTATCAGCTTAGGACCTTGAATACCATAATGCTTCTTTGTTGTTTGGGCATTAGCCGACACAGCGATAGCACTGACTAAAAGTGCGGTCAAAAATTTCACTGTTTTGGTTAATCTCATAAAAATAGTCTCTAGGTTAAATTAAGTAAAAATATAAATAGCATCTAACTATGATTGTGGCAATATTATTTAGTTCCCTTAAAAAAATGCTCTTTGTGGGTATGAATAGACATAATCAAGCCAAATCCCGCCATCAATGTAACAAACGAGGTTCCGCCATAACTCACCAAAGGCAGCGGCACACCTACTACCGGCAAAATGCCGCTCACCATCCCAACGTTAACAAACACATATACGAAAAAAATTAAAATCAAAGCACCAACCAAGGTACGCCCAAAGGCATTTTGCGCATTAACGCCAATCATCAGCCCACGAGAAACAATAAAAATATAAATCGCCATTAAAATACAAAAACCAATCATACCATATTCTTCACTTAATACCGCAAAGATAAAATCCGTATGCGGTTCCGGCAAAAACTCCAGCTGTGATTGGGTGCCTTGCATCCAACCTTTGCCCCAAATGCCACCTGAACCGATGGCAATTTTTGATTGTAAGATATGATAACCGGCGCCCAACGGATCTTTTTCCGGATCGAGCAAAGTTAACACCCTCGTGCGTTGATAATCATGCATTAAATAAAACCACATGATCGGAATAAATGCCGCCAAAGCAACTATCGCCGCCGAAATCAGCCACCAACTCATCCCCGCAAGGAAAACCACAAAAACCCCTGAAGCACTGACTAAAATGGAGGTTCCCAAATCCGGCTGAATTGCCACCAATAATGTTGGCACAATAATCAGCAATAAGGCGATAAAGGTATCTTTTAAACTCGGCGGTAACGTACGTTTTCCCAAATAACTCGCCACCATCAAAGGCACAGATAACTTCACAATTTCAGAAGGTTGAAAACGAAATATGCCTAAATCTAGCCAGCGTTGCGCCCCTTTACTAATCGAACCGATTAAATCCACCAAAATTAACAAAATAATTCCCATTCCAAATAAATAAGGAGCAATCCGTTGATAAAATTTAGGTGGAAATTGTGCCATCACCAACATCACGCTAAAACCTAAAGCGACTTGGATAAGACGATTTTTAAACATATTTTCGTTGCCGCCGGAGGCGCTGTATAACACCACTAATCCCAATCCGGAAATCACCACTAAGCCGAGAAATAGCCAAAAATCAATATGTAATCGTCGCCACAAAAAAAGCCAACTATTTTTCTCCTCCATTATGGAGCCTCTCCTTTTTGTTTGTCCGCTTGTTGCCGACTAACTTCTGGTAATCGAATATTCAAATAATACTCCATAATACTACGTACTACAGGCCCAGCATTACTACCGCCACCACCGGCATTTTCCAAGATCACCGCTACTACCATCTTAGGATTTTCATAGGGCGCATAGCCGATAAACCAAGCATGATCATGCAATTCTTTTACCAAATTGCCAGCATTATATGTCTGATTTTCTTTCAAGCTAAATACTTGTGCAGTTCCAGATTTACCGGCGACATGAAAATTCGTACCTAAGAACAGTTTCCGCCCCGTCCCATTCGCAGCATTAACCACATTAAACATACCACGTTTCGCTATATCCCAAAAAGCTTGTTTAGGCTCGTTAATATCCTCATATAATAAAGGGTCTTTGTAATATACAATTTGATCGCCTTCAATATAGTGCATCAGATGAGGTGTGTTGATCTTACCGTTATTGAGCAATATGGCGAGAGCCTTGGCAACCTGCAAAGGCGTAGCAATCCAATATCCCTGCCCAATACCAATTGAAATTGTATCACCTTGTACCCAAGGTTTTTTATATTTTTTCTGTTTCCAATCGCGCGTTGGCATAATACCGGAAGTTTCTTCTAAAATATCAATACCAGTTGGTTCACCAAAGCCAAAACGCTTCATCCAAGCCGACATACGATCAATTCCAAGATTATAGGCAACTTGATAAAAATACGTATCTGACGATTCCGCAATCGCCTTGTTTAAATCCGTGTTACCGTGTCCGGAGCGTTTCCAGTCTCTAAAGCGTTTGGTCGACCCGGGTAAAATCCAATAACCTGGGTCAAACACCGTCGTAGAAGGGGTGACAACATTTTCTTGCAATGCCGCCACCGACATAAAAGGTTTGATGGTGGATGCCGGCGGATAGGCGCCTTGTGTCGCGCGGCTATACAATGGACGATTAACATCTTCCAATAAACGCTTATAATCTGCACTGGAAATCCCGCCAACAAATAAATTGTTATCGTAGGTCGGCGTGGAAACCATCGCCAACACGCTACTGTCTTTCGGATCCAGCACCACCACCGCTCCCTTGCGGTTACCCAATAAATTGAAAATATAACGTTGCAATTCCAAATCAATGGTTAAATGAATGCTTTTCCCCGCGACTGCCGGCTGCTCGCGTAGTTTACGAATGACTTTCCCGCGGTTATTCACTTCTACTTCTTCAAAACCGACGGTACCGTGCAACTCATCCTCATAATACCGCTCAATGCCTAATTTACCGATATCCGAGGTGCCAGCATAATCGGCGTATTTATCTTTATTTTTCAAACGTTCTACGTCTTTATCGTTGAGTTTCGCTACATAGCCCAAAATATGCGTCAACGGTTCGCCATACAGATAATGACGCTTAAAATAAGGTTTGACGTCTAAACTTGGAAATTTATATTGGTTAACCGCAAAACGAGCAATTTGTTCTTCGGTCAAATCTGATTTCAACAAAATTGGCGTATAACGCGAAGATCGGCGACGTTCTTTGCGAAAATTCGCAATATCGGTGGCATTTAACCCCACAACCAATTTTAACTCTTCAAAAGTGCGGTCTAAATTTTCCACTTTTTCCGGCACAATATACAACCCAAAAAAAGTCAAGTTTTCCGCCAATAATTTCCCGTAACGATCATAAATTAATCCGCGCGTTGGCGGCAAAGGCAATAATTTAATGCGGTTCCCGTTGGAGCGGGTTTGATAGGTCTCGTAATTAATAACTTGAAGATGATATAAATTGGTAAACAAAATTGCAGACAATCCCAGCACGCCGATAAAGGAAATTAACGCCCGACGTGCAAACAAATTCCGCTCCGCTTTTTTGTCACGAATCGGATCTTGAGGCGGTTGAGAAAGCCATTTTTTCAAGTTCATGGAGTGTTTCTCAAATTATTCGCGGTGATAAGGGTGATTTGTAGTCAACGACCAAGCGCGATACAAACTTTCTGCCACCACCACGCGCACTAACGGATGTGGCAAGGTTAGTGGCGATAACGACCAACTTTGCGCCGCCGCCGCTTTACATTCAGCAGACAACCCCTCCGGTCCGCCAATCAATAAACACAGATCGCGCCCGTCATTTTTCCAGGCTTCCAATTGTTGCGCCAGTTGCTCCGTAGTCCAAGGCTTGCCCGGAATATCCAAGGTAACAATTTTTCCCTTACCACAAGCCGCCAACATGGCTTTTCCCTCTTGATCCAAAATGCGCTTAATATCCGCATTTTTGCCACGTTTTCCAGCAGGAATTTCAATCAGCTCAAAGGGCATTTCTTTTGGGAAACGACGTT